>NZ_JAYWTM010000047.1:0-371 GCF_036016195.1 Brenneria populi | reverse complement strand
AATCCATCGGTAACCCCCTGTTGATTACACTTATATGTGAATGGATAGACAATATACCCGTCATACTTCAAGTTGCATGTGCGTTGGCTTTGTTACTCGCTCCATCCATGGCGCTCGCCTCGTTGGGGCCGCCGCAAGCGGCGTTCAAATCTGCTCCCGGCAGATTTGTCGACCCCAGCCACTTGACTTCAGTAAGCTCCTGCAACTCGAATTATTTAGGGTATATATCGGCAGATCGCGCGCCACAGCACCCTGAAAATAGACGCGATCGTATAAGATCTCAACGAAAGGCGCGAAATTTACGCGAACGGAAAAAAAGATCGAGAAAGTGGTTGTGTAAAGATCTGGGATCCCTATAATGCGCCTCCATC
>NZ_JAYWTM010000046.1:0-14968 GCF_036016195.1 Brenneria populi | reverse complement strand
GTTATCGCTTAATCGCTGATAACGTTTGACGCGACACGCGGTAAAAGGGCATCATTTGATGCCCTTTTTCTACGCTGTCATGTGGTAGAACCTATCTCATCAGCGATTATGGAATATAATCATTGGTGAGATAGGCTCTGTAGATACGGCGTAAATACCGAATTATTCGTTTACGGAACATCTTTCGGTTTGGTTTGCCCTGCTTTGCGGGGCAAAGTTATTTGTCTGGATCATAGTGACAGGTTGGTTTATGAGTGCGAATACCGAAGCTCAGGGGAGCGGGCGTGGCCTGGAAGCGATTAAATGGCTGGTCGTGGCCGTATTGCTGATCGTTGCGATTGTCGGCAACTACTACTACCGCGAAATTAGTCTGCCGCTGCGCGCATTAACGGTTGTTATCCTGATTGCCGCCGCCGGTGGCGTGGCATTGCTAACCGCAAAAGGCAAAGCAACAGTAACGTTTGCCCGTGAAGCCCGTACCGAAGTACGTAAAGTGATTTGGCCGACCCGCCAGGAAACGTTACACACCACGTTAATCGTCGCCGCGGTTACCGCCGTGATGTCGCTGATTTTGTGGGGGCTGGATGGTATTCTGGTCCGATTGGTATCGTTTATCACTGGCCTGAGGTTCTAAAATGTCTGAAGCCCCAAAAAAACGTTGGTACGTCGTTCAGGCGTTTTCCGGTTTTGAAGGCCGCGTAGCTCAGTCGCTGCGCGAGCATATCAAATTGCATAATATGGAAGATCTGTTCGGCGAAGTTATGGTGCCGACGGAAGAAGTGGTTGAAATTCGCGGCGGCCAGCGCCGCAAGAGCGAACGTAAGTTTTTCCCCGGTTATGTGCTGGTACAGATGGTGATGGAAGATGCCAGTTGGCATCTGGTGCGCAGCGTTCCGCGCGTTATGGGGTTTATCGGCGGAACCTCCGACCGTCCGGCGCCTATCAGCGATAAAGAAGTTGATGCGATCATGAACCGCCTGCAGCAGGTGGGGGATAAACCTCGGCCGAAAACGCTGTTCGAACCCGGTGAAATGGTTCGCGTTAACGACGGTCCGTTTGCGGACTTTAATGGCGTAGTCGAAGAAGTGGATTACGAAAAAAGCCGCCTGAAAGTGTCGGTTTCGATCTTTGGTCGTGCGACGCCGGTGGAACTCGATTTTAGTCAGGTCGAGAAAGGGTAAACGATTCGTTCTGAACGGCTGAAAATGGTTGCTTGTCTTGGGCGCGAAATTAATCTACAATTTCGCGCCTTTTGTTTTCAGGGTGTCTAAAAGACATCTGGAACGTATTAACCACGGGGAGCCTTGTTGCGAGGCGTTATTACCCATTCGAGGAAAGTTAAATGGCCAAGAAAGTACAAGCCTATGTCAAGCTGCAGGTTGCGGCTGGTATGGCTAACCCGAGCCCACCGGTCGGTCCGGCTCTGGGTCAGCAGGGTGTCAACATCATGGAATTCTGTAAGGCGTTCAATGCTAAAACTGAAAGCATTGAAAAAGGTCTGCCGATTCCGGTTGTTATTACCGTTTATTCTGACCGTTCTTTTACCTTTGTTACCAAAACGCCTCCGGCAGCAGTTCTGCTGAAAAAAGCGGCGGGTATCAAGTCTGGTTCCGGCAAGCCGAACAAAGACAAGGTTGGTAAAATAACGAGTGCTCAGGTTCGTGAAATCGCAGAAACTAAAGCTGCGGATATGACGGGTGCCGACGTGGAAGCCATGGCGCGTTCCATCGAAGGTACTGCTCGTTCCATGGGCCTGGTAGTGGAGGGTTAATAAAATGGCTAAGCTGACCAAGCGCATGCGCGTGATCCGTGACAAAGTTGATGCAACTAAACAGTATGATATCAACGAAGCCGTTGCCCTGCTCAAAGAGCTGGCCACTGCTAAATTCGTAGAAAGCGTTGACGTTGCCGTTAACCTCGGCATCGACGCGCGTAAATCCGATCAAAACGTTCGTGGCGCCACCGTTCTGCCGCACGGCACCGGTCGTTCCGTTCGCGTCGCCGTCTTCACCCAGGGCGCAAATGCTGAAGCAGCCAAGGCTGCCGGCGCCGAGCTGGTGGGTATGGAAGATCTGGCCGATCAGATTAAGAAAGGCGAAATGAATTTTGACGTCGTTATCGCATCCCCGGATGCCATGCGCGTCGTCGGCCAGTTGGGTCAGGTTCTGGGCCCGCGCGGCCTGATGCCGAACCCGAAAGTGGGTACCGTAACGCCTAACGTTGCCGAAGCGGTTAAAAACGCTAAAGCAGGTCAGGTTCGTTATCGTAACGACAAAAACGGCATCATCCATACCACTATCGGTAAGGTTGATTTCGATGCTGACAAACTGAAAGAAAACCTGGAAGCCCTGCTGGTTGCGCTGAAAAAAGCCAAACCATCTCAGGCGAAAGGCGTGTACATCAAGAAAGTCAGCCTGTCCACCACTATGGGCGCGGGCGTTGCGGTTGACCAAAGCGGTCTGAGCACCGTAACGGCCTAATAGCTTTTGTTTCGCTTTACTCGGGCGTGGGATTTACCTATAATCTTACGCCCGTTGTTCCGCTAGCGGAATAAAAGAAGAATTTTCGGTTGGAGCCTGGCCTATCCAGGCCTCCGTCCAAGACCGCAGGTGTCTTGCGAAAGACTTAATTCCCTGCGTAGACGGTGACAGAGCCTGAAGAACATTTTTTATAAAGAATTGTCTTTGCTGGATTCTGCTCACCGTGCATCAACGCTTATTTCCATTTTGGCAATAAGTGAAGTGAGTTCCGGAGGTTTCCTCCGGCTAAATCCAGGAGCAAAAGCTAATGGCATTAAATCTTCAAGACAAACAAGCGATTGTTGCTGAAGTCAGCGAAGTGGCCAAAGGTGCGCTGTCTGCGGTTGTTGCGGATTCCCGCGGCGTGACCGTAGATAAAATGACTGAACTGCGTAAAGCAGGTCGTGAAGCCGGCGTTTACATGCGTGTTGTTCGTAACACCCTGCTGCGCCGCGTTGTTGAAGGTACTCAGTTTGAGTGCCTGAAAGACACGTTTGTTGGTCCGACCCTGATTGCATACTCTTTGGAACACCCGGGCGCAGCTGCTCGTCTGTTCAAAGAATTCGCCAAAGCGAATGCAAAATTCGAGGTCAAAGCTGCAGCCTTTGAAGGCGAGCTGATCCCGGCGGCTCAAATTGACCGTCTGGCAACGCTGCCGACTTACGAAGAAGCACTGGCACGTCTGATGTCGACCATGAAAGAAGCCGCTGCCGGCAAACTGGTCCGCACTCTGGCTGCCGTACGCGATCAGAAAGAAGCGGCTTAATCGCGCTTTCTTCTCTACCGCACTTGCTAACGTATAAACTATTTCTGATTCTTAGGAACAATTGTTATGTCTATCACTAAAGATCAAATTCTGGAAGCAGTAGCAGCTATGTCTGTAATGGATGTTGTTGAACTGGTTTCCGCTATGGAAGAAAAATTCGGCGTTTCCGCCGCCGCCGCTGTAGCCGTTGCTGCTGGCCCGGCTGAAGCTGCTGAAGAAAAAACTGAATTCGACGTAGTACTGAAAGCTATCGGCGGCAACAAAGTTGCCGTTATCAAAGCAGTACGTGGCGCAACCGGTCTGGGCCTGAAAGAAGCTAAAGATCTGGTTGAATCCGCTCCGGCCGCTCTGAAAGAAGGCATCAGCAAAGACGACGCCGAAGCTCTGAAGAAAGCTCTGGAAGAAGCTGGCGCAGAAGTTGAAGTTAAATAAGCCGACTTTCCAGATTGCAGCCTGATTGATTAGGCTGATGGCTGGTGACTTTTTGGTCACCAGCCTTTTTGCGCTGTAGGGCATCAGTGGTATTTCACACTATTCCGCCATTGATTTACCCCAATATATTTTTCTATTGACGACTTAATATACTGCTTCCCTGCACGGGTTCCCTGCCTGAGCAAGAGCAATGAAATGGTTTAAGAGTAATAGAAAGATGTATTACGGAAAGGACTTCATTTCCGATAGACAGAAATAGTGTTGCATGACCTGTCCTTTGCTAGGACGGACAGAGTGGTTCGACTTTTCAGCGAGCTGAGGAACCCTATGGTTTACTCCTATACCGAGAAAAAACGCATTCGTAAGGATTTTGGCAAACGCCCGCAGGTGCTGGACGTGCCTTATCTCCTTTCTATCCAGCTTGACTCGTTCCAGAAGTTTATCGAGCAAGATCCGGAAGGGCAGTACGGTTTGGAAGCGGCATTCCGTTCTGTTTTCCCCATACAGAGTTATAGCGGTAATTCAGAGCTGCAATACGTGAGCTATCGCCTGGGCGAGCCGGTATTTGACGTTAAAGAGTGTCAAATCCGCGGCGTGACGTTTTCCGCGCCGTTGCGCGTCAAACTGCGCCTGGTGATTTACGAGCGTGAAGCGCCTGAAGGCACCGTTAAAGATATCAAAGAGCAAGAAGTCTACATGGGCGAAATTCCGCTCATGACCGACAACGGCACTTTCGTGATCAACGGTACTGAGCGTGTCATCGTTTCTCAGTTGCACCGTAGTCCCGGTGTATTCTTCGACAGCGACAAGGGTAAAACCCACTCCTCGGGTAAGGTGCTGTATAACGCGCGCATTATTCCTTACCGTGGTTCCTGGCTGGATTTCGAATTCGATCCGAAAGATAACCTGTTTGTTCGTATCGACCGCCGCCGTAAGCTGCCGGCGACGATTATTCTGCGCGCGCTGGGTTACTCCACCGAACAAATTCTGGATCTGTTCTTCGATAAAGTTGTCTATGAAATCAACGGCAACAAGCTGCAGATGGATCTGACGCCCGAGCGTCTGCGCGGAGAAACCGCTTCTTTCGATATTGAAGCCGAAGGCAAGGTCTACGTTGAGAAAGGCCGCCGCATCACCGCCCGTCATATTCGTCAATTGGAAAAAGACGGCATCGAGCGCATTGAAGTACCGGTTGAATATATCGCCGGGAAAGTGCTTTCCAAAGATTATATTGATGAAAGCACCGGCGAACTGATCGCCACCGCGAATATGGAGCTGTCGCTGGATCTGCTGGCTAAGCTCAGCCAAGCCGGCCACAAGCGTATCGAGACGTTGTTCACCAACGATCTGGATCACGGCCCGTACATATCTGAAACCGTACGCGTGGATCCATCTAACGACCGTCTGAGCGCGCTGGTTGAAATTTACCGCATGATGCGTCCCGGCGAGCCGCCGACGCGTGAAGCGGCCGAAACGCTGTTCGAGAACCTGTTCTTCTCCGAAGATCGCTATGACCTCTCTGCGGTCGGCCGGATGAAGTTTAACCGTTCTCTGCTGCGCGACGAGATCGAAGGTTCCGGTATCCTGAGCAAAGAAGACATCATCGACGTGATGAAAAAGCTCATCGATATCCGTAACGGTAAAGGCGAAGTCGATGATATCGACCACCTCGGCAACCGTCGTATCCGCTCCGTCGGCGAAATGGCTGAAAACCAGTTCCGCGTCGGTTTGGTGCGCGTCGAGCGCGCGGTGAAAGAGCGGCTTTCCCTAGGCGACCTCGATACGCTGATGCCGCAGGATATGATCAACGCCAAGCCGATTTCGGCGGCGGTGAAAGAGTTCTTCGGTTCCAGCCAACTGTCGCAGTTTATGGACCAGAACAATCCGCTCTCCGAGATTACGCACAAACGCCGTATCTCGGCACTGGGCCCGGGCGGTTTGACCCGCGAACGCGCCGGCTTTGAAGTTCGAGACGTGCACCCGACCCACTACGGTCGCGTATGTCCTATCGAAACGCCGGAAGGTCCGAACATCGGTCTGATCAACTCCCTTTCCGTGTATGCGCAGACTAACGAGTACGGTTTCCTGGAAACGCCTTATCGCCGCGTGCGTGACAATGTGGTAACGGACGAAATCCATTACCTGTCGGCGATTGAAGAAGGCAACTTCGTTATCGCCCAGGCGAACACCAACCTGGACGAAGAAGGCCACTTCATTGATGAACTGGTTACCTGCCGTAATAAAGGCGAGTCCAGCCTGTTCAGCCGCGATCAGGTTGAGTATATGGACGTATCCACGCAGCAGGTGGTCTCCGTCGGTGCTTCACTGATTCCGTTCCTGGAACACGATGACGCCAACCGCGCATTGATGGGTGCGAACATGCAACGTCAGGCGGTTCCGACGCTGCGCGCCGATAAGCCGCTGGTGGGCACCGGTATGGAACGCGCCGTTGCGGTCGACTCCGGGGTAACCGCCGTAGCCAAACGCGGCGGTACGGTACAGTACGTGGACGCATCGCGTATCGTGATCCGCGTTAACGATGATGAAATGTATCCGGGCGAAGCCGGAATCGACATCTATAACCTGACTAAATACACCCGTTCCAACCAGAACACCTGCATCAGCCAGATGCCTTGCGTATCGCTGGGCGAGCCGGTTGAACGCGGCGACGTGCTGGCCGACGGCCCGTCCACCGACCTGGGCGAGCTGGCGCTGGGTCAGAATATGCGCGTGGCGTTCATGCCGTGGAACGGCTACAACTTCGAAGACTCCATCCTCGTCTCCGAGCGCGTGGTGCAGGAAGATCGCTTCACCAGTATCCACATTCAGGAACTGGCCTGCGTGTCGCGCGACACCAAGCTGGGGCCGGAAGAGATCACCGCCGATATCCCGAACGTGGGCGAAGCGGCGCTTTCCAAGCTGGATGAGTCCGGCATCGTGTATATCGGCGCGGAAGTGACCGGCGGCGACATTCTGGTTGGTAAGGTGACGCCGAAAGGCGAAACCCAGCTGACGCCGGAAGAAAAATTGCTGCGCGCGATCTTCGGCGAGAAAGCGTCCGACGTTAAGGACTCTTCTCTGCGCGTGCCGAACGGCGTTTCCGGTACGGTTATCGACGTGCAGGTCTTTACCCGCGACGGCGTGGAAAAAGACAAACGCGCGCTGGAAATCGAAGAGATGCAGCTCAAGCAGGCCAAGAAAGACCTGACCGAAGAGCTGCAAATCCTGGAAGCCGGTCTGTTTGCCCGTATCCATGCGGTGCTGGTCTCCGGCGGCGTGGAAGCGGACAAGCTGGATAAACTGCCGCGCGAACGCTGGCTGGAACTGGGCCTGGCTGATGAAGAGAAACAGAATCAGCTAGAACAGCTGGCCGAGCAGTACGACGAGCTGAAGCACGAGTTTGAGAAAAAACTTGAGGCCAAGCGCCGTAAGATTACTCAGGGCGACGATTTGGCGCCGGGCGTGCTGAAGATCGTCAAGGTTTATCTGGCGGTTAAGCGTCGCATCCAGCCGGGCGACAAAATGGCGGGCCGTCACGGGAACAAAGGCGTTATCTCCAAGATCAACCCGATCGAAGATATGCCTTACGATGAAAACGGTACGCCGGTCGACATCGTGCTGAACCCGCTGGGCGTACCTTCGCGTATGAACATCGGTCAGATTTTGGAAACCCACCTGGGTATGGCGGCGAAAGGCATCGGCGAGAAAATCAACGCCATGCTGAAGCAGCAGGAAGAAGTGGCCAAGCTGCGTGAGTTCATTCAAAAAGCCTACGACCTGGGTGACGATGTGCGCCAGAAAGTAGACCTGAGCACCTTCTCCGACGAAGAGGTGATGCGTCTGGCTGAGAACCTGAAAAAGGGTATGCCGATCGCAACGCCGGTATTCGATGGCGCGAAAGAGAAGGAAATCAAGGATCTGCTGCAAATGGGCGATATCCCGACCTCCGGTCAGATTACCCTGTACGATGGACGTACCGGCGAGCAATTTGAGCGTCAGGTTACCGTGGGCTACATGTACATGCTGAAGTTGAACCACCTGGTCGACGACAAAATGCACGCCCGTTCCACCGGTTCCTACAGCCTGGTTACTCAGCAGCCGTTGGGTGGTAAAGCGCAGTTCGGCGGTCAGCGCTTCGGTGAGATGGAAGTGTGGGCGCTGGAAGCTTACGGCGCAGCCTATACCTTGCAGGAAATGCTGACGGTTAAATCCGATGACGTGAACGGCCGCACCAAGATGTATAAGAACATCGTGGACGGCAATCATCAGATGGAACCAGGCATGCCGGAATCCTTCAACGTACTGTTGAAAGAAATCCGCTCGCTGGGTATCAACATCGAGCTGGAAGAAGAGTAATTCCAGCCTGTTATATCGCTGGCGTTCGTCATAGGGGCACCTAAACCTTGTTTTTAAACGGTATGGTTTAGGTGCCTGGCAGGTCTAACTCCGACAGGAGCCAATCCGTGAAAGACTTATTAAAGTTTCTGAAAGCGCAAACTAAAACCGAAGAGTTTGATGCGATCAAAATTGCTCTGGCTTCGCCAGACATGATCCGTTCGTGGTCTTTTGGTGAAGTTAAAAAGCCGGAAACCATTAACTACCGTACGTTCAAACCGGAACGTGACGGCCTTTTTTGCGCCCGTATCTTTGGGCCGGTAAAAGACTATGAGTGCTTATGCGGCAAGTATAAGCGCCTGAAACACCGCGGCGTTATCTGTGAGAAGTGCGGCGTTGAAGTGACCCAGACCAAAGTACGCCGCGAGCGTATGGGCCACATTGAGCTGGCGTCTCCCACCGCGCATATCTGGTTCCTGAAATCGCTGCCGTCCCGTATCGGTTTGTTGCTGGATATGCCGCTGCGCGATATCGAACGCGTGCTGTACTTCGAATCCTATGTCGTGGTCGAAGGCGGCATGACCAATCTTGAAAAACGTCAGATCCTGACCGAAGAGCAGTATCTGGACGCGTTGGAAGAGTTCGGCGACGAATTCGACGCCAAGATGGGCGCGGAAGCGATTCAGGCCCTGTTGAAAAACATGGATCTGGAACAAGAGTGCGAACAGTTGCGCGAAGAGTTGAATGAAACCAACTCCGAAACCAAGCGCAAGAAGCTGACCAAGCGCATCAAGCTGCTGGAAGCGTTCGTTCAATCCGGCAACAAGCCGGAGTGGATGATCCTGACCGTGCTGCCGGTGCTGCCGCCGGACCTGCGTCCGCTGGTGCCGCTGGACGGCGGTCGTTTCGCCACCTCCGACCTGAACGATCTGTATCGTCGCGTCATTAACCGTAACAACCGTTTGAAACGCCTGCTGGATCTGGCCGCGCCGGATATCATCGTGCGTAATGAAAAACGTATGTTGCAGGAAGCGGTGGACGCGCTGCTGGACAACGGCCGCCGCGGCCGCGCCATCACCGGCTCCAACAAGCGTCCGCTGAAGTCGCTGGCCGATATGATCAAAGGTAAGCAGGGGCGTTTCCGTCAGAACCTGCTGGGTAAACGCGTCGACTACTCCGGCCGTTCCGTTATCACCGTGGGCCCGTACCTGCGTCTTCATCAGTGCGGTCTGCCGAAGAAGATGGCGCTGGAGCTGTTCAAACCGTTTATCTACGGCAAGCTGGAGCTGCGCGGTCTGGCCACCACCATCAAAGCCGCCAAGAAAATGGTCGAGCGTGAAGAGGCGGTGGTCTGGGATATCCTGGACGAAGTGATTCGCGAGCACCCGGTGATGCTGAACCGTGCGCCGACGCTGCATCGTTTGGGCATCCAGGCATTTGAACCGGTACTGATCGAAGGTAAGGCCATTCAGCTGCACCCGCTGGTCTGCGCCGCGTACAACGCCGACTTCGATGGCGACCAGATGGCCGTCCACGTACCGCTGACGCTGGAAGCCCAGTTGGAAGCGCGCGCGCTGATGATGTCCACCAACAACATTCTGTCGCCGGCGAACGGCGATCCGATCATCGTTCCTTCCCAGGACGTGGTACTGGGTCTGTACTACATGACCCGCGACTGCGTTAACGCCAAGGGCGAAGGCATGGTGCTGACCGGGCCAAAAGAAGCCGAACGCGTTTACCGCGCCGGCCTGGCATCGCTGCATGCGCGCGTCAAAGTGCGTATTACGGAAGAGATTAAGAGCATTGAAGGCGAAATCACCCATCAGACCACGCTGATCGACACCACCGTCGGTCGCGCCATTCTGTGGATGATCGTGCCGAAAGGTCTGCCTTTCTCCATCGTCAACCAGCCGCTGGGCAAGAAAGCGATCTCCAAAATGCTGAATACCTGTTACCGCATTTTGGGCCTGAAGCCGACGGTTATCTTCGCCGACCAGATCATGTACACCGGTTTTGCTTACGCCGCCCGTTCCGGCGCGTCCGTAGGTATCGATGACATGGTTATCCCCGCCAAGAAAGCCGGGATCATCGAAGAAGCCGAAACCGAAGTCGCTGAGATTCAGGAGCAGTTCCAGTCAGGTCTGGTTACCGCTGGCGAACGCTACAACAAGGTTATCGATATCTGGGCCGCGGCCAACGAACGCGTCGCCAAGGCGATGATGGAAAACCTGTCGGTTGAAGACGTGGTTAACCGCGATGGCGAAGTCGAACAGCAGGTCTCCTTCAACAGCATCTTTATGATGGCCGACTCCGGCGCGCGTGGTTCTGCGGCGCAGATTCGTCAGCTGGCGGGAATGCGTGGTCTGATGGCGAAGCCGGACGGCTCCATCATCGAAACGCCGATCACCGCGAACTTCCGTGAAGGTCTGAACGTACTCCAGTACTTCATCTCCACCCACGGCGCGCGTAAAGGTCTGGCGGATACCGCATTGAAAACTGCGAACTCCGGTTACCTGACCCGTCGTCTGGTCGACGTGGCGCAGGACCTGGTGGTCACCGAAGATGATTGCGGTACGCATGAAGGCATCATGATGACCCCGGTTATCGAAGGCGGCGACGTTAAGGAACCGCTGCGCGAACGCGTTCTGGGCCGCGTGACGGCTGAAGACGTGCTCAAACCGGGCACGGCGGATATTCTGGTGCCGCGCAACACCCTGCTGAACGAACAGTGGTGCGACCTGTTGGAAGAGAACTCCGTCGATGCGGTTAAAGTGCGTTCCGTCGTGAGCTGCGAAACCGACTTCGGCGTGTGCGCTAAGTGCTACGGTCGCGACCTGGCCCGCGGCCACCTGATCAACAAGGGTGAAGCCATCGGCGTTATCGCGGCGCAGTCTATCGGCGAGCCGGGCACGCAGCTGACCATGCGTACCTTCCACATCGGGGGCGCGGCATCGCGTGCGGCGGCTGAGTCCAGCATTCAGGTGAAAAACAAAGGTAGCCTGAAACTGGAAAACGCCAAGTTCGTGGTCAACAGCAACGGTAAACCGGTTATTACCTCGCGTAATACCGAACTGAAGCTGATCGACGAATTCGGCCGTACCAAAGAGAGCTATAAAGTGCCTTACGGCGCGGTCATGGCCAAGCGCGACGGTTCAGAGGTTAGCGGCGGCGAAACCGTTGCCAACTGGGATCCGCATACCATGCCGGTTATCAGTGAAGTGGGCGGTAATATCCGCTTTACGGATATGGTCGACGGTCAGACGATTACCCGTCAGACCGACGAACTGACCGGTCTGTCTTCCATCGTGGTTCTGGATAGCGCAGAGCGTACCGGCAGCGGTAAAGATCTGCGTCCGGCGCTGAAGATCGTCGACGAAAACGGCGAAGATGTTTTGATCCCGGGTACCGATATGCCCGCGCAATACTTCCTGCCGGGCAAAGCGATCGTTCAACTGGAAGACGGCGTGAAGATCGGCGCGGGCGATACCCTGGCGCGTATTCCGCAGGAGTCCGGCGGTACCAAGGATATCACCGGTGGTCTGCCGCGCGTTGCCGACCTGTTCGAAGCGCGTCGTCCGAAAGAACCGGCGATTCTGGCGGAAATCAGCGGGGTTATCTCGTTCGGGAAAGAGACCAAAGGCAAGCGTCGTCTGGTGATTACGCCGCTGGACGGCAGCGATCCGTACGAAGAGATGATTCCGAAGTGGCGTCAGCTGAACGTGTTCGAAGGCGAACGCGTGGAACGCGGCGACGTGGTTTCCGACGGTCCGGAATCTCCGCACGACATCCTGCGCCTGCGTGGCGTACATGCGGTAACGCGTTACATCACCAATGAAGTTCAGGAAGTTTACCGTCTGCAGGGCGTTAAGATTAACGATAAACACATCGAAGTTATCGTTCGTCAGATGCTGCGTAAAGGCACCATCATTAGCGCGGGCGGCACGGAATTCCTGGAAGGCGAGCAGGCGGAAGTTTCTCGCGTCAAGATTGCCAACCGTCAGTTGGAAGCGGAAGGCAAGATCCCGGCGACCTTCAGCCGCGATCTGCTGGGTATCACCAAGGCATCTCTGGCGACCGAGTCCTTCATCTCCGCGGCTTCGTTCCAGGAAACCACGCGTGTTCTTACTGAGGCGGCGGTTGCCGGCAAACGTGATGAACTGCGCGGCCTGAAAGAGAACGTGATCGTTGGCCGTTTGATCCCGGCGGGTACTGGCTATGCCTACCATCAGGATCGCGTGCGCCGCCGTCAGGCTGGCGAAGCGCCGGCCGCGCCGCAGGTCAGTGCCGATGAAGCATCCGCCAACCTGGCTGAATTGCTGAACGCTGGCTTCGGTAACAGCGACGACGAATAATCGTCGCCAAGCGCCGTATACAACCGCTCCTCCGGGGGCGGTTTCGTTGCTGAAAGCCCTGGCCGCTAAAGCCGGGGCTTTTTTGTTTTACCTGGTAGACAGCGAGACAGACATGGATTCCTCGACAACATCAATACCTGCATCGTCGGCCGGAGATGCCGCTTACCCGGCCGCCGGGCGCGCACGACGGGCTGCCTGGGGGAGCTTTATCGGCGCGGTGGTGGACTGGTATGACTTTTTGCTCTACGGCATTGTCGCCGCTTTGGTTTTTAATATTGAGTTTTTCCCCCAAATCAGCCCCGCCATGGGTACGCTGGCGGCGTTCGGTACTTTCGGGGTGGGTTTTTTATTCCGGCCGCTGGGCGGCATTGTTTTCGGTCATTTCGGCGATAAGCTGGGCCGTAAACGCATGTTGATGATTACCGTCTGGACGATGGGTTTATCCACGGCGTTAATCGGTTTCTTACCGACGTTTGCCTCTATTGGCTGGTGGGCGCCGGTGCTGCTGGTGATATTGCGCGCCATTCAGGGGTTTGCCGTGGGCGGCGAATGGGGCGGGGCCGCTCTGCTGGCGGTGGAAAGCGCGCCCAAAAAGAAAAAAGCGTTTTACAGCAGCGGCGTACAGGTGGGTTACGGCGTAGGCCTGCTGCTGGCGACGGGATCGATATCTCTGGTCAGCCACCACACCACCAATGAGCAGTTTATCGACTGGGGCTGGCGCCTGCCGTTTTTATTCAGCGTCGTGCTGGTGGCGATAGCCTGGTGGATCCGCTCCGGGATGGAAGAGTCGCAGGAGTTCGAGACGAATAAAAAGCGGCGGGAAAAAACGGAAAAAAGGCATTCGCTGCCGATTGTTGAAGCATTGCGTAAGCACCCTAAGGCATTTTTGCTGATTATCGCCCTGCGCCTGGGGGAACTGCTGACCATGTATATCGTCACCGCGTTCGCGCTAAATTACTCCACCGCCAATCTGGGGATGCCGCGGGAGCTATTTCTTAATATCAGCCTGCTGGTCGGCGGCATCAGCTGCTTGTCCATCCCCGTCTTCGCCCGGCTGGCCGATAGCTTCGGCCGGCGGCGGATTTACGTCACTGGCGCGCTGATCGGCGCCGTCAGCGCGTTTCCTTTCTTTATGGCGCTGGAGGCGCGGGCCAGCCTGTGGATACTGTTTTTCGCCATCATGCTGGCTAATATCGCTCACGATATGATCGTCAGCGTGCAGCAGCCGATGTTTACCGAACTGTTTGGCACCGCGTACCGCTACAGCGGCGCGGGCGTCGGTTATCAGGTGGCCAGCGTGGTCGGCGGCGGCTTTACGCCGTTTATCGCCGTATTGCTGGTGGAAGCGTTGGGCGGTTCCTGGCACGGCGTGGCAACGTATCTGACGGTGGGCTGCTTGCTGTCGGCTATCGTCGGGATGCGGATGAAGCCGCAAAAGCCGGGCGAATAACAACAGCGCCGATACAGATTGCGCGACTTTCTGTATCGGCGGCATAAACCGAGCGCCGTTCCGCCTAAAAACGTTCTATATCCTTGCGCGTCAACCCGATATCCTTCAGCCTTTCATCGCTCATGCCGAGCAATACCCTGCGGGTTTTGACCTTAAGCCGCCACGCCCGCCATTTTTGGCAGGTTCGCATCAATATCGACCACAGAGCGGATCTGGCGGATGCCGATGATGAGCGCTTTGTCTGATGTGCCATGCTGTTCCCCTTTCTGATTGTCTGGCATTATGATGCGAGGGAAAGCCGTTTCGATACAGACTCAGTAAATGGCTTTTTTTAACATACAGATTATGGAATATTGCATCTGAATGGTGTTTTTCACCGCAATCTGTACTGGTTATGCCTTTGGTTGTGTATGAGGAAGGATACATATGACGCGTTACCAACATCTTGCTTCCCTGCTGGCGCAGCGTATCGAACAGGGGCTGTATCAAAGCGGCGAGCGCCTGCCGTCGGTCAGAGCATTGAGTCTGGAACACGGCGTCAGTATCAGCACCGTACAGCAGGCTTACCATCTGCTGGAGGCCCGGCAGCTTATTTCACCGCGGCCGCGCTCGGGCTATTTTGTGGCGTCGCGCAAGGCTGCGCCGCCGATGCCCGGGTTGACTCGCCCGGCCCAGCGCCCGGTTGAGATCACCCAGTGGGAATCGGTGCGCGAGCTGTTTAACGATGGCCCAGAGAACAGTAAAGGCAACTTTGGCGGCGGTACGCCGGATACCAGCCAGCCAACGGTGAAGCCGCTGTGGAAAGCGCTGGGCCGTCTGTGTCAGCATCAGGATAAGCGGGTGCTGGCTTATGACAATATGTATGGCATGCCCGAGCTGCGCGAGCAGGTCGCTCGTCTGGCGCTGGACAGCGGCTGCCGGCTGACGATGGACGATATCGTGATCACCAACGGCTGTCAGGAAGCGTTGTTTACCGCGGTACGTGCCGTGTGCCAGCCCGGCGATATCGTGGCGGTGGAGTCGCCTACCTTTCCCGGCACCATGCAGATTCTGCGCGGGTTGGGGATTAAGGCGATTGAGATCCCGACCTGTCCCATCACCGGTATAAGTCTTG
>NZ_JAYWTM010000045.1:0-15120 GCF_036016195.1 Brenneria populi | reverse complement strand
AAGGCGATTGAGATCCCGACCTGTCCCATCACCGGTATAAGTCTTGATGCGCTGGCGCTGGCGCTGGAGCAGTGGCCGGTCAAAGCGGTATTGCTGGTGCCCACCTGCAATAATCCGCTGGGATTTTCAATGCCCGATAAGTATAAGAAAGAGTTGATTATTCTGGCACAGCGTTTCGATCTCGCCATTATCGAAGACGATGCCTATGGCGAGCTGATCTACGACTACCCGCGCCCAAGGACCATTAAATCTTTTGATGAAGATGGCCGGGTATTGCTGTGCAGCTCTTTTTCCAAAAGTCTGGCGCCCGGTCTGCGGGTGGGGTGGATAGCGCCGGGCCGTTACCTGGAGCGCGTCGTCCATACGAAATATATCGGAACCGGCTATACCGTGACGCACACCCAGCTGGCGGTCGCCGAGTTTATCCGGCAGGGCCACTATCAGCCCCATCTGCGGCGTATGCGCATGCAATATAAGTGCAATCTTGAGGTATTCACCAGCTGGCTGCGCCACTATTTTCCCTGCGGCATTTGCGTCAGCCGTCCGCAGGGCGGGTTTCTGGTGTGGATTGAGCTACCGGAGTCTTTTGACTCGCTGCGGCTTAACCGCGAGGTGCGTAAGTCGGGTATTCAGATTGCCGCCGGATCGCTGTTCTCGGCCTCGGGGAAATACCGCAACTGTCTGAGGCTTAACTACGCCTTGCCGTTCACGGATGAAGCGGGCAGGGGGCTGCGTATTCTGGGGGAAACCGTCAGCCGCATGATGGACGGCGCTTGATAGCGGCTGCTCGGGAAGGGCCGATACGGTTAAGGGCAGCACCCCGTACCGGCCCGGGCGACCGGCATCGCCTATTGCGAACGTCTCCCCAAATAACCGTCCCAGTCCTTCCATACCGGCTGTAATCCGGCTTGAATAATCGCCTGAGCGACCTCTTCCGGCCGGCGGGCGTCATGCGGCGAGAACTGTTCCAGTTCGGGATGGTCGTCGGCATAGCCGCCGGGCTGCGTTTTGGAAAAAGCGCTGACGTTGTTTATCGCGATGGGAACCGCATGGTCGCGAAAGAACGGCGACTCGCGGGTGGAGAGCGACAGCTCGATATCCGGCGACAGCAGGCGGAAGGCGCAAATAACCTGCATCAGCTGCGCTTCGTCCATAATCGAGGCGGGTTCGATACCGCCGGCGCAGGGGCGCAGGCGGGGAAATGAAATGGAGTAACGGCTCTGCCAGTAGGTTTGCTGGAGATACAGCAGATGCTCCGCCACCATATAACAGTCGGTGCGCCAGCTGTCGGACAGGCCGATGAGCGACCCCAGCCCGATCTTGTCGATCCCCGCGCGTCCCAAACGATCCGGCGTGGCCAGCCGCCAGTAAAAATCTTGTTTGTGGCCGCGAAGATGATGCTGCCGGTAGGTCGCCGGATGGTAGGTTTCCTGATACACCATCACGCCGTCCAGCCCCAGGGTTTTCAACTCCGCGTACTCTTCCTGCGCCAACGGCTGCACTTCGATCATCAGCGCGCTGAATTGCGGGCGAATCAGCGGAAAAACCCGGCGGAAGTAATCCATTCCCACCTTGCGCTGGTGTTCGCCGGTCACCAGCAGCAGGCTATCGAATCCCAGCTTTTTGATGGCGGCGCATTCGCGCAGGATCTCCTCCTCATCCAGCGTCTTGCGCTTGATGTGGTTGCTCATCGAGAAACCGCAGTAGGTGCAGTCGTTGGAACACAGGTTGGAAAGGTATAACGGCACGTAGAAGCCTACCGTATTGCCGAAGCGCTGGCGGGTGAGTTGCTGAGCCCGCTGCGCCAGCGGTTCCAGATAGGCGGCGGCGGCGGGGGAGATTAACGCCATAAAGTCCTCCCGATCGGGCCGCGCCGCGGCGAGCGCCTGCTCGACATCGCGGGCGGTTTTGCCGTTGATGCGCAGGGTGAGATCGTCCCAGTCGAGCCGTTCCCAGACGCGTTGAAAGTCGTTTTCCATTATTCGGCCCCTTCAGTCTGCGCACGCAGAAAGCCGGTCAGCGGGCTGGTGGCGCTGGCGGCATAGCGCTTGCTTCCCAGTCCGGCCTGCCTGGCCAGTTCGCCGGCTTCGACCGCGAGTCTGAATGCCTGCGCCATTTTTACCGGGTCGCGGGCGACGGCGATGGCGGTATTGACCAGCACGGCGTCCGCGCCCATCTCCAGGGCCTCCGCCGCATGGCTGGGCGCGCCGATTCCGGCGTCCACCACGACGGGGATACGGGCCTGCTCGATGATGATGCGTAGGAAATCGCGGGTTTGCAGCCCCTGATTGGAGCCGATTGGCGCGCCCAGCGGCATGACGGCGGCGCAGCCGACCTCTTCCAACCGTTTGCACAGCACCGGGTCGGCGCCGCAATAGGGCAGCACGACGAAGCCGTCTTTGACCAGCCGTTCCGCGGCCTTCAGCGTTTCAAGCGGATCGGGGAGCAGGTATTTCATATCCGGATGGATTTCCAACTTCACCCAATGCGTGCCCAGCGCCTCGCGCGCCAGTTGAGCGGCGAATACCGCTTCCTCGGCCGTTTTGGCGCCGGAGGTATTCGGCAGCAGCCTGACGCCAAGCTGGCGCAGCGGCGCCAGAATCGCGTCATTGCCGCCTTTCAGGTCGACGCGTTTCATCGCCATGGTAATCAGCTGCGAACCGGAGGCGCGCAGGGCGGCCAGCATAATCTCCGGCGTGGCGAATTTTCCGGTGCCGGTTAGCAGCCGGGATGTAAAGGTAGTATCGGCGATGCGCAGCATGTCATCCTCCCGCGATGGCCTGAAAAAGCAAAATATCATCCCCGTCCTGAATCTGATGCCGACTCCAGGCGTCACGCGGGATGATGGTCTGATTGACGGCCAGCGCCGTTCCGGGTTGCAGGCGGTTTAACTGCGTCAGCAGCGCGTCGACGGTCAGGCCGTCCGCCAGCTCGAGGCTCTGGTCGTTGAGGGTTATTTTCATGCCGGCTCTCCGCAAACCGGGCAATGCGGCGCGCGCGTGAGCTGCAGCGTGTTCCAGCTTTGCTGTTTGCCGTCGAACAGGCGCAGTTTTCCGCTCAGCGTCGAAGGCAGGCCGGCCAGCAGCTTGAGCGCTTCCAGCGCCTGTAGCGTGCCGATGACGCCGACGACGGGGCCGAGGATGCCCGCCGTGCGGCAGTTGCGCTGCGGCTCCGCCGCGTCGGGATAGAGGCAGGCGTAGCACCCGTGGCGGTAAGGCGGCGTGAGTACCAGCAGCTGCCCGCTGAAGCCGACGGCGCTGCCGCTGACCAGCGGTTTGCCCGCGCGGATACAGGCGGCGTTAACCGCATGGCGGGTCGCCATGTTATCGCTGCAATCCAGCACCACATCGGCGCGGCCGACCGCCTGATGCAGCGGCTCGCCGCACAGCCTTTCCGTCAGCGCGACGATCTTCGCGTGCGGATTTAATGCCTGTAGGCGCTGCTTGGCCAGTTCGGCCTTGGGTTTATCGATATCGTCCGTGCGGTACAGGATTTGACGCTGAAGATTGGTAAGATGCAGCGCGTCGTCGTCGGCCAATAACAGCGTGCCGACGCCGGCGGCGGCCAGGTACAGGGACGCGGGGGCGCCCAGTCCGCCCAGGCCTACCAGCAAGATACTGGCGGATTTGAGCTTTTCCTGACCTTCGGGGCCGAATTCTTCCAGAAGAAGCTGGCGGCTGTAGCGCAGAAATTCTCGATCGCTTAGCACGTTACGCCTCCCGTTCTTCAATCATGCGCAGTAATGCCGCCGTCGCCTGACGCCAGTCCGGCGCCCGGGTAATGGCGCTGACCACGGCGACACCGCCCACGCCGGTGGCCAACACCGCGGGAACCCTATCCAGACCGATGCCGCCGATGGCGACGGTGGGGAAGCGCTCTCCAAGCTCCGCCGTATGGCGCGCCAGTTCGGCGAGCCCCTGCGGCGCGGAGGGCATCTCTTTGGTCTGCGTGGGAAAGATATGCCCCAGCGCGATATACGAAGGATTGATGGCCGATGCGCGCGCCAGCTCCCGATCGTCGTGGGTGGAGACGCCGAGGCGCAGGCCGGCCCGTTTAATGGCCGCCAGATCGGCGGTGTCCAGATCCTCCTGTCCGAGATGCACGCCGTAAGCCTGATGCTTGACCGCCAGCCGCCAGTAGTCGTTGATAAACAGGCGCGCCTGATAACGGCGACCCAGCGCAATGGCCTGGAGGACATCCGATTCTACCTGCCGATCGGTTTGATCTTTTATCCGTAGCTGGATCGTCTTAACGCCCGCGTCGAGCAGGCGTTCGATCCAGAGTACGCTGTCCACCACCGGATAGAGGCCGAGCCGATGCGCGGTCGGTGCAAAGGAGCCTGTTGTCTGAGCCGTCGTCATTGCTTCTCCTCCGTCTGCAGGCCGGCGGCGCTGTGGTACAGCTCGCCGCCCTGGGCGCGAAAGACTTCCGACATGTGCGCCATGCCCACCTCAATCGGTTTGGCCTCGGCCTCCCGCCGCGCCGCGTAATCACGCACTTCCTGCGAAATTTTCATCGAGCAGAACTTGGGGCCGCACATGGAGCAGAAGTGGGCGACCTTGCCGGACTCTTGCGGCAGCGTAGCGTCGTGGTAGGCGCGGGCGGTTTCGGGATCGAGCGACAGATTAAACTGGTCTTCCCAGCGAAACTCGAAGCGCGCTTTGGACATGGCGTTATCGCGGATTTGCGCGCCGGGGTGGCCTTTCGCCAGATCGGCGGCATGGGCGGCGATTTTATAGGTAATCAGCCCTTGTTTGACGTCCTCTTTATCGGGCAGTCCAAGGTGTTCCTTCGGCGTGACGTAGCAGAGCATGGCGCAGCCGAACCAGCCGATCATCGCCGCGCCGATGCCGGAGGTGAAGTGGTCGTAGCCGGGGGCGATATCGGTGGTCAGCGGGCCAAGCGTATAGAACGGCGCTTCGTGGCAGTGTTCCAGTTCTTCGGTCATATTGCGGCGGATCATCTGCATCGGCACATGGCCGGGGCCTTCGATCATCACCTGCACGTCGTACTCCCAGGCGATTTTGGTTAACTCTCCCAGCGTATAGAGTTCAGCGAACTGCGCTTCGTCGTTGGCGTCCTGAATCGAGCCGGGGCGCAGGCCGTCGCCTAACGATAGGGTCACGTCATAGGCGGCGCAGATTTCACAGATATCGCGAAAATGTTCATACAGGAAGCTCTCTTTGTGGTGCGACAGGCACCACTTCGCCATGATGGAGCCGCCGCGCGAGACGATGCCGGTCAGCCGTTTGGCGGTCATCGGCACGTAGCGCAGCAGTACGCCGGCGTGGATGGTGAAATAGTCGACGCCCTGCTCAGCCTGCTCCAGCAGCGTGTCGCGGAACATTTCCCAGTTCAGGTTTTCCGCCACGCCGTTCACTTTTTCCAGCGCCTGATAAATGGGAACCGTGCCGATCGGCACCGGGCTGTTGCGCAGGATCCATTCACGGGTTTCATGAATGTAGCGTCCGGTGGAGAGATCCATAACGGTGTCCGCGCCCCAGCGGGTGGACCACACCAGCTTTTCCACCTCTTCTTCGATGGAGGAGGTCACGGCGGAATTCCCGATATTGGCGTTCACCTTCACCAGAAAATTGCGGCCGATAATCATTGGTTCGGATTCGGGGTGGTTAATATTGGATGGAATGATGGCGCGGCCGGCGGCGACTTCCTGACGGACAAACTCCGGGGTGATGTTTTCCGGCAGGTTGGCGCCGAAGCTCTGGCCGAGGTGCTGCTGGCGCAGCACCTCGCCGCGGATGCGTTCGCGTCCCATGTTTTCGCGTATGGCGATGAACTCCATTTCCGGCGTGACGACGCCCCGGCGGGCGTAGTGCAGCTGGGTCACGCATTTTCCCGCTTTGGCGCGGCGCGGGCGGGGTAAATGTTCGAAACGAAGATGGTCGAGGCCGGCATCGGCCAGGCGCTGTTGGGTGAAATCGGAGCTGACGCCGGACAGCGTTTCCGTGTCGTCGCGTTCGTCAATCCACCCCGCCCTTATCCGATTTAACCCAATACGCACATCCGGGCAAAGGGACGGATCGCCGTACGGCCCGGCGGTGTCGTAAACCGGGATCGGCTCATTGGCGACGTACTGCGGATTATCCTTACTGCCGCCGATCAGCGTCGGGCTAAGCGCTATTTCGCGCATGGGGACGCGGATATCCTCACGCGGGCCGGCGAGGTAAATGCGCTGGGAGTTGGGAAACGCCGTTCCCCGTAGCGTGTCGATAAATTTCTGGGCGGCGGCGCGCTGGTCGCGGCGGTTGGTCTTGGGCGGTCGAGAAGATGTTTTTGTAGACATAGCAAGTTCCTGTTATCGGTAAAGGAAAAATTGCTTGTCTGGAGTTCGGAGGGAGTAATAACGCTGGGTATGCCGGGGCGATAAGGTGTGAGTCCGGCAAATTACTCTTGTTCCCTTCGCGGGTATTAACCCGATCAGGTTCCGCGGATCCCGAATTAACGGTCTCAGCCCGTGCGTTTTCATCGCTTGCCCATGGAGCAAGGAACGGAAACGCGCTAGGCACTCCGACAAGATAGCCCCACGATTAGCGGGCTGATTACAACGGTGACACTGTAGGCCGACAGCCGGGACATGTCAAAGGGCGTGCGGCCTATCTGTGAAGAAATGCCGCATTCCGGCGGCAGCCGGATTTATCCTTGCGCTCAGCGCGGGCTGGCGCAAACCAGCCGGATCATTTTATCTTCCAGGGTAAAACGTTCTTCCAGCGTTTCGCCGATGCTGGAGAGCGCCTGTTGGAACGCCATACAGTTATCATGATCGATGGAGGCCGCCAGGTGGCCGTCATAAAAATCCATAAGCTGCTGCGTGTTGTTTTGTAAAGCGAAATCAATCTTTGCAGACTGCGACAGCGTGCGTTCGCTCAGGGAGGCGGCCTCTTGCAATATTCGTTCATAGGCATGAAAGTGGCCGGCGGAAAGATAATCCACCAGATGATGATGAAAATCATCCAGCGCCGTTTCATCAAGGCGCGAATAGGCGCCCTTGTTGGGCTTGATGCCAACCAGATGGTAATAAGCAATCAGGAGCTGTTTACGCGCTTGTAGCCACTGGTCGATTAACGCATTATTGCCACCGACAAGTTCAGTCAGGCTTTGTAACTGGTTTAGCATTATTAGCTCCGGGAATGATAAAAATAGCCGTTGGTTATGCACGTTAGCTAAATCATGCGTAATGGTAAAGAACCGGTGCAGCGACAGAGGAGCAATCGTAGATATTATGGAACAGACGTTAACAGGTGACGAAACGGGATGGTGGGTGGTTAGTCACGCCAATCAGATATGGCTTCCTCAGGGAGAATTGCCGCAGGGAACGGCGGAGAGTTGGTCATTGCGAGGCGAAACCGCGCGCCGGATAGGCGAATGGCAGGGGCAGCCGATGTGGCTGGTTTGCCGGAACCGGGATGCCGGTATGGCATCGGTTCGTCAGCTTATCGACCAGGACGCCGGGCTGTTTCAAATGGCGGGGCGGGGCGTGCAGCTGGCGGAGTTCTACCGCGCTCACAAGTTCTGCGGCTATTGCGGCCACGAAATGGCGCGCAGTAAAACCGAACTGGCCTGCCTGTGCCCGCACTGCAAGGAGCGTTATTATCCGCAGATCGCGCCCTGTATCATCGTGGCGATCCGCCGGGGGGATGAAATTTTGCTGGCGCAGCATAACCGCCACCGCGGCAATATGTATACCGTACTGGCCGGGTTCGTCGAAGTGGGCGAGACGCTGGAGCAGACGGTGGCGCGCGAGGTTATGGAAGAGAGCCGCATTGAGGTCAAAAACCTGCGTTACATCAGTTCCCAACCCTGGCCTTTCCCGCACTCGCTGATGATGGCCTTTATGGCGGACTACGCGGGCGGCGAAGTGCGTCACGATCCGTCGGAGCTGCGTGATGCCGGCTGGTTCCGCTATAACCAATTGCCTCTTCTGCCGCCGCCGGGCACGGTGGCGCGCCGGCTGATTGAGGATACGGTGGCGCTGTGCCGCGCCTATCATGAGAACGGTAACCAACGTGCTACAATCGGCGGCGGTACGTGCCAGGATGACGACTAAAGGAAAACAGCATGACTGAGCTGAAAAACGATCGCTATTTGCGGGCCCTGTCGCGTGAGCCGGTTGATGCGACGCCGGTGTGGATGATGCGCCAGGCGGGGCGCTATCTGCCGGAATACAAGGCGACCCGCGCGCAGGCCGGCGATTTCATGGCGCTGTGCAAAAATGCGGAGCTGGCCTGCGAGGTCACATTGCAGCCTTTGCGGCGCTACGCGCTGGATGCGGCGATCCTGTTTTCAGATATTCTGACCATTCCTGATGCCATGGGGCTGGGGCTCTACTTTGAAACCGGCGAAGGCCCGCGTTTTCAGTCGCCGATTACCCGCCATGCCGATGTGGCCAACTTACCGATTCCCGATCCGGAGCAGGAGCTGGCGTACGTGATGAACGCGGTGCGCGCCATCCGCAAAAATCTCGCCGGCGCCGTGCCGTTAATCGGCTTTTCCGGCAGCCCCTGGACGCTGGCGACCTATATGGTTGAAGGCGGCGGCAGCAAGGCTTTTACTATTATTAAAAAGATGATGTTCGCGCAGCCGAAGACCCTGCATTTGCTGCTGGATAAGCTGGCGGACAGCGTTATCCTCTATCTGAACGCGCAGATCCGCGCCGGGGTCCAGGCGGTCATGGTGTTCGATACCTGGGGCGGCGTGCTGAGCGGCCGCGACTATCGCGAATTTTCCCTGCGCTATCTGCATAAAATCGTCGATGGCCTGCAACGGGAAAATGAGGGCCGCCGCGTTCCGGTCACGCTGTTTACCAAAGGGGGCGGGCAGTGGCTGGAAGCGATGGCGGAAACCGGCTGCGACGCGCTGGGGCTGGATTGGACGACCGATATCGCCGACGCCCGCCGCCGCGTCGGCGATAAAGTCGCGCTGCAGGGCAATATGGACCCCTCCATGCTGTATGCGCCGCCGGCGAGAATAGAACAAGAGGTCGCGGCCATTCTGTCCGGATTCGGGCGGGGCAACGGCCATGTGTTTAATCTCGGTCACGGCATCCATCAGGATGTGCCGCCGGAGCACGCCGGCGTATTCGTCGATGCGGTGCATCGTTTGTCCCGCGCCTATCATTCGGAGGCCCAGTGATTGATACCCGGCGGCTGCGGGCCGAGCAGTTGGCGCGCGCCGCGGAAGTGATTCGCCATGACGACCTGCCCTTTACGCAGCCGAAATTTATCGCCGGCGCCGACGTGGGGTTTGAACAGGATGGCGCGGTAACCCGCGCGGCCATCGCGCTGCTGCGTTACCCGTCGCTGGAGCTGGCGGAGTACAAAATTGCGCGCATCAGCACGACCATGCCGTATATCCCCGGTTTTTTGTCTTTTCGGGAGTGTCCGGGGCTAATGGCCGCCTGGGCGCTGCTTGAGCAAAAGCCGGATCTGTTATTTGTCGACGGGCACGGCATCTCGCATCCGCGCCGGCTTGGCGTAGCCAGCCATTTCGGCCTGATGGTCGACGTGCCGACGATTGGCGTGGCGAAACGCCGCCTGTGCGGGCATTTCGAGCCATTATCCGATGCGGTGGGCAGTCGGCAGCCCTTGCTGGATAAAGACGAACAGATAGGCTGGGTGTGGCGCAGCAAGGCGCGCTGCAACCCCTTGTTTGTGGCGACCGGCCACCGCGTCGGCGCCGATAGCGCGCTGCTGTGGGTGCAACGCTGCATGCGCGGCTATCGCTTGCCCGAACCTACGCGCTGGGCCGATGCGGTGGCATCTAACCGCCCGGCGTTTCAACGCTGGCAGCGGCAGGCGTTATAGGCCATCCGGCATAAGGACTTTAGGAATTCAGGCATAGGGCGTTGCGTTAATTTCAGGTACACTGCCGCCCATAGTCTATAGTGAGCATAACGATGTTACGTAACCCGATTCATTTACGCTTGGAAAAGCTCGGCAGCTGGCAGCATGTCACGTTTATGGCATGTCTTTGTGAGCGTATGTACCCCAATTATCATGAGTTCTGCCGGCAAACCGGGTTTGGCGACGCGATGGTTTATCGCCGTATCCTCGATCTGATTTGGGAAACGCTGGTGGTCAAAGATGCAAAGGTCAATTTCGATAGCCAGTTGGAAAAGCTGGAGGAAGCGATTCCCGCGGCGGATGACTATGATATTTACGGCGTCTACCCGGCGATCGATGCCTGTATCGCGTTAGGCGAGCTGATTCACTCCCGCTTAAGCGGTGAAACGCTGGAACATGCGATCGCCGTCAGCGAGACGTCGATCCGCACCGTCGCCATGCTGGAAATGACGCAGGCCGGTAAAGAAATGACCGATGATGAGCTGAAAGTATTGCCACCGATCGAAGAAGAGTGGGACATCCAATGGGAGATTTTTCGCCTGTTGGCCGCCGATGAAGAGCGCGACATCGAACTGATTAAAGGGCTGCGCGCCGATCTGCGCGAGGCCGGAAGCAGCAACATTGGGATAAATTTAAGCCAATAACACGATAAAACGTGATTTAAGGCTTGAAATGGCCTGTCTTAAGGCTTCACATCCGCACCCTGTCTGGTCTACATTTGGGGGGCGTAATAAAAGTGGCTGTCGGTGCGTGTATGCAGGAGAGTGCTGTCATGGCATATCCGTCGCACTCGATGCTTAGCAAGCGATAAACACACTGTAAGGATAACTTATGAATAAGACTCAACTGATTGATGTAATTGCAGACAAGGCCGATCTCTCCAAAGTACAGGCAAAAGCCGCTCTGGAGTCAACTCTCGCGGCAATTACCGAGTCTCTGAAAGAAGGTGATGCAGTACAATTAGTTGGTTTTGGTACGTTTAAAGTAAACCACCGTAACGAGCGCACTGGCCGCAACCCGCAAACCGGTAAAGAAATCAAAATTGCTGCCGCCAACGTGCCAGCGTTTGTTTCCGGCAAGGCTCTGAAAGACGCTGTTAAATAAGTCAATGCCGGTTAAGAGTTTAAGCGGAGGGGCGGTTGCGCCCCTTTTGCTTTTATGGCGCCGGCTCGGTATCGGGATAGCGATATTCTTTATTGCGGCCTGTAGCAGTCATACTCCCGCGCCAGCGGTTTTTGCCAGCGGCTATATTTCCGACCGCGGCATTGTGCGCCTGTGGCGCAAAGATGACGCCCAGCGCGATACCGTCAGGCTGATAGCGGTTTATAACCCCTTTCAGGGCGGCGGCACGGTGGCGACCCGTTATTGGTATCAGCAGGGCGGCCTGCGTGAAATCAAAAGGTCGCGGGAAGATCAAAAGGACGACACCCAGATCCGCTTTGCGGAGGGGGGCGCCGTCAGCTTTATGCAGCGCCAGCTGGCCGCGCGGCGCGAGCCGATCTCCGATGAGGATTTGGCTTTCTACCAATGGGATGCGCAAAGAGTTCGGGAGCTTAGCGATGTACTTCAGGCGGGGAATGTGACGCTGAAGCAGGGGACGTTGCGGGATGACCAGATCACTGCCTGCGATGGCTCGCGCATCAGCCCCGATTTTGATCGGTCGTCGCAAGACTGGATTGCCCAGAGGAGAGCGCAGCTTACCGGCCCATTGAGTATCGCATGGCTAGAGGCGTCGGAGGGCACGCAGCTGCTGCTGGTGGACCGTGGAGACTTCTGCCGTTGGGAAGCTGAAGCGAATCGGCTGTAACCGGTACGCGGGCTGAACTCTCCAGACCCGCGTACCGGTTTCGTCATGGCAACCGTTGCCGGACATCCGCCCGGACATCCGCATAGAACACCCGGATTTCACCGCAATGCCGATCGTTTAAGCATCGAGATGCGCGGGGCGACGACAGGGGCTAGGCGTCGCCTACGGCGACCTCCCCCTGCTTTTCCCCTAAAGACCGGCTTAAATGAACGGTATTAGGGCTTCTCTGGGCTTGTCGGTTGGTTAGGCTTGTTCCCGCGCAATCGCCCGATAGCCAATATCTTTCCGGCAGAAGCATCCTCGCCATTGGATTGCGGCGGCCAGCTCATAGGCGCGTTTCTGGGCATCGGCGACCGTGTCGCCCAAGGCGGTTACGCACAGCACCCGTCCGCCGCTGGTGACGACATCACCGTCGCGCATTTTGGTGCCCGCGTGGAAGACTTTCCCCTCTTCGGCATCTTGCCGCGGTAGGCCGGAAATGACTTCTCCGGTCTGGTAATCGCCGGGGTATCCGCCCGATGCCAGCACCACGCCTAATGACGGACGCGCATCCCAGTCGGAATCTTTCTCATCCAGCTTGCCGTCGCAGGCCGCCAGACAGAGTTCGATCAGATCGGAGCGCAGGCGCAGCATGATCGGCTGCGTTTCCGGATCGCCAAAGCGGCAGTTAAATTCAATCACTTTCGGCTGACCGTCGGCAGAGATCATCAGTCCGGCGTACAGGAAGCCCGTATAGATATTCCCTTCGGCCGCCATACCTTTCACCGTCGGCCAAATCACCTGATCCATCACGCGCCGATGAATTTCATCGGTTACCACCGGCGCCGGGGAGTAGGCTCCCATGCCGCCGGTATTCGGGCCGGTGTCCTTATCGCCCACGCGTTTATGATCCTGACTGGTCGCCATCGCCAGCACATGCTCGCCATCGACCATGACGATAAAGCTGGCTTCTTCGCCCTCCAGAAACTCTTCCACTACGATGCGATGGCCGGCATCGCCGAACGCATTGCCTGCCAGCATATCCCGAACGGCGTTTTCCGCCTCTTCCAGCGTCATGGCGACGATGACGCCTTTCCCGGCGGCCAGGCCGTCGGCTTTAATCACGATCGGCGCGCCCTTGCTGCGCACGTAGGCCAGCGCCGGTTCTACTTCGGTAAAATTCTGGTATTCCGCGGAGGGAATATTGTGGCGGGCGAGAAAATCTTTGGTGAAGGATTTGGACCCTTCCAACTGCGCGGCGGCCTGCGTCGGCCCGAAAATTTTCAGCCCGGCGGCGCGGAAAGCGTCTACCACGCCGATGACCAGAGGCTGTTCCGGACCCACGATGGTTAAATCGATCTGATGTTGCTGGGCGAAAGCGACCAGCGCGGGGATATCGGTTGCGGCAATATCAACATTGCTCAGCCCCGGCTCCAGCGCCGTACCGGCATTCCCCGGCGCGACGTAAACGATATCCGCCAGCGGCGACTGCGCCGCTTTCCAGGCCAGCGCGTGTTCGCGGCCACCGTTGCCAATAACTAAAATTTTCATGTTCATCAGATCCTGAATTAATGGCGGAAATGGCGCATGTCGGTAAAGATCATCGCGATGCCATGTTCATTGGCAGCGGCAATGACTTCATCGTCACGGATAGAACCGCCCGGTTGAATCACACAGGTGATGCCGACGGCAGCGGCGGCATCAATCCCATCGCGGAAGGGGAAGAAGGCGTCGGAAGCCATGGCCGAGCCTTTCACTTCCAAACCTTCGTCGCCGGCTTTGATGCCGGCGATCTTGGCGGAATAAACCCGGCTCATCTGGCCCGCGCCTATACCGATGGTCATATTGTCTTTGGCGTAGACGATAGCGTTGGATTTGACGAACTTAGCGACTTTCCAGCAGAACAGGGCGTCGCGCAGCTCCTGCTCGCCGGGCTGACGTTCGGTCACCACGCGTAGCTGGGCGTCGCCGACCATGCCCAGATCGCGCTCTTGTACCAGCAAACCGCCGTTCACGCGCTTGAAATCCAGGCCTGGAACGCGCTGTTGCCACTCTCCGCAGGCAAGGACGCGAACGTTTTGCTTGGCGGCGGTGACTTCCAGGGCGGCTGCGCTGACGGATGGCGCGATAATCACTTCAACGAACTGACGGCTGATGATGGCTTGCGCCGTTTGCGCGTCCAGTTCGCGGTTAAAGGCGATGATGCCGCCGAAAGCGGAGGTAGGATCGGTTTTGTAGGCGCGTTCGTAGGCATCCAGGATCGAGTCGCCGATGGCTACGCCGCACGGGTTGGCGTGTTTGACGATGACACAGGCGGCTTGCGCGAACTCTTTAACGCACTCCAACGCGGCGTCGGTGTCGGCAATGTTATTGTAGGAGAGCGCCTTGCCCTGTAACTGTTGGGCTGTGGCGACGGAGGCTTCCGTTAGGTTCTCTTCTATATAGAAGGCCGCCTGCTGGTGGCTGTTTTCGCCATAACGCATATCCTGCTTTTTCACGAAATTCAGGTTAAGCGTGCGGGGGAAACGTCCTGACGGTTTATCCGTCTCGCCATAATACGGCGGCACCAGCGCGCCGAAATAGTTGGCGATCATGCCGTCGTAAGCGGCGGTGTGCTCGAAGGCCTTGATCGCCAGATCGAAACGCGTTTCGTAGGTTAGCGAACCGCTGTTGGCGTCCATCTCATTAATGATGGCGTCGTAGTCGCCGCTTTTAACCACGATAGCCACATCTTTATGATTCTTGGCCGCGGAGCGAACCATGGTCGGGCCGCCGATATCGATATTTTCGACGGCGTCTTCCAGTTTGCAGTCCGGACGGGCAACGGTCTGAGCAAAAGGATAGAGGTTTACGACAACCATATCGATAGGCTGAATGGCGTGCGCCGCCATAATGGCGTCATCCTGCCCGCGGCGCCCGAGGATCCCGCCATGAACCTTCGGATGCAAGGTTTTAACTCGTCCATCCATCATTTCCGGGAAACCGGTGTAGTCAGACACTTCCGTGACCGGTAATCCGGCATCAGCCAGCAGGCGAGCGGTGCCTCCGGTAGAGAGAAGTTCAACGCCTCGTTGAGATAAGGCTTGAGCAAAGTCGACGATACCCGCTTTGTCGGAAACGCTGAGCAAAGCACGGCGGATAGGACGAGGTTGTGGCATGATGATATATCCCTTGGATTGGGTAGTCAGTAAAGAACGGTACGTGAATATCGTCTTTTTCTTCATTTATGGCGCGTCGCCGCAAGATAAAGAAAAATATTCAGTTATCGTTCACTGAAAGAAGGTTCGTTTTTCGCGGAGGAATTGTAGCGAAAACGTTTGCGTGATGCTCGTCTAATTTTATCAAGAATCCATTCTGTGGATAACTTTGTGAACAAAAGGGTATAAGGCGCTATTTTGCTGTGTAATGCAGCAAACGGTGTTTTTTATGCAAATTAACTATTGCGGCCTGCTCAGAAGTCCCTATAATGCGCTC
>NZ_JAYWTM010000044.1:0-7437 GCF_036016195.1 Brenneria populi | reverse complement strand
ACCGTGGTGATTTCCAGCGCCGCGGGCATGTCGGCGGCGGACGCCGCCGGCCTTATCGACGGTCTGGCCTACGTCAACGCCAGCGTGGCCCCGACGGAAGGCGCGCGCGCCGTCACCCTGAGAGCGATACAGGACAACGGCGGCGGCGCCGATAGCGCGGCGCTGAATCTCGCCGCCGCCGTCAACGTTGTCGCTGTCAACAGCGCGCCGCAGGCGACCGATACCGCGGTGACGCTGCCTGAAGCCACCCGCGCCGTACCCTATAGCGCCACGCTGCCGGCCGAACTGTTCAGCGACGCCGATGGCGACACGCTGACCTGGCGTATCGAAGGGTTGCCGAACGGCCTGACCTTTGACGCCGATACGCTGACCATCAGCGGCACGCCGCTGGCGACCGGCAGCGTACAGCTGGTGGTGACGGCTAGCGACGCGCAGGGAGCGACCGCGACCCGAACCGTTGCGCTGGCGGTTAACCAGCCTGCGGCAGCGCCGGTGATTCTGCCGGAGTTCGATGCTTTCGGCATGATGAATGGCTGGCGGGAAGAGTTGGAACGGCGCGAAGCGCCGCTGAAGGATGGCGGCGCGCGTCCAACCGCGCGTAGCGCGCCGCCGGCGCCCGCTTTAACGGCGGCACCCGCGCCGCAGCCAGGCGATGCGCTATCGATCTCGCAGTACCCGCTGGCGAACGGGGAGATCGACTACGCCCAAACCCCCTGGCGCCTGGATCCCATTATGGAAACGCTGATGCCGCCGCTGGAGGCGGTGGACTTCTCCTCGCTGCGGGGCGCTGCCGCCGCCGCGCAGGAAAACGCGCTGATTGGACAGCGAACGCCGCTGCCGGACGGTGCGGCGGGCAAAGCCGCTTTCTCCGCGCAGCTGCAACAGGAGCAGTCGGCGTTTGACGCGTTGCTGATCGCGGTAAATCAGTTGGCGGAAAAGAACGCGTCGCCCGCGCAGTGACGCGAACGTCGCGCGGCATTAATAACAATATCAATACACTCTATTAGATGGGGAGAACCCTGGTGAATCAGCACATAGCAAAACTCTGGGATAGCAAGCCGAAATCCGCCGGATCCGGGGCTCTGAGGCTGGCCGTCGCGCTGGCCTGTCTGGGGCTGACCGGCTGTGCGGTAAAGCCTGAACCGGTGACCACGGAGCAACAGGTGGCGCAGGCGTTAAGCGATCGGACGCAGATGTTCGCCGAGCAGGAGCCGGTACGCGGCGCCATTACGTTGGACGAGGCGATTGCCCGCGCGCTGAAGTACAACCTGCAGCAGCGGGTGGCGCTGATGGAGCAGGCGATGGAGGATAATCTGGTCGGCGTTTCCAGCCTGGATATGCTGCCCAAGCTGGCGGCGCGGGCGGGACTGCAGACGCGCGACAACGTGGCCGGCTCCAGCAGCGAATCGGTGACCACCGGCGAACAGTCGCTGGAAGCCTCCACCAGTCAGGACAAGACGATGCGCAGCGCGGATTTGTCGCTGAGCTGGAACGTATTGGATTTCGGCATCAGCTATTTCAACGCCAAGATGCAGGCCAACAAAGCGCTGGCCGCCGAAGAGCGCCGCCGCCGCGTGGTGGCGGATATCACCCGTCAGGTGCGCACCGCCTATTGGGAAGCCGCCACCGCCCAGCGTTTGCAGCCGGAGGTGACGGCGGCGCTGGCCGAGGCGCGTCAGTCGCTGGAATATGCCCGTCAGACGGAGCAACAGCGCCTGCTGGCGCCGGTGGAAGCGCTGCGCTTCCAGAAAAATATGCTGGAAATGGTGCGTCAGCTTGAGATCGTCGATAGCGATTTGGTGGTGGCGAAGTCCCGTCTGGCCTCGCTGATGAACCTGCCGCCCGCCAGCAAATTCGATGTCGTGGTGCCCGGAGAAAACAGTCTGACGGCGCCGAAACTGGCTTATACCCTCGACGATCTGGAAAACTTCTCGATGGTAAAACGGCCTGAAGTGCGCGAGGAGAGCTATCTGGCGCGCAATGCGGTGCTGGAAACCCGCAAATCCCTGCTGCGTCTGCTGCCGGGCGTGTCGCTGTTCGCCGGCATCAACGGCGACAGCAACAGCTATCTGGTGAATCATCAGTGGGCCAGCGCCGGACTACAGGTCAGCGGCAACCTGCTGAACGTACTGTCCTGGTCGCCGGTGAAGCGCGCCGGCGAAGCGAATCAGGAGCTGGCGGAGATCCGCCGTCAGGCGCTGCGCATGGCGGTGCTGACGCAGGTGAACGTCGCCTGGCAGGAGTATCAGCAAAGTACGCGCATGTTCAGCCGTTACCAGGAGCTGGCGCGCATTCAGCGCGGCATCCTGAATCAGACCGAGTTGAGCGTGCGCAATCAGGCGGCGACGCAGATGGAGCAGGTGCGCGTCAGCACGGAAACCATTCTGACCACCCGCGCGCGCGATCGCAGCTTCGCGGAGGTGCAAAACGCCCTGGGCGCGGTGTATCAGGCCGCCGGTCTGGATGTGCTGCCGGATAACGTCGGCGCGACCAGCCTGGCGTCGCTGAGCGATACCATCGCCCGCACCACCGGCAATATTGAAACCGGCCGCGTGCCGGTACCGCGTCTTTCCCTTGCCGCGCCGACGGCGGTCGCCGCCGCGACGGCAACGGCGACGGCGCCAGCGCCGGCGGTCGTTAAAACCGCCGCGACGCCGCCGGCCGCCATCGCCGGAAAACCTTACCGGACGGTGAGCACGGATATGTGGGACAACCTGCAATCGCTGCAGGGTGGGGGAGCGTACTGATGAGGGCGCGGCGGTTTCTGCTGGCGGGGGCGCTGCTAACGCCCCTGTGGGGGCTGGCGGCCGAGGGGAGCGATATTCGCGTCCAGCTTAGCGCGGTGCGTTATACCACGCTTTCCAGTGAAATTTCGGCCAAGGTGACGGATATCGCGGTGAAAGAGGGCGAACATTTTAAACAGGGCGATACGTTGCTGACCTTTGACTGTACGGTTCTGCGGGAAAAGCTGAACTATTCGGCCGCCGCGGAGAGTGCCGCCCGCAAGAAACTGGCGATCGCCAACCGGCTGGATAAGCTCAATTCCATCAGCCTGTCCGACGTGGATCAGGCCCGCTCCGCGGTCTCCATGGCGCAGGCGGAAAGCGGCGTGAACCGCGCCATGCTGCAACGCTGCGTGATTAAAGCGCCGTTTTCCGGCCGGGTGACGGAAAGCAAGGTCAAGCGCTGGGAGTCGGTGCCGGAAGGCAAGGAGCTGCTGTCGATTTACGACGACAGCGCTTTCGAACTGGAGATGATCGTGCCCTCGCGCTGGCTGGCGTGGTTAAAACAGGGCGACGCCTTCCAGGTGACGCTGGATGAAACCGGACTGAGCTATCCGGCGGAAATCAGCCGCATCTCTTCGGCGGTGGAGCCGGTTAGCCAGTCGGTCAAAGTGTTCGGGCGCATTACCCAATCGACCGCCGGACTGTTGCCCGGCATGAGCGGGGTGGCGCTGATCGCGCCGCCCGCCCAAGAGCGATAACGATATGAGCCTGTCCACGTTATGACGCAAACAGCAAATGAACAGGATGCCCGTCTGGCGCTGCTGGCCGAGCTGCTGCAGCTGCAAAGCCGCGCCAGGGCGAGGGAAACGCAGGATGAACTGGCGTTTTTGATGGTCAATGAGACCAATAATCTGGTTAAGTATCGTCAGGCGATGCTGTGGGACTGCGAAGGCCAGCGCCTGCGCGCGGCTTCCGGCCTGGCGGTTATCGATCCCAACGCGCCGTTTTGCAGCGAGTTCAGCCGTCTGTGCCGCCAGTGGCAGCTGGAAAATCGGCCGACTCACGCCCTGCGTTGGCTGGATCTGCCGGCCGGCGACCGGCTGTTATGGCGGGAACATCTGCCGGAGTTTATTTTATGGCTGCCTTTGCGGCGCCCGCAGGGGGAACAGCCGCTGACGCTGATCCTGGCGCGCGACCGCCCGTGGCAGCCCGCCGAACTGGTGCTATTGGAAAAACTGGCCGACGCCTATTCCCACGCCTGGACGGCGCTAGGTAAAAAGCGGCGCCGGAAAGCGGACGCCGGCCCGCGACGCCGCCGCCTGGCGCTGGCCGGCGCTCTGGCGTTGCTGCTGGTGATGCTGATCCCGGTGCGGCAATCGGTGCTGGCGCCGGCGGAAATCGTGGCGCGCAGCCCGGTGATGGTGCGCGCGCCGGTGGCCGGGGTGGTGGACGCTATTCTGGTTCGTCCCAATCAGCAGATCGCGGCGAATCAGCCGCTGGTAAAGCTGGACGCCCGTGAATTGGAAAATCGCCTGGAGTCGGCGCGGCAGGCGTTCGCCACGGCCGACGCCCAGTACCGGCAGGCCCAACAGCAGGCGCTGTTCGACGCCGATAGCAAAGCCAGTCTGGCGGTGCTGCAAAGCCGGCGGGAGCAGGCGCAGAGCGAAATGGATTTCCTGCAGCGGCAGCTGGAGCGTATGCAGCTGGCGTCGCCGCGCGACGGGGTGGCGATTTTTGACGACGTCAGCGATTGGATCGGGCGTTCGGTGGCGATCGGCGAACGGATCATGATGATCGCCGATCCGCGCGATGTCGAACTGGAGGTCCAACTGCCCGCCGCCGACGCCATCGCGCTGGAGAAAGGGGCCGACGTGCGGCTCTTCCTCAACGTGGCGCCGAATTCGGCGCAGCCGGCGCGGCTTGAGCATATCGGCTATCGCTCCGCCCCCACGCCGGATAACATCATGGCTTATCGTCTGCGGGCCCGGTTTACCCAGGACGATCCGCTACTGCGCGTGGGATTGAAGGGCACGGCGAAGCTATACGGCCAGCGTACGGTGCTGTTCGTTTATCTGCTGCGCAAGCCGCTGGCGACGCTACGCGTATGGCTGGGCGTGTGAGCGCGCCGGGGAAGGTCGCCGTCCAGGCGCACGGCGACCCGCGTGCGGCTCTCCGGCTTCTTCCGCTGCGCGACGAGCTGATCCTGCACGCCGGGCCGGCCAACCGCGACGGTTCGCCCAGTTGGACATTGGAAGATCCGCTGCGCGGGCTGTTTTTCCGCATCGGCTGGGCGGAGATGGCGATGCTGTCGCGCTGGTCGCTGGGCGAGGCGGCGAAAATCGTCGCGCAGATCAACCAGGCGACGCCGCTGACGATTGACGCCGGCGACGTGCAACATTTCAGCCGCTTTTTACAGGCCAACAGTCTGACGCGGGCGTCGGGCGACGAGGCGCTGGCGCAATTTGGGCGGCAACTGGCGAAAACGCAGGTTTCAGTATGGCGTAACTTACTGAAGAACTATCTGTTTTTCCGCATTCCGCTGTGGCATCCGGATCGTTTTCTGACCGCCACCTTACCCTGGGCGGCGCCCTTATTCAGCCGTCTGTTTTTAACGTTAACGCTGATGGCGGCGCTGCTGGGGCTATTTCTGGCCGGGCGGCAGTGGGAAACCTTCAAGCATACCTTTATGCACTTTTTTACCCTGGAAGGCGCCGTACTGGCCGGGATAACGCTGTGTTTCACCAAGGTATTGCACGAGTTGGGACATGCCTATACCTGTAAACGTTACGGCGCGCGCGTCGCCACGATGGGCGTGGCTTTTCTGGTGATGATGCCGGTGCTGTATACCGATACCTCCGGGTCATGGAAACTGACCCGCCGCCGGCAGCGTATGGCGATCGGCGCGGCCGGCATGCTGACCGAGCTGACGCTGGCCGCCTGGGCGACGCTGGCCTGGAGCTTTTTGCCCGACGGCATGCTGCGTAGCGCCGCCTTTATGCTGGCGACCACCACCTGGATTATGACGCTGGCGATCAACCTCAGCCCGCTGATGCGCTTCGACGGCTATTTTTTGCTGTCGGACTGGCTTCAAGTGCCGAATCTGCAGCAGCGGGGATTCGCCGTCGGACGCTGGCGGATGCGCGAATGGCTGTTCGGTCTGGGAGACTTGCCGCCGGAACCGCTTCCCCGCTGGTTACGGCGTACGCTGACGGTTTACGCCTTTTGCGTGTGGGTATACCGCTTCTTCCTGTTTACCGGCATCGCCATTCTGGTTTACCACATGACGTTCAAACTGCTGGGGATGCTGCTGTTCGCGGTGGAGATCGGCTATTTCGTGATCGCGCCCGTGGTGAATGAACTGCGCGAGTGGAGCAAACGGCGCAAGGATTACCGTATGAATCGTAATATGATCGTGACATTGACCTCCGGCTGTCTGCTGCTGCTGCTGTTGGCGATCCCCTGGCAGAGCACCGTTTATGCGCCTGCGCTGCTGCGCGCCGAACGGCAAAGCAGTCTGTATATGCCGCTGCCCGCGATGATGGCGCGCATTGATATTCAGGTGGGCCAGCCTGTGGCCGCCGGGCAGGCGCTGTTTACGCTCTCTTCCGATGCGTTGTCGCACGAGCGGCGACAGCTGGAGCGGCAGATCGCCACGTTAAGCTGGCAGCGGACGTTTCAGGTTTTTAATAAAGGGGCGGCGAGCGAACATCTGCGGGTGAGTCAGGAACGTGACGCGGCGCTGCAAAAACTGGCGGTATTGAAACGACAGTCGGAGCAGCTGATCGTCAGGGCGCCGATAAGCGGCGTGGTGGTCGACATCGCCATGCCGCTGGCCGCCGGCGAGTGGCTGGCGCAAGGGGAGTGGCTGGCGGCGATCGTCAAACCGTCCGGCGGGCTGGTGGAGGCCTTCGTGTCGGAAAAAGACCGGCAGCGGCTGAAGGTGGGCGGGCGCGGGCATTTTTACCCGCAGGACGCCGGCCGCGCCGCGTTGCCGCTCACCATTGTGGATATCGATCATGCCGCCACCCGCGATCTGAGCGCGGTGCCGGAACTGGCGTCGACCTACGGCGGCGATATCGCCGCGCTCAGCGATGCGCAGCGCAAACTGCATCCTGAGCAGGTGGTTTATCGGGTGCTGTTAAGCGTGCCCGCCGATCGTCAGGGACAACGGCAAATGCTGCGCGGCACGGTATCGATGGACGGCGAGGCGCAAAGCCTGCTGGCGCGCGGCTGGAAACTGGCGTCGGCGGTGTTGATTCGGGAACTGTCGTTTTAGCGGCGTCCTGATGGAATGGGGACGCCATTGACGTAGAGGCGAACGCGCATTATTTATGACGTAACGTCGGTGGCCTAATTATCTGGTGAAATTATTATTTATTTTTTTAGGAGTAATGTTTTATTTTTGTGATATCGATCGATTCGCTCTTCAATTGATTGCCATATGAAATATCAGTATGGCAATTTTATAAAGGTGAAAAATCATCTTTCTCGCTATTTTACCCATGCCGTAATAAATAAAATTTACGCCTTTTATACCCGCTGAGTTTTGAGCCATAGGCGCGTCGCCCTTGTGGCGATGCGAATTATTTAAGACATATATTGGGGAAGGATATGGCATGGAGATAAATATAAGCTCACCGAGGCCGCTGCGTAAAAGGGGATGTTTTCTATCCGGCCGCTACTTTTTTCCCAAACGCCATTTATATCCATA
>NZ_JAYWTM010000043.1:0-29106 GCF_036016195.1 Brenneria populi | reverse complement strand
ATCCGGCCGCTACTTTTTTCCCAAACGCCATTTATATCCATACCCTTCATACTTCAGGCTGCGGGGGCGCTGGATTTATTACTCGCTCCATCCTTGAAGCTCGTTCCGTTGGGGCCAGCGCAAGCGCTGTTCAAAAACGCTTTAGCGTTTTTGTCCTGCAACGCGAAGTATTTTTGGGGTAAAGACGTAAAAAATTAAAATAAATGAAATCCTTACCGAGGTTTTTAACGTTAAATCGAATAAGGCGGGATCATTGTGAAAAAAAGTATTTTCTTGCTGGTTGCGGCCACGCTGGCGCCCTATGGCAATTGCGCCGATACAGCTCCTGTTTCATTAACCGTTTCCGGAATGAAAACCACACTGGATAATGGATTGGTTAAAATAGAATTCAAGGAGGACGGCAGCGCCGCCGCTATTATAAAAGACGGGAAAAACATTGTCGCCAATCTTTCCGGCGCGCAGCGGGACCCCAGTAAAACACGTAGCGCTTATCTCGATTATTATGTCAAAGGGGTAAAAGATTTCACGCCTGAGCGCGTCGCTGTTATCAGCAATAGTCGGGATCTGGCCCATATCGCCTATATCGACGATCGGCAAGGGTTATTACGGCTGGAATATCATCTGATTATACGCAAGGGCATTAGCGGTATTTATAGCTATGTGGTGGCCGAAAACGCCGGAAAAGAAAATGTTATTGTGAGCGAATTGCGCAACGTATATCGCTTCGATCCCTCCCGGCTCGATCATTTGTATAACGGCATTCGACAAGGGAAGCCGCTGCTCTATCGCCAGTTCGAACAATTACCGAAAGTGCAGGATGAAACCTGGCGTTTGCCGAACGGCGAGGTGTATTCCAAGTACGACTTTGCCGGCTATATGCGCGCGACGCCTTTCTGGGGCGTATTCGGCCACGGCATGGGCGCCTGGCTGATTCACGGCGGTCAGGAGTATTTTTCCGGCGACGCGCTTAAGCAGGATCTCCTGGTGCATCAGGACGCCATTATTTTGAATTATATGACCGGCGCTCACCTGGGGACGCCGGATATGGTCGCCGAACCCGGATGGAAGAAACTCTACGGCCCCTGGCTGCTGTATATCAACCAGGGCGATCCGCAGCGGATGATTGATGATGCCCGCCGTCGGTCGGCCACCGAAACGGTTTCCTGGCCCTATCGCTGGGTGAACGACAGGCGTTATCCGGTTGAACGTACCCAGGTCGGGGGGCGCGTGCTCGGCAAGCAGCCGGCGACCGTGGTGCTCTCATCGTCGCTGGATGAGCCTTTCGACCTCCAGACGCGCGGCTACGCCTTCCAGGGGATGACGGATAGCGAGGGTAGGTTCAGCATCAGGCACGTCACGCCGGGGGAATATCAGCTGACGGTTTATGCCAATAGCGGCACGCAGCCCGGCGTATTGGCGCAGCGGCGCGTTACCATTGAAGGGGAACGCCAGCAGATCTCCGATATCGCCATTCCTGAAGCGCAATCGGTTATCTGGGCCATTGGCCAGGCCGACCGCCAGGCCCGTGAATTCCGCTTCGGTAACGAGGCGCGGAATTATCGCTGGCAGAATGCGGTTCCCGCCAACCTGACTTTCGATATCGGCCGCAGCGATTACCAGCGCGACTGGTATTACGCCCAAACCAAACCGGGAACATGGGATATCCGCTTTGCCATGCGTCCGGAAAATAGGGCTTATTTCCTGAATATTTCCCTGGCCGCCGCCAGCAATGGTTCGATGAGCAACCCGACCGCGCCCGAGCTGGCGGTGGCGGTTAATGGAAAAACCGTGCAAACCCTGAAATATGATAATGACAAAGCGATTTACCGCGGAGCGTTGCAAAGCGGCCGCTATCATTTGGCCCGCGTGCCTGTCGCGCGCGAGCTATTGAAAACAGGAAATAACACCGTCTCTCTGCGGCTGAAAGGCGGCAGCCTGATGTACGACATCGTTACCTTGAGCGAAGAATAATACTTCTCTTTTATAAAATAACCGATAGTGATGGAAGAATATGAAAAATTTAAATAAATTATTTGTTTCCGCTATGGTGTTTTCTATCTTTATTGGACAGGCCAGGGCGGATATATTATTGAACAATGTGACGATGGATTATCGTCATGAATACCGTTTACGTGATAGAACGCATTACGACAGGCTGCTCCTAGCGACGCAATTACCCAATAACTATTCTTTTGGCGTGGAAACAAAATTCAAAACCGGCGGTTCGAACGTTAAAGATAAATATTATAAAGATCCGGTATTAAATGCGGTGGAGATGACGTTAGCCAAAAAATATCAGTTTGGTAATTGGACGATTTCGCCATTGCTGCAGCCGGAATTTAACTCCACGCGCACCGAGTGGAAATTCGGCGTGTCGCCCTGGTATAAAATTAACGATAGCTGGTCTATCGGCGGGCTCTATCGGCTGGAGTTGACGGATTACGCGCATGATAACGTCTGTGAAACCGTCGGGACGGTATGCACCACCAATAAGCACCGTACCGTAAATCGGGTAGATGGCTACCTGCGCTACAGAATAAACGACCTGACCGCCACCTATAAAATTATTTTTCAGCATGGCGATGAGAATCTGTTCGCCAATAAGAAAAATAACTACGAGCAAGAGTTGCAATTTAATTATGCGCTCGGTGATAAAAAAGAGTGGAGTCCCTATGTAAGCTTTGGCGATATTAACCGGTCTTCCAAATCCAGCGAACGGCAGCTTCGGTTACGTGCCGGGATTGCCTATACGTTTAAATAACGCTAGGCCATTACGTTAATATTTTTATTGCCGCGACGGCCGGTTAATGGTGGTGACGACGCCGGCGGGCATTGCCACCATTGATATGCGCACGCGGCGCAATACGCTGATTCTGCCTCGTCCGACGGCGAAAATTCTGATGGTGGGCAGAAAGAGCTCCCGCCTGTGGTATATCGATGAGATCGGCGGCCAGGCCAACCCGCTGGGCGAATGGATGGTCGCCGCCGAGATGTACCATCCGCGCACCGGACGGCCTCTGACCTTCGCCGAACAAAAAGAGGTGCGTATCAATCAGCGTTTGGAGCAGCGTCCGCCGATGACGCTGTTCGTGGTTGATGTGGCCTCGGGAGCGCGCAGGGATGTTCATCACGCCACCGATTGGCTTAATCACCTGCAGTTCTTCTCCCCCACCGAGCCCAACCAGATTCTGTTTTGCCATGAAAGGCCGTGGCACAAGGTGGATCGCATCTGGACCATCCGTACCGATGGCTTGGCGTTGAGCAAAATCCACACGCGCACGATGAATATGGAGATCGCGGGGCATGAATTTTTCAGCCAGGACGGCGGCCATCTGGTATTCCGTTCCAATATGCATGGGGAGATTCATACCTATGCGGTGGCGCTTGATGAGGCGCGCCCGTAACGGCGCGGCCGGCGTCAGCGTTCTTATCAGCGCTCTGTTCGCCATGATCCGGCTAATCGAGCGGCGGGATAAAAACGCCAAGCGCGCTCTTGCCCCGCCCGCAAGCCCGCCGCGCTATTCCTAATGACCGCCGCCGCGCGATGCGCCCACGCCGGTTTGCGAACGGACGAATTGCGCATGGAAACGGGCGTGCTCCTGCCGTCCGGCCTCCGAGCGATCCGTTACGGAAAAGAGCCAGATACCGATAAAGGCCGCCAGCATTGAGAACAGCGCCGGGTATTCATAGGGGTAAACCGGCGTCTCATGACCGAGAATATTCACCCACACCGTCGGTCCCAAAACCATCAGAACGACCGCCGTCAGCAGGCCGGCCCAGCCGCCGATCAGCGCCCCGCGCGTGGTGAGCTTCGACCAATACATGGAAAGAAGGATGATGGGGAAGTTGCAGCTGGCGGCGATGGAGAAGGCCAGCCCCACCATAAACGCGATGTTTTGATTTTCAAACAGTATGCCCAGCGCGATGGCGACGATGCCCAGCACCAGCACGGTTATTTTCGACACTTTCAGCTCGTCGCGTTCGGTGGCTTTCCCTTTCTTGATGACGTTGGAGTAGAGATCGTGGGACACCGCCGAGGCGCCCGCCAGCGTTAACCCCGCGACGACCGCCAAAATGGTGGCGAAGGCGACGGCGGAGATAAAGCCGAGGAAGAAGTTGCCGCCGACCGCATCCGCCAGATGAATCGCCGCCATGTTATTGCCGCCGATAAGCGCGCCGGCCGCATCTTTAAAGTCCGGGTTGGCGCTGACCAGCAGAATGGCGCCGAAGCCGATGATAAAGGTCAGAAAGTAGAAATAGCCCATGAAACCGGTGGCGTAAAACACGCTTTTGCGCGCTTCCTTGGCGTCGCCCACCGTGAAGAAGCGCATCAGAATATGCGGCAGGCCGGCGGTGCCGAACATTAATCCCAGGCCGAGGGAGAGCGCGGATATCGGATCGGACACCAAGCCGCCGGGGCTCATGATCGCCGCCCCCTTCGGGTGAACGGTCATGGCCTGTTTAAACAGGCCGTCGAAGCTGAAATCGACGGATTTCATCACCATCACCGCCATAAAGGTGGCGCCGAACAGCAGCAGCACCGCCTTGATGATCTGTACCCAGGTGGTGGCCAGCATGCCGCCGAACATGACGTACATCACCATCAGAATGCCGACCAGAATGACGGCGATGTGATAGTTCAGACCGAACAGCAGCTCAATCAGTTTGCCCGCGCCCACCATCTGGGCGATAAGATAGAGCGCGACGACGACGAGCGAACCGCAGGCCGATAGGCTGCGAATCGGCCGCTGCCGCAGCCGGTAGGAGGCGACGTCGGCGAAGGTATAGCGCCCCAGGTTGCGCAGACGCTCCGCAATCAGGAACAGGATGATCGGCCAGCCGACCAGAAAACCGAGCGAGTAGATCAGGCCGTCGTAGCCGGAGGTGTAGACCAGCGCCGAGATCCCGAGAAAGGAGGCGGCCGACATATAGTCGCCGGCAATCGCCAGCCCGTTCTGGAAGCCGGTAATGCTGCCGCCGGCCGTATAATAATCGCTGCGGGAGCGCGTGCGCTTGGAAGCCCAGTAGGTGATATACAGCGTGGCGCTGACGAACAGCAGAAACATCACGATCGCCTGAATATTCAGCGGCTGGCGCTGAACCTCTCCGCTCAGGGCATCGGCGGCCTGCGCCAGCGAAGGTAAAGCGAGCGGGGCGGATAATATAATGCGTGGTATTTTCATCGCGTTGCCTCATCCAGTAACCGTTTGGTCAGGCGATCGAACTCGCCGTTGGCGCGATAAACGTAGACCCCCGTCAGCGCAAAGGCGATGGCGATCAGGCCAATGCCGATCGGGATGCCGCGGGTGGTGCTGGAAGCGGGCGTCACCGGGGTTCCCAGCCAGCCGGGGGCAAAAGCGATCAGCAGAATAAAACCGGTGTAAAGCGCCAGCATGATGAGAGAGAGCAAGGTGGCGAAACGCTGTCGTTTATGCACCAATTCTCTGAACAGAGGGTTACTTTCAATCCGTTGATAAATGTCGTCATTCATCGTAAGTCTCCCGTAATCTGTTGGTAGGGCGGGGTGGCTACGGCGCGGCGTCTGCGCCAAATCCGGCGCAGACGCGAAGTAGGGGATTAAACGATCATTGGGGGGCGGCGCTCATTGCCTGCTTTTCTTCCAGCAGTTTTTCCACCACGCCGGGATCGGCCAGCGTTGAGGTATCCCCCAGGTTGCGGGTGTCGCCCGCCGCGATCTTGCGCAAAATACGGCGCATAATTTTACCGGATCGCGTTTTCGGCAACGCGTCGGTCCAGTGGAGGATATCGGGCGTGGCGATGGGGCCGATCTCCTTGCGCACCCAGTCGCGCACTTCCTGATACAGCGCGCTGGACGGCTCTTCGCCGTGATTCAGCGTGACGTAGGCATAAATCGCCTGGCCTTTCAGGCTGTGCGGAATCCCCACCACCGCCGCTTCGGCGATTTTAGGATGGGAAACCAGCGCGGATTCGATTTCCGCCGTACCCAGGCGATGACCGGAGACGTTCAGCACGTCATCGACGCGGCCGGTGATCCAGTAGTAGCCCTCTTCATCACGACGGGCGCCGTCGCCGCTGAAGTACATGCCTTTAAAGGTGGAAAAGTAGGTTTGTTCAAAGCGTTCATGATCGCCAAACAGGGTGCGCGCCTGACCGGGCCAGGAGTCGGTAATCACCAGATTGCCTTCGCAGGCGCCTTCCTGCGGATTGCCCAGATTATCCACCAGCGACGGTTGCACGCCGAAGAAGGGATACGTCGCCGAACCGGGTTTGGTTTCAATCGCGCCGGGCAGCGGGGTAATCATAAAACCGCCGGTTTCCGTCTGCCACCAGGTATCCACGATGGGGCACCTGCCGTTGCCGATCTTGTTGAAATACCACTCCCAGGCTTCGGGATTGATCGGCTCTCCGACGGACCCCATTATTCTCAGCGAGTTCCGCGAGGTGCCGTCGATAGGCTTGTCGCCTTCCGCCATCAGGGCGCGGATTGCGGTGGGGGCGGTGTAGAGTATATTGACCTGATGTTTATCGATAACCTGCGACAGGCGGCGGGAGTCCGGCCAGTTGGGCACGCCTTCGAACATCAGCGTCGTGGCGCCGCAGGCCAGCGGTCCGTATAGCAGGTAGCTGTGTCCGGTGATCCAGCCGACATCCGCGGTACACCAATAGATCTCGCCAGGGTGGTAGTCAAATACGTACTTGAAGGTGATCGCCGCGTAGGTAAGGTAGCCGCCGGTAGTGTGCAGTACGCCTTTGGGCTTGCCGGTGGATCCCGAGGTATAAAGGATAAACAGCGGATCTTCGGCGTTCATCTCTTCCGGCGGACAGCGATCGTCCGCCTGTTCGATCAGATCGCTCCACCACAGATCGCGTCCGGCTTCCCAGTGCGTGTTTTTTCCGGTTCTTTGGTAAACGATCACGCGGGCGATGCTGGTGACTCCGGGATTTTTTAACGCTTCATCTATGTTCTTCTTCAGCGGAATCAGGCGTCCGGCGCGTATACCTTCATCCGCCGTAATCACCAGCTTGGCGCTGGAGTCGATGATTCTCCCGGCGATGGCTTCCGGGGAGAAGCCGGCGAAGATCACCGAATGAATGGCGCCGATGCGCGCGCAGGCCAGCATGGCGACGGCCGCTTCCGGCACCATCGGCATATAGATGGCGACCACATCGCCTTTTCTTATTCCCAACGATTTTAGCGCATTGGCAAAACGGCAGACGGCGTGGTGCAACTCGCGGTAGGTGACGCGCTTGCTCTCGCCGGCGTCGTCCCCTTCCCAGATTATCGCGGTCTGTTCGCCGCGCGTCGCAAGATGACGATCCAGGCAATTCGCCGCCACGTTCAGCGTACCGTCTTCAAACCAGCGAATCCGAATATGACCGGGATCAAACGAGGTGTTTTTCACTTGTTGATAAGGTTTGATCCAATCAATAATTTTTCCCTGTTCGCGCCAAAAGGATATCGGATCGTCAATGGATTGCCGATACATCGTGCGATATCGCTCGGCGTCTATCAGGGCATTTTCCGCGATGGCGGCCGGTATTGAGTGTTTATGGTATTGGGTCATGTGCGCTTCTCCTCAAGTGTGTTAAGGATATGTCAATAAATAGTTAATTGTGATTGAGAGGAGAGCTTTGTTTCTTTTTTGAGCGATAGATCACGCAATATGATGCAGGCGCAGAGGCATATACTTGAAGAATAAAGCGAATAGTCAGAAAAATAAGTAGGTTGCTAAATTAAGGGGTGCACAGTATTAGTGATATATGTCACACTATAAAAAATTACAAGAATTATCCCCCGCATGATGATGGATATAACGATCAATCCATTGTTTTCAATAGATTAAACCTATTGTTATCAATGTTTTGATCGTCCTTTACGATCAAAACGCATAAAGATCTCCTTTATTCCGCCGATAGTGACAACGCTGTTCAGGTTATATTTTTATCCGGAGTGGCCATTTAGACTTATCTGATTATCAACATACGAAACGTATGGATAATGGGTATGCGTTCCAGGCGTCTTCATTAAAGTCGTTAAGCTATCGATTAGCAATATACCCTAAATAAATTCGAGTTGCGGGAGGGCGGCAAGTGAATGACAAATTTGTCGGAAACGAATTTGACCAGCCAACGGCCGGCCTCCGATGAGGGACAGGATGCCTCTCATTTAATCCCGGTACGCACGCTCAAGTAAGTGATTCGGACAACTGACAAATCTGCCGGGAGCAGATTTGAACGCCGCTTGCGGCGGCCCCAGCGGGGCGAGTAATAAAGCCGACGCATAGGCCGATTGAAGTCTGCAGGGTATAAAAGTAAATGGCTTGTGAATCAGACAGACACGTCTAATTGTTATTTTTTTATTTTTATTCAGTAGGATCCGGTTTTCCAAAACTAAACAATTTAGATAACTACATTATGCCGGACTCCCCCCGCGGGAACCGGTGGGTTGAGTGCTTATCGTTAGGCGGCTGCGTTTTATCGTTACCCCTTGGCGATATCTTTTACATAGCATGAAGCAGAGGGAAATAATGAGTCTGATATTCGGCCGGAACGAGATTATAGGCATGCTGTGCCAGCCTGTTCAGAATGAACGGCGGGCTGCCGCAGTCATTGACGAAACCTGTAAAATTGTTTGCACCAACTCTGCTTTTAATGCGCACTTCGGGCTGCGTTCGGAAATGAACACCCCGGTCTCTATTGATGATGTTCTGCCGATTAGCGTGAAGTTCGCCTACCAGGATTTTATGACGGACGCCAATGCGTTAAGCACGCGCGTCGTATCGGATCTGCTGTCCGATGGCTTTACGAAAAAGCGGCTCGGCACGCTATCGTTTTCTAAATTGAATGTTGAGAATCGCGTGCTCTCGCTATTGATTCTGAATCAGGACGAGTCGTCCGCCAACCTGGTTTCTTAAACGCATTGATTTTCCGGCTCTCTTCGCCTGGGGATTGCGGCGTTCGCGGCGATCTCCTTAACGATAAACGGAACATTAGCGGCAGCCGCTGGTTATGCGCGGCGGTATTAATGGCGCTAATTGTAGCGCCCGCCTGTTTGTAATGTAATGGTTACTTATCTTTCCATAAGAAGCGCTTTTTTTAGTTGGAAATATATAATCCAGCCTTATTAATCCGCCTGCCCGAATGGAAAAATCCTAAAACATTTTATCCCCCTATACTTTTATCCTTTTGCGGGTTAAGGCATAAGAAATATTAATTACCAGCCATGCGGTTGGCTTAGCAAAAAAATAATGACGGCGGCGTTGAATGGAATACTCGCCATACTTTAAGCACGCCCGTGAGTCGGCCGCGCTCAAACGCCGTCGAATAGACGGCCGTCGGCGCTTCTCAGAGAATGTCTATGGCCGCTGGTTTCTTAATAGTCGCTTTGCGTCATTGCTAAGAAACGCGCCGCGCTCTTGCCGGCGGATTATTTTTAACATTTATCCGCTCGTTACATTAATACACAAATAAAAAATATTTTATTTACTTTATATTCTTGCCGCCGCCTTAAAATTAACCAGTTGACGATAATGGCTTTTGGGGATTCCGATCGCGTCGTTTCACCCGCATCGAGGGAACGATTATGTACGCTAATGTTACATAAATGTTTCAATCGACCTTCAGGCAGGAACCCGGCTGCTCTGCCGCGCGACGGCGTTTATGACGGCATTCCGCTCGAAAAAGAGCGTGTTTCGCATGGTGCAAAATCAGCGCGTTTCGTCCCGTCGCCCAAATTATTCCGGGCGCGGCGAACAACGAAAAACCTGCTGGCGTTTCCGGGGTAAAACGTTAAGAATAAAGCCGGATAGCAGCCAAAACCGCGCCGTTTGCTCCATACCTTTCGTCTTGAAATCTATACCCTAAATAATTCGAGTTGCAGGTGGGCGGCATGGCTGCGACGGATCTGCCGGGAGCCTATTTGAACGCCGCTTGCGGCGTCCCCAAGGCCTGCGGATGGGCCGGCGGCACCGCCAACGCGCCCGCAGCTTGCCGTATCAAGGGTATATTGGGTAATTCTGCAATTCTGCGTTTTTACATTTAGCATCGGTTTTACGTATACAGGACGTCATCATGCAGTTACTGAATCTGAAACAAGCCCGATTTTTGAGCTTTTTCTTTATTATGGGGGGCTTGTTACTGCTGTTGCCCTTGCGTCTGTTAGCCTGTTTTATCGCCGGTTTTTTAGTTTACGAGATCGTTAATCTGCTGACGCCCTATTTCCAGAAAGTGATTAGCGGCAAACGCGCCCGCTGGATGGTGGTGGCGATTATCAGTACGCTGGTGGTGAGTTTGCTGAGCCTGCTTTTCGGGAGCCTGGTGGGGCTGCTGATGCAGGAAATGAGGGACACGGCGGCGTTTAATACCCGGATTGCCTATATCCTTAATGAGATTCAGCAGCAACTGATGGTGTATTTGCCGGGATATTTGCCGGTCAGCGTGGAAGAACTGCAGCATGAGTTTCTGCAGTGGGTGCAGCAGCATATCGCTATCCTGCAAAATATGGGAAAAAGCTTCCTGCACGGTTTTGTCACCATGCTGATCGGGATGGTTCTGGGCGCCATTATCTCTTTATATACGATGGACACCGACGACGAAAAACCGATGTTGAAGGCGGAGCTGCTGCGCCGGGTATCGCTGCTGTCCGCCTCATTTCGCAATATCGTTTTCGCGCAGGTAAAAATTTCGCTGGTGAATACCATACTGTCCGCGATTTTTATCCTCGGCGCGTTTCCCTGTTTCGGCATTCATCTGCCGTTCTCGAAAACGCTGGTGGTGCTGACGTTCGTTTTCGGCCTGTTGCCGGTGATTGGCAATTTGATCTCCAATTCCATCGTCTTTATTTCCGCCTTATCCATCTCTTTGCCGACCGCGGTGATTGCGCTGGTGTACCTGATGTTGATTCATAAGCTGGAATATTTCCTCAACGCGCAGATCGTCGGCACTCGGATCAAAGCCCATGCCTGGGAAATCCTGCTGGCGATGCTGATCTTCGAAGCGGCGTTCGGCTTGTCCGGCGTGATTGCCGCGCCGATCTATTACGCTTATTTGAAGAGCGAGCTGAAAGAGGCGTCATTGATTTAAGTCATCCGTGACGCGGAGAAGAAGGCTGCAGGGCCCGCCCGCAGCCCGATGGCGATGTTACCGGCGGCTGTCGGGTATCGTCTTTAGCCTTGAGACGCGGCCGCGAATAAACAACGCGGGAATTATCGCGGTGAAGAAGCATATCGCCACCATATAGAACCCGTCCTGATAGGCGAACATCTGCGCCTGAGGCGCCAGCATGCGTTCAATAAACTCCATCACGCCGGGGTTGACGCCGGCGCTGAGCGGTTCGCCGAACGGGTTGCCCCAATGGGCGTACAATACGCTGAGCTGACGCATGGCGTCGCCGCCGACGGCATTGCCCCGGGTCAGCGACTGCGCCAGTATCTCGCCGTGAAAGGCGTTGCGGCGTTCGATAAATACCGACAGCAGATTCACCCCTAATGCGCCGCCCAGCTGACGGATGAAGTTCAGGCTGCCCGAGCCCTGCGCCAGGGTTTCCGGAGGCAGGGCGCGCAACGAGCCGGCGTTCATCGCCGGCAGCATCAGACCCAGTCCGATGCGCCCGATGACGATCCACCAGGCCAGGGTCCAGAAGGGCGTATCGGTATCGGCCCAGCTCGAAAGCCAGCAGGAGAGGCCGAATAACGTCAGCCCGACGACGACAGGAATATACGGCGCCATGCGGTCGCTGATGCTGCCGGCGATCGGAAACACGCATCCCAGCGCCAGACCGGCGGGCATCAGCAGCAGTCCCGAGCGCGTCGGGGTATATCCCTGGATGCCTTGCACAAATAGCGGAATGATATAGGTTGAGGCGTAAATACCGGCGCCGAGCGCGAAAGCCACGATACAGCCGGCGCTAAAAGCCGGATTTGAAAATACCCGCAGGCTCAGTAAAGGGTGCGGCGCGCGCAGCTCATAGACGATAAAGGCGCCGCCGGCCAGCAGCGAGCAGACCAAGAGGCCGATAATCGGCAATGAGTCCCAGCCCGTGCGCTGGCCGTTGGATAGCCCGCTGAGCAACGCGACCAGGGCGATCGTCAGCAGCGTAAAGCCGATGCCGTCGAACTTATGCCGCGGGGCGTCCGCTGGTCCGCTTTTGCCCGGCAAGATAAAGATCGCCGCGGCGATGCCCGCCAGACAAAAGGGCACCACCACCATAAAGACGGCGCGCCAGTCCAACTGGTCGACCATCATGCCGCCGGCCGTCGGGCCGAGCGCCGGCGCCAGCACCACGCCGACGCCGTAAATCCCCATGGCTTTTCCGCGCTGCGACGGCGGAAAAACCTGCGAGATCACCACCATCGCCAGGGGCTGAATAATGCCCGATGCGCAGCCCTGCAAAACACGGGCGATAATGACTTCGGCGCCGTTCTGGCTGACGGCGCCCACCACGCTGCCGATCACGAAGATCGCCAATGCGCCGATATAGGTCTTGCGATAGCCAAAGCGTTCCAGGGTCCAGGCGGTCGCCAGCATGGTGGCGGTCATGGAGGCGAGAAAGGCGGTGGAAAGCCACTGCACCTGATCCTGCCCCATGCCGAAGGCCCCCATGATGTCGCGCATGGCGACATTGACGATGGTGGCGGTGGCGGTCGTGGCGATGGTGCCCAGCATAATGGTGGCGGTCGCCATCCAGCGGTACGAGGGGCCGAAGCGCGCGGCCTGAGCGTCAATCGGCGACATTGATGGTCACTTCCGCCATTAATCCCGGTTTCAGACGCGGATCGGGGCGATCGAGGGCGACTCGCACCGGCACCCGCTGGGTGATTTTGGTGAAATTTCCCGATGGGTTGGGGCTGGGCAGCAGGGCGAACTGGTTGGTGGCCGCATTGCCGACGCGCGCGACCTGTCCATGAAACGCGACGTTCGGATAGGCATCCAGCGCAATTTCCACCCGTTGTCCGACCTTCACGTTTTCGATGGCCGTTTCTTTGATATTGGCTTCCACCCACAGATTGCGTGGGTCGTGTACCATCATGATCCACTGTCCTTCCTGGATGTAGTCGCCGACGTTGCCGATGGTCCGATCCACCACGCCGTCCACCGGAGAGCGCAGCGTGCGATCGGCAATCTCCTGTTTCAGCCGATCCACCTGGGCCTGTAGCGTCGCCCGTTGCTGCTGTTCCATCTCGATTTGCCGGTCCAGCACCGTCAGGTTATTGCGCTGCGCCTGGGCGCTGGCGAGCGCCGCCTGCCGCGATACGCGCTGCGCCTCCGCTTCTTGTTGTTCGCTTTGGCGCCGCAGCAGCAGCGCATGAGACTCATCCCAGGTTTTTTTCGGCGTCAGGCCGCTTTTCACCAGTTGGTCATCCCGTTTGAAATTGTTTTGCGCCAGCGAAAGCTGATAGCCGGCGTTGGACAGCGCCGACTCGGCCGAGGACAGCTGCGCCCGCGCTTCTTCCAGCCCGGCGCTGGTGGTGAGATCGGTGGTTCGCCGCTGGGCCAGACTGTAGCCGATCTGCGCGTCCGCGGCGGCCAGGCTGCCCTCCAGCGCCGCCAGTCGCAGCCTGGCGTCCCGATCGTCGATCTGCGCCAATACCTGATCCTTTTTGATCTTATCGCCGTCGATCGCCGGGCGCGCGGTCAGCCATCCACTCTCCCGGCTGGCGAGCGAGACCATCTCGCCGACGATGCGCGCATCGCTTTCGTTGATGTGCGTCATGCGCTGGTGCAGCCAGGAGAGCGCCCAGAACAGGACGATAGCCAGGAGCAGGACGCCGGATAGCAGCATAAGCTGACGGCGGCGGTTCAACTGACGTAATGCGCGAAGGAGTCTGCTGCTCATGCGTCGCTCCGTTCAATGGCGGAGAGATTGGCGATCACCTGTTCCACGGCGCGATTGACCCGCGCGATCTCCTCTTCGCCGAGGCCGTTTAACGCTTTGATTCGCACCTGATTGGCGATGTTCTCTACGTTTTTGACCTGCTCAACCCCTTGGGCGGTGAGGTGAATCTCTTTAATCCGGCGGTCCGCCCCTTCCCGGCGTTCGATCAGCCCCTGTTTTTGCAGGCTATCCAGCAGGCGGACGACCGCCGACGCCTCAAAGCCGATGGACTCCGCCAGCGCCTTTTGATTCATAGGCGTCGTTGCGCGGGAGATATGCAGCAGCGGCAGCCAGGTGGCCTGCGTCAGTCCGTAAGGCTGTAATTCGCGATCGATAACGCGGCGCCACAGTCGAGAGGTGTGCCCCATCAGGAGGGCGAATCGGCGACGCGGAGAGGATTCCGGTATAGACATAAGCGGGTAACAGGACAATTAGTTGAAGTATCATTGATTATCTATTCAATTAATGACATGTCAACTAAATTGTCGGTCAAACCGCCTGCCGGGCATGACGCGTTGTGCGACGAGGAGGGGGGGAGGCTTGACGGGGAGGAATAGAAAACGGGCTTACGCCCGTTTTCCCAGCCTGTTGACAAACCTATCGTTCTTTATCGAACGGTGATAATGGAATGGAAGAGTAAAGCGTCCGCGCCAGGGATGGCGCGGCTCGAGCTTACAGGGACGTACTTGCAGCGTCTTTACGATCCATCCATTATTGCCGCTCACCGGACTTTGTCAGCAAACTCAGAAAACGGGCTTACGCCCGTTTTCCGTCGCTGGCGCCGATCAAGAACGGTTGGCGCTGTTTTCCGGTTCCGCGCTATCCAGCTCCGGGTCTGCGCTCTCTGGCGCCGGGGCCTCCTGCGCGGCGCTATCCTGAGCTACGCTCTCTTGCGGCGCGGCCGCAGGCTCATCGGCCGACTCAATCGGCGCCGCCAGCGGCGCTTGTTCTTCGCTCGGGCCGTTGACCTTCGTCGGGATACCGGAGCGTAACTGCAGCGCTTTATCGAGCTCCTCCTGATTGACGCTGGCATCGGCGATCGCTTTGCCGACGCTGGCGTTGATGGTCAGCGGCGCCGGGGTTTCAGAGTTAAACTCTTCGATAGTCCGCGATAGCGGATGGTGCACTTCCACATAGCGGGAGCCGTCCGGCTCCACCGTGGCTTTTATCGGCTCGTTGATAAACTGTACCCGCGTGCCGACGGGGACGTGATCGAACAGATATTTAATATCGTCCGCCCGCAAACGCACGCAGCCGTGGCTGACGCGCAGGCCGATGCCGAAATTGGCGTTGGTGCCGTGGATGGCGTACAGACGGCCGATATACAGCGCGTAAAGGCCCATCGGGTTATCCGGGCCGGCCGGGAAAACTTTCTGCAACGTTTCGCCGCGGGCGGCATATTCCGCGTGCATGGCGGCGGTCGGCGTCCAGGTCGGGCCGGCCTTTTTACGCTGCACGGCGGTTACCCAGTTAATCGGCGTATCTTTACCTAACTCGCCAATCCCGATCGGCAATACCACGACGGTTTTACTGCCTTTGGGGTAGTAATACAGGCGCATTTCGGCGCTGTTAATCACAATCCCCTCGCGCGGCGCGTTCGGCAGAATCAGCTGATGAGGAATAATCAGCGTGCTGCCTGGCGTCGGCAGATAGGCGTCAACGCCCGGGTTGGCTTCCATCATATTGCTCAGCCCCATTTGATACTGGGCGGCGAAGTGCTCCAACGGCAACTTGCTGTCTGACGGAATGGTAATTTCCAGATTTTCCCCCACCAGCCGGCTATTGGCCGCCGGCAGAGGGTAGACAACGGCAAAGGCGGCCTGGCTGAATGCCGCGGCCGCTACAACCAGAGTTAGGATCGCGCGAATACTCATTTTCATGTCTTTATTGAAGGATAAATGCCATACCAGAAAGGAGGTATCTGGTTTGTTCTGGGTCCTGGGACCGGATGCGCATTATATGTGCAGAATGGCTTCGGATGGAAATAACATGTGTAACTAATCATACTTTTTTTGCCGATCGGGACGAGGCGGCATCCATTTCCGATGCGGGACGAAGAACGCGGCGATGTTCGGCGCCGCGTCGGCGCGCGCTAGATAAAACGGCTGAGGAATGACTGGGTGCGCGGATGCTGCGGATTGACCAGAACATCTTCCGGTTTGCCCTGCTCCACGACCACGCCCTGATCCATAAACACCACCCGATCCGCGGCCTCCTTGGCAAAGCCGATTTCGTGCGTCACCACGATCATGGTTAACCCCTGCTGCGCCAGATCCTTCATGGTGGATAACACTTCGCCCACCAGTTCGGGGTCCAGCGCGGAGGTAGGTTCATCAAACAGCATCAGTTTGGGACGGATGGCCAGCGCGCGCGCAATGGCGACGCGCTGCTGCTGTCCGCCGGACAGATGGCGCGGATAGGCGTCCGCCTTGTGGCCGAGCCCGACGCGCTCCAGCAGTTGCAGCGCGTAGGCCCGCGCCTCCTGACGGTTCTGCTTATGGACGCCGATCGGCGCTTCGATAATGTTTTGCAGCACGGTCATGTGGGGGTAAAGGTTGAATTGCTGAAAAACCATACCTATTTCGCTGCGCTGGCGGGCGATCTCGCGGGAGGAGAGCGGATAGAGTTTATCCCCGCGCAGCTGATAACCGATCTGCTCGTCGCCCATCATGATATAGCCGGCGTCCATCTCTTCGAGGTGGTTGATACAGCGCAGAAATGTCGATTTTCCCGAGCCGGACGGCCCCAGAACCACCACCACTTCGCCGGCGCGGACATCCAGATCAATGCCGCGCAGAACGTGGTTATCGCCAAAATGTTTATGGACGTTGCGCGCTCTTATCAGCGGCCGCGCCTCCGTCAGAGCGCTTTCCTCGGCGGAGAGGTGATTACGTTTAGTCATGGGGTTGATCCTTACCGATCTCATCAGCAAACTCATTCGCTTTCGCCGCCGCGGGACGGCGGGTTTCCGACGCCGGACGGCGAACGCCGCGCGAATAGTAGCGTTCAATGGCTGACTGGCCGACATTCAACAGCGAAGTGATGAATAAGTACCAGATAACCGCAACCATCAGCATCGGGATCACTTCAAACGTACGGTTATAGATAGCCTGTACCGAGTAGAGCAGATCGCCCATTGCAATCACGCTGACCAGCGACGTCGCCTTAATCATGCTGATTAACTGGTTGCCGGTCGGCGGCACGATGGCGCGCATGGCCTGAGGAATGATGATGCGCCGCAGCGCGCGGCTGCGGCTCATGCCGAAGGCCTGGGTGGTCTCCACCTGGCCGTTATCCACGGACAACAGCCCGCCGCGGATGATTTCCGCCATATAGGCGGCTTCATTCAGCGCCAGGCCGGCAATCGCCGCCGTCAGCGGCGTAATCAGGTCATTGGTGTTCCAGCTTATCCACTCCGGGCCAAACGGAATGCCCAGCGACACGCGCGGGAAGAGGGTGGAGAGGTTGTACCAGAAGATCAGCTGTACCAGCAGCGGCGTGCCGCGGAAAAACCAGATATAGAGGCCGGAAAGCCCGCGCAGCAGCACGTTGGTGGAGAGCCGGGCAATTGCCAGCAGCAGTCCGAGCGCCACGCCGATCGCCATGGACACCACGGTCAGTCCCAGGGTAACGCTTAACCCCTCCATAATGGTTTTTTCAGTGAACCACTGATAAACCACGGGCCACTCAAAGTTTTTATTGGTGCCGACTGACCATATAACATAAGCCGCGATAATCAGCGTGCACGCCCACGACAGCCGCTGTTTTACGCGGCCGGGCGCCTGGGCTCGGGTTACATTTCTCAGCGCATCCACAGTCAAAAATTACCCCTTATCGTTGGTTTTATACCGATCGTTTAAGCATCGAGACACGCGGGGCGGCCACCGGGGTGAGGCATCCCTCCGGGAGCTTCCCCCGCGTTTCCCCGAAAAGCGGACTTCAGTGACCGGCATTCCCTTCTCGCCGGCGTTACTGTTTTCCCGCCAGGTTAACGCCAGGCGCTTTCAGCATGTTTCCTTCCAGATGCCATTTTTTCATGATGGCCGCATAGGTGCCGTTATCGAACAGCAACTGGTAGGCTTCCTGAACAATCGGCACCAGCGGGGAGTTTTTGTCGAAAACGGAGCCTTGATACAAATCGTCGAAGCCGTTGTGCTGACCGGTGCCGGCGAGCTCCAACTGGCCGTTGGTCTGCTCGACGAAGTAGGTGAGCGGCGCCTGTGAAGAGAAGAAGGCGTCGGCCCGTCCTGAACGGACCGACAGGATGGACGTCGGCTGGTCGGTGTAAGACTGGATCGCCACCGCCGGTTTTCCTGATTCAGCGCAGGCTTTCGATTGTTTCACAATCACCTGTTCGGCGGACCCGCCGGACATCACGGCGATACGTTTACCGCAGGTATCTTCCAGCGTGTTGATTTTTTCCGGGTTGCCGGCACGAACGGCAAACACCACGAATTCGCGTACGAAGTCGACGAAGTCATTTTTTTCCTGGCGCGCGGGGAAATCGCCGATCGGCCCCATGGCGAACTGGTAGCGGCCGGATTGAATGCCGCTCAGCAGGCTGGACAGACCGCTGACGGAGGCGTGCTCGATTTTTACGCCCAGCACCTCGCCCAGCGCTTTCGCCAAATCGGCGCTGGCGCCTTCCAGAGAATGCGTTCCGTTGACAATTTCATACGGAGGAAACGAGCCGTTGTTCACCGCCTTGAGCACGCCGGCCTTTTTGATGTCGTTCGGCAAACGGGAGTGAAGATTGTCATTCACTTGCTGGGGGGCAATCTCAGGCGCCGTCGCGGCAAACGCGCCGGCGGAAAAGAGCAACCCTGTTAGCAGAGCCGTCTGTCCTAAACGTTTCATTTTCATTGCTCAATCTCCTTCGCCCTTATGAAGAGCTGGCTGTGTGTCGGTGATGTTTAGTCGAATATAAACACCCTGTTGATGAATGCCGATCGTTTAAGCATCGAGATACACCGGGGTGAGGCGCCCCTACGGGAACCTCCCCCGGTGTTTCCCCTAAAAATCGGCTTAAGTGACCGGCATTCCCCTGTTAGCCTGTTATCTCCACCGCGATGCGCCGCCGGTCAGCGATCTTCCTGCGGCAGGCGCGGCGTAGTGAAACGGCGGTTGGCCAGACAGGGCAGAACCTCGCGCGCATAGGCGAGGCGTTCAGGTTCCACATTAGCGTAGACCAACGCCGGAACTTCGGGGGCCTGCGCCACCACCACGCCCAGCGGATCGACAACCATGCTGTTGCCGATATTTCTTACGCCGCATTCGCCGACCGCCACGACATACGCGGTGTTTTCCAGCGCGCGCGCGCGAACCAGCAGCTCCCAATGCGTCTCTTTCAGCGGCCCTTTGACCCAGGCGGCCGGCAGCACCAGCACCTGGGCGCCGTCCAGCGTCAAACGCCGCGCGAGTTCGGGAAAACGCACGTCGTAACAGGTCATCAGGCCGACTTTCAGCCCGGCTACGCTGACCAACGGCGGAACTTCATCGCCGGGGGTGACGTTTTCCGATTCTTGCATGGAGAAGGCGTCGTACAGGTGCAGCTTCTTGTACCGGGCGATGATTTCGCCGTCGCGGATGGCGATGAGCAGGTTCCAGACCTTGTCCGCGCCGTTCGGGACATGAATGCTCATCATCGTGGTCATTTGGCTGCCTTTGCTGGCCGCCAGCAGCTGGCTGACGAAAGGCCCGTCCAGCGGTTGGGCGGCGGTTAGCACCAGCTTGGGATTGGTGATATCCCGCGCCAACACGCCTTCCGGCAGCACCAGAAGATCGGCGCCTGCCTGCTGTGCGTCCGTCATCAGCCGCAGCGCGGTGACGACATTGTTTTGCCATTCGCGATCGACGGCGAACTGCCCAAGTGCGACTTTCATATCAAGCTCTCTTAATCTTTAGACAACACCGATGACGCCCACGGGAATAATGCTTCCGGAGTCAGGCATTGCGCCGTGATCCCCTGAATATGCAGTTCTCTGGCGAAATCGGCAATCATGGTTTTATTGACGGCAAAGCCGTTGTCGTTCCAGTGAGCGGGCAAATCCTGAGCGGTTCTGCGCAGATCGTCCAGCAGCCAGGGCGTCGTATCGGCATATTTAATGCGCTTGCCCATCCACATTTCGTATGAGCGGTCGATCGCCTCGCTCAGCGCCTGGGGCAGCCAGGGATGCTGCGCCGCCAGCGCCGGCTTTATCGCCAGCACATGCATGCCGGGCACGTAGCCGACCTGATGGAAATAGTCGATTTCCGCCTGACGGAAATCGGGCTGTAGCTGCCGTAACCCCGAGTCGCCGTTAAAAAAGCCTTCCGGCATAAAGGGGGTGAAGATGGCGTCCAGGCCGCCGTTTTTCAGCAGCGTAATCAGCGGCTGTTCGCCCGGCGCGGCTTCTATGCGCCCCGGCCGGCCGAACCCGGCCAGGCGATCGACGATCGGGTGCGCCTCCGTCAGGCGGCCGACGTACCAGTAGGCATCGTCATTGCCGATGCCTTCGCGGCGCAATAGCGCGCGCGTCCAGGTATTGCCGGAGTCTTGCCAGCCCGTCAGGCCGATCTTCTTGCCAGCCAATTGCGCTAGCTCGGTCAGCGGGCTGTCCTGCGCGGTCAGAATGCAGCGCTGGCGGAAACCGCGCATCAGAAAGTGCGGCAGGGCCAGCAGACTCTCATCGCCGCGAGCGCGGCTTTGCGCATAGCGGCTGAACGAAACTTCTCCCGCATCGTAGCGGCTGCTGGTCGCCAGGTTATCCGGCAGCGTGCCGACCCGATCTATTTTCAGTTCAAACCCCTCGGGTTTGATATCGCCTAAAGCGAGCGGGGTGAAATAGTCCCAATCCCTTACTGCCAGTCTAATTGTTATCGTCAACGTGGTGATTCCCTGGTGGAGGCGCGATATTCCCTTTATCCCTCAAGCCGTACCGGCGCCGTTTTCCCTTATTAATCCAGCCGGTTATCCGCGCTGGATGCTAAGGATAAAGAGAGACGGAGCGCGTCATATCGTTCACTTAAGCCGGTTTTTTAGGGAAAACGCAGAGGGAGGTTCCCGTAGAGACGCCTCACCCCGATGGTCGCCCCGTGTATCTCGATGCTTAAACGATCGGCATTAGACGGAGTGCGGCTCGAAATCTATCGGGCATGGCTCGCATGTAAAAAATATGTCTGATATTCGCACAAATAGCGGTTTTTTTTGATACTAGATCGATGTTCGTACGTGTACAATAATATTTTTGTTATTGTACAAAATATTATTTATGAGCAAATCGATCGATACAGGCTGGCTGGCGCAACAGCTGCATAACCACAGTATTCGCGGCATCGCGATGGACGTGTCGGCGCTTATCCGTGCCGGAAAAATCGAGGTCGGCCGGCAGTTGCCGCCGGTAAGAGAGCTGGCCGAAGCGCTGGGCGTGAGTCCGGCGACGATTTCCGCGGCCTGGAGCCAGCTGCGGCGGCAGAAAGCGATTGCGGGACGCGGCAGAACGGGAATGTGGGTGTCCGGCCAGCAGGTTTCTCCGCGGCCGGAACGCTTCGAGAGAATCGGCAACTTTGGCGATACGATCGTCGCCGATCTCACCCTATCGGCTCCCGATCCCGACCTGTTGCCGGATCTTGATGAGGCGCTGTTATACGGCGCGCGGGTCAAGAATCTCAATAGCTATCAGCGCACATCGATCATTCCTGAACTGGAAGAGCAGCTGCGTAAAAACTGGCCTTACGCGGCAGAGGCGTTTATGACCTCCGACGGCGGGTTCGACGGCGTGAATCTGGCATTGCAGACGCTGATCTTTCCCGGCTCGACGGTGGCGATTGAGAGCCCGACCGCGGCGCGGCTGCTGGACGTGCTCGACCATATCGGCATCAACATCATTCAGGTTGAATGCGATGATTACGGCCCGAGCGTCGAAGCGCTGCAGCAGGCATTGCAGCATAAGCCCGCGGCGTTTATCTATCAGCCAAGAACCCATTCGCATACCGGATATTCGGTGAGCCCGTCGCGTATGGCGGCGATGGCGGCGCTGCTGGCGGATAGCCCGATAACGATGATTATCGAGGACGACGGCGTCGGCGAGATCTCTTCCCATCCCGCGCTGAGCATCGGGTCGTATCTTCCGGCGCAGACCCTGTATATCCGTTCCTATTCCAAAGCCTACGGACCCGATTTGCGCCTGGCCGCGCTATCCGGTCCGGCGGAGGCCATCGGCAAGATCCAATCCTTCCGTAATTTCGGCGACGGCTGGAGCAGCCGGATATTGCAGGGGGCGCTGAGCTTTTTACTCGCCGATCGGAAAACGCAACAGGGGATCGAACGCGCCCGCGAGGTTTATCATCAGCGGCGTCAGGGGCTGGCGGACGCGCTGGCGCGGCGAGGGATCTACGTGCCGGAAAATGACAGCCTGTGCATCTGGCTGCCGGTTCCGTCGGAACGCTACGCGCTGATCACCATGGCCGCCCATGGCGTCGCCGTGCAACCGGGAGAGCGTTTCGGCACCAAGAACGGACATTACGTGCGGATGAGTATTTCGCAACTGCAGGAGTCATTGATCGAGACGATAGCGGAGGCGGTCAGCCAGATTTACCGCTGATGCACTGACGTCCTCCCCCTGGGAAAGGGGAGGGGTAGCGAAGGGCGCGAACAACGCTGCGTTTTTTGGCGCTGCGGCCAAGCATTCCCCTTGACGGGCAAAGGCGCCGGATAAGGGCCGGCATGGGGTTAGCGCCTTGTCGCAAGGATGAGGTTGCTGACAAAGTGCGGTGAGCGGCGATAATGGATGGATCGTAAAGACGCTGCAAGTACGTCCCGGTAAGCTCGAACCACGCGAATAGGAATCTCATCCCTGAGATTCCCCCTTTCAGGGCCGTCGCAAGCGACGTTCAAAGGCGTTCCCTACGCCTTTGTCCCTGGCGCGGACGCTTTACTCTTCCATTCCATTATCACCATTCGATAAAGGAAGATAGGTTTACAACAGTCTGAAGGATAGCCTTGCGGCTATCCTTTCGTTACGTTACTCCTGCGGGTTTTTCTCCGCTTTGCCCGCCATCATGGCCAGGAAGTCATAGCGGCGGCGCAGATCGATTTCCGCCTCTGCGTAAAGCCGCGCGCTCTCTTCCGGCATCTGGCTGTTCAGGCGGCGGAAACGCTGCTCGTGCAGCAGGGTTTCGCTCAGGCTGCTGGAAGGCGGACGGGAATCCGTTATCAGCGCCGGTTTGCCTTCCTCGATGCGACTTGGGTCGAAGCGGTAGAGCGGCCAGAAGCCGGTGGCGGTCAGCTGGCGCATCTGATCGTGGCTGAACGCCAGATCGTAGCCGTGCTCTTCGCAGGGGCTGTAGGCGATGATCAGCGACGGGCCGGGCCAGGCCTCCGCTTCCTGAATGGCTTTCACCGTCTGGTTCAGCTGCGCGCCCAGCGATATCTGCGCCACATAAACGTGGCCGTACATCATGACGTTGATGCCCAGATCCTTACGCGCCTTGCGTTTGCCCTTTTCGCCGAACTTGGTTACGGCGCCGAGCGGCGTGGCTTTCGACTGCTGGCCGCCGGTATTGGAGTAACACTGGGTATCCAGCACCAGCACGTTGACGTTTTCGCTCAGGCTCATCACATGATCCAGACCGCCGTAGCCGATGTCGTAAGCCCAGCCGTCGCCGCCGATCAGCCAGATGGACTTATCCACCAGATGGTCGGCTTCGGCGGATAAGGCCCTGGACTGTTCATTATTGAGATCCGCCAGTATCATCCGCAACTGCTCAATTTGCTGACGGCGCAGTTCGGGCGCGATAGATTCTTCCTGCAACGCCGCCACTAAATCATCCGGCAGCTGCGGCGCCAGCTCGTGCAGCAGGCGCACGGCGCGCTGGCGATGTTGATCGACGCTCAGGCGGAAGCCCAGGCCGAATTCGGCGTTATCTTCGAACAGCGAGTTCGCCCAGGCCGGTCCGCGCCCGTTGGCGTCGGTTGTCCACGGCGTGGTGGGCAGGTTGCCGCCGTAAATGGAAGAGCAGCCGGTGGCGTTGGCCACCAGCAGACGGTCGCCGTACAACTGCGTCAATAGTTTGATATAGGGCGTTTCGCCGCAGCCGGAGCAGGCGCCGGAGTATTCAAACAGCGGCGTAATCAACTGCGAAGTGCGGATATCGATACGCTCCAGCTTGGCGCGATCCATCTCCGGCAGCGCCATAAAGAAGTCGAAGTTCTCTTTTTCGGCCTCCAGATTATCCAGCCGCGATTCCATATTGATGGCTTTGATTTCCGGATTCTGGCGGTCTTTCGCCGGGCAGACCTCCACGCACAGGTTACAGCCGGTGCAGTCTTCCGGCGCCACCTGTAGGACATACTTCTGGCCGCGCATATCGCGGGCTTTCACATCCAGCGATTGCAGCGACGGCGGCGCGCTCTCCATTGACCCGGCCGGCACCACTTTGGCGCGGATGGCGGCGTGCGGGCAGGCGGCGACGCAGTGGTTGCACTGGGTGCACAGTTGCGGCTGCCACAGCGGGATCGCCTCGGCGATATTGCGTTTTTCCCATTTGGTGGTGCCGGTCGGCCAGGTACCGTCGGGCGGCAGGGCGGAGACCGGCAGGGTATCGCCTAATCCGGCCAGCATGGCGGCCGTCACGGTTTTGACGAAGTCGGGCGCGGCGTCGGAAACCACCGGCGGGCGCCGCGGGCTATCGGCGTTGACGCCCTCCAGCGGCACGGCGGCCAGCGCTTCCAGCGTGGCGCTTAAGGCGTTCCAGTTGCGCTCAACCAGCTCCTGCCCTTTGCTGCCGTAGCTGGTGGCGATCGCCGAGCGCAGTTTTTCCACCGCCACGTCGCCCGGCAGAATCTGCGACAGGTGGAAGAACGCCATCTGCATCACGGTATTGATACGCGCCCCCAGCTGGCATTCACGGGCGATTTTGGCGGCGTTGATGCAGTACACTTGCGCCTGGCGTTGGTTTAGGGCGCCCTGAACCTCCTGCGGCAGCCGATGCCACAGATCGTCGCTGGAGTAAGGGGAGTTGATCAGAAATACGCCGCCGGGCTTCAGACGCTCCACCATGCTGTATTTATCAATAAACTGCCACTGGTGGCAGGCGACGAAATCCGCCTGGTCGATCAGATAGGCGGAATTGATGGGATGCGGCCCGACGCGCATATGGGATACGGTCAGGCTGCCGGCCTTTTTGGAGTCGTAGACGAAATAGCCTTGAACGAACATCGGCGTGGTGTTGCCGACGATCTTAATCGAGTTTTTGGCGGCGGAAACCGTACCGTCGCTGCCCAAACCATAGAACAGCGCTTCCAGCGAGGCGTTGCCCGGCAGATGCTCGGCGGGCAGAGGCAGCGACAGGTTGGTGACGTCGTCATAGATGCCGACGGTAAAGCGGGGGCGCGGGTTGGCAAGCGCTAACTCATTAAAGATGGCCTGCACGCACTGCGGGGTGAATTCTTTGGACGACAGACCGTAACGCCCGCCGATAACGCGCGGCATGGCGGCGCGCTGCCCCGTGGAGAACGCTTCCGCCAGCGCGGTCATCACATCAAGGTAGAGCGGCTCCGCCAGCGCGCCCGGCTCTTTGGTGCGATCCAGCACGGCGATGCTTTTCGCCGTTCGCGGAATGGCCGACAGCAGATGAGCGGCGGAGAACGGACGATACAGACGCACTTTCACCACGCCGACTTTCTCGCCCAGCGTCAGCAGTCTATCTATCGCCTCTTCGCAGGTGCCGACGCCGGATCCCATCAGGACGATAACGCGCTCGGCTTCAGGGTGGCCGTAATACTCAAACGGACGGTACCGGCGGCCGGTGACGGCGGCGAAATCGTCCATCGCCTGTTCCACATGCCGACAGGCGGCGTTATACCAGGGGTTGGTCGCCTCGCGGGCCTGGAAGAAGGTGTCCGGGTTGGACGCCGTGCCGCGGATCGCCGGATGTTCCGGCGTAAGCGCTCGCTCACGATGCGCGTCAATAGCCTGCTGAGGCAGCAACTGACGCAGCGCGTCGTCGCTCAGCGGCTCAATCTTATTGATTTCATGCGAGGTGCGAAAACCGTCGAAGAAATGGATAAACGGCAGTCGGCTGTTCAGGCTGGCCATCTGTGATATCAGCGCGAAATCCTGCGCTTCCTGGACGTTGCTGGCGCACAGCATGGCGCAGCCGGTCTGACGCACGGCCATCACGTCGGAGTGATCGCAGAAGATGGACAGCGAGTGGGTCGCCACCGTCCGCGCCGCCACATGCAGAACGAACGGCGTCAGCTCGCCGGCCAGTTTATACAGCGTGGGGATCATCAACAGCAGACCCTGCGACGAGGTAAAGGTGGTCGCCAGGGAGCCGGTTTGCAACGCGCCGTGCACGGTGGCTATCGCGCCGCCTTCCGACTGCATCTCCACCACGCGCGGCGTATCGCCCCATATATTCTTGTCGCCGTCGCTCGACCAGGCCGCCGCCTGTTCCGCCATCGTCGAACTCGGCGTAATGGGATAAATGGCGATGACCTCATTGGTTCGCCAGGCGACAGAGGCGACTGCGTTATTACCGTCGGTGGTGATCATGGTTTAGCCTTTTTGCTCACAGAATGAAACTCGATTTTTATTTGGGGAATTATCGCATCTCGCAGAGCGAAGATAATGACTCGATTTACGCGGAGTTGTTTCAAACTATTTTTAATAATTCCGCGCATTATACACCGATATCGGATAAATGCCGATTCTCAGCGAAAACGGGAAGGCGGCGCATCGTCTCAGGATAACGACGGACAGCCGCTGTTGCGCGCCCGGCGGGCGGCATGGGGCGTTTGACGCATTTCATGTTGAAAGCGGTTAACGAAATCGAGCAGCGCCGATGACGGCGCAGCGGATTTATGGCCGACGATCAGCCCGATATCCCATCTCATTCCGCTTCCACGCCTCTGATGGCGCCATTCTGATAGATCAGCTTGTTCCCCGGCGTTTTATACATAACCGTCACGCCCAGTTCGTTGGCGCGTTCCACCATGCGTTTGATCAACGCCGCGCCATGATGCGCGTTGCCGTAATCCTCCACGATATGCCATACCCGCGGCTCATGCGGGAATATCTGGGTGACATAGAAATTGACGCCGTGTTTTTCCAGCGCGATGACTTGCAATCCGGATTCCGCCGCCGATACCGCGGCGGAAACGCCGGCGCCGCCGAATCCGACGACCACGACGTCGGTTTCCATTTTGCGCTCCTGCGCCGCGGCCCGCTGCGCGTAGCTGAGGCTGAAGATGAAAAGAAAACAGCCGATAGCGGCATTTTTTCTTAATCTGCTCATAGTGTTATCTTCCTATTATTGTAATGGTACCTAATCCTCGCGCTGTTTTCTGGTTATATCGCCCGCCTGTTGTATGATGAAAAAAGGTCTGATGCAGCCAGAGAAACGGTGTGGACGCCTCCAAATGACTATCCGCCCCGCAATTGGTACGGACTTCGGGGATAACAAGAGGTGGTTTCACTATAACCATCTGAGATATATTGGAAAAACACCCTTTATTTGTGTCTGCCACAACGCCAGGTTGTGGCGTGTCGGGGCAGGAGAGGTTTTCCGACGCTAAACGGTCGGTCGGCGGGGATTGGGGAAAGGCTCCCGCCGATCAAGGAGCCAAACGATGGCGAATGAAATAAAAGATAAGCTGATTACGGTGGTGGCGTCGCTCCATGAACAGGGCATGACCCCTGAACAGGCGCTTGAGCATATTCTTCAGGCGTGGGGCGGCACGGCGCAGGAGATCGCCCGGATTGGCATTATCACCCCCCAGCTGATCGCCGATGTGATCCATTCGGTCTATCAGGACGCGGTTTCCGCCCGGCAAATCGCCATGATCTTGCAGCGCCTGGGTTACGATCGCCAGGCGATTGCCGATACGCTGCGCGGGCTTTTCCCCGAGCTTTCGCGCGGCGGCGCGGCGGGGGCCTAACGACGCGGCCGCATTTTGCGCGCCGCCGGCGTTTTCCAGCCGGATCTCACCGCCGCGGCGCGCTTAGACGAGGTATCCATGTATCGCGAAATCAGCGGCGACGATTATCAAAAAGTATTTGTGGTCGGCGATATCCACGGCTGCTATCAGTCGTTGTTGGATGCGCTGGCGGCCCGAGGATTCGATCGGCAAAGCGACTTATTGATCTCGGTCGGCGATCTGATCGATCGCGGGCCGGACAGCCCGGCCTGCCTGTCGCTGCTGGACGAGCCCTGGTTTGCCGCCGTGTGCGGCAACCATGAACAGATGGCGCGGGAAGCGCTGAGCGAAGATAACGGCTGGCTCTGGTCGCGCAACGGGGGAGCATGGTATTCCGCGCTTGATGATGCCGGTAAACAATCGGTCGCCGGGCGGATAATGCAAACGGCGGCACTGCCGCTGGTCATCGAGGTAAGCCTCGGCGGACGCCGCTATGTCATCGCCCATGCGGATTACCCAGCGGACGAGTACGCGTTCGGCAAGGCGGTTGACGAGGATGAGTTGGTCTGGGGGCGTCACCGCATTTCCCGCGCCATGGCGGGCGAAGGAGAGCGGATCGCCGGGGCGTATCTGTTTATCTTCGGCCATACGCCGCTTCACAAACCCCTGGTGTTTTTTAATCAGCTTTACATTGATACCGGCGCCGTATTCGGCGGACGGCTGACGCTGATTCAGCTGCGCTGACGGCGGCGGCGTTTTCCGACGTTATTTGGTCGAGACCGCCAGCGTCGTCCCCGCCAGAATAAAAATGCCGCCGGTTGAACGGTTCAACAATTTTAGGCGGCGCGGGTTCGAAAAAAGAACGGACAGCCGGCGGCCGGTGCAGGCATAGATAAACATGATACTGCAATCAATGACCAGCCAGGTTGCGGCGAGTATCACGAACTGCAAAAGATGCGGGGTGCTGGTATCAATAAAATTGGGAAACAGCGCGGCAAAAAACAGCAGATCTTTCGGATTGCTGATCCCCACCAGATAGCCTTTGCGAAACAGCGCGAGCCAGCCTGATGTTGAAGGTTCCTGAATCCCTGGTTCTTGCGCTTCACTCTGCCCGGCCGAACGCCATGCCGCGATACCCAGCCAGATCAGGTAGGCGGCGCCGACGATTTTTAAGGCGATAAAAGCGGTGGTCGAGGCAGCCAGGATTGCACCCAATCCCAGAGCGGAGCAGGACATCAGCGTCAGCGCCGCAATAGCGCCGCCCGCCACGGTCGCCGTGGAACGGTAATGTCCGTAGCGCAGGCCGTGAGACATACAAAGCAAGGCCGAAGGGTAATCCCCCCATTTTTAA
>NZ_JAYWTM010000042.1:0-7010 GCF_036016195.1 Brenneria populi | reverse complement strand
CTGGTGACTGGGCGCAAATCGAAGCTACAGGGGGAAATTCTGTTATCGCCGCCGCGAGCTCAGTTGAGTACATCGTTATTGGTGAAGGTGGTTGCGCCGCCGTTCCGTATCACGACGGAGAGAAAATCAGATTTGCCATTGCGTACGCCGGAGAAAACGGAATCAAGTCCGGTGTTAAGTATTCCGTGAATGATGCCGGAGAATTCGTAGAAGTTGAATAACCCTTGCATAATTTTCGCCTTCACCAGGGCATAACCGGGCGCGGCTTCGCGTCGCCGGATTCGTAACCGGCGCACAACAGGTAATAGCATTGACGAGCAAGGCATAAGTGTCGGTTCAATTCCGAACAGTTCCATTAAGTTGGAAGGGTTGGGCAGGGAAAAGGTTCGTTCAATTCGAACACCGGCAGTGCTATTTCCGTTGTGGTAACCACCGCAACATACCCTTGTTAAATCCCTTTGGCGGTCACCGTTCTTCCAACCCAACTACGGAGGATGAAGATAATGTTCTGCGGCTGACCGCCCTTTTTACAGAGAGAAGCAATCCCCTGCTTCTGTGTGTGAAAGGAGAAAATGACATGTCTGAAAATGCTGAAAATAAATGCACACCATTCAGCCAACAAATTGCCTATATCAATAAAGGCACTCTGGACGCTGAATTAACCGAAACCCTCGCAATGATTATTCAAGCGGTTCGGGAAACTCGCAAAAAAGGTTCGGTCACATTGACGCTTAACTGCGAAATGTTGAACAGCCGCACGGAAGACACAATCAAGGTCACGCCGGACGTTAAGTTCAATAAGCCGAAACTTGAGTTGGCCGATACCATCATGTTTTCTACCGCGGACGGCGACCTGCTGCGTGATGATCCTGATCAGGTTCAGATGGACCTTCAGGTCATCAAAACCAAAAACAACGCCGCCCCGATCAAGTTGCAGTCCAACAGTTAATTTTCTCTCTTTTCGTCCTGAAAATTAACCTTCCCCCATAAATAAACAATCAAGGAAAATATCTATGTCACAGATTGTTGACGGCTCTGCCGTGTCTGAAATTCGTGATCTGGCAATTACCGCTCATACGCCGGATACGGACATTCCTGTAGCTGTTGTTCCAGGCGGGCATGATGTTGCCTCATTAGAGGCATATCAGAACCAACCATCCCGAATCCGGCAGCACGTTAACCTGATTTCCGTTTCGTCGCTGATTGCCTACGTTAAAAAATATGAAGACCCGCGCACCGCCATCTTTGCTGACAACACCAAAACAAAGATTGTGGCTGTGCTGGACTATCACGAAAACGCGGGCCTTCCTAACTGGGGTAGCCACCGGGCTATCTATGACTGCCCACTTTCCAAAGAGTGGGAAGAGTGGTCATCGCAGGATGGCAGCGCTATGCGGCAGATTGAATTCGGGGAATTTATCGAAAAACACATCGGTGATATTGCGCCGGTTAGCGATTCGTATGCAGGCCCGTCCGGCGTTGAACTGCTGGAAATGGTCCTGGCATTCTCGGAAACGCGCAAATCTGAATTCAAGTCGGTAAAACGGCTGAATGACGGCACGTTCCAGATGAGCTACAGCGACGAAAAATCCGGCAGTGGCAACACTAAACTACCGGAAAAAATCAGCCTGGCCATCGCACCATTCCACAACGGCAATCCGTACCAGATTGACGCTCGTTTCCGCTACCGCATCAAAGAGGGCCAACTGTTCCTTTGGTACGAGCTGATCGACCCGGAAAAGATCGTCGAGCACGCATTCAGCGAAATCGTTACTGAACTGCAAAACGCCCTTGAAACCATCCCGGTTTACGAAGGTTCTATCTAACCGTCCCTTTTCTCCATGAAAAGTGCAGCCTTATGCGCGCCCTGTGTGCGCATAGTGAAGCATTTACCCGACAGGAAGATAAATATGGCCACATTAAACCAACGCTATGCCAGTAAAGAAACTGGTATCACTGTTAGAAAAACCCACTTGGTCCCGCTGGAAGAGATTTATGCCGAGGACGGCTATAACGTCCGTGAGTTGAATCAAGGCCACGTCGAAGAGTTTAGGGACGCGTTCATCGCCGGCGAATATATCCCGCCGCTGGCCGTAGAAGTGACAGAACGCGGTGTGAAAGTCATTGATGGCCATCACCGCTATTTTGGGGCGTTGGCTGCAAATGAGGCCGGATGCGAAGTGCTCAGGCTTGAATGTAAGGACTTTGTCGGCACCGAGGCTGACAAGATTGCGTTCATGGTCACCAGCTCACAGGGGTTGGCACTTACCCCGCTCGAGCGCGGCGCAGCCTATCAGCGGCTGGTTAATCAGGGCTGGACTAACTCGCAGATTGCACAAAAAGTTAAGCGTTCCGAGTCCGACATTCTCCAGCATTTGCAACTACATCAAGAATGTTCGCCGTATATCAAAAGCCTGGTTAGGACTGGCTCAATTAATTATGCCTTAGCTATCGACATAACCCGTGAACACGGAGTTTATGCCGACAAAGTTATCTCGAAGTTGATGGAAAAAGCCGAGTCTGCTGGTAAGAAGAAAATCACCAAATCTCTGGCAAAACCACAGTTCGCTGCGGCGAAAACCAAACGCTTGATTGAGCTGGTCTATAAGTCTACCCCTATCGTGAGCCAGGACGGGTTGCGTGACTATCTGATGCTGCCTGCTGGCGTGAAAGATGAGGTGATGAAAATCCTCACCGAATTTAGAGACTACAGCGAGGGCCAGCAGAATGAACCTCAGCCAGAATAAAGCCCCGCTTTGGATTTCAGAAAAGGCCAATATTCTGTTAAGGCAGGTCTGCACCGGCCGAGTGACTCCCCGCCGAACGCACGGCAAGAAATACCAAACGCTACGGGTTAATAAACGTTGGCGCCTGCTGTCACGCGACGGCACAAGCTGGGAATTACTCACTCACAACGATTACAACAATCTGATCGACAAATAACGAGCCTCGCCACCAGCGGGGCTTTTTATTACCCGGAGATTTATCTCATGCGCCATATCATTAGGGGGGAATTAACCCCACTGGAACGCCGGGCGGCTAAAACTGCCTTGCAACACCACCAGCAGCGCTACGGCAATTATGCGCGGCGGAAAAACAGCGAAACCTATCGTGTTCGCGTAGCCAATAAAACCTATTCCGTCGAAGTAATAAATCGGAATGCGTCATACGTTGCTACGGTGATGAACCATCATCGTTCTCTGCAGAAGATGTGCGGGGTGCCGTCATGATCCAAATCCTCGACATGTGCTGCGGTTCCCGTATGTTCTGGCATGACAAAACCGACGAGCGCGCGGTGTTCCTTGATATCCGAAAAGAACAGCACACGCTGTGCGACGGGCGGAGTTTGGTTATTAACCCGGACGCCATCGCCGACTTTCGCCAGTTGCCGTTTGCTGATGAATCATTCCCTGTTGTCGTATTTGACCCTCCGCACCTGGAGCGTGCTGGCGAAAACGGCTGGATGCGCAAGAAATACGGCGCCCTAAACCCTGACACATGGTGCGATGATTTGCGTGCCGGCTTTAGTGAGGCGTTCCGTGTTCTGCGTCCGTCGGGCGTGCTGATTTTTAAGTGGAACGAAACGCAAATACCGACCGGCAAGATTCTGGCTCTTACTGACGAAAGGCCGGTAATCACTCAGCGGACGGGTAAGAGCGACAAAACGCACTGGGTTATTTTCGTCAAAGCCGCCGACGTTAAGGTGGAGGGGGAATGATGAAAGAGCGTCCGATTATTTTCAATGCCGAAATGGTTCGCGCCATTCTCGACGGGCGGAAGACGCAGACGCGGCGTGTTATCAAGACCGACCATGAAAGGGGTGTGGTTAACCCGGTTGTCCGTGGCCGCAATGGTGAAGTATCAAGCGTTTCATGCCGACTGGCACCAATGCTTTGTCCGCACGGTCAGCCAGGCGACCGGCTGTGGGTGCGGGAAACGTTTCAGGGACCGCTTGTCTCTGAGGAATTATTCGAAGAGTACCGCGCTTATTCTGAAAAATTCGAAACTCCCGAGTACTGCGAATACGCCGCTAATGGTGGCGCAAGGCCAGAATACTGCGATCTTGAAGGTAACTTGCATCACGGTTGGCGTCCGTCAATCCACATGCCTCGTTGGGCCAGTCGCATCACGCTGGAAATTACCGATGTGCGCGTTGAGCGGCTAAACGATATCAGCGATTCGGATGCACTGGCGGAGGGTGTCTCTACGGCGCAGATGCACAGCGGCGAGAGCATTTCAGACGTGTTTGGGCGCCTCTGGAAATCCATATACGGCTCTGAAAATTGGGACGCCAACCCGTGGGTGTGGGTTATCGAATTCCGGCGGATGGAGGCTGAATGATCCACTTCCACGGTGGGCCAATCACGCCCGACACCTGTGCATTGAAGGCGTGGAAGGGTCGGCACGCGTTTATCAGTTTCGCGAATGCTGGTCAGTTAGCGCTGGCGAGTGAGGTGACGCAGTCATTTGCCCTGGATAATGGCGCATTCAGTTTCTGGACGAAAAAGCGCGTGGTGGACTGGAGCGAGTATTACCGGTTTGTCGGGCGCTGGGCTAATCACCCGCGGTTTGCGTTTGCCATTATCCCGGACGTTATCGGCGGCAGCAGTGAGGAGAACGATGCGCTGATAGCAGAATGGCCGCACGGTAAATTCATCGGCGCACCCGTGTGGCACATGAACGAACCCGACGAGCGTTTTATCCGACTCTGCAACGAGTTCCCGCGCGTAGCTATCGGCAGCATGGGCGAATACGACGCAAAGCGACCGCGCCGCTGCGTGGCTCGCCTGCGCGACTTAATCCGGCATGTTGTGGATGAGAACGGCTACCCAATTTGCAAACTGCACGGACTACGGATGCTCAATGCCGATATTTTCCGCCACATCCCGCTGTCGTCAGCTGACAGCACAAACGTGGCCCGCAATATCGGTATCGATAAATCCTGGCAGAAATCAGCGTATGCGCCGGCCAGCAAAGAGACGCGCGCAGCTGTGCTCGTTGAGCGTATCGAATCAATGAACAGCGCCAGCGCGTTGTTGTGGGACGCAGATAAAGACCGCTTCATGCCGCAATTGGCATTTGAGCTATGAGGACTAAATAACATGAACATCAGCAAAGAAAGACTGGAAGTGATCGCATATGGCTCTGTACGTCAGTCAGAAGTTGAAGGGCGAGAAATGGCCAGGGTCATCTTGGAACTGCAAAATCAGGAGCCGGCGGCGTGGCAAGCCGGAGAGGCAATCCTATTCAACCCTGACACGATCGAATCTTACGCTCGACGTTCTGGGTTGCCAGTTACTCCGCTCTACGCCGCGCCTGTTCCGCCAAGTCAGCCAGTAATGCCTACTGGGTTGCATCCTGATACTGCAAAGTTGGTAACTGATTTCGCTAGTGCGCTGGCTGAAAAACTCTATAAAGCGCAAGTCAAATACGGTTACGACGCTGACTGGAAACGTGACGGCTGGCCTTCGCAATGCCAATCGCATTTCCATCAGCACATTGCAAAAGGTGATCCGCGTGACGTGGCGGCTTACTGTGCGTTTATGTGGTTCCACGGCTGGAAAACTAAATTGCCAACAAGCCAGCCGCCAGTGGTGCCGGATGAGCTTCTGGCAGCATTAGAAGAAGTTATTCGCATATCAGATCGCGATCACGATGCGTGGCGGCGCGCCAAAGCTGAAATTCAATCATACCGCGCACTGCATCCCAACGCCCGCCCAGTTCCAGCAGCGGCAAGCCAGCTAGTACGGGACTACAAAGACGAGTTTTTAGGAGCGTGTAAAACGCTGGCTACCATTACTGAACTGTTGGAAATTTCAGAGGATGACGTTGACGGTGAGCCGTTACAGATTTTCGAGGCTATCGAAGCGCTTAAGCAACGTGCAAGCCATCCGCTGGCTGCGCCGGATGAATGCAAGGGCGTTCCCGCTTGGACGTTTGCCGAAAACGTTGATCCTCGCCGTTGTTATGCGGCTGGCTGGAACGCCTGCCGCGTCGCAATGCTCCAGTCTCAACCTGTAAGCAAGCCTGATATGTTGCCGATTAGCGTTGTAACAGCAGAACATCGCCGTGTGATTGAAATGCTTCTCAAAGTCTGCGGCTGTGCGTTCGAGGTAATGGACGACGGCTGTCAGATGGAAGTTGATGGTGAGCCATCGGTTGTTGTCCCGTATGAGTCAGCCCACGCCCTGTCTGACGCTCTGGACGAGATCGAAAACTCGCTACCGACCGAAGATGATGATAGACCGGATGTGTTTCTAGCATGGTCGGCAATGCCGAGAGCCGCGCTGAAATCTTTGCTCCAGTTGCCCGGTAATTCCGAACAAGCGATAGCATATCCCGATAAATTGCCCTGCGACGTGCTTTTGGTTCCTGGGGTGAGGATCGGAAAGGGTTGCCCAACAACGACGCTATTCCTCGCTTTGAATAATCGGGCTGAAAACGTTGTGGTGCTGGAGGCAATGACTCCAGAGCAACGACAGGCGCATGACAAAGCTATCTCTGATTTCAAGTCTGAGTTTTTACCGAACTCTCCGGTAATACCGGATGGTTCAGCTGATACTAAGCGACTTGACTGGCTGGACGCTCAGAACAAAAGGCTCAATGAATATCACGGCTCATCTTACGGTTGGAAACTTGACGCGAATTTCCAGAGGAGCGCCATGATGCTCAACGACAGTAATTATCCAGTTATGACGGTCAGGCAGGCTATTGATAAGGCCATGCTCACCGCCGCTCCGAAGCATAAGGACGGTGAAGCATGATTACCGACATTGACACTCTCGGAATTATTTTGCTTATCGGGGTTTCAGCCTTGATTTTTCTGGGGTGTGGAAGATGATTATCGGCTTCCTTCTTCTCGTCAGCGCATGCGGGCACGATGCCTGCGACGCCCTTCCCGTTTCCGAGCGTGTTATGCAACTTGATGAATGCCAGAAATGGATAACCCTGATTCACGAAAAACGGCCGGCAGCGGTGCTTTACTGTCTGCCCGTTAATGATGATTAACC
>NZ_JAYWTM010000041.1:0-32373 GCF_036016195.1 Brenneria populi | reverse complement strand
TGCTTTACTGTCTGCCCGTTAATGATGATTAACCAGCCTCGCAATAGCGGGGCTTTTTGTTGCCTGGAGAATGCATGAACCACTTAATGATCGACATCGAAACAATGGGGAATAACCCATCGGCCCCAATAGTTGCTATCGGGGCCGTTTTTTTTGAACCCAAAGCCGGTGAATTGGGACCAGAGTTTTATAGCCCTGTAACGCTTCAAAGTGCCATGCATGGCGGCGGCGTTCCCAATGCTGACACAATCATTTGGTGGCTAAGTCAGAGCGAAGAAGCAAGAGCGGCCATCTGCGTTAAAACTCCCCCGCTCATTGTTGTGTTGCATGAACTGAAGCAATTTGTTGTGACAAACAGCGACCCTAAATATCTACGTGTCTGGGGGAACGGGGCTGGATTCGACAACGTCATTCTGCGTGAGTCGTGCAAGCGGGAATGTTTCGGTGATATCTGGCAATGGTTCAATGACCGTGACGTCAGAACCATTGTTGAACTTGGACGGGAAATCGGATTTGACCCGAAAAAAGATATGCCGTTTGACGGAGAACGTCACAATGCGCTGGCCGACGCTATACACCAGGCCAAGTATGTTTCTGCTATCTATCGGCGCTTGCTTGCGCCCCACCAGCGGATTAAAGGGGAGTAACTATGGAAATTGAATTGATTACCGAAGAAGAGGTCTCAAAACGGATCGGTAGAAAACGCACCGCTCTCTGGAGACTGAAAAAAGAATGTGGTTTTCCCCAGCCTGTATTAACCCACCCGGCACGCTACAACCGATCTGCTGTTGAAAAATGGATTGCTGACGGCGGCGTTAACCGCCAACTTTCTTAACGTGCCAGAATACTTTCTCTGCGTACAATTCATACGCCTCTTTCTGCTCATCAAGCCAGTCGTGTTTGTTATACACGGCCATCACGCCTACCAACTCATGCCCTAGCATTTTTTCTATAACGTGGGGCATGACACCTTCCCCAGATAAATTGGTCGCAAGCGAGCGCCGAAAATCATGTGTTCGCCACTCTGGAATATCTATCTTTCCCCTCAGCTTTCTCATGTATAAATTTGCCGAAGAAATGTCGATCGGATTATCCAATGATTGACCAGGGAACAGCACTGCATTGCCTGAGTTAAGTAGTCGCTCAACGTATGGCTTAACGTGTTCAAATATGGGGCGCCGTATTACATTCCCCATTTTTGAGTGAGCACTTGGAGTTGTCCATATCATATCGTCCATGTTGAACTCATTTGATGTTGACAGGCGTAGCTCTGACAAGCGTGGCCCCCATAGCAGCAATAACTGATGAAGTACCCTGTTGGATGATGTGATTTTTGAGTTTTCCAAAGCCAGCCAGACTTTAGCCAACTCAGTGAATGTCAGAACCCGGCTGCCTATATCGGGCTTTTTACCGATGTTTTTAACGCTAAGTTTTGAAAGTTCACATGACGGGATTAGCTGCCTGTTGATACACCAGTTAATTACTGATCGCAATTGGACAAGCAGAACCCTAGCTTTCTTGCTGTTCGCTTTCTCCTGCTTATCGAAGAACCGAACCCAAAGTGAAACTGGTATGTTTTCAACAGGCATATCTTCAAACTCTGCGTACATCGTGTTGTACACGACAGAGCGGTACAATGTTTGTGTGTTGGGTTTGAGTGTAGAGACGTACTTTTCCCACCATTGGTCCAGGCAATCTTTGAGAGTCAGCATGCCATCATTACGGGCAAAATAGTTTTTAGGGTTTATGCCCTTCATGTACAATGCACGCATCTCTCCAACTATGACGCGAGCGTCTTTCAGAGCGGTTACAGGATAGCGGCCTATCGTGAGACGTACCGGTTTTCCATTCCAGCGATAACGGTATTGAAATGTCACGGTGCCAGACGGAGTTATGCGAGCGCTAAGACCGTCACCATCAGTTAGTTCCGGTGGCCCTTCATAAGGTTTTCCGTTGATGCTACGTAGCTTTGTGTCACTGAGCGCCATTCTTATATCCTGTACACACTGAATATAGTTATTCTGTACTCAAAATGTACTCAATGGCAAGTGAACGAAGTAGCATCACATTAAAACAGAGAAGAAAAAAGGCGAACAAAATTAAACGTAATCATTGATAGCCAGGGGTAAATCGCGGTAGCATACAAACATAGGCGAACAAGTAAAGACATGCCTAAACAACGTCCCCATAGTTAAATGGATATAACGAGCCCCTCCTAAGGGCTAGTTGTAGGTTCGATTCCTGCTGGGGACGCCAGAATCCTGCCCACCTACACCGCTAAAACGCTATTTTTACCCATAAAATCAATTAATTAAATAACACACGCGCTACTAATCCGGTTCGGCCTTCGCGGACTTTTGTTGCTACAGGCGCGGTTATGCCCCTTACGCACGCCGCGATAGCGGTACGGCTAAGCCACGGTTTTCCGCAAAGGCCCGTGTTTTTTGGCATGAACAGCATTGGTTAGAAAGAGCATGGCAAAAAACATAAATGCCAAAACAACTGCGCCTAAGAGATAAAACACGCTCGCAGAAAGGCGGCGATCAAAATTTATCGAGATATATTTGTATCGATATCTCAAACGCATGAAATAGCTTCATGCATGATATAAAAACCATTGACATGAAATAGCCGGATAGAAAGATGCGAATTGCCGAAAAATTCCTTTCTCTCCGTTATTATATATTTTCCCTAAATAGTTTCGCATATTAGCATTCCACTTTCGCCAGGCCGCGGCGATTGCCGGGATTAGAAATAACGCTCGTCACTGTAACAATTGAAACCATCACTACAATTAACCACGACCAAAAAATAACTGCGCCGACAATAAACTGAGAATTTGATCACGGATATTTATTTCGATTAGTGAAATAAATATAGCGTGTTTATTAATAGTGATGATGATCATGAAAAAAACGTATCAAGGGTTATTACTCACCTTATCTTTATATTCAATGGGCGCGATCGGCGCCATCCAGGGTCCAATTAACGTAACGGGCGGTACGATAGAAGGCAAGCTCTCCGCGGATAAACAGCTTGCCATATTTCAGGGTATCCCCTATGCGGCGCCGCCGGTAGGGGAATTAAGATGGAAAAAGCCGCAGCCGGTAACCCAATGGGACGGCGTTAAAAAAACGGACGCTTTCGCGGCCGGCTGTATGCAAAAAGCGGTGACCGGAGACAAACTGCCCTGGTCATCCGAATTTTTACATCAGGGTCCGATGAGTGAAGATTGCCTGTACCTCAATATTTGGAGCCCTGCGCAGTCCAATAAAGATAAACTGCCCGTTATCGTATTCATTCACGGCGGCGGTTTTGTCGAAGGCTCGGGCAGCGTACCGATCTACGATGGCGAAAACCTGGCGCGCAAAAACGTTGTTTTTGTGAATATTAATTATAGGTTAGGGGTTTTCGGTTTTCTGGCGCATGAAGAGCTGACGAAAGAATCAGGCGCTTCCGGCAACTACGGCCTTTATGATCAAATCGCGGCGCTTCGCTGGATAAAAACCAATATAGATAAGTTTGGCGGCGACAGTAATAACGTTACGATTATGGGGCAATCTGCGGGCGCGAACTCCATCGTCGTATTAAATGCATCGCCTTTGGCCCACGGTTTATATCATAAAGCCATCATGGAAAGCGCTCCCGGCAGCACTATCTCCAATTACGGTATTCGCCCGGCGGAGAGCCTGGGCACCCCGCTGGCCGACGCGGAAAAAAAGGTTGCTCAGTGGGCTAAGTCCTCAGGCTATTCATCCTTAGGCGATCTGAGGCGCGCGCCGGCCGGCGAATTGGTTGATCGGTATGCGGTAAATACGCCAATAAAGGGCGCGGTCATCGACGGAGCGTTATTACCGACGAGGATAGCCGAAATTTACCAACAAAATAAACAGAATGACGTTCCTGTTCTGGCGGGAATGAACAAGGATGAGAGAGGAAGCGAAGCTGATTACGGCAAATGGAGCCTCAGCGATCTCAACGCCTATGCCCAAAAATACTACGGTGAAAACCTGGATGCGTTTAACGCTTTATACCGGGCGCAGGATAGTCATGCGGCGGCGGTGACGCAAAAAAATCTTCTCCGGGACGAGCGTCTTTACGCAATGCAATGGATGGCTGACCTGAGAGTTCATTACGGCAGTCAGCCCAACTATCTATACTTTTTCAGCAAAGCGATTCCCTGGAAAGAGCATCCGAACTATGGCGTATTCCATTCCAGTGAATTGCCTTATGTCTTGCATAATCAGTCGAAGCTCAACCGCCAATGGGACGCGACCGATAAATCATTGGAAAACGCCATGTCCTCCTATTGGGTCAATTTTGCGGCCAGCGGCAACCCCAACGGCCAAGGCTTGCCCGTATGGACAGGCTATAGCCGGAGTGAAAAATCCGTTATCTGCCTGGATAAAGAGATCGGGATGTGTAATTTATTGAATAAAAGTAAAGAAGCGCTAATCGCCGGGAAAAAAGAGACGCCGTAATATAGGACATAACCAAGACCAATACGTTTTCACTAGCCATCATTTATTGATGGCTATTTTTTGTTTCCCGATCTGATTTCACGCGCGCGTCGGTTGCAACCGACGCGCATACCGACAGCGGACGCAGTCACTCGCTAACGCAACAAATGAATAAACCGCCGATAGCCTTTATCCCCTAAATAATTCGAGTTGCAGGACAAAAATACCAAAGCGTCTTTGCACAGCGCGTGCGCTGACCCCGAAGGGGTGAAGCCATCAGGCCGAATAACGCGGCAAGCGAAGGACAAATTCGTCAGGAACGAATTTGACCAGCCAACGGCTGGCCTCTGGTGAGAGACAGGATGTCTCTCATTTAATCCCGATGAGTTTACACAAGTCAGTGATTCGGGTGACTGACAAATCTGCTCTCGGCAGATTTGAACGCCGTTTGCGGCGGCCCCAACGGGCGAGCCCCACGGATGGGGCGAGTAACAAAGCCAACGCACAGGCAACTTGAAGTATAACGGGTATATAATTGCCTCCATAGTGGGTTCAGTCAGCCATCCTAACGGATAGCGTCTGAAGGTGGTTTGCGCAAGAGGTACCGCTTTTGAGGCTTACGGTTATAGTCATTGTCATTATCTCCCTGTTGGCTGGCGTATTTATGTATATGAACGATACCGCCCCGCTGCCGTGGTGATAGCGCAATAGAGGAATACTTAAGGAATTTTGGATGAAAACAGAAATAAAGCTCGCCGGCGTATTTATCGCGCTAACGGTCGTTGTCGGTTGTCGCGCCGGGAATGACGCCGCGCCCCCCAAATCGGTCGGCATGGCTAACCCGGCGTCGGTACATTGCCAGAAACAGGGCGGCAGGTCGGAGATGGTTAACACGGACAGCGGAGTAACCGGCTATTGCTTGCTGCCAAGCGGCGAGCGCATTGAAGAGTGGACGCTGTATCGTCGAGACAATAAAAAGTAATCGTCATCGAACGCGCGTTAAGGCCGGAAATATGCATTCCCGCCCGCGCGTAAATACGGCGCCCGGGCGGTTCACGCCCGCGGGGCTTTCTTCTCCCCCAGCGCCCGTTTGATAAATTCCATTTTGGCCGTCTGACGCCGCAATTCAAGTATGCGCAAAACGTCATAGATTTCGTCTGCGCCAAAACCGCTCTGCTTCAGTAAATTAATATCCTCAGCAAGCTGCGCGATCTCTTCTCTGCTGATATCCGGTCTCATTGTCCCTCCTTTCGGCTAACTATATTCGCCAGATTCCCCCCTAAACGCCGAAGGGAACCCGGCCGGAAGGCGTCATCATGCTTTTTTTCGTAAACGGGAAATCACGCTCACGACCAGCAAAACGATGATGCCGACGATAAGGCCAATCGCCAAATTCGCCAGGTTCGTCATCAATACGGCGCTCAGGCCGCCGAAGCGCGCATCAAAATCGGCGATCGTATGATGAAGCAGCGGCACGCCGTGCGCCACGATGCCGCCCCCGACTAAAAACATCGCCAGGGTGCCGACGATGGAGAGAAATTTCATCAGTAAAGGCGCCAGCACCAGCAGTCCGGCCCCGATCTTTTTGGCAAGCGCGGAAGTCCGCTGCTCCAGCCACATGCCGAGATCGTCCAGCTTCACGATACCGGCCACAATGCCGTATACGCCGATAGTCACCAGAAGCGCGATCCCCGACAGCACCGCCACCTGATTAAGCAGCGGCGCCTCGGAGACAATCCCCAGCGTAATCGCCACGATCTCGGCGGAGAGGATAAAATCAGTGCGGATCGCCCCCTTTACCTTCTCGTTTTCGTAAGAGGACGCATCGGCCTGAGCCGCCGCCAACAGCCGCTGCTGCCGGGCCTGCGGCGTTTTTTCCTCTTTGCCGTGACGCAGCGTATGCACCACTTTCTCCGCCCCTTCGTAACAGAGATAGGCGCCGCCGATCATCAGCAACGGGGTAATCGCCCAGGGAATAAAGGCGCTGATCAGCAACGCCACCGGAACCAAAAACACCTTATTGAGCAAAGAGCCTTTGGCGACGCGCCAGACAACCGGTAATTCGCGGTTTGCTTTTACGCCGCTTACCTGCTGGGCATTCAGAGACAGGTCGTCGCCTAATACGCCGGCCGTCTTTTTAACCGCCATTTTTCCCATAACGGAGATATCATCCAGCAGCGTGGCGATATCATCCAAAAGCGTCAATAAACTCGCTCCAGCCAAAACATTTTCCTCATTTATACCCGCCATGCGTCGAGCCGCATGCGCGCCGGCTTGGTTACTCCCTCTGCGGGGGCGCCGCAGAGGCGGTTCAAAAAAACGCGTTTGGCGTTTTTATTCTGCAAATCGAATTAATTAGGGTATCGCCAATAAGAAGCCGCCGCCCGAAATCATCATAGACGGAAACCTCGCGGATTCCCATGCGCGCCGTTATGGCCGCGCGGGGTTATATCGCGGGCAAACAGTGTTCAAAAAACGTCTATTCGGATATAACCAATTAATAAACATGCAATTTTTATTATACAAAAAAAGATGTTAACCTTAACAATGGATAAATAATCTCCAATGGAGTAAGGATAAGGTTTGCCTATATCGACATCGACAAAAAACACTTCAACTTGGCTGCACCTTGGCGCAGGGGCATTTTTCCGGGCACATCAAGCCTGGTATCTCAATCGGTTGCGACAACAGGGCGACAACCATTGGCATATGGCGCTATCCAACATCCGCAACAGTTCCACGCAAAAAACGCTGCAACAGCTCAAATCCCAGAACGGCCGCTACACGCTGGAAACGATCTCTCCGCAGGGAGAACGCCGCTATGAAACCATTGACGCGGTGGATCGCATCCTGCTATGGGACAGCCGTCTCGCTTCAACCGTCGCCGTGGGGGCCGCCCCAGACACTGAAATTATTTCTTTCACCGTTACCGAAGGCGGATATTTTCTGGATGACGATGGTCATCTCGATCGCTCTCACCCCGCCATCAAGGCCGACCTTCACGATGAAGGTGAAATAAATACTTTATACGGCGCACTGACGCTGATCCTAAGCGCGCGCCAGCGGCAACAAAGCGGGGCGGTTACGCTACTCTGCTGCGATAACCTGAGCCAAAACGGCGATAGTTTCTCCCAGGGCATGCGGGAGTTTCTGACGGCCAAACGGCGTTCCGACCTGATTGACTGGATGGAAAAGTACGCCGCCGCGCCGAACAGTATGGTCGATCGCATCACCCCGAAGTTTGACGATGCGCTTTATGAGCGTCTGGAACAGCAGGGAATCACCGGCGACGCCGCGCCGCTGTCCTGCGAAAGTTTCGCCCGCTGGGTGATTGAAGACCGCTTTGCCGGCCGGCGCCCCGCGCTGGAGCGGGTCGGCGTCGAGTGGGTCGACGACGTGACGCCGGTCGAAGAGGCCAAAATTCGCCTGCTCAACGCCAGCCACAGCGGCATCGCCTGGGCCGGCGCCCTGCTGGGCAAACGCTATATCGATGAAAGCCTGCCGCAACAGGTGACGGACTGGATCCGCGATTACGTCCTGCAAGACGTCGGCTTTGCCCTGCAACAGCGCGGCGTCGTTCTCGATTTGCCGGCCGAATGCGATAACGTGCTCGCCCGTTTCGGCAACCGCTGGGTGCGCGATACCGTGGCGCGCGTATCGTCCGATAGCATCGCCAAGCTGCACGGCTTTATCGTTCCGACCCTGAAGGATTGTTACCGCCAGGGCAAAACGCCGCGGGCAACGTTGCGTTTACCCGCGCTATTTTTTCTCTTTCTGCGGCGGCGCCACAACAACGGGCTACCGTTCAGCTATGAAGATCGGGCGATCGACAGCATAGATGCGGATGCGATTTTCACGGCGGACGATCCGCTGGCGGCGTTTGCCGATCGGTCCGCGCTATTCGGCATGGTTCGTCGTCAGGAGGGCTTCATCGACCATTTACGCACGGCCGTTGACGAGGTTCAGAACATCCTTGATGCGTTACCTAAGGGGAAATGAGATGAAAAAACATTTACTGATTATGGCGGGGACATTGGTCGCCGCCGCATTGTCGATACTGGCGCTTTACCACTGGCCGATTGCGCTGGGCACGCTGGCGGCATGGGTTACCACCGGCTCTTTCTTTTTACAGGTGGTGCATATCATTCGCAACAAAGACACCACCGGTATTTCATTGGGTATGTACGCCGCGCTGTTCTTCGGCGTCTCCTGCTGGACCGCTTACGGTTTTAAAGTACAGGACGCGCCGGTCATGACGGCGAACGGCATCACCACGCTGCTGGCGCTGTTGGTGATTGGGTTAAAAATCTATAACGAACGTGAAATCAAACCCCGTAAACGCCGCAAGGTAAAAACCGCGCCTCTATCGCCGTCATCGCGGAACCAGCTGTCCACCGCAGGCGTTCTGAAAAGCAAACACGTATAAATCAATACCGCCATAAGCTAAGCCGAATGCGGGTCACTTAAGCCGATTTTTAGGGGAAACACCGGGGGAGGTTCCCGTAGGGACGCCTCACCCCGGTGGTCGCCCCGTGTATCTCGATGCTTAAACGATCGGTATTAATAAGCTAAGCCGCCGTTTTTCGCCGGAAAGGGCGCGAACCGGCTAACTTATGGATGCCATAACCCGCCGCATACGGGCGGAGGGTTAGTTGGCCGCCGCAAGCGACGTTGAAAAACGCTCCCGCTGTTTTTTAACGCGGCGCGCCATAGACCGGGAATTGGGCGCACAGCGCCAGCGCCGCGTCGCGGACGCGCGTCTGAACGGCTTCGTCCCGCGGAGCGTCGAGCAGATCGGCGATCAACTCCGCCAGCAGGCGCGACTCCCGTTCGCCGAATCCCCGTGTGGTAATCGCCGGGGTGCCGATGCGAATGCCGCTGGTCACGCTCGCCTTCTGGGTGTCGCCGGGGACGGCGTTTTTATTCAGCGTGATATGCGCCCGTTCCAGCAGCGCTTCCGCCTCTTTGCCGCTGATGCCTTTGCTGCGCAGATCGACCAAAAACATATGGCAGTCCGTACCGCCGGAAACGATGCGCACCCCGCGCCGGTCAAGAACCTGAGCCATAGCGCGGGCGTTATCAATAACCTGCCGCTGATAGCGTTGAAAGCCGTCCGTCGCCGCCTCACGAAAAGCGACCGCCTTGGCGGCGATAATGTGCATCAGCGGTCCGCCCTGATAGAGGGGGAACAGGGTTTTATCCAGCGCCGCGCCGAACTCTTTTTTAGCCAGAATCAGCCCTCCGCGCGGGCCGCGCAGCGTTTTATGGGTCGTCGAGGTGACGAAATCTGCGATCCCCACCGGAGAGGGATAAACCCCCGCGGCCACCAGCCCGGCGTAATGGGCCATATCCACCATTAAATAAGCGCCTATCTCGTCGCAGATACGGCGGAAGCGGGCGAAATCGATAGCGCGCGAATAGGCGGACGCGCCGGCGATGATCAGTTTTGGCCGCGCCTCTTTCGCCAGTCGTTCCACCGCCTGATAATCAATTTCTTCGCTGTGGGGATCCAGCCCGTAGGACAAGGCGCGATACATCCGACCGGAAAAATTCACGCCGGCGCCGTGGGTCAGATGACCGCCATCGGACAGGGCCATGCCGAGGATGGTATCGCCGGGCTGCAATACCGTGAGAAACACCGCCTGGTTGGCCTGAGAGCCGGAGTGAGGCTGAACATTGGCGTATTCGGCATTAAACAGCGACCTGGCGCGCGCAATCGCCAGCGTTTCCACTTCATCGACGACGTGGCAGCCGCCGTAATAACGCCGGCCGGGATAGCCTTCCGCGTACTTATTGGTCAGCACCGACCCCTGCGCCGCCAGCACGGCGGGACTCACGTAGTTCTCCGATGCGATAAGCTCTATATTATTTTCCTGCCTTGCCAGCTCACGGGCCAGCAAAGGCGCGATATCCGGATCGATAGTTGAAAGTTCCATGCGTTTTTCCATTAAAATTCATTACCCATAGCCGAATGCGGGTCACTTAAGCCGGTTTTTAGGGGAAACACAGGGGAAAGTTCCCGTGGGGACGCTTCACCCCGGTGGCCGCCCCGTGTATCTCGATGCTTAAACGATCGGCCATGGTATATTTTTAATTAATTGATATTTAGATGATTGCATCATCTTTTTTCGCCGTTGGCGTAGAAAAAAATGTACATTTAAAGCTTGCCCGGCGATATGAACAGTTGGGCGCGATATAAGGCGGAACAGATGGAAGAGCAGAGGTGCCGCTACCGGCGGATAGCCGAAAAGATCAAACGGGCGATTGTCGACGGAACCTTAGCGCCGGGCCAACGGCTCCCCTCGGTCAGAAAGCTGGCGGCGCAGTACGGCGCGAGCGTCACGACGACGCTAAAGGCGCTGCGCACCCTTGAGGATGAACACTACGCCCAGGCCCGGCCCCAATCCGGTTTTTACGCCATCCTTCCCGATAATGCGCCGCTCGCGCCGCTGCGCCCGGTGACCATTACCCCGCTGGATCCGCAAACCGAATTGCATCTGGCGATGGTCGGCAGCAATTGCCGCGTGCGGCTGGATCTGGCCAACGGCGACAGCAGCCTCTACCCCATCCGCAAGATCGGCCTGCTGATGCGTCAATTCAGCTACCGTCAGCCGCAGCTGCTGGGCAACTCGGTCAAGGGAACGGGCTATCCGCCGCTGCAGGCGGAGATCGCTCGCCGGGCGCTGGACTACGGCTGCAGCCTGAAGGCCGACCAGATCATCGTCACCAACGGCTGCCTCGAAGCGCTATCGCTGGCGCTGCGGGCCGTGACCAAACCCGGCGACAGCGTGGCGGTGGACTCGCCCTGCTATTTTGTGCTGCTGCAAATGCTGCATAATCTGGGGCTGCGGGTGGTGGAAGTGGAGCAGGACGACAGCGGCACAACCGATGTCAGGCAGTTGGCCGCCCTCTTCAGCCAGCGGGTGGTCGCCGCCTGGGTCGCGCTCGCCAACGTCAACAACCCGGTCGGCGGCATTATCTCCGACGAGAGAAAAGCCTATCTCGCCCGGCTGGCGGATGAACACGACATCGCCATTATCGAGGATGACACCTTCGGGGATACCGCATTCGGCGCCGCGCGCCCTTTCCCGCTGCGCGCTTTCAGCCCCAACGTCATACTGTGCAGCGGTTTTTCCAAAACCGTAGCGCCGGGGATCCGGCTCGGCTGGCTGAGCGGCGGAAAGTGGAATCGAAAAATAGCGTCGCTGAAGTATACCTCCACCATGGGAACCACCCTGCTGCCGCAAACAGCCGTCGCGGAGTTTCTGAAGACCGGGGGCTACGACGCCCACCTGCGCCGGCTGCGGCGCGAGCTGGCGCGTCAAATCACGCAGTTGCGCAACGCCGTGTTAACGCACTTTCCGCCGGGAACGCGGGTTTCGAAACCCCTGGGGGGATATGTGCTGTGGGTCGAACTGCCGCCGGGCTGCATACCTGCCCATGAGCTGTTTATCAAAGCGCGCGAACAGGGCATCGGCATCGCGCCCGGCTACCTTTTCTCAACCGATCGGCGCTACGATCACTGCTTGCGGCTCAACGCCGGATTCGGCTGGAATGAAGAGGTCGACCGGGCATTGCAGCATCTGGCCCAATGGTGCCGGGCGGCTTAACCGCGCCAGAGCCATCCGCGGCGCCGTTAATCAAGGTAGTCCTGCGGCTGCGCCAGCAGCGCCTTCAGGGCCTGCGGCATAGGGAAGCGCAGATTAACGCCGTGCGGCGGAATGGGGGAAAGAAACCATTTACCGTAAATGGCGCCGATCTCCCCGCCGGTGAAGATAGCGCGCAGTTCCTGGTTCACGACCGTCTGGAAGATCGGAGCGCCGGGCGGCATCAGGATGCCGTAGGGTTCGGGCCGGCTTAAATAATCTTCCGACAGCACGAAATCGGACGGCGCGGGAGAAGTGGCCACCAGCCCCGCCAGCAGAATATCGTCCATCACAAAGGACGATACGCCGCCGTTCGCCACCAGATCAAAAGCCTCTTGATTGGTTTTTTTCAGCACCACGACGACGTTGAGCTTCAGGCGCATATTCGCCGCATTCAGCTGATCGAGATTGATCGTACCGCTGCTCGCCGAAACGCTGCGCCCGGCCAAATCACCGATGCGCCTGATGCCGGAGCGCTTCAGCGCCACAAAGCGCGTCGAGGCGACGAAGTGAGGATAGGAAAATGCGGCCATTTTCCGCCTCTCGCGATTATTGGTCGTCGCGGCGCATTCCAGATCGATCCCGTGATTACGTATCTGGGCGAAACGCGTCGCCGTGGTCACCGGGACAAACACAATCCGTATCTTATCCTGCCGCAGATACCTTTTTATCCCTTCCACGACGCGCAGACAGAGATCGACCGAATAGCCGATAACTTGCCCGTCGACCTGATAGGAAAAGGGCGGCTCGTCCAGACGGTGGCCTATTTTTATCGTTTTGGTCCGGGCGATTCGCGTCAGCGTATCGTCCATCGGCACGGCGGCGACCGGCGGCGGCAATAGCAGCAGCATCACGACCGCCAGCGCCGCTTTACGGCGCCCCCCGGCGAACATGCCGAAGGCCAGACGACAGACCGTGCGCGCATATGCATTCACCGCCGCCGCGCCGCGCCGCGAGTATCGCATCATTCAGCCGCGATTGCCGTTACCGGCCGCGCTGCGCCGATTCGGTTCCCCTGAGCGAATTCACACCCGCTGTGGCGCAACAGCGTCAGCTGCCGATCGGTTTCCACGCCTTCGGCGACGCACTCCATTCCCAGCTGCTTAACCAGCCCCATAATGCTGCGCACAATCACGCGTTTCGACTCATGCTCTTCCATACCGGCGACCAGCCCCTTATCCAGCTTGACCCGGGTAAACGGGAAATCGGACAGGCAATCGAGCGATGAATAGCCGGTGCCGAAATCGTCCAGCGCTATCGCCACGCCCATCGACCGTATCTGTTGCAACACGGGCAGCGCGCCCTGGCGATCCAGCAAAATGGATTCGGTTATCTCCAGCGCGATACGTGACGCCGGCAGCCCGCTCTCCTCCAGCGCGCGGGCCAGGATATCCGCAAATCCGGGATGGTGAATCTGAATCCCCGATATATTCACCGAAACGCACTGGCGCGCGGAAAAGCGCGCCACGGCGTCACGACAGGCCTGCTGGATAATCCACTCCCCCAACTTGATAATCAGCCCGGTTCTCTCCGCCAGCGCGATAAACACATCCGGCATCAGCAATTCCCGGCAATCATGACGCCAGCGAACCAGTGCTTCGTAGCCGATAACGGCATTGTCCGTCAGGCGTATCAGCGGCTGATAATAAAGCTCGAACTCCTTGCGGGACAGGGCGCCCTCGATATCCAGCTCCCTGGCGTTCTGTGCCAGGCTCGGCATCGTCATGCCGTATTCAAAATAGTGATAGCTATTCCGGCCGGCGCTTTTCGACGCATACAGCGCCACGTCCGCATGTTTCATCAGGCTCTGCGATGTCTCGCCATGCAGCGGCGCGCTGGCGATCCCGATGCTGATCCCCACGCAAAACTCGTGCCCCTGGCAGTAAAAAGGCGCGGAGATGGCTGAAATTATCCGCTCCGCCAGCCGTCGCGCCTCCTGTATCGGTTTTTCCTTCACCAGCTGGATCAGCGCAAACTCGTCGCCCCCCAGCCGGGCGACGACATCCTCGCCGCCGACCGACAGGGATATCCGTTCGCTGACGCTAATCAGCAGCGCATCCCCCACCGGATGGCCGTAGGTATCATTGACGCTCTTGAAATAGTCGAGATCGAGCAGCATCAGATTAAAATGCGCATTTTTCGACTGCAGGCGGACGATGGCGCTTTCCAGCGCGCCGTTGAAAAAAGTCCGGTTGGGCAGGCCGGTCAGCTGGTCGTGATGAGCCATATACTCCATTTTCTGCGCGGTGTCTTTGATTTGCTGTAGATGTTCCCATTCCACCATCGCCTGCCGCAGTTTTTCGATGGCAAACGCCAGGTGGCCGATCTCATCGTCCCTTTGCAGCAGCGGCGTGACGTTGGCGGTATCGCCGTGGGCAATGCGCGTCAAAGCCTGAATCAGAGCCGGCACCGAGTAAAAAAATTGCCGCATAAACAGGCTGATAATCAGCCCCATCGCCATCAATACCATCCATAGCCCGATAAGCGAGTTGCGCAGCAGGGTATGATGAATACGGTAAAGCCCCTGCTTCTCGCCGACGCTGCTCACCAGCGCGCCCAGCAATTTTCCCGACGGCGCCAAAATAGGGAGAACGCTGGCGAAATAGGTTTTGCCGTCGATACAGACGAAACCGGCGAACGTCGTCGTCAACGCCTCGGGGATTAACGGCCTACCCTTCTCCAGTTGCAGAACCTGACCTCCTGCGCCGCCGTCCGTATGCGCGACGTTGACAAACCCCTCTTTCTCACGATAGCGGAACAGCCAAACGCGGTTATTAGTCTGCATCGCCGCCAGAGAAAGCACGTCTACCGGATTAAACCCCGTTTGCAGAATAGATTCGTCATCGCCGAAAAAATGATCCGTTACGATACTCTTAACCTGCCCGGCCTCATCCATAGGGGCGATCGCCGACGTATATATGCTGCGAACGATATAGCTCATGATGTGAGCGTTGATGTCGGCCTGGCGCCGCCACTGTTCCTGCGAGCTTTTATCGACCAGAAACCAGCCCGCCGCCGCCCCGACGCCATAGGAAACAATAATGCCGATAAGCAGAAATAGCGTGACGCGTCCTAAAATAGAACGGTGCCAACGCTGCCGGCGACAAGGGAGCGCGGCGCTTTCTTCACTCGATATTTCTTCGCTTAATTCCTCAGTTACTCTGGTCCGGGATATCATCAGCCAAAACTCTTCATCCGTTACAAATTATATAGTTAACAGTGAAATATATTGCTGCTAAAGAAATAAAAAGAGCATGTGCGCAAAGAAGAAAAGTCAGGGACAGTTTTATCTATTATTTTATCTATTATTGATAGGCTAAAGAGCTATTTTTATATTCTTCTTTTAGGCGAACACATTATTTACACCGCTTAGCGGATCCGTTCAATTTCACCAGCGCGCGCTGGCGATAAGCCGTATTCAACGCCGCATCCGCAAACCGTTTGACCGGCTAAACGGAGAGACGCCGCAAGAAAGCCGCCGGCCGCTTGAAATCGCTCCCCGCGCATGCGTCATGCGCTTAGCGCGTCTCGAATTATTTAAGGTATATATTATCGAAATAAAGATCCACAACGCGCCGGCAGAAAAAAAGTCATGGTTATGACAAAAAGTAAATCGCCGATGTTAAAGCGACAGTTAATATACCCGTCATACTTCAAGTTGCCTGTGCATTGGCTTTATTACGCCCGTTGGCGCCGCCGCCAGCGGCGTTCAAATCTGCTCCCGGCAGATTTATCAGTAACCCGAATCACTGACTTGTGTAAACTCATCGGGATTAAATGAGACACATTCTGTCTCTCGCCACAGGCCAGCCGTCGGCTGGTCAAATTCGTTCCTGACGAATTGTCCTTCTCTTGCCGCGTTATTCAGCCTGATGGCCTCGCCCCTTCGGGAGGCGGTGCAAGCGCTGTGCAAAAACGCGTTGGCGTTTTTGTCCCGCGATGCGCATTATTTAGGGTATATATTTACAACGCCGGGCTGAATTTAAATAATATCTGGTCGCAATAATTCGAATTGCGCTCAGGCGGCGAGTGAATGAACTATTATTCGCGTTTAATCCCCAGCCTACCATAACGGCATGGGATTCGTATCCGTATTCTTCGTCCCCTTCTCTTTTCCCATCGCCGCGTCGCAGACGCGCTTTAACCATCCGCTCGGCCTTTTCTCCACCGGCGTTCCCCCCCACACAGACGCCGCCGAAAGCCCGTTCGGGACGCGCGCGTCCCGAACGCTATTTGCCGAGCGCTTACTTCAGCAGGATGACCTTGCAGCTCTTGCCTTTGATTTTTCCCTGCTGTAGCCGCTTCAGCGCCCGTTTCGCACTGGCTTTACGGATAGCGACATAGGCGTGCAGCGGGAACATATCAATTTTCCCGACCTCCTCCGCCGTTAACCCCGCCTCGCCCGTTAACGCGCCGAGAATATCCCCCGGGCGAATTTTGGCTTTGCGGCCGCCGTCAATGCACAGGGTCATCATCTCCGGCTCCAGCGCCGCCGCGTCGTCCGAACCGACCTCCGCCGCCGGCGCCCAGTCAATGCGCATGCCCAGATAATCCTCGATCAGATGCGCCCGGCTCATTTCCTGCGGCGTACAGAGGCTGACGGCAAGCCCTTCCATGCCTGCGCGGCCGGTGCGGCCGATACGGTGAATATGCACTTCAGGATCGAAAGCCAGCTCAAAATTCACCACCAGGGCCAGATCTTTAATATCCAGCCCCCTGGCCGCCACATCCGTCGCCACCAGAACGCGGCAGCTATGATTGGCGAAGCGTACCAACACCCGATCGCGATCGCGCTGTTCCAGGTCGCCGTGCAGCGCCAGCACGCTGACGCCGCGCGTATCCAGCGCGTCGAAAACGCTTTGGCAATCCCGTTTCGTGTTGCAAAACACCACGCAGGACGCCGGCTGGTAGCGGCCTAACAGGGCGATCAGCAACGGAAGGCGCCGCTCCCTGCTGGTCTCATAAAAACGCTGCGCGATCGCCGGCTCGGCGCCGTCATCGGCGACGTCGATATTTAACGGCCGGCGCTGTACCCGCGCGCTGATCCGCTCGATCTCCTCCGGATAGGTGGCGGAAAACAGCAGCGTCTGACGCTGCGCCGGCGCATAGCCGATCACCTCGTCAATCGCTTCGGTGAATCCCATATCCAGCATCCGATCGGCCTCATCCAGCACCAGCACCTTCAGCGAGTCCAGCGCTAACGACGACCTGCGCAGGTGATCCTGAATGCGTCCCGGCGTGCCGACGACAATATGCGGCGCATGGACCAGCGAATCGATCTGATGCCCCATCGGCTGGCCGCCGCACAGGGTCAGGATCTTGATATTCTGCGTAAAGCGGGCCAGACGGCGTAGCTCTTTGCTCACCTGATCGGCCAGCTCGCGCGTCGGACACAGCACCAGCGCCTGGGTGGTAAACTCGCCGGCCGCAATGCGATTGAGCAGACCGATGCCGAACGCGGCCGTTTTACCGCTGCCGGTTTTGGCTTTGGCGCGAACATCGGCGCCGTCTAGAATGGCGGGCAGCGTCGCCGCCTGCACCGGCGTCATGGCGGTATAGCCCAGTTCGTTCAGGTTGGACAGCTGCTCGGCCGGCAGCGCGAGGGAAGAAAAAGCGGTTGTGCTCACAGTGATTACTCTATTGCCAAAGACGACATATGGAAGGCGGCGCCGGTTCAATGAACCGACGCGCGGTTGGCGCCAATGATAACAGAGAAGAACGCTATTGCCCGATTTACCTGACGCCGGAAGGCTAAAATATCGAGGAGAAGCCGTTTTCGCGCAAAAACCGCTGGCCGGAGGGCGACAAAATCGCGTCCGCCAGCTGCCGGGCTTCACGGCGCTCCGGCCTAAGCGTCGCCAGCATATACTCGGCCTTGACCGCATAAGGCTCGGGTATCGGCACCACGCTCAGGTCCGGCTGACGGGTCAGCAGCGGTAAATAGCTGGCGTAACCGATGTGCATATCGCTTTGCCCCGAGCGGATCAGATAGCTTCCGGCGGTCATCCCGGCCGGGATGCTGTGCGTCATCGCGCCGCCGACCAGCGGCTTCGCCTTCTCTCGCAGCCGTTGGCCCCAGCCGCGGTGCAGACTTTCAATCTTATCGAACAGCTGGAACGCGTAATCGCCGCCCGGATCGCAGCCGGGCGTGGAAGTGGACAGCGTAAAACGCGGATCGAGCAGCGCCGATAGCCACGGCTGCGAGGTCAGGGCCGGAATATTGCGCATAACGACGCATAAGCCATTGAGGGCGAACGCGGCGGTATTTTCCGCCAGCCCTAACGTTTTCAGACGCTGCGGATGGGCGCGATTCGCCGACGCGAAAACGTCGGCTTCGGCCCCGTTAATCAGGCGGTCGCACAGCAGTCCCGCCGGCCCGAAGGTGGGCTCTACCGTTACGGCATACCGTTCGCCGAATTCCGCCAGCAGCGGGGTGAACGCGCGCCGCAGGCTGCCCGCGGCGTAAAGACGTAAAGGCCGGTTCATGGCTCCTCCGAAGGCGTAAAAATCGGCACCAGCGTACGGTAAGGCCGCAGCGCGGCAACCGTCGCCTGCTTTACCGCGATGCCGTAAAGCCGCGACAAATTCTCCTCGTTTAATACCGCGTCGCAGCGGCCGTAAAGATATTGCCGCTCCGCCATCAGCAGCAGCGCCTGTTGCGCGATCGTCAAGGCGTGCGCGGGATCGTGCGTCGTCAAAAGAATACTCAGCCCCCGCGCCGTCGCCAGGTGTTTCAACAGGCGTAACACCACCGCCTGATTTTTCAGATCGAGCGCGGCCATCGGTTCATCCAGAATCAGGGTATGACACTGAGAAGCCAGCGCCCTGGCAATCAGCGCCAGCTGCCGCTGCCCGCCCGACAGCCGGCCGAACGCCTTCTCCGCCAGCGCGGAGATGCCCAGCGTCGCCAGCGCTTCTTCGGCGATCGCCACATCCCGTGCGGACGGCATAGAGAACAGACCGACGTGCGCGGCGCGGCCCATCAGCACCATATCCAATACGCTATAGGAAAAAGGCGGAGTGAACAGCTGGGGCACGAACCCGATGCGGCCATGACGCCGGATCTGTCCGGACAAAGGAGGCAGTCGGCCCAGCAGCGTATGGATCAACGTGGTTTTCCCCCGTCCGTTGACGCCCAGAACGGCGGTAATCTCACCCGCGCGGCAACAGATATCGAGAGGCTCAGACAGCCCTTTCCCCGGCGAGTAGCCGTAGACCAGCGCCTCGGCGGATAACCTAATCTGGGACATACTAGCGACTCATCTCGTTACGCTGCGTTCGATACAGCAGCCATGCAAAGAGCGGCGCGCCTAACAGCGCGGTAATAATGCCTAACGGAATTTCCGCCGCGCCGAGATTCCGCGCCAGATCGTCCACCAGCACCATAAAACCGCCCCCCAGCCAGAATGCCGTCGGCAGCAAACGCCGGTGGTCGGCCCCGACCAGCATACGGGCGACATGCGGGATCACCAGACCGATCCAGCCGATGCTGCCGCTGACGGCGACCTGCGCCGCGACAATCGCCGCGCATAGGCTCAATATCAGCCAGCGTAACGGCAGCGCCGCCACCCCCAGCGTCCCGGCATCCTGTTCGCCCATCGACAGCACGTTAATGCGCCAGCGCAGCCGCAGCAGCAAACCGCCGGCCACCAGCAGCGGTACGGCCATCATCCACAGTTTATGCCAGTGGGCGGTGGCGAAACTGCCAAGCAACCAGAACACGATGCTGGGCAGCTTCTCCTCGGTGTCGGCCATAAACTGCATCAGGCTGACCAGCGCGCCGAAAAAGCCGCTCAGAATCACCCCGGCCAGAATCAGGATCAGCACGTTGCGCTGGCCCAACGCCGCGGCTATCGCAAAAACCAGCAGCAGCGCCAGCATGCCGAACGCGAACGTGGAGAGCAGCAACAGCAGCGGAGCCCAGCCCATCAGAATGGCCAACGTGCCGCCAAAGGCCGCGCCGGCGGAGACGCCGATGATGTGCGGATCGACCAGCGGATTACGGAAAACGCCCTGCAACGCCGCGCCGCTCAGCGCCAGGGCGCCGCCGGCGCACCACGCCAGCAGCACTCTGGGCAGCCGCACGCTCCACACCACCTGCCGCTCGACATCGCTAATCATCGTCTTGGGGTCGGCCAGCGGCTCCATCAGGATCCTGACGATACGCCACGGAGTCAGGCTAAAGCGGCCGATCCCCAGAGATAAAACCACTATCGCCAACGTGGCGCCGATCGTCAGCCACAGAGTGAGGCGGTAAGCGCGGTAGCTCATTGCGCCGCGTCAGGATGCGGTCGATAGTCGGTACGGTAGAAACGCTGGTAATAGTCGTTCGCCGCCTGCCGCATATCCACATCGCCAAAACGCTGCGGGTAGAGCTTTTTCGCCATCCACAGCTCGCCAATGGCCAACGCCTCCGGCATCGGATATCCCCAGGCCTTTGCGTATTCCGGCATCAGGTAGACCCGATGATTTTTCACCGCATCAACGGCCTGCCAGGCTGGATCGCCGATAATTTGCCCGACGACGTCGGGATAGCGATCCTGAACGAAAATCACCTGGGGGTCCCAGGCCAGCACGTTTTCGATCGAAACCTGTTTGAAGCCTTTGATCGATGACGCCGCCACATTGAACGCCCCGGCATGGGACATCATCAAACCGGTATATTTTCCCGATCCATAGGTCGTCAAATCCGGATTGGCCATGTAGACGCGGATACGTTTTTCCGGCTGAATATCCTTCAGGCGCTCGCTCACCCGCTGGCGCTGGGCGAAAGTATAGCGAATAAGATCCTCCGCCTGCGCGCGACGATCGACGACATCGCCAATCAGCCGGATGCCGGTTTTCAGCCCCTCGTTATAGGCCGTATCCTCATCGTCCATCGCCGGGTTTATTTTATCGGCCTCCCCCGGCCGATCCTGACGCAGGGAGATGGCAATGACCGGAATGCCGCTACGCTCGATTTGCGCGATCATTTCCGGCGGGGCGTAATTGGCGACAAACACTACCTGGGGCGACAACGCCAGCAGGCTTTCGATATTCACCTGCGTCAGATCGCCCGGCATCGGCAAATCGGCCAAACGCGGAGCCAGCCGCAGATAGCCCTTCCCCAGCTGCTTCTTCCAGTTGGAAAGCACGCCCACCACGCTATCCTGCGCATCCAGCTGCACCAGCAGGTTCAGCGTTTGGTGCTGCAACACCACCACCCGGCTAACCTGGTCGGGAATGGTCACATTGCGCCCCAGTTGGTCGGTTACCTGGCGGGCGGCCATCGCGTCGGAAAAGACGAAAAGCAGCGCCGCCAGCCACGGCGCATAGCGGTATTTCTTCATTCTCTTCGGTTCCTGTCATTCGTTGTGTATTTGATGATACAACGATAGTTGTCAGGAACATACTGATCTCACTCATAATAATAAGCGGAAGATAATTTATCGCCGCGCCGCTTTGCCGTACGCCGATTGGCGCGCGCCACGCTTTTTAATGCTATTTCGGCAAATATAGTGCCTGAGCCCACTTGAATTATGCCCCTCACTCAGCGTAGATTGTGCGCCGATCCCGTCATAACTGGTGTGAGCCCTGGTGATGACAACGGGAAAATATTTGTCCGGCGGCGCAAGGCAGCGGCGCAATGTTTTCCTTTCATAATAAAACGCACAATCGGGATCGTTGCTGGCGTGTTTTCTTCTGGAGAATATAGCGGTGAAGTACTTTTTTATGGGCATCTCATTCTGCCTGGTTGTTTGGATGAGCGCCTTTATGCTGATGTTGGAATAACCCATCATTGCCTGACAGGGATAAATAAGACGGCGGCAAGGACCTCGATGCGGCAATAGGCGAAAGCCGTGCGAAAAATAACCAATCGGCCGATTCAGGCGTCGTAAACGGGTTGAGAGCAGCGTCTCTCAGCCCGTTTTTCATTAGCGGCATCGCGGTGGCCGCCTTCTTTACGCCGTCGTTTCAGCGCAGCGACATCAGCGCCAGCGCCCCCAGCGCCAGCCACGGACCAAACGCCAGCGGCCGCGCGACGCCTTCGCGCCGCATAGTCCGCCACAATAACGTCACGACCAGTCCGCTCAGCGCCGCGATCAGCACCAGTTCGGGCAGCGCGCGCCACCCCAGCCATCCTCCCAGCGCCGCCAGCAGTTTAAAATCGCCGTACCCCAGCGCCTCTTTTCCGCTCAGCAATCTGAATAACCAATAGAGCAGCCAAAGCGACAGGTAGCCGGCTACCGCCCCGATAACGGCGTCCTCCAGCGGCGCGAAGGCGGCGGACAGGTTAAACAGCAGCCCCAGCCACAGCAGCGGCAGGGTCAGACAGTCCGGCAACAGCCGCGTGTTGATATCAATGGCGGACAAAGCCAGCAGAAAAGACCACAGGATCAGCGCCCCCCACAGCGCCGTGCCCGGCGGCCACAGCGCGCCCGCGCCCAAAAACGCCAGCATCGTAAGCGATTCAATCAGCGGATATTGCCGGGAGATCGGTTGTCGGCAGCAGCGCGAGCGGCCGCGCAGCCATAGCCAGCTTAAAACGGGAATGTTGTCTTTTATGGCAATCGGCCGCGCGCAATGCGGACAGGAGGAAAGCGGCCACCACAGATTGAACATCGCCCGATCTTCGAACGCCGGCATCGCCGCCTCATTCCGCCAGCGGCGCGCCAACATGATAGGCAGGCGAAAAATCACCACATTCAGAAAACTGCCGACCACAAGACCGAGCAGCGCCAATAGGCCCAACCACCCTTCATTCGACCTTTCAGCAAACGCACTCAGCCACTCCATGCCAGGCTCCGGTAATCAATACAGGCATAAGGTAAAGAGTATGCTCGCATAGTCGGTATCGGGCGCCAACGGATTTAGCCGACGCCGTGCGCGAAGTGCGCGGCGCGATGCAATTATCGTGGTGAGAAGAGGAAAAACGCTTGAAAGGATAACCCCGGCCGACGGCCGGGGAGACGGCCCGAACTTATGACGCCTTGGCGGAGGACGATTTTGACGAGGGCAGGACGCCGTCGGCGCGGAACATCGCTTTAATACCGCGCACCGCCTGACGAATGCGATCCTGGTTTTCAATCAGCGCGAAACGCACGTGCGTGTCGCCGTAATCGCCGAAGCCAATCCCCGGCGATACGCAGACTTTCGCATCGGCCAGCAGACGCTTGGCGAACTCCAGCGAGCCCAGGTGCGCATAGGCCTGCGGAATTTTCGCCCAGACGTACATTGAGGCCTTCGGCTCATCCACCATCCAGCCCGCCTCGTGCAAACCGCGCACCAGCACATTGCGCCGCTGGCGATACTGCTCCGCGATATCCAGCACGCACTGCTGGTCGCCTTCCAGCGCCGCAATCGCCGCGACCTGAAGCGGCGTAAAAGTGCCGTAATCGTGGTAGCTCTTGATACGCGCCAGCGCGCTGACCAGCTCCTTGTTTCCCACCATGAACCCGATGCGCCAGCCGGCCATATTGTAGCTTTTCGACAGCGTGAAAAACTCGACCGCAATGTCTTTGGCTCCGGGCACCTGCATAATCGACGGCGCTTTCCAGCCGTCGTAAACGATATCGGCATAGGCCAAATCGTGAACCACCAGCACGCCGTATTGCTTCGCCAACGCCACCACCCGTTCGAAAAAATCCAGCTCGACGCACTGCGCCGTCGGGTTGGACGGGAAACCCAGGATCATCATTTTCGGTTTAGGGATACTTTCGCGGATCGCCCGTTCCAGTTCGTTGAAAAAGTCCACCCCTTCGACCAGCGGCACCGAGCGCACCTGAGCCCCGGCGATGACCGCGCCATAAATGTGAATCGGATAGCTTGGGTTCGGCACCAGCACGGTGTCGCCGTGATCCAGCGTCGCCAGCATCAAATGCGCCAGCCCCTCTTTGGAGCCGATGGTCACGATCGCCTCGCTTTCCGGATCGATCTCCACCTGGTAGCGGTCGGCATACCAGCGCGAAATCGCCCGGCGCAGGCGGGGGATTCCCCTGGAGGTTGAGTAGCCGTGCGTATCCTCGCGCTGAGCGACCGTACAGAGTTTTTCTACGATATGCGGCGGCGTCGGGCCATCCGGATTGCCCATACTGAAGTCGATAATATCCTCGCCGCGGTGGCGGGCGGCCATTTTCAACTCGGAGGTAATATTGAATACGTAGGGGGGAAGACGATCGATGCGCGTGAAGTGGCGCGAAAAAGTGGAATCAGCCATAACATCCTCGAAGTAACGTGAGCGCCCGGACCGTCCGAGCGACGTTGGGGTTCGATCTCGAACCCGTCGTTCAAGCTATCCCAGATTTGATAATCTGTCGATACGGCATGGCATAAATTTTTACCCCGCGCGATCGCCGGACGGCGGGATAGCGGCGCAGCCGAAACGGGTGGCGAGCCGAACATGACATCATTTTTATTTATGGCGCCAACGGCCAACGGTATTAATCTCTTTATTATTTTCCACCGCTGATATTAGAAATCGTAATATTGAAAACCATATGTTTCATGCTTTTCAATTAACAAATAAAAAACAAAAAACCGAATGCATTATCTTGGGGCACCATAATGAGTCAACTCACCAAAATAGAGCGAATTACGCATTGAGATAAAAAATAAAGTACAATAAAATCAATATCATAAAATATTTCATTCAAACAACGCCGCTGTAATTTTATAAAAAACCGCGACATTTATAAATAAAAGGGAATTACAGAATTTAATTTTACAAAATCAGCAAAAAGATGAAATCAACCCCATGTAAACACCAAAAAATCAGACGTTATAACTTAGTAACCGCCGTTATTGACAATTATATCGCTACGGTTATTATCGAATGAAAGATTATGTTTATACCCAATAACCTTTACCTAACCACTTAATTAATGACTTACGCTCTCGTACTTATGAGGATGAATAATGGATATTAAAAAGCCCTATTTATTATTCCTTGGTGACGCCCACGACCGGTTAGCGGCAAAAGTCGCTATCGGGATTAAACAGTGGCACCCGGAATATTGTGTCGGCCAATACCGTATGGAGGGCTGCCACGCCGACTGCGATTTGCCCGATATGGATATCGCGGCCGCCCGCGCGGCCGGCGCGCAGACGTTAGTCATCGGCGTCGCCAACCGCGGCGGGATTATTTCGCCGCAGTGGATCGCCGTATTGAGCGAAGCGCTGAAAAGCGGAATGGATCTGGCCGCCGGTCTGCACAACCGTCTGGCCGACGTGCCGGAGCTGCGCGAACTGGCCGCCAAACTGGGCCGTTCGCTGTTCGACGTTCGCCATCCGTCGCAAACTTTCCCAGTCGCCAGCGGACGTAAACGCGCGGGTAAACGCCTGCTGCCCGTCGGCACCGACTGCTCCTGCGGCAAAATGTACACCGCGCTGGCAATCGAAAAAGAGATCTTATCCCGCGGCGGCAAAGCCACCTTCCGGGCCACCGGTCAAACCGGGATCCTAATTAGCGGCTCGGGCGTCAGCATCGATGCCGTGGTGTCCGACTTTATCGCCGGCGCGGTCGAAACCCTCGCTCCCGCGAATGATGAAGATCACTGGGACGTCATCGAAGGTCAGGGTTCGCTGTTCCACCCCTCTTTCGCCGGCGTGACCATCGGCATTATTCACGGCGCGCAGCCGGACGCGCTGGTGCTCTGTCATGAACCTACCCGCAAAACCATGCGCGGCGTCGACTATCCGATTCCCGATATCGCCGATTGCATGGCCTTGAATTTATCGGCCGCGCACTTAACCAACCCTAACGCGCGTTTTGTCGGCATCTCCGTCAATACGGCGGCGCTCAGCGAAGCGGAGGCACTGCAACTGATGGCCGACCTGGAGAAAAAATTCGGCCTGCCCGTCGTGGATCCGTTCCGCCAGGGGGTAGGACGCATCGTTGACCAGTTGGCCGCGCTATGATCGATCTCGAACTCTCCCGACAAAGCTGGCCGCTGCAGAACACATTCACCATTTCGCGCGGCAGCAAAAGCCAGGCCGACGTGGTGGTGGCCGCACTGCGTTGCGGCGACGTCACCGGCTATGGCGAGTGCGTTCCCTACGCGCGCTATGGCGAATCCATTGACAGCGTGATGGCGCAGATCGCCGCGCTGGGCGACGATCTGCGCCACGGTCTGGATCGCCAACGGCTGCAAAGCCGGCTCCCGGCGGGCGCGGCGCGCAACGCGCTCGACTGCGCCTTCTGGGATCTGGAGTGCAAACAGCATAGCCAGCGCATCTGGCAGCGCCTGTCCCTGCCGGCGCCCGAGGTTCTGGAAACGGCCTACACGCTGTCGCTGGATACGCCGGAGCGCATGCAGCAGGCGGCGCGGCAAAACGCCGCTCGCCCGCTGCTCAAGCTGAAGCTGGCGGACAAAGACGATTTGGCCAGAGTGGCCGCCGTGCGCAAAGGCGCGCCGAACGCGCGGCTGATCGTCGATGCCAATGAAGGATGGGATGCCGATCTCTACCTGAAACTGGTGCCCAAGCTGGCCACCCTGGGCGTCGCGATGATCGAACAGCCGCTTCCCGCCGGGAAAGACGGCGTGTTGGCCGAACTGCCTCGCCCAATTCCGATATGCGCCGACGAATCCTGCCATGACAGCCATTCGCTGGCGGCAATCGCCGGATGCTACGACATGATCAACATCAAGCTGGACAAAACCGGCGGTCTGACCGAAGCTCTTCGCCTGCGGGCCAGCGCGTTGGAGCGGGGAATGCGCATTATGGTCGGCTGTATGGTCAGCACCTCGCTGTCGATGGCGCCGGCCTTTATCGTGGCGCAGGGCGCGCAGGTTGTCGATCTGGACGGCCCCCTGTTATTACAACGCGACCGAAGCGACGGATTGCGTTACGACGGTAGCCTGGTACACGCGCCGCAAGCGGCGCTGTGGGGCTAAAATGCGTTAAGCTGCATTAAAACTATTGAGGAGTGTTGTAATGCAACGTCTTGTTTATGTTGATGGGCAATATGTGCCGGAGAGCGAAGCCAGGGTTTCGGTCTTTGACCGCGGTTTTCTCTTCGCCGACGCCGTATATGAAGTGACGGCGGTAGTGAACGGCAAATTGGCCGAGTTTGACGGCCATGTGACGCGTCTGCAGCGCTCCTGCCGCGAATTGTCGCTTACGCTGCCCGTCACGCCGGCCGAACTGAAAGCGATCCATCAGGCTCTGATTGAAAAAAACGCGCTGCAAGAGGGCGCGATTTATCTGCAGTTAAGCCGCGGCAACGCCGGCGATCGCGATTTCCATTTCCCTTCCGCCGAGGTAAAACCGACGCTGGTGCTGTTCACCCAGGCGCGCGCCGTTCTGGAAAACCCGAAAGCGGATAGCGGTCTGCATGTCGTCACCTGCCCCGATATCCGCTGGCACCGCCGGGATATCAAAACGGTCAGCCTGCTGGCCGCCTGCCTGGCGAAAGAGTACGCCCATACCCGGCACGCCGATGACGCCTTTATGGTGGAAAACGGCTTCGTCACCGAAGGCAGCTCTTGCAACTGCTATATCGTCCTGCACGATAAAACCGTGGTGACCCGCCCGTTGAGCAACGACATTTTGCACGGCATCACCCGTCAGTCGCTGCTGAAGCTGGCCGCGGACGCGCAAATCAAACTGGAAGAGCGGCTCTTCACCCCGGAAGAAGCCTATCACGCCAGCGAGATCTTTATCAGTTCGGCAACGACATTCGTTTTACCGGTGGTCTCGCTTGACGGCAAGCCCATCGGCGACGGCAAGCCCGGCCCGGTAACCCGCCGCCTGAGAGAAATTTATATCGAAATGGTGCGGCAACAGGTGAAATAAGTCGCGTCATAAACGGGCGGCCGCCGCCGCCCGCTATCGACGCAAACGTCAGGATTTTTCTTCAATACGCTCGGACGCCCCGGCGTCGGGGTTTTCCAGCACCATCCTCTGCGGCACCGCCAGGGGAATCGCCGACGCCCGCAGGCGCCGGATAATATCAAACAGCAGATCGCTTTTCGCCCCCGCCACCAGGCGCGGACTGTTGACATAGCCCGTCACGCTCAGCACCATCCCCGTCGGCGTGAGCTGGCTGAAGCTAACGGACGGCGCCGGCGCCTCCAGAATCGACTCATGCTCGGTGTAAGCGTCCAGCAGAATGCTCCTGACCTCCTCGGGATCGATATCAAGCGGGAAGGTCAGCGCCAGCGTCGCCACCCCGAGCGCGTTCCCCATGGTGATATTGCGCACATTCTGCGAGATAAACTGCGAGTTAGGCACGATCACCGTGGAACGGTCGCTCAGCTGGATCTCCGTCGCCCGCACGTTAATGCGCCGGATATCCCCTTCCACCCCGCTGATATTCACCAGATCGCCCACCTTCACCGGGCGTTCGGTCAGCAGAATCAAGCCGGAGATAAAGTTTTTTACGATCTCCTGCAAACCGAAACCGATGCCCACCGACAGGGCGCTGACAATCCAGGCCAGTTTGTTCCACTGGATCCCCAGCGTCGCCAGCGTCAGCAGGATAATCAGGATATAACCGATATTGCTGAACAACGTCACCAGCGACGCGCGGATACCGCGATCCAGCATGGTTTTGGGAAGAAACTCATGCTCCAGCCAGCGCTTTGACGAGCGCAGCACATACACCCCGATAGCCAGAAAAAGTAGCGCGTTCACCAAATGGGCAGGCACGATGCTCAACGTTTCCAGCCCTTTGCCTCCCCATATTTCAACGGCTTTTTGCACCAGCTCCAGCGGCGTCGTGGTGCCGAAAGTCCCATTCAGCAAGGCGACCGCGGCCATCAGAATCAGCAAAACCTTGCCGCAGGCGGAGAACAGCGCCGTGGCCTGCGCCAGATGCCGATCGTCAAGATTGAGCGAATTCTTGATACGCCGTCCGCTGGCGTTGTTGGGCGAAAAGATGCTTTCGCAGATATCGACGATAAAGGTCGAAAACAAATAGAGGCAGGACATCACCATGCCGATCCACACCAGCTCATAGGTCAGAAAACGCGCCAGCGAGATGTAACCGACCACCAAAGAAACCAAAACGGCGAACGCGGTCGCCAATACCGCCAAATGAACAATGCCGGCCAGCGTGGAGCGCGCTTCCGGCTGCGCTCCGTCGCGCACCATCTGCCGGCGCACCTGATCGCTTCTCAGCGCGATGACGCCCACCGTCAGCGCCAGACATAGCGCGGATAACCCATTCACCATAACGGTGGCCGCCACGGATGTCCCCACCGTGGCCGTCACCTGTTCAATAATGCCGAACAGCAAAATCAGCAGCGCGGCGATCGCCGGAAAAGCGTTCATCGCCTTGGCGACCGGGTTGGCGATCGCCGGAAGCCGCCAGGAGGGCCGCTGATTCGAGAGAAAAGCGCGCCCCAGACCGGCAATCATCGAACAAAAAACAGAGAGCTGCGTCAGCGTATCCAGATACGCCTGCACCCGTTCAACCGCCTGGCCGTGACGGGTAAAGGTATAATCCAGTAAATTCGCGGCGATACCGATGGTCAGCACGGTGGAGATCACGCTGGCCGTCGCCAGAAAACTGCGCCTCAGGCGCCCTTCCGGCAACAGATGGATACCGGCCCAGGCCAAATACTTCTCCATATAGCGACGACCGGCGGTCACCAGCGCGACGACAATCAGCAGAAAAAAGACCGAACCATAGCGCCACTCGGGCTCCCAGGCGGTCATAAACGCATCGCCTAACTGCGACTGGAAAACGCCGAGCCGCCGCCAGTCTTCCGCCTGCGGCGTGACGATCGGCGACCAAAAGCGCGCGCCCAAAATACTGCCTGAATTTAACGCCAGCTGCGTTTTCAGCGCATTGCGCCGCAGCGTAATAATCTGCGCGGAAAGATTGGACGCCCCGGCGCGCAACGTCTGGATTTGCTCAATCTGCGCATCCATCTTCGACTTCTGCGCGTTCAGACTATTACGTTTACGCGTGACTTCATTGGTTTCATTAATGTTGGAACCAGGCTCAGGCGCCGGCCCCAACACATCCAACTGAGCCTGTAGCTGCGCCCGGAGCGGCGCCACCGCCGCGGACAGATCGTCCGCCCGGCTGACCAACTGTTGCGAGGCGTCGTTCAACGCGCCGAACTTACTGTCGCTGTTAGCGCCGGACACCTGCTGCTTGATGCCGTCCAGCTCTTTTTGCAGCTTTGTCATCTCGGCGTCAATATTGATTTTCGCCGGCGCATCGGACTGCGACGGCTGCGGGTCCGGATCCGCCGCCGCCACATATCCAACGGGAAAAATGAATATCACCAACAAAACAATACGCAGTAATGCAGATAACAAAGTACGCATAAATTGAAAGGTTCCCAAGTTCAACGGGAATAGCGGATTTTCAAAACAGCCGCAATTCGCCACGCAGGTTAAGTTTTACCGGCAGTGCATCAGTGGCATATTCTAACCAAGATGCGCCGATATATACCCTAAATAATTCGAGTTGCGGGACAAAAACGGCGCAGCGTTTTTGCACGGCGCTTGCGCCGACCCCACCGAGGCGAGTAACAAAGCCAACGCGCATGCAACTTGAAGTATGACGGGTATAACTTACAAAGAATTATCGAATCAAAGCAGCAGATAAAGATGAATTTCGCCCCGATAGCGCCGCGTCTGGCCCTGTAACCTAACCGTCAAGACACGCCCCCCGATACGCGCGTCCCCTCCGCTTTCTTCTGGCGATTAACGCCGTTGAACAGCAAGGCGGCCGCTTGGCTCACGCGGAAAGGAGTAAAAAGCGGCGTACCTCCGAGCGGCGTCGACGGCGCTCATTACCGCCGGCAAACCACTGAACGCTCTGCTTTTGCTTACCATCTGAGCAACAAGCAGAAAAGCGATTGACTCAACCCGTTCGCTCCGTATAATCCAAACCGCATTACGCAGCAACCCCGCCCGTATGCGCCCTTAGCTCAGCTGGATAGAGCAACGGCCTTCTAAGCCGTAGGTCACAGGTTCGAATCCTGTAGGGCGTACCATTTCGAAGTAAACAGACGTCAACCGACGTCTTTTTTTGTGCCTAAAATTCAGCTAATTAGCCTTAATTCGGCTATTTTCACTCAACTGAACTCTATCAACATCAATGTACATCAAGTAATCTTTGTTGGTACATCTGATGGTACAAGCCCGTTCAATAAATTCTTATACCAACAACCAGCAACGGAGGGCAGTATATGGCGCTTACCGATGTAAAGGTGAGAAGTTCAAAACCCACAGATAAACCCTACAAACTCACTGATGGGGAAGGAATGCATTTAATGGCATCCTAACGGTTCAAAGTACTGGCGTCTGCAATATCGCTTTGATGGTAAACAGCGCATGCTGGCACTGGGCGTTTATCCTCAAGTCACATTATCCGAGGCCCGTCAGCGCAAGGATGAGGCCAGAAAGCAGATCGCCAATGGCATCGATCCCGGTGAACAAAAAAAGCTGGAAAAACAGGCTCGTCAAACCGGTATTGAAAACAACTTCAAGGCCGTCGCACTGGAGTGGCATGAATACAAACGACCTAACTGGTCTAAAGGCTACGCTGACGATCTGATGGAAGCGTTTGAAAACGATATCTTCCCTGATATCGGTAAACGTCCTGTCGCCGAGATCAAACCGCTGGAAATGCTGACCACACTACGCAAACGGGAAAAACGCGGCGTGCTCGATAAACTACGCAAGATCCGACAGGCCTGTAGTCAGGTATTTCGCTACGCCATCGTCACCGGCAGAGCGGAAAACAATCCGGTCTCGGAACTCGCCAGCGCGTTAACCCCGCCCAAAGCAGAACACTTCCCTCACCTGCTGACTGATGAATTACCGGATTTCCTGCGTGCCCTATCGTCTTACTCCGGTAGTAAAATCACGCAACTGGCAACCCGCATCCTGATGCTGACCGGCGTTCGCACTATCGAGTTACGACAAGCAGAATGGAAAGAGTTTGATTTTGAAAAACAGCTCTGGGAAGTGCCGAAAGAACGCATGAAAATGCGCCGCCCTCACCTCGTTCCTCTCTCTGATCAAGTGATTGATGCGCTGCAACAGCTCTATGCGGTTACCGGACGCTATAACCTGGTTTTCCCTGGCTGTAACGACATCACTAAACCAATGAGTGAAGCCAGCATCAACCAAGTACTGAAACGAATTGGATATCATGGGAAAGCGACAGGCCACGGCTTTCGCCACACCATGAGCACCATACTACACGAACAAGGGTATAACACCGCCTGGATCGAGTTACAGCTTGCTCATGTGGATAAGAACACCATTCGTGGTACGTACAACCATGCTCAGTATTTGGAATGTAGTGGTCAACAAAAACT
>NZ_JAYWTM010000040.1:0-12294 GCF_036016195.1 Brenneria populi | reverse complement strand
GCGTAAGCATGGGGCTTTTTGCGTTATGGCGCATTTTTTGATTATTTTCCCCTCCCTTTTTCTTTATATAAAAAACGGATAAGCATATCTCGATACGTGATGAAACATTTTCACCTTGGTGACTGTTTGCTCGACATTAGGAGCAAAAATCGTTATCTTCAGGCATCTAGAAGTCTAAACGTATAAACGTATGTAGTGAGGATATAAGGTTATGCCAATCCGGGTTCCTGATGAGTTACCAGCCGTAAGTTTTCTGCGCAATGAGAACGTTTTTGTTATGACCTCTTCTCGCGCCAAAACGCAGGAAATTCGCCCTTTGAAAGTGCTGGTACTGAACCTGATGCCGAAGAAAATTGAAACCGAAAATCAATTTTTGAGATTGTTATCGAACTCTCCGCTGCAGATTGATATTCAATTGCTGCGTATTGATAGCCGCGAATCAAAGAATACCCCGACCGAACATCTGAACAATTTCTACTGTGACTTTGATGATATTCAGGATGAAAATTTTGACGGTCTGATCGTTACCGGCGCGCCGCTGGGGCTAGTTGATTTTTGCGATGTGGTTTACTGGCCGCAGATCGTTAGGGTCGTTGAGTGGGCGAAAGAGCACGTCACTTCCACCCTTTTTGTCTGCTGGGCGGTACAGGCGGCATTAAATATTCTGTACGGCATACCGAAAATGACCCGCAAAGAGAAGCTATCGGGCGTCTATGCCCATCATACGCTGCAGCCTCACGCTTTACTGACGCGGGGATTTGATGAGACGTTTCTGGCTCCCCACTCGCGCTACGCGGATTTCCCCACCGAGGTGATTCGCAGCCGCACCGACCTGGAAATTCTGGTCGAGTCCGAACAGGCCGGCGCCTATCTGTTTGCCAGTCGGGATAAGCGTCTGGCCTTTGTTACCGGCCACCCTGAATACGATGCATTGACGCTGGCGAATGAATATTTTCGCGATAAGTCGTGCGGGCTTAACCCGACGATTCCGGTAAATTATTTCCCCGACGACAATCCCGAGATCGTACCTAAAGCCACCTGGCGCAGCCATGGGCATCTGTTGCTCGTTAACTGGCTTAATTACTACGTTTACCAGATTACGCCTTATGATTTGCGTCGTATGAATCCTACGCTGGACTGAACCTGCTCTTTTCCTGTCAAAGGCGCCTCTCCGGCGCCTTTTTTATCCCTTTTATACGAATTGATGAAATTAATTTCCCATTTATACATAAAATAAATAATTTTAATTTCAATGGTATATATTGATTTTTATTTGAAAATGGAAATTGTTTTTGATTTTTTATTTTTATCCATTAGGCTTAAGTTTGTCGGTTGATAAATGTTCACCCTTCCCATATTGGTCAGGCGGCTGACCGGTGACGGGAAAGCTGATAAGGAAGCAATGAAATGACGCAACAGACCATAAGCAGAGAGCTGACGTTCACTCAGCGTTTTGGCGATGGGGAACGGCAGATCCTTAATGATGGCGCGATTGATTTCTTAGCGCAGTTGGTCGGCCGATTTACGCAGCGGCGCAATCAGCTATTGGCGGAACGTCGGACGCAGCAGGAGAACATCGATCGCGGTCGGCTGCCCGATTTTATTTCGGAAACGGCTTCCATTAGAAATGGCGAGTGGAAAATCCGCGGCATCTCCGACGATCTTACCGATCGGCGGGTTGAGATCACCGGTCCCGCTGAGAGAAAGATGGTGATTAATGCGTTGAATGCCAACGTAAAAGTGTTTATGGCCGACTTTGAAGACTCCCTGTCCCCGGGTTGGGATAAGGTGATCGACGGTCAGATAAATTTGCGCGATGCGGTAAGGGGAACGATTTCCTACGTCAATGAGACGGGCAAGATTTATCAGCTGAAGCCGCATCCCGCCGTACTGGTCTGCCGCGTGCGCGGTTTGCATCTGCCGGAGAAACACGCGATCTGGCAGGGGGAGGCGATCCCGGGCTGTCTGTTTGATTTCGCGCTCTATTTTTACCACAACCATGCGGCGCTGTTGGCCAAAGGCAGCGGTCCCTATTTCTATTTGCCGAAGATACAGTCATGGCGCGAGGCGGCCTGGTGGAGCGATGTGTTTTGCTACGCCGAGGATCGCTTCGATCTTCCGCGCGGCACGATCAAAGCCACGGTACTGATTGAAACGCTGCCGGCCGTTTTTCAGATGGATGAGATCCTGCACGCGCTGCGCGATCATATCGTGGGTTTGAACTGCGGCCGCTGGGACTATATTTTCAGCTATATCAAAACGTTGAAGAACTATCCCGATCGCGTATTGCCGGACAGGCAGTCGGTGACGATGGAAAAGGCTTTTCTCAGCGTCTATTCAAAACTGCTGATTAAAACCTGCCACCGCCGCGGCGCCCTGGCGATGGGCGGCATGGCGGCCTTTATTCCCAGTAAAGATCCTGAACGCAACGCCCAGGTGCTGGAGAAGGTGCGTCAGGATAAAGAGCTGGAGGCGGGCAACGGCCACGACGGCACCTGGATAGCGCATCCTGGCCTGGCCGATACCGCGATGGCGGTGTTCGATCGGGTTTTGCGGGATCGTAAAAACCAGCTTGATATCAGCCGCGCCGATGATGCGCCGGTCGGCGCTGAAGCGCTGCTGGAGCCTTGCGGCGGCGAACGTACGGAGGCCGGCATGCGCGCCAATATTCGCGTGGCGGTACGGTATATCGAAGCCTGGATTTCAGGCAACGGCTGCGTGCCGATTTACGGCCTGATGGAAGATGCGGCGACGGCCGAAATTTCCCGCACCTCAATCTGGCAATGGATGCGTCACGGTAAAGCCCTGAGCGATGGCCGCCCCGTGACGCTGGCGCTCTTCCGCCAGATGCTGGCGGAAGAGATGCGGGTGATTCAGCAAGAGTTGGGCGACGCCGCCTTCAGCCGCGGGAGGTTTGATGAAGCGGCGCGCCTGATGGAGCGCATCACGACGCAGGATGAGCTTATCGATTTTCTGACGTTACCCGGCTATGCATTGCTTGATTAGTTAACTCGACCGCAATCATAAGGAATCTCAGCTATGGCACTCTCTCGTACCCAACAGATTCAACAACTTGAACAAGAATGGACAACGACGCGCTGGAGCGGCATTACGCGTCCTTACCGCGCCGCGGAGGTGATTAATCTGCGCGGTTCGGTGAATCCCGAATGCACGTTGGCTCGGCTGGGGGCGGCGAAACTATGGCGGTTGCTACAGGGCGAGGCGCGCAAAGGCTATGTGAACTGCCTCGGCGCATTAACCGGCGGCCAGGCGCTGCAGCAGGCGAAAGCGGGGATTGAAGCCATTTATCTTTCCGGCTGGCAGGTGGCGGCGGATGCGAATTTGGCGGGCGCGATGTATCCCGATCAATCGCTGTATCCGGCGAACTCGGTGCCTGCCATCGTCGAGCGCATCAATAATACTTTCCGGCGCGCGGATCAGATTCAGTGGGCGAATAATATCGAACCGGACGATAAGCGCTATATCGACTATTTTTTGCCGATTGTGGCGGATGCCGAAGCGGGATTCGGCGGCGTGCTGAATGCGTTTGAATTGATGAAGGCGATGATCGAAGCCGGGGCGGCGGCGGTGCATTTTGAGGATCAGCTGGCGTCGGTGAAAAAGTGCGGTCATATGGGCGGCAAAGTGCTGGTGCCCACGCAGGAGGCGGTTCAGAAGCTGGTCGCGGCCCGGCTGGCGGCGGATGTGCTTGGCGTGCCGACGCTCCTGGTGGCGCGTACGGACGCGGATGCCGCGGATTTGCTGACGTCGGACTGCGATGAATACGATCGGGCTTTCGTCACCGGCGAACGTACGGTGGAAGGTTTTTATCGCACCCGCGCCGGCATCGAGCAGGCCATCAGCCGCGGCCTGGCCTACGCGCCCTATGCGGACCTGGTGTGGTGCGAAACTTCAACGCCCGATCTCTCCGCGGCGCGCCGTTTCGCCGCCGCGATCCATGAGAAATATCCCGGTAAACTATTAGCCTATAACTGCTCGCCCTCGTTTAACTGGAAAAAAAATCTGGACGACAGAACGATCGCCGCGTTTCAGGACGAACTCTCCGCGCTCGGCTATAAATACCAGTTCATCACCCTGGCCGGCATCCACAGTATGTGGTTCAACATGTTTGATTTAGCCCATGCGTACGCGCGCGGCGAGGGGATGAGGCACTATGTCGAGAAAGTGCAGCAGCCGGAGTTCGCGGCGATTAAAGACGGCTATACCTTCTCATCGCATCAGCAGGAAGTGGGGACCGGCTATTTCGACAAGGTGACGACCATCATTCAGGGCGGCGTCTCTTCGGTCACCGCGCTGACGGGCTCCACGGAGGAGCAGCAGTTCTGATCCCGCCCGGCGTTTTTTTATCTGGAGAACGCGATGGCGCGCGATCTTGAGCAACTGACGGCGCAGACGATTTTACAGGGATTCGACGCCCAGTACGGCCGTTTTCTGGAAATTACCGCCGGCGCCCAGCAGCGTTTTGAGCAGGCCGACTGGCCGTCGGTACAGCAGGCGATGAAGGATAGGATTCATCTTTACGATCATCACGTCGGGCTGGTGGTGGAGCAATTGCGCTGCATCACCGGCTCGCGCTGCGAGAACGCCGATTTTCTAGCCCGGGTCAAACGGATTTACACCGCGCTGCTGCCCGATTACCCGCGCTTTGAGATCGCCGAAAGCTTTTTTAACTCGGTCTATTGCCGTTTGTTCCACCATCGGGAGCTTACGCCGGAAAAACTGTTTATTTTCAGTTCCCAGCCGGAAAAGCGCTTCCATGAAATTTCCCGTCCCATCTCCCGCGCGTTCGTGCCGTCCGACGGCTGGCGCGAAATGCTGGAAAAACTGCTGAAGGATGTGCCGCTGCGTTTGCCGTGGGAGAATTTGCCGCGGGATATCTCGTTCATCGTGGCCTACCTACAGCGCGCGTTCTCATCCGAGCAGCTTTCCCAGGTGACGCTGCAGGTGGCTAACGAACTGTTTTACCGCAATAAAGCCGCCTGGCTGGTGGGAAAGATTTTCCTGCCGGAGGGGGTTTTCCCTTTCCTGCTGCCTATTCATCATAATGAGCGGGGCGCGGTGTTTATTGATACCTGCCTGACCTCGCGTGCAGAGGCCAGCATTGTCTTTGGCTTCGCCCGTTCCTACTTTATGGTTTATGCCCCGCAGCCATCGGCTTTGGTCGCCTGGCTGCGCGATATTCTGCCGGGTAAAACCACCGCCGAGCTGTACCTGGCGATCGGCTGTCAGAAGCACAGCAAGACGGAGTATTTCCGCGAATATTTACGCTATCTGGCCGATTCGCGGGAGCAATTCATTATCGCGCCCGGCGTAAAGGGGATGGTGATGCTGGTGTTTACGCTGCCTTCGTTCGATCGCGTTTTTAAGGTGATTAAGGATCGCTTCGCCGCGCCGAAAGAGGTCAGCGCCGAACGGGTGATGGCCTGTTACCGGCTGGTCAAGGAGCACGATCGCGTCGGGCGCATGGCCGATACGCAGGAGTATGAGAATTTCGTCATTGATAAGCGCCGCATCAGTCCGGAGCTGATGGCGGAACTGCGGCGGGAGGCGCCGGAAAAGCTGGAAGAGGCGGGCGATCGGATCGTGATCCGCCATCTGTACATGGAGCGGCGCATGACGCCCCTGAATCTCTATCTTGAACAGGCGGATGAGCGCCGGCGTCGAGAGGCGATCGACGAGTATGGGAATGCGATCAAACAGCTGGCCGCCGCCAATATCTTCCCCGGCGATATGCTGTTTAAAAATTTCGGCGTTACCCGGCACGGGCGGGTGGTGTTTTATGATTATGATGAAATTTGCTATATGACGGAGGTGAATTTCCGCGATATTCCGCCGCCCCGCTATCCGGAAGACGAACTGGCGGCCGAGCCCTGGTACAGCGTCTCCCCCAATGACGTTTTTCCCGAAGAGTTTCGTCACTTTTTATGCGGCGATCGCGCGTTGCGCGCGCTCTTTGAGGAGATGCATGGCGAGCTGTTTCGCGCCGATTACTGGCGCGCTTTACAGCGGCGCATCCGGGAAGGCCATGTTGAAGACGTCTACGCCTACCCCTATAAGCGCCGCTTTAACCAGCGGGCGGGGCGCTAGTCCGCGCCGCCGTATTCGCGGGTAATCTCTTTCGCCGCTTTGATGACCAGCGCCCCGAGTTCGGTGACGCGGTCGTCGGTAATGCGGGAAACCGGACCGGAAATAGAGATAGCGGCGAAGGCCTCGCGGTGCTCGTCCAGAATCGAGGCCGCCACGCAGCGCAGCCCCAGCGCATGCTCTTCGTCGTCAAAGGCGTAGCCCTGGCGGCGAATGTCCGACAGATTTTCTTTCAGACGCTGCGGCGAGTCGAGGGTGCGCGGGGTGTAGCCGTGCAGTCCGGTTTTATGCAGCAGCGCCGCGACCTGCGGATCCGGCAGGCTGGCGAGAAAGGCTTTCCCCGCGCCGGAAGCGTGTATCGGCAGCTTGCCGCCGATGGGCGCGGACATGCGCATCAGCGCGGTACACTGCACCTGATCGATAATAATGGCCTGAAAATCGCTGCGATCGAGCACCGCCAAATTCACCGTTTCGCCGGAGGTTTCCATCAGTTTACGCAGTATCGGATGCACAATGGCCAGCAAATTGCGGCTTTGCAGAAAGCTGCTGCCGACGATAAACGCGTGGGAGCCGATGGTCCACAGGCCCAGATCGCCCACCTGGCGGACGAACCCCTGTTGCTGCAGGGTGGTCAACAGGCGGTGGGTGGTGGAGTTGGGCAAACCCGCCTGCTGAGCCAGATCGGTGAGCGCGACGCCGACGTGGGATTTGGCGATATATTCCAGCAGGATCAGGCCGCGCGTCAGCGATTGCACCTGCCCGGCCGGCTGGGGAGCGGCGGCGGCTCGCGGTTTTTTCCCTCTTTTAGCGGGTTCTGCGGGTGACATGGCATAACTTCCTTTTTCATATAATGGAACTGATTTTCGTTTTTTCAGCCAAGAATGCAACCCCTCTTTTACCGCCGCCAGGGCGGCGTTTGCCTGAAAAAGTCTCATGCGGCGCGACGTTAGCGAAGGGGCAAGTTATGTTAGGATAGGCGCTTGCATTGGTGAGATATTCATCGCTGGTATGAGGTATTTGTGATTAATCGGGTAGACGAGTTGCGCCGTCAGTTAGCGCAACGCATTATGGTGCTGGATGGTGGGATGGGAACCATGATCCAGAGCTATCGCTTGCAGGAAGAAGATTATCGCGGCGAACGTTTTGCCGACTGGCCGAGCGACGTAAAAGGCAACAACGACCTTCTTGTGCTGACCAAACCCCAGGTTATCGCCGCCATCCACGACGCTTATCTGGAGGCCGGGGCCGATATCCTGGAAACCAACACCTTCAACGCCACCGTTATCGCTATGGCCGACTATGGCATGGAGTCGCTGTCGGCCGAGATTAATAGCGCCGCGGCGCGCCTGGCGCGCGCCTGTGCCGATAAATGGACGGCGATGACGCCGGATAAGCCGCGTTATGTCGCCGGCGTGCTTGGCCCGACCAACCGCACCGCCTCTATTTCTCCGGATGTTAACGATCCCGCCTTTCGCAATATCAGTTTTGATCAACTGGTCGCCGCCTACCGGGAATCCACCCGCGCGCTGATCGAGGGTGGTGTCGATCTGATCATGATCGAAACCATCTTTGATACCTTAAACGCCAAAGCCGCCGTCTTTGCGGTGGAAACCGAGTTTGAAGCACTGGGGATTGAGTTACCGGTGATGATCTCCGGCACCATCACCGATGCATCCGGGCGAACGCTGTCGGGGCAGACCACGGAAGCGTTCTACAACTCGTTGCGTCACGCCCGGCCGCTGTCGTTCGGCCTGAACTGCGCGCTGGGCCCGGGCGAATTGCGCCAGTACGTGGCGGAACTCTCCCGCATCGCCGAGTGTTATGTGTCGGCCCACCCCAACGCGGGGCTGCCGAACGCTTTCGGCGAATACGATCTGGACGCCGACGATATGGCGCGCCACATCGGCGAATGGGCGCGCGCGGGATTTTTGAATATCGTGGGGGGATGCTGCGGGTCGACGCCGGCGCATATCGCCGCGGTCGCCGAGGTGGTCAAAGGCGTGGCGCCGCGTAAACTGCCGGATATTCCGGTGGCCTGCCGGCTGTCCGGGCTGGAGCCGTTAACCATCGATGACAATACGCTGTTCGTCAATGTGGGCGAGCGCACCAACGTCACCGGATCGGCGCGTTTCAAGCGGCTGATAAAAGAAGAAAAATATAATGAAGCGCTGGATGTCGCCCGTCATCAGGTAGAGAACGGCGCGCAGATCATCGATATCAACATGGATGAAGGGATGCTGGATGCGAAAGCGGTGATGGCCCGTTTTCTCAACCTGATCGCCGGCGAGCCGGATATCGCCCGCGTGCCGATCATGATCGACTCCTCGAAATGGGACGTTATCGAGCAAGGATTGAAATGCATTCAAGGCAAGGGGATCGTCAACTCCATTTCCATGAAGGAGGGGGTCGAGGCCTTTGTGCAACACGCCAAGCTGGTGCGGCGCTACGGCGCGGCGATGGTGGTGATGGCGTTCGATGAAGTCGGGCAGGCGGATACCCGCGCCCGCAAGATTGAAATTTGCCGCCGCGCCTATCGCATCCTAACGGAAGAAGTGGGTTTCCCGCCGGAAGATATCATTTTCGACCCCAATATTTTCGCCGTCGCGACCGGGATTGAAGAGCATAACAACTATGCGGTCGACTTTATCGAAGCCTGCGCGGATATTAAGCAGCAGCTTCCCTATGCGATGATCTCCGGCGGCGTCTCCAACGTTTCATTCTCCTTCCGCGGCAACGACATGGTGCGCGAAGCGATCCACGCCGTCTTCCTTTACCATGCGATCCGCAGCGGAATGGATATGGGGATCGTCAACGCCGGTCAGCTGGCGATCTATGACGATCTGCCCGCCGAGCTGCGCGATGCGGTGGAGGATGTGATCCTCAACCGCCGTGACGACGCCACCGAACGCATGCTGGAGCTGGCGGAAAAATATCGCGGCAGCAAGTCGGACGACGAGAGCAACCAGGCGCAGGCCGAATGGCGTTCCTGGCCGGTGAAGAAACGTCTGGAATACTCTTTGGTCAAGGGCATCACCGAGTTTATCGAACCGGATACCGAGGAGGCGCGCCAAGAGGCGGAGCGCCCGATAGAGGTGATCGAAGGCCCGCTGATGGACGGCATGAACGTGGTGGGCGATCTGTTCGGCGCCGGTAAAATGTTTCTGCCGCAGGTGGTGAAATCCGCGCGCGTGATGAAGCAGGCCGTCGCCTATCTTGAACCCTATATCGAAGCTAGCAAGGCGAAAGGCGAAACCGCCGGCAAGATCCTGCTGGCGACGGTGAAGGGCGACGTACACGATATCGGTAAAAACATCGTCGGCGTGGTATTGCAGTGTAATAACTATGAAATCATCGATCTGGGCGTGATGGTGCCGATGGACAGGATCCTGAAGACCGCACGCGAAGAGAAGGTGGATATTATCGGCCTGTCCGGCCTGATTACCCCCTCCCTTGATGAAATGGTCAACGTGGCGAAGGAGATGGAGCGCCAGCAGTTCACTTTGCCGTTAATGATTGGCGGCGCGACGACGTCGAAAGCGCATACCGCCGTGAAGATCGAGCAGAACTACAGCGGCCCGACCGTTTATGTGCAGAACGCTTCCCGTACGGTAGGGGTGGTCGCCGCGCTGTTGTCCGACAGCCAGCGCGATGATTTCGTCGCCCGAACCCGCAAAGAGTATGAAACCGTGCGCATTCAGCACGGGCGTAAAAAACCGAGAACGCCGCCGGTTACGCTGCAGGCCGCCCGCGATAACGCCGCCGCGCTGGATTGGGAAACCTATACGCCGCCGGCGGCGCATCGTTTAGGCGTACAGGAAGTCCGCGCCGGTATAGAAACCCTACGCAACTACATCGATTGGACGCCGTTCTTTATGACCTGGTCGCTGGCGGGCAAATACCCGCGCATCCTGGAAGACGACGTGGTGGGCGATGAGGCTAAGCGGCTGTTTGCCGACGCCAATGCTATGCTGGACGACCTGGCGGCGCGCGGCGCGCTCCATCCCCGCGGCGTCGTCGGGTTATTTCCCGCCAACCGGGTGGGGGATGACGTGGAGATTTATACCGATGAGCGGCGCGATGAGGTGCTGTTGGTCAGCCATCACCTGCGCCAGCAAACGGAAAAAGCGGACTTCCCCAACTATTGTCTGGCCGATTTTGTCGCGCCTAAATCCAGCGGCAAGCCCGATTATCTCGGCGCATTCGCCGTCACCGGCGGGCTGGAGGAGGATGCGCTGGCCGCGCAGTGGGAGGCGAAGCACGACGATTACAATAAAATCATGGTGAAGGCTCTGTCTGATCGCTTGGCGGAGGCCTTCGCCGAGTATTTGCACGAGCGCGTGCGCAAGGTTTACTGGGGCTACGCGGCGCATGAGAGTCTCAGCAACGACGAACTGATCCGCGAAAACTATCAGGGGATTCGCCCGGCGCCGGGATATCCGGCCTGCCCGGACCATACTGAAAAGGCGGAAATCTGGCAGCTGCTGGACGTTGAAAAGCACGCGGGCATGAAGCTGACGGACTCGTACGCCATGTGGCCGGGCGCCTCGGTATCCGGCTGGTATTTCAGCCACCCCGACAGCAAGTATTTCGCCGTCGCGCAGATCCAGCGCGATCAGGTCGAAGACTACGCCAAGCGTAAAGGGATGCCCGTCGGCGAGGTGGAGCGCTGGCTGGCGCCGAATCTGGGCTATGACGCGGATTAGGTTACGAAGCAGTACGCCGCCTCGCATCTCCTTCGGCGTTCGAGAACGCTAATCGCGCCGCTCGTGACGCGCTTCCTGCGCGCCACGGGCTTTTGCCGCGTCCATGCCGCTCACAGGGCGTTTTCCCCCGCCTCGGCATAATTTTTTAGCCTATCCCCACGCGAACCCCACCCCCGCACACCGTTCGATGAGAATGGTTATTACTCTTATTGATGCGCCTGCGCGGCGATGGTAAGGTGAATAATTATTAGGCGGGAATCGGCTTTTCGCTCTGCGGCGCGGTTTTCGTTAACCGCGGGTCCGGGCCGGACGTTAAACAGGGTAGGGGGATGCGCTAATCTCATGCTAAAACGGCTCTTTTCCATCGAAGATTTCTTTGATTTCGGCGCACGTTACGGCATCGATTACCGTTTTCCGCAGCTATCGTCAAGCCGCGAGCGCGGGAAAGAAAAGCGGATTGTGGTGCAGGGCGACGTCGAAGAGATGACGCTCTCCTCCGGCCTCAGCCTGACGAATTCCAACGTGCGGGTGCTCCAACCTTACGAGTCAATGTCTCTTCACCGCTGCCCGCTTTATACGCTGGTCGTGCTGGAGGGAAGCGTGGCGCTGCGCCTCGACGGCAAGGAGTTTGTCGTGCGATCGGGGATGGCGTTTAGTACCCGGCTCGGCGATCGTCTGACAATGAACGTCCGCCATCCGGCTGACCATCATCTCCGCACCCTTTCGCTCGGCGTCCAACCTTCCGGCTATGCTCAACCGCCGTTATCCCCGCTGTTGGATGAATGGGAACGCGGCGGCTATCCGGCGTTTTTATGGCAGCTCCCGGAGCATTTGCTGGCGGGATTACGCTACTCGCTGGAAGCGCCGTCGGGGCTGCCGCGCCAGTTCATGCTGGAGGGCGCTATGCAGCAACTGCTGGGACACGGCCTGTCGCTCGGCCGGAGCGGCGGGCGGGAAATGCGCCGTCCGCCGCCGCCCGGCGAGCAACACCGCCTGGAGAAGGTGCGTCGGCTGCTGGCGCAGCAGCCTGAAAAAGAGTATACGCTCGACGAGCTGGCGCATCTGGCCGCCATGAGCGCCAGCAGCCTGAGAGCCAAATTCCGTCAGGTTTACGGGCGCTCGGTGTTCGATTATTTGCGCGATTGCCGGCTGGAGCTCGCCCGGCGCTATCTGGCGCAGGGATATAGCGTGCAGCAGGCCGCCTGGATGTCGGGGTATCAGCACGCCACCAATTTCTCCACCGCTTTCCGCCGGCGTTACGGCATCGCGCCGAGCGAGGCGCGCAACGTCTGCTAGCGTCGCTTCCATTCCAACGATTTTTCTTTGTCCCGATCGCCGTTCAGGCTTTTTTCCGCAAAGTTCCCTTTTTGGCGCCGCGCATACGCAAGCCGTCATTGCGCATAGCTAACGCGAGATCAAAAGCGGTAATAATTCTTATTTGCAATAAAGATCTGCGGAGATTCCCCCCATGTTTAAAAAAACTCGC
>NZ_JAYWTM010000004.1:0-584122 GCF_036016195.1 Brenneria populi | reverse complement strand
GCCCGTAGCGCTGAAGGCCCAAAACAAAAAAACACCCGCTAAGGGTGTCTATTCGCTGATAATCAATTGGTTGCGGGGGCCGGATTTGAACCGACGACCTTCGGGTTATGAGCCCGACGAGCTACCAGGCTGCTCCACCCCGCGTCCGTGGATGCGCACTATACTCTCCATGAGCGTCTATGCAACCTATTTCTGTAAAAAACAGGGGCTAGCCCGCGCAGGTGCTGAATTTACCGCCGGATAGACTGTTTTGTGAACGGCGCGCGCCGGGTTTCAGTCTCAGGAGATAACCGAGCGCGCGAGGTTAAAAACCGCCGCCGGCGATTTGAGGTTGCTGACAAACCGGTCTGTCAGATCGAGATACACGGGGTGACCACGGGGGTGAGGCATCCCTGCGGGAACCTCCCCCCGTGTTTCCCCTAATATCTGACTTTGTCAACAGTCTGAAACCGCCGCCGGCGATTTTTATCGGACGTCGTTTCTTTCTCTATAGGTGTTTGTTATCGTTCGACGGTGAATTCGTCGATGTCAAAAGAGAGCGCAAAGAAGATGAGAGGATGTTGGGGAAAGTATGTGCTGACCGGCGTGGTGATCGCCATTCTCGCCGGATGTCAATCCAGACCGACCGATCGCGGACAGCAGTATAAAGATGGACACCTCAATCAGCCTTTGGAACTGGTAAACGAGCCGAATGCAACCGGCAAACCCGTCAATGCCGGAGACTTCGTCAATCAGGTGGCGGAGATCAGAAACGCATCGCCCAACCTGTATGCCAGCAACAACGGCACCTTTCAAGCGATACAAAACTGGATGATGTCGGGCGCCGATACCCGGGAGCTGGGCAAGTTCGGCCTGAGCGCCTGGCAAATGGAGGGCGTGGACAACTTCGGCAACGTCCAGTTCACCGGCTACTACACGCCGGTTCTGCAAGCCCGCTATACCCGTCAGGGAGAGTTCCGCTACCCGCTTTACGCCATGCCGTCACGCGGCAAGAAAAATCGGCGCCTGCCGGATAGGGCGTCGATATACTCCGGCGCTTTAGACGATCGCCTGGCTCTGGCCTGGACAAATTCGCTGGTGGATAACTTTATGATGGAAGTGCAGGGCAGCGCCTATCTCGATTTCGGCGATGGGCGTCCGCTGACGTTCTTCGGCTATGCCGGTAAAAACGGCCACGCCTACCGCAGCATCGGCAAGGTGCTGATCGACCGCGGTGAAGTGGCGCGCGAAGAGATGTCCATGCAGGCCATTCGGCAATGGGCCGAGCAGCACTCGGAATATGAGGTGCGCGAACTGCTGGAGCAAAACCCCTCCTTTGTGTTTTTTAAACCGATGATGACGTCGCCGGTGAAAGGGGCGAGCGCGGTGCCGCTGGTCGCTAAAGCGTCCGTCGCTTCCGACCGTTCGCTGATCCCGGCCGGAACGACGCTGCTGGCCGAGGTGCCTTTATTGAATAATGAAGGCAAGTTCACCGGAAAGTATGAAATGCGTCTGATGGTGGCGTTGGATGTCGGCGGAGCGATTAAGGGGCAGCACTTCGATATTTACCAGGGCATTGGCCAGGAAGCGGGCCACGCGGCGGGATTTTATAACCACTATGGCCGGGTATGGGTATTGAAAAATACGCTGAGCAACGGAACCTTGTTCAGCGCTTCTCAAAACAGTCCGTCAATGAACGGCAATAGTTCGGGATCGCTATTGGTCGGCCATCCGCAGAATTAACCCCCCGATTTTCTCCCTTGCCGGCGGCGACTTTCTTTCGCCGCCGCGTCCGTTATCTATTTTATCGCTATAGATAGAAAACGATTTGCTGTGTCGGCAATAGGATAAAACAGGCGTTTACCCTATTATGTACCCTGCTAACTATTTGTCATGGGGCCGTCATGCCGATTAAGCGTTATCCACACCTGGCTCACTGGGGAGCGTTTACCGCCGTTGTCGAAGAGGGGAAATTGATTCGCTGCGAACCGTTCGCGGACGATCCCGCCCCTTCCGCGATGCTCGACTCCATTGCGCCGTTGGTGTATTCGCAACACCGCATCCGCCGACCCGCCGTGCGCCGTTCCTGGCTGCAACGGCGTGAAAACAGCGACGGCGCGCTGCGCGGCAAAGAGGATTTTATTGAAGTCGACTGGGACGTCGCGTTAAATCTGGTCGCCGAAGAGAATCGGCGCGTGCGCGGCTGCTACGGCGCCGACGGGCTATTCGCCGGCTCTTATGGCTGGTCTTCCGCCGGGCGCTTTCATCACGCCCGCTCACAGGTGCGCCGCTTCTATTTTTCCGGCGGCGGCGCGGTGGATCAGCAGGGCAACTACAGTTGGGGCGCGGCGCAGTTTTTTTTGCCGTACGTGATCGGCACCTTTCATCCGTTGACCGGCAAGGTGACGGAGTGGCGCAGCGTCGCCGCGCACTGCGATATTTTCCTCGCGTTCGGCGGGCTGGCGCTGAAAAACGCTCAGGTCGCCTCCGGCGGCGCCGGACATCATACGTTGCAACCCGCGCTGGAAACCCTGGCGGCGAAAGGCGTTCCGGTGATCAATATCAGCCCGATGCGCGACGATTGTCCGGCATTCGTCAATGCGGAGTGGATCCCTATCCGCCCGAATACCGATGTGGCGCTGATGCTGGCGCTGGGATATGAAATTCAACGCCTGGGCGCCGACGATAAGGACTTTTTGCAACGCTACTGCGTCGGCTATGAGCAACTGACGGATTACCTTAACGGCCGCCGCGACGGCGCGGCGAAAACGCCGGCCTGGGCCAGCGCCATCACCGGCATTCCGGCCGGGCGCATCGAACGGCTGGCGCGGCAGTTAATCGGCGTGCGCAGCTTCATTACCTGCGCCTATTCCGTGCAGCGGGCGCACCGCGGCGAACAGCCCTACTGGATGATGATCGCGCTGTCGTCGATGCTGGGCCAGGTCGGGCTGCCGGGCGGCGGTTTCTCGTTCGGTCACGGATCGATGAACGGCGTCGGCAATGAACGCATCGCCACGCCCGCGCCGGCCTCCCCCTCCTGCGCCAATGCCGGGCGGTCGATCCCCGTGGCGCGTATCGCCGATATGCTGCTCAACCCCGGTCGGGAGTACGCCTTCCAGGGGGAAACCCATACCTATCCCGACGTGCATCTGATTCACTGGGCCGGAGGCAATCCTTTCCATCATCACCAGCAGCTGAATCGCCTGGTGGAGGGGTGGCGCAAACCCGACACGGTGATTGTTCAGGATATCGTCTGGACGCCGGCGGCGCGCATGGCCGATATCGTACTGCCGGTGACCACGACGCTGGAGCGCAATGATCTCGGCGGCTCTTCCCGCGATCGCTTTATTTTCGCCATGCACCAGGCGATAGCGCCTCAGCATCAGGCGCGTGATGATTTTGCGATTTTCAGCGAGCTGGCCGAACGGCTCGGCTATGGGCGCGATTTCACCCAGAACCGCGGCGAGTGGGAGTGGCTGACGACGCTCTATGATGACTGCCGCGCGCGACAGAAGGATAACGGGCGAGCCTGGCCGTCATTCGACGCCTTTTGGCAAAAAGGCTACGTCGAGATTCCGATGGATGACGAGCCGTTTGTTTTCTTTGAAGATTTCCGCCGCGACCCGCGGCAGCACGCGCTGCAAACGCCCAGCGGTAAAATAGAGTTGTTCAGCGCCACCATCGCGGGTTATGACGCACCCGATTTCGCTCCGCACCCCGAGTGGCGGCCGCCGGTTGAATGGCTGGGGGCGCCCGCCGCCGAGCGCTGGCCGCTGCATTTTATTTCCATTCAGCCTGCGGATCGGCTGCATAGCCAACTGGCGGCGACGCCGCAGGTCGCCGCCAATAAAACCGCGGGCAAAGAGACGCTCTATATGCACCCGCAGGATGCGGCGGCGCGCGCGATTGGCGATCGTTCCCTGGTGGAAGTCAGAAACGCGCGCGGACGCATCCATGCCGGCGTTCAGATCACCGACGGCGTGATGCCGGGCGTGGTGATTATGGCTACCGGCGCCTGGTTTGAACCCGGCTTCGGGCGTAAAGAATGGCACCCGGTCGAACAGTCCGGCAACGCGAACGTGCTGACGCTGGATATCGGCACATCCTCGCTGACGCAGGGGCCGAACGCCATGAGCTGTTTGGTTGAGGTCGTGCCGGTTTAGCCGGCGCGGCGCGCGATAGATATTGCGTTTGTCATCAAATGCGCCAATCCTTTATGATTGGCGCTGTTTTTTTAGCGGCGCGCCATACCGCGCGCGCCGCTTTAATTCCCCTATTTTATCGCGTAACAAGGTTGGTTGTAATGAGCTCGCAATTATCCGAAGGCTATCTGCAGCGCTTTGGCGGCACCGCACGTTTATATGGCCGGCAGGCGTTGGCGCTGTTTGCCGAGGCGCATATCTGTGTGATCGGTATCGGCGGCGTCGGTTCCTGGGCCGCGGAGGCGCTGGCTCGCACCGGCATCGGCGCGATCACCCTGATTGATATGGATGATGTGTGCGTCAGCAATACCAACCGGCAGATTCACGCGCTGCGTCAGCACATCGGACAGGCGAAAACGGAAGTGATGGCGCAGCGTATTCTGGCGATTAACCCGGAGTGCCGCGTTACCTGCGTGGATGATTTCATCAGCGCGGAGAATGTCGCGCAATTACTCGATGTTGATGGCGGTTTCAGTTACGTGATCGATGCCATCGACAGCGTGCGCCCGAAAGCCGCGCTGCTCTCTTACTGCCGGCGCTATAAAATTCCGGTGGTGACGACGGGCGGTGCGGGCGGACAAATCGATCCTACGCGCATTGAGGTGGCCGATTTGGCGAAAACCATCCAGGATCCGCTGGCGGCCAAGCTGCGCGAACGGCTGAAGCATGATTTCAACGTGGTGAAAAACAGTAAAGGACGGCTGGGGATCGACTGCGTGTTTTCCAGCGAGCCGCTGGTTTATCCGCAGCCTGACGGCTCGGTGTGCGCGTCGCGCGCCACCGCCGAGGGCGTGAAGCGCATGGACTGCGCTTCCGGCTTCGGCGCCGCCGCCATGGTGACGGCGACGTTCGGTTTTGTCGCCGTCTCCCATGCGCTGAAAAAGATGATGGCGAAGGCCGCGCGTCAGCCGGCCGAGGAAAAACCGGCGCTAAAATAGCAGGCGGCGCCCGTCAGACGCACTGCGCCGCGATGGCCTGGATCCTGGCGGCCAGCGCGGCTAAACCGCTTGAGCGCGATGCGCTGAGCTGCGCGCGCAGCCCCAGCGCATCGAACAGCGCCAGCGGATCTTCCCGCAGCAAGGCCGGCGCGGTTTTCCCTTCAACGGCGGTTAATAGCACCGCCAGTAATCCGCGCACGATGCGCCCGTCGCTGTCGCCATAAAAGTGCAGCGTGCCGTTTTCCCGGCGTTGATAGCCCAGCCAGACCCGATTTTCACAGCCGGAGAGCGAGATCGCTTCGCTCTTTAAGGTTTCCGGCAGGGCGGGAAGCTGTTTGGCCAGTAAAATAAGCTGCCGGTATCGTTCTTCCCAAGAGCGGCAGGCGTCGAAACGCGTTTTCAGATCGTCGGCGCTTATCTGGCGGCCGAAAGGGTGGGGCGTAGCTGTCATCTCAGTCATGTTATCTTCGCTAGTCCGTCAGTAACTCAAGCGCCGCGCCGACGGCGGCAATCAGCGCGTCTACATCCTGCTCATTGTTATAAGGGGCGAATGACGCGCGCAGCGTGCCGCCGACGCCGAGCGCGCTCATTAAGGGCTGCGCGCAATGGTGCCCGGCGCGCAGCGCGACGCCGCTTTCGGCCAGCAGCGTGACCAGATCGCTGTGGTGCAGGCCGTCGAACGCGAAAGAGAGCACGCAGGAATCCGCGCAGCGGAAGCTGCGAAAACCGGGAAAGCGCGCAAGCCGGGTCTCCGCCTGTTGCGCCAGGCGCTGAGCGTACTGTTCCGCCGCCCGCCACTCCTGTTGCGACAGCCAGGTGATTGCGGCGGATAAGCCGACAACGCCGGCGATATGGGGCGTGCCCGCTTCAAAGCGGTGAGGGATCGGCTGCGGGGTAAAGCCGTCGAAAGAGACCTGGGTCATCATCTTCCCGCCGCCTTGCCACGGCGGCATGCTCTCCAGCAGCGCGGTTTTTCCATACAGCACGCCGAGGCCGGTCGGCGCATACAGCTTATGTCCCGAGAACGCATAGAAATCGATATCCAGCTCCTGTACGTCGGGCGGAGAGTGCGCCATGCCCTGAGCGCCGTCGACCATCACCACCGCGCCATAGCGGTGAGCGAGCTGAATCGCGGCGGCCAGATTGGGGACGCCGCCGGTCACGTTGGACATCTGTCCCAACGCCAGAATCCGCGTTCTGGCGTTCAGCAGCCCGGGAAGCAGCCCGATGTCGGGCAATAAATCGGCGCCGATGGGCAGTTTTACCACGCGCGCGCCGGTTTGTTGCGCCACCATCAGCCAGGGGATCAGGTTGGCGTGATGTTCGGCTTCGCTGACGACAATCTCATCGCCCGGACGCAGGCGCGGGCGGGCGTAGCTCTGCGCGACAAGGTTAATGGCTTCCGTCGCCCCCTTCGTCCAGATAACGGCGCGCGGGTCGTCGGCGTTAATCAGCGCGGCGACCTGTTCGCGGGCCTGCTCAAAGCGCTGCGTCAGCCATTGTGCCGTTCGATGCTGGCTACGATGAACCGTGCCGTTCTCCCGGCAATAAAACTGCTGAACGCTATCGATGACGGCCTGAGGCTTTAATGCGGTGGCCGCGCTGTCGAGATATACCCCGCGGTGCGCAAGCGCGGGAAACTGCCGGCGGAAAGCCGTGGCGTTGAACGGTGTCATGAGCATCCTCTTTTGGGCGTCAGATCCTGTCCCATTTTTACGACTGAAACAAGTTTAAGACGATGCTTAGCGTTATTTTGTGGAAAATCGGCTAAACCTGACTATGCTTTAAATTGTTAATTTTTAGAGTTTACTGATAGATAAAGTTAAAGATAAGGCATTTTTATTTAATGGGAGTTAACTATGAAGAATAAAATCTCTATTTTTGCCGCTATCGTCATGGCTTTTTCTCTGGCGGCCTGTTCCAGTAATTATGTCATGCATACCAATGACGGGCGCACCATTATTACCGACGGCAAACCGACGGTTGACGAAGAGACCGGCCTGATCGGCTATACCGACGCATACGGCCAGAATCAGCAGATCAACCGCGATAACGTGAAAGAAATGGTTGAAATGAAGTAATCGCGCCGGCGGCCGACAGCATGCCGGCCGCCGAATAAAAAATTGCCGGGAGCAATTTCCAACGTCGCTTGCGATGGCCCGAAGGAGAATGGGCGGGACGCCGGCCATAAAAAAAGCACCGCCTGAGCGGTGCCAGAGTAAAATCAGGCAGACAAATAAATAGCAAACACAACATCACAACCACAAGCCAAAAGCCCTTCGGGTCACCCCTCCGCACTTTTCGTTCCGGCCCAGGAAGTCGCGCTAAATATAGGTATTTGCTGGCGCATCCTCAATGGACAAATTATAATGTTTCGGATTACAAAAACTAATAGATAATTAACCCAACCCAAGCGTTATTTATCGGGAAATAACAGAATTTCATTCATGTCGAAACGTCTCCCCCCGCTCAATTCCTTACGCGTATTTGATGCGGCAGCCCGCCATCTGAGCTTTACCAAAGCGGCGGAAGAGTTATTCGTTACCCAGGCGGCGGTCAGCCATCAGATCAAGTCGCTGGAGGATTTTCTCGGGCTTAAATTGTTTCGCCGGCGTAATCGTTCGCTGCTGCTGACGGAGGAAGGGCAAAGTTACTATCTTGATATAAAAGAAATTTTCTCTTCACTTAATGAAGCCACCCGCAAGTTGCAGTCCCGCAGCGCCAAAGGCGCGTTGACCGTGAGTTTGCTTCCCAGCTTTGCCATTCACTGGCTGGTGCCCCGATTATTGAGCTTTAACGCGCAATACCCGGGAATTGATGTGCGTATTCAGGCGGTGGATCGCGATGAGGAGCGCCTGTCGGATGACGTGGACGTCGCCATTTTTTACGGGCGCGGCAACTGGCCGGGGCTGCGGGTGGAAAAGCTGTATGCCGAGTATCTGTTGCCCGTCTGCTCGCCCGCGCTGCTGACCGGGGAGCACCCGTTGAAAACCCCGGACGATCTGGGGGCGCATACGCTGTTGCATGACGCTTCGCGGCGCGACTGGCTGGCGTATACGCGCCAGTTGGGGGTGCAGATAAATGTGCAGCAAGGGCCGATTTTCAGCCACAGCGCCATGGTATTACAGGCGGCGATCCACGGGCAGGGGATTGCGCTGGCGAATAACGTGATAGCGCAGAGCGAACTTGAGGCGGGAAGATTGGTCTGTCCGTTTAATGATGTTTTGGTCAGTAAAAACGCTTTTTATCTGGTATGTCATGACAGTCAGGCGGAACTGGGTAAAATAGCCGCCTTTCGCCATTGGATTCTGGCCCGCGCCGCCAACGAACAGGAAAAGTTTCGCTTCCGTTATGATAACGGTACGCGCTGAAGGGTGAGGCGTAGCGAATACGCTTCATCGTCGCGAGTATGGCGCCGTCCTGAGATAATAACGCCTATGGAATAGGCATTAAATTGGACATGAATAATGAATAGTCGCTTTATGCTGATTTTTTCCGCTATCAGCGGGTTTGTTTTTGTCGCCCTGGGGGCGTTTGCCTCGCATGCGTTGAGTAAAACGCTGGAGCCGTTGGAGCTCGCCTGGCTGCGCACCGGACTGGAGTACCAGGCGTTTCATACGCTGGCTATTCTGGCGCTGTCCATTTTGATGCAGCAGCGCGCCAACCTGTGGTTTTACTGGAGCGGGGTGTTTCTGGCGCTGGGCACGGTGTTGTTCAGCGGCAGCCTGTATTGCCTGGCGCTTTCCCATCTCAAGCTCTGGGTCTATGTTACGCCGATGGGCGGATTCTGTTTTCTGATCGGATGGCTGTTAATGTTGGTTGGCGCATTGCGTCTGAAGAGAAAGGCCGAACGTCATGAATAAAGTTATTTTGTACTGCCGCCCGGGCTTTGAAAAAGAGTGCGCGGCGGAGATCGCGGAGAAGGCCGCGCAGCACAACGCCTATGGTTTTGTGCGGGTGAAAGAGAACAGCGGCTATGTGATCTTTGAGTGTTATCAGCATGAAGATGCCGATCGGTTGATAAAAGAGTTGCCGTTTCACGAGCTGATTTTTACCCGCCAAATGTTTGTCGGCGGTGAGCTGCTGCGCGATCTGGCGCCGGAAGATCGCATCACGCCGATCGTCGGCATGCTGACCGGCGTGGTTGAGCGGGCCGGCGATCTGCGGGTTGAGGTTCCGGATACCAATGAAAGCAAAGAGCTGATGAAGTTCTGCCGCAAGTTTACCGTACCCTTACGCGCCGCGCTGCGTGAAAATAAGATCCTGCTGCGTCATGAGAAGGCCGATCGGCCGGTGCTGCACGTGCTGTTTATCGCGCCGGGCTGTTGCTATGCGGGCTATTCCTACAGCAACAACAACTCGCCGTTTTATATGGGGATTCCCCGTCTCAAATTCCCGTCCGATGCGCCCAGCCGCTCAACGTTAAAACTTGAAGAGGCTTTTCACGTATTTATTCCGGCCGAGGAGTGGGATGAACGCCTTGACAGCGGCATGTACGCCGTTGATCTGGGCGCCTGCCCCGGCGGCTGGACCTATCAGTTGGTAAAACGCAGCATGATGGTTCACGCCGTGGATAACGGCCCGATGGCGCCGAGCCTGATGGAAACCGGGCAGGTTATCCATCATCAGGCCGATGGTTTTCGTTTCGAACCGCCGCGTAACAATGTTTATTGGCTGGTCTGCGATATGGTGGAGAAACCGGCTAAGGTCACCAGCCTGATGGCCGACTGGCTGGTAAAAGGCTGGTGCAGGGAAGCGATATTCAACCTGAAACTGCCGATGAAGAAACGCTACGAGGAGGTTTCCCACAATCTGGCGCTACTGCGCGAGCGGCTGGCGGAGCATGGCGTTAATGGGGAAGTGCATGCCAAACAGCTTTATCACGACCGCGAAGAGGTTACCGTCCACGCCCGCCGCTTCTGGTCCGCGGTGCCGGGGCGGCGCGACGAGCGCTGATCGGACGCCGGCAACGCCGCCGCAGGGCGCGGTTTTTTCCGCTATCCGCCGGGCCGACGCCGCGCGTCAGCCCGCCTCCACGCTGATATGCAGCGCGTCGTAACGCCAATACTCCAAATCGCAATCGATGATGCGGCCGTGCTGGTCGCGGTTAATGCGGGTGATGAAAAGCGCCGGGCTGTTTTTGCCGGTGCGTAATGCCCGCGCGGCGGTGGTGGGAAAGGTGGTGGGCAGCATGCCGAACCACACTTTGCCGTAGCGGATGTCGTAGCGCCGCGCGTACAGTTCGCTCAGCGAGCGCGTGAGATCTTCCGCCAGAATCCCGGGGAAAACGGCGGGGTTCAGATAGTGCTCCACGTACAGCACCGCCCGGCCGTCGATACGCCTGACGCGGCGGATGCGATAAACGCCGGCGCCGTCCGCCAGCGCCAGATGCCGGCGGACGGCGGGGGGCGCCGGCATCTCCTCGGCGTCCAGCACCTGGGTGGCCGGCCTGAATCCCTGCTCGCGCACCATGGCGTGAAAGTGGCTGCGGCTGAGCGGATTATAATCAAGGCGCGGCGGGCTGACGAACCAGCCGCGGCGTTCCTGCCGATAGATTTTCCCCTGCGCCTCCAAATGGCCGAGCGCTTCGCGCAGGGTGATGCGCGTAGTGGCGAAATGGGCGCTAAGCTCGCGCTCGGCGGGTAAACGGGCGTTATGGCCCAATGTCCCTGTTTCCAGCCAGTTGGCGATAGCCTGACTGATGGCGGTAACCGCGGTGCCGCGCGCCGGCAGGCCGCTTGCGGCGTTTTCCATGCGTCCTTTTTCCAATTTACCCTCTCGCGTTGCGCGGCCTATCGCCGACATAAAAGATTCATATTGTTCCGTTAAATTAGCCTGGCACTTGTGGACTAGACCAGAGCAAGTTCCTTCTCTCATTTAACCGGAGCATCGCGAATAATGAAACGTTTATTTGCTACTGTATTCACTCTGACCGGCGCGATGGCGCTGGCCGGGCAGTCGGCGCTGGCCGCCGACGCGAATCTGGCGGCGCTGGAGCAGGCCGCCCGTCAGGAAGGGCAGGTCAACAGCGTGGGCATGCCGGATTCCTGGGCTAATTGGAAAGGCACCTGGAGCGATCTGGCTGAAAAATACGGTCTGAAACACAGCGACACCGATATGAGTTCGGCTCAGGAGATCGCCAAATTCAAGGCGGAGAAAAGCAACGCCAGCGCCGATATCGGCGACGTCGGCGCCTCTTTCGGGCCGATAGCGGTGGAGCAGGGCGTCACCCAGCCCTATAAGACGACCACCTGGGCGCAGGTGCCGGACTGGGCCAAGGACAAAGACGGTCACTGGGCGCTGGCCTATACCGGCTCTATCGCCTTTATCGTCAACAAAGACGTGGTCAAAAACGTGCCGCATAGCTGGGCCGATCTGCTGAACGGCGACTATCGCGTGAGCATCGGCGACGTCAGCACCGCGGCGCAGGCGGTCAACGGCGTGCTGGCGGCCACTTACGCCCAGGGCGGCGATGAAAAAAACCTTAAGCCGGGACTGGCGTTTTTCCGCAAACTGGCGGAGTCGGGGCGTCTGGGGCTGAACAATCCCACCATCGCCAATCTGGAAAAAGGCGAGATCGAAGTGGGCATCGTTTGGGATTTCAACGGCCTTAACTATCGCGATCAGATCGATGCGCGGCGTTTTGAAGTGTTGATTCCGTCCGACGGCACCATTACGTCCGGCTATACCACCATCATCAACAAATACGCCAAGCACCCCAACGCCGCCAAACTGGCGCGTGAGTACATTTTCTCCGATGCCGGGCAAATTAACCTGGCGCGCGGTTACGCGCGGCCCATTCGCGTAGAGAATCTGATCCTGCCGGACGATGTGAAGGCCAAACTGCTGCCGGTGGAACAGTATAAAAACGCCCATCCGATCGCCGATCCGCAGGCGTGGGAAAAGAGCGCCAAACTGCTGCCCCGGCTGTGGCAGGAAAACGTGATTATAGCGATGAAGCAGTAAGGCTAAGGGGGCGTGATGAAAACGGTGCTGGTGGTGCTGGACGGCCTGACTTATTCGGTGGCCGAGACGGCGATGGGATATCTGCTGGGCGAATGCGAGCAAGAGCGGGGACGGTTGTATCGACTGACGTGCGAGCTGCCTTCGCTGTCCCGCCCGCTGTATGAATGCATCCTCACCGGCGTGCCGCCGGTACGCAGCGGCGTGGTGCACAATGGCGTCAGCCGCCTGTCCGACCAGCGCAGCGTATTTCATTACGCCAGGGCCGCCGGTTTGACGACGGCCGCCGCCGCCTATCACTGGGTATCCGAGCTGTATAACCGCACGCCGTTCGATGCGGCGCGCGATCGCCATACGGAAGCGCCGGATCTGCCCATTCAGTACGGCCATTTTTATCACGCCGACCATTACCCGGACTCGCACCTGTTCGAAGATGCCGAAAGCCTGCGTCTGCGCTACCGGCCCGATTTTCTGCTGATTCATCCGATGAATATCGACGACGCCGGCCATCGCTGGGGGCTCTCTTCGCGCGAGTACCGCAACAGCGCCCGCGCGGCGGATACACTATTGTCCCGCTATATGCCCGGCTGGCTGGCGGAAGGGGTGCAGGTGCTGGTTACCGCCGATCACGGCATGAATGACGATCGCAGCCACGGCGGCGCGTTGCCGGAGGAGCGGCAGGTGCCGCTGTTCGTGTTCGGCGCCGGGTTCAGCCTGGCGCCGGCACGGCCGCGGCAGACGATGCTGTGCGGCACGGTGTGCGAATTGCTGGGCGCGGCGCACGATAAACCGGCGTGCCGGGAGTTGTTGGTATGAGGCGTAGGCTTCTGGCGGCGCTGGTGATGCTGCCGTTCGCCCTGGTGTTTTTCGCCTTTCAGATAGCGCCGCTGATATGGATGGCGGTGCACAGTTTCAACAGCGAAATGGAGGGCTGGGGATTCGGCAACTACCGGGAAATTTTTACCTCGCCGTTCTACCGGCAGGCGATCTTTTTTTCGCTGCATATTACCTTCTGGTCCAGCCTGTTCGGCGTGCTGATCGCGCTGGTCGGCAGTTACTCTCTGTTCCGTTTACGGCGGGGGAAGTTGCACGACATGGTGCTGTCGTTCACCAATATGACCAGCAATTTCAGCGGCGTGCCGCTGGCCTTCGCCTTTATTATTCTGCTGGGCGCCAACGGCTGCCTGACGCTGCTGATGCGGCAGTTCGGGCTGATGAATGATTTTTCGCTCTATTCGAAATCCGGGCTGGTGCTGATTTACACCTATTTTCAAATTCCGCTCGGCGTGATGCTGCTTTACCCGGCGTTTGAGGCGCTGTGCGAAGAGTGGCGCGAGTCCGCGGCGCTGCTGGGCGCCGGCGCGGCGCGCTACTGGCGTCATATCGGTTTGCCGGTGCTGATGCCGGCGCTGGCCGGCACCTTCGTGATTCTGCTGGCCAACGCGCTGGGCGCCTACGCCACCCTGTTCGCGCTGACCGGCGGCAATTTCAACGCCATTCCGATTCGCATCTCGGCGCTGGTGGCGGGCGATCTCTATCTCGATCCCAATATGGCCGGCGCGCTGGGGATGCTGCTGGTGGCGCTGATGGCGCTGATTACCGCGGCGCACCGGTGGATCGCCAGGCATGGATATCAGCATGCGCGCCGCTAACGCGGATTTCTGCAACCTGAGAGGCATGAGAATATGACACGCTCGGAACGCCGCTATCATCAATGCGTGGTGTCGCTGATTTGGCTGATACTGCTGCTGCCGCTGCTGGCGACGCTGATTTACGCCTTTTCCAGCCAGTGGGGGGCGACGATTCTGCCCGATGGATTTAGCCTGGCCTGGATGACGCGGCTATGGCAGGACGCACGTTTTCTGGCCGCGCTTGGCCGTTCCCTGTTGCTCTGCGCCGGCGCCCTGGGGCTGACGTTGGCGTTGACGCTGCCGTTGATATTCGTTATCGCCTACTATTTCCCGCGCCTGGAAGCGGCGATGGATATTTTGATCCTGTTGCCGTTCGCCGTGCCGCCCATCGTGTCGTCCGTCGGTTTGTTGCAGATTTACGCCGAAGGGCCGCTGCCGCTGACGGGGACGCCCTGGATTCTGCTCGGCTGTTATTTCACCGTCGCCCTGCCATTCGTCTACCGCGCCATGACCAACAACATGCAGGCCATTCGCCTGCGCGATCTGATGGACGCCGCCCAACTGCTGGGCGCCGGCACCTTCAGGGCGGCGCTGAGCGTGGTGCTGCCCAACCTGCGCAAAGGTTGCATGGTGGCGCTGCTGCTGTCGTTCTCTTTTCTTATCGGCGAGTTCGTGTTCGCCAATCTACTGGTGGGCGGCGGCTATGAAACGCTACAGGTCTATCTGTATAACATGCGCAGTGAAAGCGGCCATTTCACCAGCGCGCTGGTGATCTCCTATTTTATGGTGGTGCTGGCGCTGACGTTTGTCGCCAACGCCTTTAACCGGGATAAAAGGTAACGCTATGTCTTATCTGAGCGTGCAAAACTTGCATAAAAGCTACGGCGCGACGCCGGTGTTCGCAGAGATCGATTTCGACGCCGAAGAGGGTGAATTCGTCACCTTGCTGGGACCGAGCGGCTGCGGCAAATCGACGTTGCTGCGCTGCCTGGCCGGACTGACCGACGTCAACGGCGGGCGTATCGTACTGGACGGACGCGATCTGACGCCGTTGCCGCCTCAGCGGCGCGGCGTCGGCATGGTGTTTCAGAGCTATGCGCTGTTTCCCAACCTGACCGTCGCCGGCAACGTGGCGTTCGGGCTGAAAATGCAGAAGCTGCCGGCGCGGGAGGTGCGCGCGCGTCTGGAGCAGGCGCTGGATCTGGTGGAGCTGCGCGACTATGCCGGGCGTTATCCTCACCAACTGTCCGGCGGGCAGTGTCAGCGCGTGGCGCTGGCGCGTTCGCTGGTGACCCGCCCGCGGCTGCTGCTGCTGGATGAACCGCTGTCGGCGCTGGATGCGCGTATTCGCAAACACCTGCGCGAACAGATCCGCCGCATCCAGCAGGAGCTGCATCTGACCGTGGTGTTCGTCACCCACGATCAGGAGGAGGCGCTGACCATGTCGGATCGCATCGTGTTGATGAATGAGGGAAAGATTGTGCAGCACGGTACGGCGGAAACGCTCTATTCGCGTCCGGTTTGCGCGTTCGCCGCCGGTTTCATCGGCAATTACAATATGCTGAGCGCCGAGCAGGCCGCGCTGTTGACCGACGGCGGCTATCGCAGCCGGGTAGCGGTGAGGCCGGAGTCCATCGCGCTGCTGCCGGAAGGGCAGGGCATTCCCGCCACGGTGATCGGACACAGCCTGTTAGGCAATGTGATCCGCTATCGCGTCCGTTCCCTGGACGTCGAGCTGCAGGTGGACGTGCTGAATCGTTCGGCGTCCGCTATGCTGGCGGATGGGTGCCGCGTCGGCCTGCGGCTGGATTTGACGACGCTATGCGAGGTGGCATGAAGCGAGATGGCATGAAACTGGCCCTATTCGATTTGGACGACACGCTGATCGGCGGCGATAGCGCCAGCCTTTGGGGGGCGTTCATGTCTCACGCGGGCTGGGTGAAGGATGCGGGGTTTATTGAAGCGGAGCAGGCGATGATGCGGCGCTACGCCGCGGGTTCCCTCTCTATGGAAGAGTACATGCGTTTTACGCTGGCGCCGCTGGCCGGCCGCACCACACTGGAGGTCGCCGCGCAGGCGGCGCGCTTTATCGATGAGGCGATCAAACCGATTATCCGTCCGGCCGCCGTGCAATGCCTTGAACGGCATCGCCGGCAGGGCGATCGCCTGATTCTTATCTCCGCCACCGGCGAGCATTTGGTGACGCCCATCGCCGACTGTCTCGGCATTCCGGAAAGCCTCGGCATCGCGCTCGAAGTCAGGGACGGGCGCTATAGCGGCCGCACGCAGGGCGTGATGACTTACCGTGAAGGCAAGGTGGCGCGTTTGCTGCATTTGCTGAACGATGAGCGGGAGCGGCTGGACGACGCCTGCTTCTATTCGGATTCCGCCAATGATTTGCCGCTGCTGCGGGCGGTGGGGTTTCCGCAGGCGGTGAACCCCGATGCCGCGCTGTTGCGCCACGCCCGCGAGGCGGGATGGCCGGTGCTGCGCTGGTGAGCCTCCGGCGCGTTGGCGTGGAAGCGGTGCGCCGGGCGTTTAGCGCGCGCCGGGCGTCAGACGCAGTTGCTGAAGATTGCCGTGCAGCTTGAGGTCTGTTTTGAGCGTTGCGACCCGGCGGCTGATAAACGCCATTTCACGCTGCTGTTCCAGCCTGTTGCGCCACTTCTCCGGCACCTGCTCCAACTGCTGATACAGCGCATCCAGGCTGCCGCTCTGTTGCAGCAGCTGCAGCGCGCCTTTGGGGCCGATGCCGCTCACCCCGGGAATTTTGCTGCTGCCGATGCCCGCCAATCCCCAGTAGTCGGGAAGCTGTTGCGGCGAAACGCCGAACTCTTGCTGAACAAAGGGCAGATCCAGCCAGCGTTTTTGAAAATAATCTCTGATGCGAACCGTCGGCGCCAGTAGCTGACAGTAGCCTTTGTCGGTGGAGACGATCGTCGCCTGATGCCCTGATTTCGCTACCTTACTGGCCAGGGTCGCCGCCAGATCGTCGGCTTCGTTGCCGGGCGAGTGCCAGCTTGCGACGCCCATGGCGGCAAACGCGGCCTTAATCTGCGCCAGTTCCTGCTTCAGGTCGTCCGGCATCGGCGCGCGCCCGGCTTTATAGTCGGGCAATAGATGATGACGCCAGCTGGCGTCGCGATCTTCGTCATCAAATACGGCGACGGCGTGGCTTGGGCGGCTGTGCTGCAGCAATTGGTTTAGCGCATGTTGGCAGGCGGTGACGCAGGGAGAACCGCCTGCCGCATGAATCCGCCGTATTAGGTTGAGCGCATCGACAATCAGCAAATGTACCGGCATAGGCGTGTTCCTGAGATGTCATCCATGTCGTAGGGGGAAGGCGCGCTTCCCCGCGTTGGTTTTCGGCCGGCCGACCGACGAACTCCTGCCTTACGCTAGGCGCAGATTTCGTAGCAGGGGATGTAGGCGCTGCCCGGAAGTTTCATGCGCTGCTGGGCAACGAACCCCTGAAGCAGCCGATCCATGTTTTTCATTATCTGTATGTCGCCGTGGATCTTATAAGGCCCCAGCCGCTCGATGGCCTGAATTCCGACCTCTTTCACATTTCCGGCGACGATTCCGGAGAAGGCGCGGCGCAGGGCGGCGGCCAGCTCTTCGGGGGGCTGATCGAAATGCAGATTCAGATTGGCCATATTTTCATGGCTGGGATCGAACGGCATTTGCAGGTCCGGGGCGATGCGCAGAGACCAGTTAAAACTGTAGGCGTCGCCCGTATGCCGACGGCTTTCCTTAACCAGCGGCATCGCTTTTTTCATCTGGCGGGCGACTTCCGCCGCGTCGTTAATGACGATAGAGTAGTAGCGGCGGGCCTGACGGCCTAACGTAGCGACGATAAACTCATCCAGAACCCGGAAGTAATCGGCGCTTTCCTGCGGTCCGGTAAGAACGATCGGCAATACCTGTTCGCTGTTCTCCGGGTTCATCATAATCCCCAGCAGGTACAGGAACTCTTCCGCCGTCCCCACGCCGCCGGGGAAGATGATAATCCCGTGGCCGATGCGCACAAACGCCTCCAGGCGTTTTTCAATGTCCGGCATGATGATCAGCTCGTTCACCAGCGGATTAGGCGGCTCGGCGGCGATGATGGACGGTTCGGTCATACCGATAAAACGCCCGTCTTTGTAGCGCTGCTGGGCGTGTCCGACGGCGGCGCCCTTCATCGGCGCCTCCATGGCGCCGGGGCCGCAGCCGGTGCAGATATTCAGCTCGCGCAGACCCAGCTGGCTTCCCACTTTCCGGGCATAAAGGTATTCGGTCTCATTAATCGAGTGTCCGCCCCAGCACACCACCATATTGGGCTCTTCGCCGACGTGCAGCGCTTTGGCGTTGCGCAGAATAGAGAACACCAGATTGGTGATATGGGAGGAGTTTTCCAGATCCAGATGGTGATAGTGGCCGGCGTTGGCTATCTGCCCGTTAACAAACAGGATATCGCGCAGTACGGCGAACAGATTGGCCTGAAGCGAGCGGATGATATAGCCGTCGACAAAAGCGTCTTCCGGCGGATTGACCAACTCCAGCTTGACGCCGCGCTCGCGGCGTAGCACGTTGATGTCGAAGTCTTCGTAACGGGACAGCAGCTCCTTGCTGTTATCCGTCTGGCTGCCGGAATTCAATACGGCCAGCGAACAGTTGCGGAACAGTCGATAGAGAGCGCTGCTGGCGGTGCTTTTCAGCATGTCCACTTCCAGCTGCGATAACAAATCCATAGATCCTAGCGGGCTGATATGTGTAATCAATTTTGCTCCTTTAAGCGCAGTATACCCGTAATCTTCCCGGCGCATGGCGGGCAGGAGACCGTCTGTTTGACGGCCACAGCCCATGCCGTGGAAGCGGGACTCCCGGTCGGGAGAACGTCCAAGCGCGCTCGTCGGTTGATACATGTCGACACGCGGCATCCGCATCATGCGGCGAGGTTGGACCTTAATTCTTTCTCGTGCACACCTTAGCGTGCAGCCATTATTTTTTCCAATGAATGATGGCTGCCGGCGGCGGAAGTTGCGCAGCGTCACGCATTTATTGACGCGGCAGACGTCCGACCGGCGCGGTGAAAGGAACATTGCTGCGCCACGGATTGATATCCAGCCCGCCGCGGCGCGTATAGCGAGCGTAGACGCTTAGCCGTTCGGGCTGGCAATAACGCATCAGATCGTTAAAAATCCGCTCGACGCACTGTTCGTGAAATTCATTGTGGTGGCGGAATGAGACGATATAACGCAGCAGCGATTCCCGGTTAATGCGTTTGCCGCGATAATGAATCTGTACCGACCCCCAGTCCGGTTGGTGGGTAATCAGGCAGTTGGATTTAAGCAAATGGCTGACAAGCGTCTCTTCCACCGGCGTATCATCGTTATCCTGTGCCGCCAGATAGTCCGCATTGAAGGCGTAGCTGTCGATGACAATATCCTGATCGTCGATGCATTCGCCGCGGAGTCCGACGATGGGCTGGCCTTCCAGCTCGCCGAGTTTGAATAGCGTTACGTCGACCCGGCCCTGGGCGCATTGGCTCAGATCGTTGATTAGCGCGGCGCGTACGCGATCCCAGCTGTCAAATACCGTCTGGTTGAAGCTGTTTAAGTAGAGTTTAAAGCTTTTGGATTCAATCAGATTCAGGCTGGTGGCATCCAGATGCATTTCGCCTACGGCGACCTGGGGCACGCCATTTTTATTCAGCCAGGAGAGCTCATAAAGCGTCCAGATATCTTCACCATGAAACGGCAAATTCGGCGCAAAGATGCCGAGCGGTTCACGGTTCAGGCCGCGTGGCACCGGTTGTAATAAACCGGCGTCGTAGCGATCGTGATAAGGTGTCGGTTTCCCGAGCGTCAGATTGCTTAGCGCCTGGTGTTTGTCGTAAGCGGACATACGGCTACCCCGATGAAAAAGAACGAATGGCGCCTAGTGTAACCCGACTAACATAATGATGAGAAAAAATTATGGATTATGATATTCCTCAGGCGTTGGCCGCCTTTACCCAGCGCTATGTCGAATTATGGCGGCAGGAAACGGGACATCCGCCCGCAAGCGAAGCGCTGTACGGCGTTCCTTCCCCCTGTATTACCGAGAGCCGCGACGGCGAAGTCTACTGGCTGCCGCGGCCGTTTTCGCCCGGCGCCATGCTGGACGGGGTGGAGCGCGCCTTGGATATCAGCCTGCATCCGGATGCCCACGCTTTTTATACCTCCCAGTACGCCGGCGATATGGCGGCGCGATTCGAGGCGATTTCGTGCGTTTTATTGCAGGTCTGGAGCGAGGATGATTTTACCCGTATGCAGGAGAATCTGATCGGCCACCTGCTGACGCAAAAGCGTTTAAAACTGCCCCCGACGCTGTTTCTGGCGACCACCGACAGCGATATGACGATGGTTTCGCTCGCCAATATTTCCGGGCAGGTGATTCTGGAGGAGTTCGGCACCCGGAAGCAGCAGGTGCTGGCGCCGACGCTGGCTGATTTTCTTGCCCGGTTACGGCCGTCGGCGCATTAATCATTAATCGTGTTTCACTTTTCGCTTTGTGAGAGATCTCTTACATTTGCTGTGAGATATCTCTCATCTTTCGTCTGCATATCGGGCCTGTTTTTTATTTTTTCATTATTAATTAGTTAATTAACATTAAACCTTTTCTCTTTCCAGAAAGACGATTGATAAACGTTGTCACTTGCCCCTTGCTGAATCCAAACAATTAATACATCTTATTACTTAAGTTGGTGAACGGTTGCTTGAGATTGCAGCCTGATTATCGGGCGCCGCTCAAAGGATAAAACGCTTTCAGGATGAGATCGGGGACACCTCCAGGAAGGAGATTGGGAGCCGGGCAGGATGTTCTGGTGGGGCAGGAGCCTAAAGGGATTAAGTCACGGATGGCACAGGATGGATAAGTCAGGAAGAAAGTGGGACGCCAGCAAGGATTGTCGGTTAGGAAGACCACCAGGGAAAAGTTTTCACGGATGAGCAGGGACGCAAAGGTGTAGCGGGATCGCTATAAAACGAATCGGGGGTACTGAGCAATCAGTACCCCCATTTTTTTCCGTACGGCGCGCCGGAATGCCGATTTTGGGCAAAACTATTATCAATGCTATGCTTTGCCGCCAACGGTTAACGGCTTCAATGGTGAGAAAAGGCATGAGTTTGCAAGATCAGGTTCGTCACGCTTTGTTTGACGTCGAACGCGAGTTAAAAAACGGTCCTTTCTGGCAGCTATCGCCGCCGGAGGCCTCCGCTTTCGCCAGTAATGAGCCTTTCTGCATTGATACCATGCGCGCCGAGCAGTGGTTGCAGTGGGTTCTGCTGCCCCGCATGCGCGCGCTGCTTGATAGCGGCGCGCCGCTGCCGACGAAATTTTCGCTGTCGCCCTATTTTGAACAGGCGCTGCAAGGCGATGCGTCTGATATTGAGCCGCTTCTGATGCGGATAGCGCGGCTTGACGCGCTATTCGGCGATAACCTCAATTCAACTGACGGCGACGGCGATGCTTGAGATTATTTATCAGGATGAGCATCTGGTCGCGGTCAATAAGCCCGCCGGCTGGCTGGTGCATCGCAGTTGGCTGGATCGTAAAGAGAAAGTGGTGGTGATGCAGACGGTGCGCGATCAGATCGGCCAGCGAGTTTATACCGTTCATCGCCTGGATCGGCCGACGTCAGGCGTGCTGCTCTTGGCGCTATCCAGCGATGTGGCACGTTCGCTGTCGCAGCAGTTTGAGCAGCATCAGATGCGCAAGACCTATCATGCCGTCGTCCGCGGCTATGTGATGGATGATGGCGTGATTGATTACGCGCTGACCGAAGAGCTGGATAAAATCGCCGATAAATACGCCAATCCGCATAAGGCGCCGCAGCCCGCGGTGAGCCACTATCGCGCGCTGGCGCAGGCGGAGATGCCGGTGGCCATCGGACGCTACCCGACATCGCGCTATAGCCTGCTGGAGCTGGCGCCGCAAACCGGGCGCAAACACCAGTTACGCCGCCATCTGTCCCATATTCGCCATCCGATTATCGGCGACAGCGCGCACGGCGATCTGCGGCAGAATCGCGGCATGGGCGCGCACTTCGCCTGCAGCAGGCTGATGCTGCATGCCAGCAGTCTGAGCCTGACGCACCCGGTGAGCAAACAGGAACTCAGGTTACAGGCGCGTTGGGATGCGCCCTGGCAGGGCGTGATGACGCGGTTCGGCTGGCAGGGGATTCTCCCCGATTTTGAAAGGGTTGAGTTTCCGGCGGCGGCGGGTCAGGATAGCGAATAGTCTTTTATCAGGTCGTGTATATAGAAAAAGGGAGTCGGGAATCATGGCGCAGATTGGTATTTTTGTCGGCACGGTCTACGGAAATGCATTGCTGGTGGCCGAAGAAGCGGAAAATATCCTCAGAGAGCGCGGGCATGAGGTTAAGGTTTACGAAGACGCGTCGCTGGAGTCGTTTCTGAGCTACCGCGAGCACGATGTGCTGGTGGTAACGTCAACAACGGGGCAGGGAGACCTTCCCGACGCCATCGCGCCGCTGTACGCCGCGTTGCGCGAGCTGGGGGGCTATCAGCCGGAGCTGCGCTATGGGCTGATTGCGCTCGGCGACAGCAGCTACGAAAACTTCTGCGGCGGGGGGCGCCGGTTTGACGCGCTGTTGCAGGAGATCGGCGCCAAACGCATTGGCGAGATATTGGAAATTGACGCCATCGAACATCCGGAGCCGGAAGTGATTTCCTGTCCGTGGGTGGAGCAGTGGGCGTTGCTGATCGAAGCCAGCCACGCCTGAATAGGAAACGGGAGCGCATCCGCTCCCGTTATCATTTCAGCCGCGATCAGCGATTCTTCGTCAGCTTTTCCAGATCGGCTTCAATTTCGGCGATCTTATTCGACACCACGCTATCCAGATGACGCAGGTCGTCGAGGATTTTTCGTTTCAGATCCACATCCGTCTGTTCGTTCTGACAGATTTGATCGAGTTCATCGATGACGTAACGCAGGTTAGGGCTGATTTCATTGATCTCTTTGTAACCCTGTCCTGAATTGTCCGCCATGATAGTTTTACGCTGACGCGGATATTTGAATTTGACGCTTTTAGCGAAGAATTCTCCCTTATCCTTGCGAAAGTAAATCTTCAGGATGTCATTGCTGGCTTCCTGACGCAGGCTATAGCGATCAATATCATCCGGGTTGGCAATACCGAGGCTTTTCAGATTGTCATACATAGTGCGACCTTTTGGATGTTAAAATAAGTCAGCCAGCATACGGTTAAACGACCGGGTTCATCCGTGACAGCCCGCGATTTTTCGGGGTCGCATACAAAATAACCGCCTGCGACGGCTGGGGATAAAAACGGCGGGCTAGCGATAGCCCGCCGCATACCGCTTAGTCGATGGTGCGCAATAATTCGTTGATACCCACTTTACCGCGGGTTTTCGCATCCACTTTTTTAACAATAACCGCGCAGTATAGGCTGTAGCTGCCATCTTTGGACGGCAGGTTGCCGGAAACGACGACGGAACCCGCCGGCACGCGGCCGTAATGCACTTCGCCGGTTTCGCGATCGTAAATCTTGGTGCTCTGGCCGATAAAGACGCCCATAGAGATAACGGAACCTTCCTCGACGATCACCCCTTCGACCACTTCGGAACGCGCGCCGACAAAGCAGTTGTCCTCGATGATGGTCGGATTCGCCTGTAACGGTTCCAGAACGCCGCCGATGCCGACGCCGCCCGACAGGTGGACGTTTTTACCGATCTGCGCGCAGGAGCCGACGGTCGCCCAGGTATCCACCATCGAACCCTCGTCGACATAGGCGCCGATGTTGACGTAAGAAGGCATCAGCACGGTGTTGCGGGCAATAAAGGCGCCCTGGCGTACGCTGGCGGGCGGCACCACGCGGAAACCTTCGCGCTGGAAACGCGCTTCGTCGTAGCCGGCGAATTTCATCGGCACCTTATCGTAATAGCGCGTTTCGGCGCCTTCCATAACCTGGTTATCGTTGATGCGGAAAGAGAGCAGCACGGCTTTTTTCAGCCATTGATGGGTAACCCACTGGCCGTCGATTTTTTCCGCGACGCGCAGCGCGCCGCTATCCAACAGGGCGATAACCTGATTGATCGCTTCGCGGGTCACGGTATCTACGTTTGCCGGCGTAATTTCGGCGCGCCGCTCGAAAGCGCTCTCGATAACATTTTGTAGTTGTTGATGCATCCTGTTTTCTCTTTCCTGATTGTGAAAATTAATTCAATGGTACTTTATCGTTTGGGTTTAGGGCTTCTGTCAACCGTTCTTGTAGTTTAACGCGTAATTCCGGTTTCAGGGCGCGTCTATCGCTATCCGCCAGAATAAACAGATCCTCGACCCGTTCGCCGATGGTCGAGATGCGGGCGCCGTGCAGCGACAGATTAAGGTCGGCGAAGATTTCGCCGACGCGGGCCAGCAGCCCCGGTTGGTCGAGGGCGACAAGCTCCATATAGCTGCGCCTGTCCGTATGGGTCGGCAGGAAATTAACCTCGGTCGGTACGCTGAAGTGGCGCAATTTCGGCGAAGATCGACGCGCGCGCGGCGGCTGATAATCCCGCTGCGTCAGCGCTTGTTCAAGCGCGTAGCGCGTCATTTCGTGACGATCCTGCGCCAGCGGACTGCCGTCCGGCTCCAGCACGATGAAGGTGTCCATGGCCATGCCGTCGCGGCTGGTGAAGATCTGCGCGTCATGCACGCTCAGGTTGCGGCGATCCAGCTCGCCCGCTACCGCGGCGAACAGGTAAGGTCTGTCCGGACTGCAGATAAAGATCTCCGTTCCGCCTCGGCAGGCATGCTGGCTGATCAACACCAGCGGTTTGCTGATGTCGTGCTCCAACAGATGGCGGGCGTGCCAGGCCAGCTGGCTCGGCGAGTGGCGCAGGAAATAGTCGGCGCGGCAGCGGCTCCAGATGTTGCTCAACGCCGTTTCGTCAACATTCTCCATACGCAACAGCGCCAGCGCCTGTAAACGATGATGGCGCACGTGTTCGCGCAGATCCGGCGTGTTTTGCATGCCCCGCCGCAGCTGTTTTTCCGTCGCGAAATAGAGCTCGCGCAGCAGGCTCTGTTTCCAGCTGTTCCACAGGGTTTCGTTGGTGGCGCAGATATCCGCGACGGTCAGGCAAACCAGATGACGCAGGCGGATTTCGCTCTGCATCTCCATGGCGAACTGCTGAATAATGGCCGGATCCTGAATGTCCCGGCGCTGCGCGGTAACCGACATCAGCAGATGGTGGCGCACCAGCCAGGAAACCAACTGGGCCTCCCGCGAGTTCAGGCCGTGCAAGGCCGCGAACTCCAGCGCGTCCTGCGCGCCGAGCGTCGAGTGATCGCCGCCGCGGCCTTTGCCGATATCGTGAAACAGACCCGCCAGCAGCAGCAGTTCGGGCTGGGGAATGCGCGGATAGAGCTCCACGCACAGCGGGTGGCGCGTACGATTCTTCTCGTCGGCGAAGCTTTCCAGCTTCAGCAGCACCCGAAGCGTGTGTTCGTCGACGGTGTAGGCGTGAAAGAGATCAAACTGCATTTGCCCGACGATATTGCCCCACAGCGGCGTATAGGCCCACAGCACGCCGTGGCGATGCATCGGAAGCAGGGCGCGTTTTACCGCGTGCGGGTGGCGCAGGATACGCATAAACAGTTCGCGGGCTTCCGGTATGGCGCAGAGCGGACCGGAGAGATGCCGCCGCGCATGGCGAATCTGGCGCAGCGTGCTGGAGTAAATTCCCGCGATCTCTTCGTTGCGCGCCATCAGGTAAAACATGCGTACGATCGCCACGGGATTGCGGATGAATAAGGTTTCGTCGCGCAGGTCGATCAGATTGCCGCGCAACTGAAACTCGTCGTCAATCGGCCGGGGTTTTTCATTCGCCTCCAGCGCCAGAATCGCCTCGTCGAATAGCTGCAGTAGCATTTGATTCAGCTCGCTGACGCGCACCGTAACGCGGTAGAAATCTTTCATCATCCGTTCTACCGGGGCGTTGCCTTCCCCCTGATACTGCAAAAGCTGAGCCACGTTCAACTGACGGTCGAATAGCAGGCGATTGTCGTAGCGCGTCAGTATCAGATGCAGCGCGAACCGGATGCGCCACAGGAAGCTTTGGCACTCATTCAGCTCTTTGCGCTCCGCTTCCGTCAGAAAACCGAAACCGACCATTTCATCCAGCGAGGTGGCGCCGAAGTGGCGGCGGGCGACCCACAGCAGGGTGTGGATATCCCGCAATCCTCCGGGACTGCTTTTGATATCGGGTTCGAGGTTGTAGCTGGTGCTGTGGTAATGCTGATGGCGTTCGTTCTGCTCGGCGATTTTTGCCGGGAAAAATTTTGCCGAGGGCCAGAACGCTTCGCTGAACACCTGTTTTTGCAGATGGAGAAAGAGCGCGACGTCGCCGCATATCATGCGCGACTCAATCAGGTTCGTGGCGACGGAAATATCCGCGCGCCCCTCTTGCAAACACTCTTCCAGCGTTCTGACGCTATGGCCGACTTCCAGCTTGAGATCCCACAGCAGGGTAATGAACTCGCCGGCGCGCTGCGATTGCTGCGCGCTGAGTTTTTCCTGGCTGAGCACCAGAACGTCGATATCGGAGAGCGGATGCAGTTCGCCTCGCCCATAGCCGCCCACGGCCAGCAGCGCCGTCTGCGTAATATTTTCAAAGCCATAGAAAAGCCACAGCCGCTGCAACAGGCGATCGATGAATAGCGTTCTGGCCTCGATCAGCGCTTCCGCGCTGACGCCCGATGTAAACTCGCTCCCCAGCCAGATCTGGAATTGCTCCAGCCGCTGTTTCAGCGTCTGGCAATTCAGCATGTCGTCGCCGTAATTCAGCGGCGAATCAGGGGGCTGTGCGACCGCGGGGGCGTCGGCAGGCGTGTCTTGCGAAAGGTTTTTGTCGATCATATGCGCAGCCCATAAAAATTGCGGTAAATAACGGCGACGTGCGAACTGACGCAGGCCTCATCCGCGCCGTTCCCGCCTGCTGCCGCGGGGACGGCGGATAGTCAGCCTTGGCCAGTCATCTCAACAGGCCCAATATCATATTAATGCGTGATGATATTGGGAATGGTGTCGTCCTTGCGCAGCGTCATTATCTCACAGCCGTTTTCGGTGACCACCAAAGTATGCTCGTACTGAGCCGACAGGCTGCGATCCTTGGTTTTTACCGTCCAGCCGTCTTTCATGGTGCGGATGCGGAAATCGCCGGCATTGACCATCGGTTCGATGGTGAAGGCCATCCCCGCCTGCAACACCACGCCGCCGTCGTCGGCATCATAGTGCAGGACCTGCGGCTCTTCATGGAAGCCCGCGCCGATGCCGTGGCCGCAGTATTCACGCACTACGGAGAAGTCGTGCGCCTCAACGAATTTCTGGATTTCCTTGCCCAGCGAACGCAGGCGGATGCCGGGTTTCACCATGTTAAGCGCCAGATACAGGCTCTCCTGCGTAATGCGGCACAGGCGTTCGCCAAGGATCGTCGGTTTGCCGACGATAAACATTTTTGAGGTATCGCCATGAAATCCCTCTTTGATGACGGTGACATCGATGTTAACGATATCGCCGTCTTTCAGGATTTTTTCTTCGCTGGGAATACCGTGGCACACCACTTCATTGACGGAAATACAGACCGACTTCGGGAAGCCGTGATATCCCAGGCAGGCGGAAATCGCATGCTGTTTATTGGTGATGTGGTCGTGGCAGATTCTGTCCAGTTCGGCGGTGCTGACGCCGGGAACCACATGGGGTTCGATAATTTCCAATACTTCGGCCGCCAGTCGGCCGGCTATGCGCATTTTCTCGATATCTTCAGGGGTTTTTATTGATATTGCCATTGAATATTGTCCGCAGGTGTCGAATTAAACGACGAATTAGAGTGGGTCATTAATTGATAACGTATGTTATCAGCCCGGCCGTTGGCTTGCCAAATTATCATTTGGCGCCGCGGGCGCGAGCAACAAAAGTTGGTGTGCCGCCGGGAATTATGGTATAAAGCGCGCCGGTGATTCGGCCGGCTGATTTCAGGTGCTATCCTTTGAATACCGCCCGGCTAAATCAACCAAAACTCACTTTGTGTATATAACACACACGTATCGGCACATTCGCCGGGGTGCTCCAACGGCATAAAGCCCGCGGGGTCGGCGCGATGGGATACGTGGAGGCATAACCCCATACTTAATTAATAGAGGTAATCATGGCAACTGTTTCCATGCGCGATATGCTCAAGGCTGGCGCACACTTTGGTCACCAGACCCGTTACTGGAACCCGAAAATGAAGCCGTTCATCTTCGGCGCTCGTAATAAAGTGCATATCATCAACCTTGAGAAAACGGTACCGATGTTCAACGACGCGCTGGCCGAGTTGGGCAAAATCGCTTCCCGCAAGGGCAAAATTCTGTTCGTCGGTACGAAACGCGCGGCAAGCGAAGCGGTAAAAGAAGCTGCCGACAGCTGCGACCAGTTCTTCGTGAACCATCGCTGGCTGGGCGGTATGCTGACGAACTGGAAAACCGTTCGTCAGTCCATCAAACGTTTGAAAGATCTGGAAACGCAATCCCAGGACGGTACTTTCGACAAACTGACCAAGAAAGAAGCGCTGATGCGCACCCGTGAACTGGACAAGCTGGAAAACAGCCTGGGCGGTATCAAAGACATGGGCGGTTTGCCGGATGCGTTGTTCGTTGTTGATGCCGATCACGAACACATCGCAATCAAAGAAGCCAACAACCTGGGTATCCCGGTATTCGCTATCGTTGATACCAACTCCGATCCTGATGGCGTTGACTTCATCATCCCGGGTAACGATGACGCAATCCGTGCAGTTAACCTGTACCTGAACGCTGTTGCCGCCGCCGTTCGTGAAGGCCGTTCGCAAGATCTGGCTGAACAAGCGGAAGAAGGCTTAGTTGAAGCTGAATAATAAGTCTGGCTCCTCCGAGCCCTTATTAACCAGGTATTGACATATGTTGGTTAGGGGGCCTGCTAAGGCCCCCTTTTTTACTTATCTCCCCCCACGAGATAACCGAGGAAAAGATAATGGCTGAAATTACCGCTGCCCTGGTAAAAGAACTGCGCGAGCGTACTGGCGCAGGCATGATGGAATGTAAAAAAGCGCTGGTCGAAGCGAGCGGCGATATTGAGCTGGCTATCGACAACATGCGTAAATCCGGCCAGGCGAAAGCGGCCAAGAAAGCGGGTCGCGTTGCTGCCGAAGGCATCATTCTGACCAATATTTCCGCAGACGGAAAATATGGCGTCATCGTTGAGTTGAACTGCGAAACCGACTTTGTCGCCAAAGACGCCGGCTTCAAAGCCTTCGGCGAAGAAGTCGCCGCCGCCGCGTTGAACGATCGCATCTCTGATGTTGACGCGCTGAAAGCGAAATTCGAAGACCAACGCACCGCTCTGGTAGCGAAAATCGGCGAAAACATCAATATCCGCCGCGTCGCCGCGCTGGAAGGCGACATCCTGGGATCATACCTGCACGGCGCGCGTATCGGGGTTCTGGTTGCGGCAACGGGTGCCGATGAAGAGCTGATCAAGCACATCGCCATGCACATTGCCGCCAGCAAACCGGAATACGTTAAAGCTGAAGATGTTCCGGCCGATGTGGTCGCCCGCGAACACCAGATCCAGCTGGATATCGCCATGCAGTCCGGCAAACCGCGCGAAATCGCGGAAAAAATGGTTGAAGGCCGTATGCGTAAATTCACCGGCGAGATCTCTCTGGCCGGTCAGCATTTCGTTATGGACCCAAGCAAAACCGTCGGCGATCTGCTGAAAGAGCACAAAGCCGACGTCACCAGCTTCATCCGTTTTGAAGTGGGTGAAGGTATTGAGAAAGCTGAAGTTGACTTTGCCGCTGAAGTTGCGGCGATGAGTAAGCAATCTTAATAATAAAAAAAGGGGCCGCCAGTTGGCGGTTCCTTTTTATCCAGCCAAAATAATTTCAGCGCATTTATTTGCGGTTTACATCCTGGTAAATCGCGATGGGGTGCGACAGTAACAACTCCCAATACGATGACAGTCTGTAGGACAAAACACCATGGCAACCAATGCAAAACCCGTATATCAACGAATCCTGCTTAAGCTCAGCGGCGAAGCTTTGCAGGGAACCGAAGGTTTTGGTATCGATGCGAGCATTTTGGATCGCATGGCTCAGGAAGTGAAAGAACTGGTTGAGTTGGGCATTCAGGTCGGTGTGGTCATCGGCGGCGGTAACCTGTTTCGCGGCGCAGGCCTGGCTAAAGCGGGCATGAATCGCGTTGTGGGCGACCATATGGGGATGCTGGCGACGGTGATGAACGGCCTGGCGATGCGCGACGCGCTGCATCGCGCCTATGTCAACGCCCGGCTGATGTCCGCCATCCCGTTAAATGGCGTGTGCGATAATTACAGCTGGGCGGAAGCCATCAGCCTGCTGCGCAATAATCGTGTGGTGATCTTCTCCGCGGGCACCGGCAATCCTTTCTTCACCACTGATTCGGCCGCCTGTCTGCGCGGGATTGAAATTGAAGCTGACGTCGTTCTGAAAGCGACCAAAGTGGACGGCGTTTATTCCGCCGATCCGGTAAAGGATCCTAGCGCGATATTGCATGAAACGCTGAGTTATCAGGATGTTCTGGAGCGCGAGCTGAAGGTGATGGACCTCGCCGCCTTCACGCTGGCCCGCGATCACAACCTGCCTATCCGCGTTTTCAACATGAACAAACCCGGCGCGCTGCGCCGCGTGGTCATGGGCGAGAAAGAAGGCACGTTGATCAGTAATAACGGATAACCCTAAAAATAGGGTAATATCCGCTGCTGGTAACCAGCAGTATTGCCATATACCGCCAGCTAACGCTGGTATTAATTATTCACCGGGCTATGTGATGGCATGGCCTGTCAGGCAACCAGTTTTCAAGGGTTCACAACGTGATTAATGAAATCAGAAAAGATGCTGAAACGCGCATGGAAAAGTGCGTAGAGGTTTTTAAAAACCAAATCAGCAAGATTCGTACCGGCCGCGCATCGCCCAGCATTCTTGACGGTATTCAGGTCGAATATTACGGCAGTGCGACCCCGCTGCGTCAGTTGGCCAACATTGTGGTGGAAGACTCCCGCACGCTGGCGATTACGGTATTTGACCGTACGCTTGGCCCGGCGGTGGAAAAAGCCATTATGTCCTCCGATCTCGGGCTGAACCCGTCTTCCGCCAGTTCGGTTATTCGCGTTCCGCTGCCACCGCTGACGGAAGAGCGCCGTAAAGATCTGATCAAGATCGTGCGCGGCGAAGCGGAGCAGGGACGGGTGTCCGTACGCAACGTGCGCCGCGATGCCAACGATAAGCTGAAAGCGCAGCTGAAAGAGAAGGCGATCGGCGAAGATGAAGAACGCCGCGCCCAGGACGAGATACAGAAACTCACCGATCTCTACATCAAAAAAGTGGACGCCGCGCTGGCGGAAAAAGAAAGCGAGCTGATGGAGTTTTAATCAACTCGTTTAATACAGCGTCGCGGGAAAGGGATGATGCCTATCGCATCATCCTTGCCGGCGGCGCTTTGTTTTTTGATGCAGGCCAGTCTTCCTGGGTGTTGAATCAATTTGCCATGCGTTTTTGCGATAAATGGCATAGACACTTTATGGCGATCGTCTCAGACTAGTGTACCTTCCTGTAATCAAATCCAGTTATTCAGAGCGATTTAATGAAGCGACTGACTATTCTTGGCTCGACTGGTTCTATTGGCGTCAGCTCGCTGGCGGTCATTAAGAAAAACCCAGATAAATTTTCAGTGAAAGCGCTATCGGCAGGACGCAATGTCGAACGGATGCTGGAACAATGCCTAACGTTTCGTCCGGATTATGCATCCATGGCGGATGAAGCCTGCGCCGGGTTATTGCGTCAACGGCTGGCGCAACACGGCTGCCGTACCGAAGTGTTATCCGGCGAGCGGGCGGCATGCGAACTGGCGGCGCTGGATGACGTCGACCAGGTGATAGCCGCAATCGTCGGCGTGGCGGGGCTGCTGCCGACGTTGGCCGCGATACGCGCGGGCAAACGGGTGCTGCTGGCGAATAAAGAGTCGCTGGTAACCTGCGGGCGCCTGTTTATGGACGCGGTGGTGCAAAGCAGCGCTCAACTGTTGCCTATCGACAGCGAACATAATGCGATTTTTCAGAGTTTACCTGAGCAAATTCAACGGCAGTTAGGCTACTCTTCATTAGAACAGTATGGCGTTGAGCGTATTGTTCTCACCGGCTCGGGCGGACCATTCCGTGACGCGTCGCTAGCCGCGTTGGCCGATATGAGTCCGGATCAGGCCTGCGCGCACCCTAACTGGTCGATGGGACGCAAGATTTCGGTGGATTCCGCCACGATGATGAATAAAGGGCTGGAGTACATCGAAGCCCGCTGGCTGTTTAACGCGTCCGCCGAGCAGATGGAAGTGATCATCCATCCGCAGTCGGTGATTCATTCCATGGTGCGCTATACGGACGGCAGCGTGCTGGCCCAACTGGGAACGCCGGATATGCGCACGCCGATTGCCCACGCCATGGCCTATCCCCACCGGGTGAAGTCGGGCGTGCAGGCGCTGGATTTCTGTCGGTTGGGCGCCCTGACGTTTTCGGCGCCGGATTATGACCGCTATCCTTGTTTGCGATTGGCGATTGACGCCTGTAACCAGGGCCAGGCGGCGACGACGGCGCTAAACGCGGCCAATGAGATCGCGGTCGCCGCGTTTTTACAGTCGCAGATCCGTTTTACCGAGATCGCTGCGGTGAATCAGCGGGTGGTTGAGCGACTCGCCTTGCCGGAGCCGACCAGCGTCGATGAGGTTCTGGTCATCGATCGCTGGGCCAGGCAGGCCGCGGCGCAGGCGCTAACGTATTATGAGCGCTAGGCAGGGTTATTCACATGGCGCAATTTGTTCATGTGGGGTTGAGGTGGTATAGTCTGCGCCACTCGACGGCTGGCTAAGCGAGGCTCTTGCGCCAGCGGTGAAGCTAAGCCGTGATCGTTCACGGCTTTTTTGCGCTGACAGGGTCTGACGTTGCGTAAGGACTGTGGTATTTCTTGTTTGAGGATATAAGTATTCGTTATGCCGTCCGATAATCAAAAAAGAGCTGATAATCCGTCATTCGCCGGGCCTCGGCATGTCGCTATCATTATGGATGGCAATGGCCGCTGGGCTAAGAGCCGGGGAAAACTGCGGATTTTCGGTCATCAGGCTGGTGTGAAATCCGTACGCCGGGCGGTAAGCTTCGCCGCCAGCCATGGACTTGAGGCGTTAACGCTCTACGCATTCAGCAGTGAAAACTGGAATCGTCCCGCGCAGGAAGTGACCGCCCTGATGGAGCTTTTCGTCCGGGCTCTGGACAGCGAAGTAAAAAGCCTGCACAAGCACAAAGTCCGCTTGCGCATCATCGGCGATATCAGCCGTTTTAGCCTGCGCTTACAGGAGCGTATCCGCCGCTCCGAAGAACTGACGAAAAATAATCCGGGCCTGACGCTGAATATTGCCGCGAATTATGGCGGCCGTTGGGATATCATTCAGGGAGTCCGGCGGCTTGCGGAGCAGGTACAAGAGGGAACGCTGCGTCCCGATGGTATCGATGAAGACGCATTATGCCGATATGTTTGCCTGAATGACCTGGCCCCGGTTGATTTGGTGATCCGCACCGGCGGAGAGCATCGCATCAGTAACTTCCTGCTCTGGCAGATTGCCTATGCCGAGCTCTATTTTACCGATGTTCTATGGCCTGATTTTGATGAACAAGTTTTTGAAGGTGCGCTGAATGCATTTGCACAACGCGAGCGTCGCTTCGGGAGAACAACGCCTATCGATGCAGATGCATCCTAGGGGGAACTTTTGCTGAAGTATCGCCTGATTACTGCTTTGATTTTAATTCCGATCGTTATTGCAGCTCTATTTTTGTTGCCCCCCCTGGGCTTTACCCTGGTGACCCTGGCCGTTTGCATGCTGGCGGCCTGGGAGTGGGGGCAGCTATCAGGGTTCGCCTCATATGGTCAACGGCTCTGGCTGGCGATTCTGTGCGGTTTTCTACTGGCGATCATGCTGTTGACGCTTCCGGCGTATCACTATTCCATACATGTACCGCAAATTAGCGCGGCGCTCTGGATCTCTCTTGTCTGGTGGGCTGTTGCTCTGTTTTTGGTCCTGTTTTATCCTGCTTCCGCATCGCTATGGCGTCATTCACGTATTCTGCGGCTGGTTTTCGGGGTGATGACCATTGTGCCTTTTTTTTGGGGCATGGTCGCTCTTCGCCAGTATAACTATGATATCAATCCCTTTAGCGGCGCGTGGTGGCTATTGTATGTCATGTTATTGGTATGGGGAGCGGACAGCGGCGCCTATATGTTCGGCCGGCTGTTCGGCAAGCGTAAGCTGGCGCCGAAGGTTTCGCCCGGTAAGACCTGGGAAGGGCTTATCGGCGGGCTGGTCACGTCCGCGGTGATTTCTTTGCTGTTCAGTCGCTATGCGCCTCTGGCGATTTCGCAGTCAACGCTCTTGATCTGCTCTGTCGTCGCGGCGTTGGCCTCCGTATTGGGCGATTTGACTGAAAGCATGTTTAAGCGCGAGGCGGGCATAAAAGACAGCAGCCACCTGATTCCGGGCCATGGCGGCGTGCTTGACCGCATCGATAGCCTGACGGCCGCCGTGCCGGTGTTTTCCTGCCTGATGTTGTTAATGTTTAAAGCCGTTTAGGATGGAACATTAGAGAATATTTATGATGAATTTCCTCTGGAGTTTGGCTGCATTTATCATCGCACTGGGCGTATTGATTACGGTGCATGAGTTCGGTCACTTCTGGGTAGCTCGTCGCTGCGGCGTCAAGGTGGAGCGCTTTTCCGTCGGGTTCGGCCGCGCCTTATGGCGCTGGCGCGATCGCCTCGGCACCGAATACGTTATCGCGCTGATTCCGCTGGGCGGTTATGTCAAAATGCTCGATGAGCGCGTCGATACCGTATCTGCGGAATTTCGCCACCAGGCCTTCAACCATAAAACGGTTTGGCAGCGTGCGGCAATCGTCAGCGCGGGGCCCATCGCCAATTTTATTTTTGCCATAGCGGCGTATTGGCTGGTGTTTATTATCGGGGTTCCCGGCGTCCGCCCCGTGGTTGGTGAAATATTACCCAACTCCATCGCTTCTCAGGCGGAAATGTCCGCCGGAATTGAACTAAAGTCGGTTGACGGTATCGAAACGCCTGACTGGGATACGGCGCGTTTGGCGCTGATTGGTAAAATCGGCGACGACGAGATGGTGGTCGGTACGGTGTCGCCGGGCTCGAATCAGGTGGTGCTGAAGACGCTGGATCTGCGTAACTGGCAGTTTGAGCCGGATAAGCAAGACCCTGCGACCTCTCTGGGGATAGTGCCCAAAGGGCCGCAGATTGAGGCGGTGCTGACTCAGGTTCAACCGGGGTCGGCGGCGGAAAAAGCGGGTTTACAGGCCGGGGATCGCATCGTTAAAGTCGATGGTCGGGTGTTGACCGACTGGCGCGCTTTCGTGATCGCCGTGCGCGATAATCCCGGTCAAAGCATTACGTTGGACGTAGAGCGGGGCGGAGCGACACTGCCGCTAACGTTGACGCCCGATAGTAAGTCAGTCGGTAGTGGCAGGATGGAAGGGTTTGCCGGCGTGATGCCGAGCGTAACGCCGCTGCCTGAGGAGTACCGAACGGTGCGCCAGTACGGGCCGTTTAGCGCTATCTATCAGGCGACAGATAAAACCTGGCAGCTGATGAAATTGACCGTCAGTATGTTGGGGAAACTGGTTACGGGCGACGTTAAGTTGAACAACTTGAGCGGTCCGGTGTCGATTGCCCAGGGAGCAGGAATGTCGGCGGATTATGGATTGATTTATTACCTGATGTTTTTGGCCTTAATCAGCGTCAATCTGGGGATTATCAATCTGTTTCCGCTGCCGGTATTGGATGGCGGACACCTGCTCTTCCTGGCGATCGAGAAAGTGAAGGGCAGGCCGGTTTCTGAGCGTGTGCAGGACTTTAGTTACCGCATCGGCACCGTGTTGCTGATGTTGTTAATGGGACTCGCACTTTTCAATGATTTCTCCCGTCTCTAGGCGTGGGATTAGGTTAGGAAAAACGCATAACAACGATGGCGATGAAAAAGTTGCTCATAGCGTCGCTGCTGTTCAGCAGCGCCACCGTATACGGTGCAGACGGGTTCGTAGTGAAGGACATTCATTTCGAGGGCCTGCAAAGGGTTGCCGTCGGAGCGGCATTACTCAGTATGCCAGTCCGCGTTGGCGATACCGTCAGCGATGATGATATCGGTAATACCATCCGCGCTTTGTTCGCTACCGGAAATTTCGAAGACGTCCGCGTCCTGCGCGACGGCGAAACGCTGATTGTGCAGGTTAAGGAGCGCCCGACGATCGCCAGCCTGACGTTTTCCGGCAATAAGTCGGTAAAAGACGACATGCTGAAGCAGAATCTGGATGCGAGCGGCGTGCGGGTCGGCGAAGCGCTGGACCGCACCACGCTTTCCAGCATCGAGAAGGGGCTGGAGGATTTCTATTACAGCGTGGGTAAATACAGCGCTTCGGTCAAAGCGGTGGTGACGCCGCTGCCGCGTAACCGCGTTGATTTGAAGCTGGTGTTTACCGAAGGGGTTTCCGCCAAGATTCAGCAAATCAATATCGTCGGCAATAAAGCGTTCAGCTCCGACGAACTGATCTCCCGCTTCCAACTGCGTGACGAAGTTCCTTGGTGGAACCTGGTCGGCGATCGTAAATATCAGAAGCAGAAACTCTCCGGCGACCTTGAAACGCTGCGCAGTTTTTATCTGGACCGCGGCTATGCGCGCTTCAATATCGACTCCACGCAGGTTAGCTTGACGCCTGACAAAAAGGGCATCTATATCACGATTAACTTGACGGAAGGCGAGCAGTACAAACTTTCCGGCGTCGCCGTGAAGGGAAATCTAGCCGGCCACTCCGCGGAAATTGAAGGCCTGACGAAAATCGAGCCGGGCGAGCTGTACAGCGGCACCAAAGTCACCCGTATGGAAGAAGATATCAAAAAGCTGCTGGGCCGTTACGGTTACGCCTATCCGCGCGTGGTGACCCAGCCTGAAATCAATGACGCCGATAAGACGGTTAAGCTGAATATCAACGTTGACGCCGGCAATCGCTTCTCCGTCCGCCGCATCCGTTTTGAAGGCAACGATACCTCCAAAGACTCCGTGCTGCGCCGTGAAATGCGCCAGATGGAAGGGGGATGGTTAGGGAACGACTTGGTCGAACAGGGCAAAGAGCGTCTGAACCGGCTAGGTTACTTTGAGAGCGTTGATGTGGAAACGCAGCGCGTTCCCGGAACGGCCGATCAGGTCGACGTCATTTATAAAGTCAAGGAGCGCAACACCGGAACATTCAACTTCGGCGTCGGCTTCGGGACGGAAAGCGGCGTCAGCTTCCAGGCGGGCGTGCAGCAGGACAACTGGCTGGGCACCGGGAATTCCGTCGGTATCAGCGGAACGAAAAACGACTATCAGACCTACGTCGAACTGTCGATGACCGACCCGTACTTTACGGTTGATGGCGTCAGCCTCGGCGGTCGTATTTTCTATAACAAGTTTGAAGCCTACGATGCCGATCTGTCCGACTACACCAACGCCAGTTACGGCATCGGCAGTACGCTAGGGTTCCCGATCAACGAGAACAACTCGCTGCGTCTGGGGGTGGATTACGTCCACAACGATGTTTCCGATATGTCGCCGCAGGTGGCGATGTGGCGTTATCTGGATAAAGTGGGCGTCGAGCCGGAGATCGTGACTTCCGATGAGCACGCCAAGGCCAGTTATAAAGCGAATGATTTCTTCCTGAATACCGGTTGGGTGTATAACAAGCTGGACCGCGGTTACTTCCCGACGGAAGGCTCCCGCGTATCGGCGAATGTCAAAGTGACCGTGCCGGGTTCGGATAACGAGTACTATAAACTGACGTTTGATTCCGCGAGCTATTTCCCGCTGAGCGAAAGTCGCAACTGGGTGCTGATGGGCCGCGCCCGTGCAGGCTACGCCGATGGCCTGGGCGATAAGGAAGTGCCGTTCTACGACAACTTCTACGCGGGCGGCTCAAGTACGGTGCGCGGCTTCCAGTCGAACACCATCGGGCCGAAAGCGGCGTATTACAAGTGTAATAGCGGCGATACCTCCTATTCGTCCTGCCCGGTTGAAAAGTCGGATGACGCGGTGGGCGGTAACGCGATGGCGGTTCTGAGCGGCGAACTGATTGTGCCTACGCCGTTTGTCAGCGAGAAGTACGCCAATTCGGTGCGCACCTCGCTGTTCGTCGACGGCGGCACGGTATGGGATAGCAACTGGGAAAATACTTCGGCGACCCTTGCCGCGGGGATTCCCGATTATAGCAAGCCGGGCAATTTCCGCGTCTCCAGCGGTATCGCCCTGCAATGGATGTCTCCGCTTGGGCCACTGGTCTTCTCCTATGCCCAGCCGGTTAAAAAGTACGATGGAGACAAGTCGGAGCAGTTCCAGTTTAATATTGGCAAAACCTGGTAATGTAACGTCGGCAGATCGTATATATACCCATAAATAATGCGAGTCGCAGGAGAGGCAACGCGTATGCGACTTGAACTATGACGGGTATCGCAGGTTGCATCGACGTAGGTCATGTTCAGAGGCTGATGGCTTTGCCAGCGTGATTACGCCATGCACATCAATATGTGCTCAGGCACGAACAGGTTAGGTTGAGGAGTTTATAGTGAAAAAGTGGTTGTGTGCTGCAAGTCTCGGTTTAGCGTTGGCGGCTTCGGCCGGCGTTCAGGCCGCCGACAAAATTGCCGTTGTTAACGTATCCAGTATTTTCCAACAGTTGCCGCAGCGTGAAACGGTGGCTCGTCAACTGGAGAATGAATTCAAAGGGCGCGCGTCCGAATTGCAATCGATGGAAAAAGATCTGCAAACCAAAATGCAGAAGTTGCAGCGCGATGGTTCTACCATGAAAGCGAGCGACCGCAGCAAAATGGAAAAAGACCTGATGGCCCAGCGCGATCGGTTCTCCGCCAAAGCCCAGGCGTTCGACCAGGATAACCGTCGCCGCCAGATGGAAGAGCGCAACAAAATCCTGAGCCGTATTCAGGACGCGGTAAAATCTGTCGCCAGTAAAGACGGCTATGATGTGGTGATTGACGCCAATGCCGTCGCTTATGCGGCAAACGCGAAAGACATTACCGCCGATGTACTGAAACAGGTTAAATAATTCATGGTTTCAATTCGACTGGATGCTTTGGCACAACGGTTGGATGCGCAATTGCACGGTGACGGCGGCCTTGTCGTCACAGGCATTGCTTCCATGCATTCAGCAACGTCCGGGCAGATAACTTTTTTATCCGACAGTCGCTATCGTGAGCAACTGGCGCAGACCAAGGCCTCTGCGGTCGTGCTGACCGAAGCGGATTTGCCCTATTGTCAGGTTGCGGCGCTGGTGGTGAAAAACCCTTATCTGACGTACGCGCGTATGGCTCAGTTGATGGATACCACGCCGGCTCCGGCGACGGAGATCGCGCCCAGCGCGGTCATCGCGGCGGATGCGGTGCTAGGGCGCAATGTTTCCATTGGCGCGCATGCCGTTATCGAATCCGGGGCGCATCTGGGCGACAACGTAAGCATCGGCCCCGGCTGTTTTATCGGTAAAAATGCGCGTCTCGGCGCCGGAACCCGCCTATGGGCCAACGTTACGGTTTATCACAACGTCGAGATGGGCGAACAGTGCCTGATTCAGTCGGGCGCGGTTATCGGCTCCGACGGCTTTGGCTATGCCAACGACCGGGGCAACTGGGTGAAAATTCCGCAGTTAGGTTCGGTTAAAATCGGCGACCGGGTCGAGATCGGCGCCAGTACGACGATCGACCGCGGCGCGCTGGACGATACCATTATCGGCAACGGCGTCATCATTGATAACCAATGTCAGATTGCGCACAACGTGGTGATTGGCGACAATACCGCCGTCGCCGGCGGCGTCATTATGGCCGGCAGTTTGAAAATCGGTCGCTATTGCATGATCGGCGGGGCCAGCGTGATCAACGGCCATATGGAGATCTGCGATAAAGTGACGGTGACGGGAATGGGCATGGTGATGAGACCGATCGCCGAACCTGGGGTATACTCTTCAGGCATTCCTTTGCAGCCCAATAAAGTTTGGCGTAAGACCGCCGCATTGGTGATGAATATTGATGATATAAGCAAGCGGTTAAAAGCCGTTGAGCGAAAACTCGATAAAAGCTAGTCGCCGGCGTTTTGTCTGATTTAGGTGAAAACGCATTGTCTGGGTATAAATGAAAGGTCCGGGTGTGAGAAAATCGTGCTCAGTAATTGAATAGCGTTAGCGCACCCGTGTACTAATCCTTATTTGCGGCCTGCCTGAGGATCCCCTTTTAGGGTCTGAGCAGGCCGTGTTGTTGATGACATCAGTTTTATGGACAGGAAGAGTATTTTGACTACTGACACTCATACTCTGCATATTGAAGAGATCTTAGAATTATTACCGCACCGCTTCCCGTTTTTACTGGTTGACCGTGTTCTTGATTTTGAAGAAGGAAAATTTTTACGGGCGGTGAAAAACGTCTCTTTTAACGAACCTTTCTTTCAAGGCCACTTCCCGGGCAAACCTATTTTCCCGGGCGTGTTGATTCTGGAAGCGATGGCTCAGGCGACGGGTATTCTGGCGTTTAAAAGCGTCGGCAAGCTTGAGCCTGGCGAACTGTATTACTTTGCGGCAATTGATGAGGCGCGTTTTAAACGCCCAGTAGAACCCGGGGATCAGATGATCCTTGAGGTTGAATTCATTAAAGAGCGTCGCGGCGTTGCGCGTTTTAAAGGCGTTGCTAAAGTGGATGGTGAGATCGCCTGTGAAGCGTCAATGATGTGTGCTCGTCGTCGGGAGGCCTGATACCGTGATTGATCAAACCGCCTTTGTTCACCCTAGCTCGATCGTTGAAGACGGTGCCGTTATCGGCGCCGGCGTACATATTGGCCCGTTCTGCTATATCGGTTCTCAGGTTGAGATCGGTTCAGGTACCGTATTGAAGTCGCATGTTGTGGTTAATGGCATCAGCAAAATTGGCCGCGATAACGAAATCTATCAGTTCGCCTCAATTGGCGAAGTGAATCAGGATCTGAAGTATGCAGGCGAACCGACCCGCGTCGAGATCGGCGATCGTAACCGTATCCGCGAGAGTGTCACCATTCACCGTGCTACGGAACAAGGCGGTGGGTTGACCAAAATCGGCAGCGATAACCTGCTGATGGTCAACACGCACATCGCGCACGACTGCATTATCGGCAACCGCTGTATTCTCGCCAATAATGCGACGCTGGGCGGCCACGTCTCCGTTGATGATTTCGCCATTATCGGCGGCATGACGGCGGTGCATCAGTTCTGTATCATCGGCGCTCACGTCATGGTCGGCGGATGCTCCGGCGTCGCTCAGGACGTACCGCCTTACGTCATCGCGCAGGGGAATCATGCCACGCCGTTCGGTTTGAATATCGAAGGGTTGAAGCGCCGCGGTTTTGAGAAAGAGACGCAGCACGCCATCCGCAACGTCTATAAGTTGATTTACCGCAGCGGTAAAACGCTGGACGAGGTAAAACCGGAAATTGAAGCGCTGGCGCGGCAACATCCGGCGGTACAGGCGTTTATTGATTTCTTCGCGCGCTCCACCCGCGGCATCATCCGTTAATCTATGTCGCGACCCCTGATAATCGGATTGGTCGCCGGAGAAACCTCCGGCGATATTCTTGGCGCCGGATTGATTCGCGCGCTAAAAAAACAGGCGCCCGACGCCCGCTTTGTCGGCGTCGCCGGGCCGCGTATGCAGGCCGAAGGTTGCGAAGCCTGGTATGAAATGGAAGAGCTGGCCGTGATGGGCATCGTGGAAGTGCTTGAACGCTTGCCGCGCTTGCTCAGCATCCGCCGGGACTTAACGCAACGCTTTAGCGAACTGAAGCCCGATGTCTTCGTGGGTATTGATGCGCCGGATTTCAATATCACGCTGGAAGGCAATCTAAAACGGCGCGGCATCAGCACCGTTCACTATGTCAGCCCGTCCGTTTGGGCCTGGCGTCAAAAACGCGTTTTCAAAATAGGTAAGTCGACCGACATGGTCCTGGCGTTTCTTCCATTTGAAAAAGCGTTTTACGATCGTTTTAACGTCCCCTGCCGTTTTATCGGCCATACCATGGCTGACGACATGCCTTTGCGCCCGGACAAACAGACGGCCAGAAGAACCCTGGGGATCCCCGCCGAGGCCCGCTGTCTGGCGCTGCTGCCCGGCAGCCGCGGGGCTGAGGTGGAGATGCTCAGCGCCGACTTCCTGAACGCCGCTCGCCTTCTGCGCCAGCGCTTTCCCGATCTGGAAATCGTCGTTCCGCTGGTCAACGCCAAACGCCGCGAGCAGTTTGAACGGATAAAAGAGAGCGTCGCGTCCGATCTGCCGGTTCATCTTCTGGACGGGCAGGCGCGCGAAGCGATGATCGCCAGCGACGCCGCCCTGCTGGCTTCGGGAACCGCCGCGCTGGAGTGCATGTTGGCGAAATGTCCGATGGTGGTGGGCTACCGCATGAAACCTTTCACCTTCTGGCTGGCGCGCAGGTTGGTGAAAACGCCCTGGGTTTCCCTGCCGAATCTGCTGGCCGGGCGGGAACTGGTGACGGAGCTGCTGCAAACGGATTGCACGGCGGATAAACTGGCGGCGGCGTTGATGCCCTGGCTGGCTGATGAGAGCAAGGCCGCCGCGCTGCAGGCCACGTTTCTGGATTTACACCAGCAGATTCGCTGCAACGCCGACGAGCAGGCGGCGCAGGCGGTATTGGAATTGGTGAAATCATGAGTGATATATTTATCTACCCGCAGGGGTATTACCGTATCGCCGGGGTTGATGAAGTCGGGCGCGGACCGCTGGTGGGCGCGGTCGTCACCGCCGCGGTGATTCTCGATCCCGCCCGCCCTATCGTCGGGCTGGCGGACTCGAAACAGCTCAGTGAAAAACGCCGGCTGGCGCTCTATGATGAAATAAAAGAGAAAGCGCTCTCCTGGAGTTTGGGACGCGCCGAGCCTGAGGAGATCGACCGGTTAAATATCCTGCACGCCACCATGCTGGCGATGCAGCGGGCGGTGGCCGGGCTGTCGTTGACGGCGGACCTGGCGCTGATCGATGGCAACCGCTGTCCGGCGCTGCCGATGCCGGCTCAGGCGGTGGTGAAGGGCGATAGCCGTGTGGCGGAGATCAGCGCCGCGTCGATTATGGCGAAAGTGACGCGCGATCGCGAAATGGTCGAGCTGGATAAGCTTTTCCCGGATTATGGCTTTGCCCAGCATAAGGGCTACCCGACCGCTTTCCATCTGGAAAAACTGGCGGCGCTGGGCGCCACCGCGTTCCATCGCCGGAGCTTCGCCCCGGTTAAACGGGCGTTAGGATTGGCGTAACATACCATCAGCGGAGCGGTCCCTGTGCCGCGGCTGCCAAGGCCGCAATCTTGCCGAAAACAATATATTGTCTTCGCGAGATCCCCGCCCGCGCGGGGATGACGATAACGGGGGCGTTGTTGACCTCATCAATTAACTCTCAACGCCGCGATGCGTTGACCAAGCGATAAATTCTGGGATCTGGGTATGGCCGAACCACGTTTTGTTCACCTGCGTGTGCACAGTGACTATTCCATGATCGATGGGCTGGCGAAGATCGGGCCGCTGGTAAAAAAAACGGCGGCGCTGGGCATGCCGGCGCTGGCGATTACCGATTTCACCAACCTCTGCGGGCTGGTCAAATTCTATGGCGGCGCGCACGGCGCCGGCATTAAGCCCGTCGTCGGCGCCGATTTCTATGTCGCGAGCGAGGAGTTGGGCGATGAACTCGCCCAGCTCACCATCCTGGCGATGGATAACGAAGGCTATCAGAATCTGACGCTGCTGATTTCCCATGCCTATCAGCGCGGCTACGGGGCCGAAGGCCCGACTATCGATCGCGACTGGCTGATTGAGTACAACAAAGGTTTGTTGCTGCTATCCGGCGGCCGTCACGGCGATATCGGCAAGTTCCTGCTGCGTGGAAATCAGGCGCAGGCCGAACAGTGTCTGGCTTTTTACCGGCAATATTTCCCCGATTGCTACTATCTGGAACTGATCCGCACCGGACGCCCGGATGAAGAGAGCTATCTGCACGCCGCGGTGGAGTTGGCCGCCAAATACGACCTGCCGGTTGTGGCCACCAACGATGTGCGTTTTATCAGCGAAGAGGATTTCGAGGCGCACGAAATCCGCGTGGCGATCCATGACGGCTATACGCTGGACGATCCCAAACGGCCGCGCAACTACAGCCCGCAGCAGTATATGCGCAGCGAAGACGAGATGTGCGAGCTGTTTGCCGATATCCCCGAAGCATTGATCAACAGCGTTGAAATCGCCAAACGCTGTAACGTGACCATTCGGCTGGGCGAATATTTTCTGCCGCAGTTCCCGACCGGCGACATGTCCACCGAGGATTATCTGGTTAAGCGCGCCAAAGAGGGTCTGGAAGAGCGTCTGGCGTTCCTGTTCCCCGACGAGCAGGAGCGCGCCGCCAAACGCCCGCAATATGACGAACGCCTGGAGATCGAGCTTCAGGTTATCAACCAGATGGGATTCCCCGGCTACTTCCTGATCGTGATGGAGTTTATTCAGTGGTCCAAGGACAACGATGTCCCCGTCGGGCCCGGGCGCGGTTCGGGCGCCGGGTCGCTGGTGGCCTATTCGCTGAAAATTACCGACCTGGATCCGCTGGAGTTCGACCTGCTGTTCGAACGTTTCCTTAACCCGGAACGCGTTTCCATGCCCGACTTCGACGTCGACTTCTGTATGGAGAAGCGCGATCGCGTCATCGATCACGTTGCCGATATGTACGGGCGCGACGCGGTATCGCAGATCATTACCTTCGGCACCATGGCCGCCAAAGCGGTGATCCGCGATGTGGGCCGGGTGCTCGGGCATCCCTATGGCTTTGTGGACCGGATTTCCAAGCTGGTGCCGCCCGACCCGGGGATGACGCTGGAGAAGGCGTTCGCCGCCGAACCGCAACTGCCCGAAATCTATGAAGCGGATGAGGAAGTCAAGGCCCTGATCGACATGGCGCGTAAGCTGGAAGGCGTGACGCGTAATGCGGGCAAGCATGCGGGCGGGGTGGTTATCTCCCCGACCAAGATCACCGACTTTGCGCCGCTCTATTGCGATGCGGAGGGTAATCATCCGGTTACCCAGTTCGATAAGAGCGACGTCGAATACGCCGGGCTGGTGAAGTTCGACTTCCTGGGGCTGCGTACGCTGACCATCATCGACTGGGCGCTGGAGATGATTAACGCCCGGCGGGCGAAGCAGGGGCTGGAGCCGGTCGATATCGCCGCCATTCCGCTGGATGACAAAAAGAGCTTCGACATGTTGCAACGCTCGGAAACCACCGCGGTATTCCAGCTTGAATCGCGCGGCATGAAGGATCTGATCAAGCGCCTGAAGCCAGACTGCTTTGAAGATATGATCGCGCTGGTGGCGCTGTTTCGTCCCGGTCCGCTGCAGTCCGGCATGGTGGATAACTTTATCGACCGTAAGCACGGGCGCGAAGCCATCTCCTATCCGGATATCGAGTGGCAGCATGAATCGTTGAAGCCGGTGCTGGAGCCGACCTACGGGATTATCCTGTATCAGGAACAGGTGATGCAGATCGCCCAGGTGCTGGCGGGCTATACGCTGGGCGGCGCGGATATGCTGCGCCGCGCCATGGGTAAGAAAAAACCGGAAGAGATGGCGAAGCAGCGCTCGGTGTTTAAAGAGGGCTCGGAAAGGATCGGCGTCGACGGCGAACTGTCGATGAAAATCTTCGACCTGGTGGAAAAATTCGCCGGCTACGGCTTTAATAAATCGCACTCCGCCGCCTATGCGCTGGTCTCTTATCAGACGCTGTGGCTAAAAGCGCACTACCCGGCGGAGTTCATGGCCGCGGTGATGACCGCCGATATGGATAACACCGATAAAGTGGTGGGGCTGGTGGACGAATGCTGGCGCATGGGGTTGAAAATTCTGCCGCCGGACATTAACAGCGGGCTTTACCATTTCCACGTCAATGATGACGGCGAGATCGTTTACGGTATCGGCGCGATTAAAGGCGTGGGCGAAGGGCCGATTGAGGCGATTATTGAAGCGCGCAATCAGGGCGGCTACTTCAGAGAGCTGTTCGATCTCTGCGCCCGTACCGATATTAAGAAGCTGAATCGCCGGGTGTTGGAGAAGCTGATCATGTCCGGGGCGTTCGATCGCCTGGGGCCGCACCGCGCCGCGCTGATGAATTCGCTGGGCGACGCGCTGAAGGCGGCCGACCAGCACGCCAAGGCGGAAGCCATCGGCCAGGTGGATATGTTCGGCGTGCTGGCGGATGCGCCCGAGCAGGTTGAACAGTCCTACAGCACGGTGGCGCCGTGGCCGGAGCAGGTGGTGCTCGACGGCGAGCGGGAGACGCTGGGGCTCTATCTGACCGGGCACCCCATAACCCAATATATTAAGGAAATAGAACGTTACGCCGGCGGCGTACGTTTAAAAGATATGCACCCGACGGATCGGGGCAAAATGACCACCGCCGTGGGACTGGTGCTGGCCGCGCGGGTCATGGTGACCAAACGGGGAAACCGTATTGGGGTTTGTACGCTGGACGATCGATCCGGTCGCCTTGAAATAATGCTGTTTACCGATGCGTTGGAAAAATACCAGCATTTATTGGAAAAAGACCGTATTCTGATCGCCAGTGGACAGGTCAGCTTTGATGACTTCAGCGGCGGACTTAAAATGACCGTCCGCGAGTTAATGGATATCAGCGAAGCGCGGGAAAAATATGCGCGCGGGCTTGCTATCTCCCTGACTGACAGGCAAATTGATGACCAGCTATTGAACCGTCTCCGCGAATCGTTGGAACCTCATCGATCGGGGACGATCCCAGTGCATCTTTATTATCAGCGCGAAGATGCGCGCGCCCGGCTACGCTTCGGGGCGGCATGGCGGATAACGCCGACCGATGCGCTGCTGAACGATCTGCGCACCGTAGTGGGTAATGAGCAGGTGGAACTGGAATTTGACTAATATAGGAATACTATGAGTCTGAATTTTCTTGATTTTGAGCAGCCGATTGCAGAGTTGGAAGCGAAAATTGACTCGCTGACCGCAGTCAGCCGTCAAGACGAAAAATTAGATATTAATCTGGATGAAGAGGTCCAGCGCCTGCGTGAGAAGAGCGTTGAACTGACGCGCAAAATCTTCTCCGATCTGGGCGCCTGGCAAGTCGCCCAGCTGGCGCGTCATCCCATGCGGCCTTATACGCTGGATTACATCAAACACATCTTTACCGATTTTGATGAACTGGCGGGCGATCGCGCCTATGCCGACGACAAGGCGATTGTCGGCGGCATCGCGCGTCTGGACGGACGTCCGGTGATGATTATTGGTCATCAGAAAGGACGTGAGACCAAAGAAAAAATCCGGCGTAACTTCGGCATGCCGGCGCCGGAAGGCTATCGCAAGGCGCTGCGTTTGATGGAAATGGCGCAGCGCTTTAAATTACCCATCATCACCTTTATCGACACCCCGGGGGCTTATCCCGGCGTCGGAGCGGAAGAGCGCGGCCAGTCGGAAGCCATCGCCCGCAACCTGCGGGAAATGTCTTGCCTGCGCGTGCCCATCGTCTGTACCGTTATCGGCGAGGGCGGATCCGGCGGCGCGCTGGCGATTGGCGTCGGCGATAAGGTCAATATGCTGCAATACAGCACCTATTCGGTGATTTCGCCGGAAGGCTGCGCCTCTATTCTGTGGAAAAGCGCGGATAAGGCGCCGCTGGCCGCGGAAGCGATGGGCATTACGGCGCCGCGCCTGAAAGAGTTGAAGCTGATTGACAGCGTTATTCCGGAACCCCTGGGCTCCGCGCATCGCAACGTGGCGGCGATGTCCGAATCGCTGAAGGCGCAGCTGCTGTCCGATCTTGAAGATCTGGATGCGCTGGATGAAGACGAGCTGCTTAACCGCCGCTATCAGCGGCTGATGAATTACGGCTACTGCTAAATATCCATCCTTACCGGCGTCTGGGCCCGCGATCCTTAGGATCGCGGGCTTTTTCTTTTCTATGACGCGGTCCGTTTCGGCGTCAGCGATCTTCGATAATCAGATACGCCGCATTGACCGGCCCGTGCACGCCGATGACCTTAATCAGCTCGATATCGGCGGTGGAGCTGGGGCCGGCGATCAGGTTGATGCAGGCGGGCATCCGCTCGCCGTTTTGCGCCATCGCGCGCAGCCGCTGCGCCAGCTGCGCCACGCGCGGCAGAATGTCGCTTTTGCGCAGCACAAAGATAGAGGTTTCGGGCAGCAGGCTGATGGAGCAGCCGCGCTCCGGCGCGGAAAACAGCACTACCCCGCCGGACTCGGTCAGCCCCGCTTCGGCGTAGACCACGCCGATCTTCGCCTGCTCGGCCAGGCGGATATTCTCCTGTTGCGCGTCGGGGCGCCAGACGTGGGCGTTGAACCGCTGCTGCAACCGCTCGGTAACGCCCAGCTCGGCCAAACGCGCGTCGCCGCTGACGATCACCGGAGCCTGGCCGTATTTTTCGCACAGCGCCAGCAGGCTTTCCAGCAGCGCCTCTGAGGAGGTCAGCACGCAGTCGGCTTTCAGCGTGGCGCGGGCGAAATCGACAAACGCCTGGCAGCGCTGGTCCGCCGACAGTTCCGTCAGGCGCGTCTGCGCCAGCAGCGGGGTTTCCGACGGCGCGCCGATCGGCGTATGGCGTACGTCCCGCCCCAGTTGTCTGGCGATTTCCGCTAAAAAGTCGTCACGGTTTTGTTGGTTAAGCATTATTTTTTCCCCTCGGACTGGTGGCGTTTGAACCAACTGCGGAAGCTTTCGCCGTCCGCTTCCGGCAGGTCGCGCGCCTGCGTCCATGCGCCAAGCGCGCCGATGTTTATCGGCATTTTGCCGTCCTTGATCATCCAGCCGGCGACTTTGGCGCCCGCGGTCATCCCCACTTTCCATAAGCCGGGGTGGGCATTGGCATAGTTGAACACTTTGATGATCCGCTGCTCCGTTTTCGGGGTGATTCCCTGTTCCGCCATCACGCGGCGATGCTTGAGCAGCAGCTGCGCCAGCGGAATTTTCACCGGGCAGACCTGGTTGCAGGCGGTGCAGAGCGAGCAGGCGTAAGGCAGATCTTTAAAATCCTTATAGCCGCCCAGCAGCGGCGAGAGCACCGAACCGATAGGACCGGGATAGATCGAGCCGTAGCCGTGTCCGCCGATATGGCGGTAGGCCGGGCAGGTATTGATACAGGCGCCGCAGCGGATGCAGCGCAGCACCGAACTGAATTCGGAGCCCAGAACTTTGGAGCGTCCGTTATCGACGATGACCAGATGGAACTCCTCCGGTCCGTCGATATCGCCTTCCTGACGCGGGCCGGTCAACCAGGTGTTGTAGCCGGTAAGCCGGGCTCCCACCGCGCTGCGGCACAGCATGGTAATCAACACGTCGACCTCGGCGAAGCTGGGGGCGATACGCTCCATGCCCATCACCGCGATATGGGTTTTCGGCAGGGTGGTGCACAGCCGCCCGTTGCCTTCGTTGGTCACCAGGCATACCGAACCGGTTTCAGCGACGGCGAAGTTACAGCCGGTGACGCCGATATCGGCGGTGAGAAACTCCTGGCGGATCTTCTGACGAATGAATAAGGTCATGGCTTCCGGCGTTTCCGGGCCGTCGTAGCCCAGACGATCTTTCAGGATGCGCTGGATCTGGCGGCGATCTTTATGGATGGCGGGCACCACGATATGCGACGGCGGATCTTCATCCAGTTGGAGAATATATTCGCCCAGGTCGGTTTCCACCACCTGGATGCCCGCCTGCTGCAGCACATGGTTCATGCCGATCTCTTCCGTGACCATCGACTTGGACTTGACGATCTTCTTCGCCTGTTTGGCTTGCGCGACCTGCAGAATATAGTCGGTGGCCTGTTCGCAGGTGCGGGCGAAAAAGACGTGCCCGCCGTTCTCCGTCACCTTCTCGCTCAGCTGATACAGATAGGCGTCGAGATTTTCCAGTACGTGGTTACGGATTGCCTCCGCCTGATCGCGCCACTGCTCCCAATTTCCCAGTTCTTCCACCATTTTTTGTCGATTGGCGCCGATGCGCTCCTGCGCCATGGAGACATTACGCCGCATGATCTCGTCCTGCATCTCCGCGCTGATGCGTGGCCTGAAATCAACTTTGCTGGTTTTTAAGTACATGTCGCTCCCCTTATCGGCTCATCAATACTTCGGCGATATGCATCACCTTGACGGGATGTTTTTCCCGGCTGAGTCTGCCGCCGATATTGATCAGGCAGCTAACGTCGGCGCTAATCAGATAGTCCGGCCGCGGCGTCATCATGTGCCTTACCTTTTCTTTGACCATTTCGCCGGAGATTTCGGCCATCTTGACCGAGAAGGTGCCGCCGAAGCCGCAGCAGGTTTCCGCATGCTCGAACGGCACCAGCTCCAGCCCAGCGACATGGCGCAGCAGCGTCAGCGGCGCGTCGACGACGCCGAGCTTGCGCGACAGGCTGCAGGAAGGGTGGTAGACCGCTTTACCGGGCAGGCGGGCGCCGACGTCGACCACGCCGAGAACATCAACGATAAACGAAGTGAGATCCTGCATGCGATCGGCGACCGCCTGCGCGCGCCGGGCCCACTCCGGCTCATCGCTAAGGTAGCCGGCATAGTTTTTAATGGCATAGGTACAGGAGCCGGCCGGGGAAACGATCGGATAATTATTCTCTTCCAGCGCCGCGATCAGCGATTTCATCGCGGGTTTGGCGCCGTCGACATAGCCGCTGTTTAACGCGGGCTGGCCGCAACATCCTTGTTTTTCTGGGAAAAATACCTTACAGCCCAATTGCTCGAGCAGTAGAACCGTGTCACGCGCCATCTTTGCCTTCAAGGCATCGCCAAGGCAGGTGACGTAAAAATTAATGTTCATCGACATGTGCTCCATGACTAACTAACGATTAAAACCGCCATACGGATAAATTGGTTTTTAATGCTATCTTCCAGCTTAATTGGTTTTATTTTATTGATATCAATAGAAAAAATAGTACAGTGCGCTCACCTTCACCCCGAGAATGGCAATGTAGATCAGGCAGTAGCGCAGTACGCCGGACATAATGGCGCTGCTTTGTCCCTCCATGCGCGTCGCCGAAACCGCGATCGAGATGCTTTGCGGCGAGATCATTTTTCCGCCCGTCGCGCCGGAGGTGTTGGCCGCCGCCAGCAATAGCGGGTCGGCGCCTATCTGCTGCGCCGCCGTCGTTTGCAGTTTGCCGAACAACACATTGGAGTTGGTATCGCTGCCGGTGACGAAGGTGCCCAGCGCGCCGATTAGCGGCGCGATGAACACATAGCCGCGCCCGGTGACCGCCACCAGAGAATTGGCTACGTCGCCGATCATGCCGCTGGTGTCCATGACCGTCGCCATGGCGACGATGGCGCAAATGGCGATGATGGATTTTTTCAACTGCGCTACGGTGCTCCACAGCACCGCCAGCATCAGGCCCGGCCGCGCGCCCTGAACGGCGCCGCCGATCAGCGTCGCCAGGATAATCAGCACGCCGGGAGTGCCCAGCCACTCAATTTTCAGCAGCAGCGTTTGCCCGTTGCTCAGCGCCAAAGGGAATTGGCTGGAGATCAGTCCGACAAATCGTTTCAGCGCGGGAAATAGCGGAGAACACAGCAGGATAAAAATAAAGGTTAGCAGATAGATGGCGCCGGCGCGTAACATCTGCCCGCGGCCGTAGGTGGTTCGGGGCGCCGTCTGAGCGGCGGATCGCGTCCGCGGACGCCGTTTCGCCAGCCACATCACCACCGCCATGCTCGCTAGGCTGCCGGCGAAGGCGGGCAGCTCGGCGCCGATGTAGGCCGCCGCCAGATACTGCGGCACCAGCGAGGCGACGCCGCACATCAGGGTGATAAACACCACGCCGCGCAGCGCGCGGATGCCGCCGTTGGTGATGGCGACGACGACAAACGGCAACAGCAAATTGAACAGCGCGAGCTGAATAATCACCATGCCGCCGAGATCCGTTACCGGCAGCCCGGTCTGTTGCGCCAGAATCGATACCGGAATGCCCACGGCGCCGAAGGCGGTCGGTACGGTATTGGCCACCAGCGAGGCGATGGCGGCTTTCAGCGGGTCGAATCCCAGCGCAATCAGCAGGCTGATGGGAATGGCGACGGCGGTGCCGAATCCGGCGGCGGCTTCAAGAAAGCCGCCGAAACACCAGGCGATCAGCAAAACCTGAATGCGCGGATCGTCGCTAATGGCCGCCAGCGTGTTTTTCAATACCTCCATGGCGCCGGTTTTCTGCATCAGGTTGTAGCTGTAGATTGCGCCGAGTATCACGATTACAATCGGCCAGAGTCCCTTTGCGGCGCCATACAGCGACGACAGCAGCAGATCTGCAGGCGATGACCGCCAGAACCCGGCGGCAATCGCTAATGTCAGCCCCAGTGCGATGAGAATGGAATAATGTACAGGCGTTTTTAACCAAAGAATCAGGACGATCAGAACAATTAGCGGGGAACTACCCAAAACAAACATCTGCGGGTCAAACATACCGACTCCTTTCATTTATTTGGATTTATTGACTGAGCCTGCCATTAAGACAGACTATCAAGCGGGGGCCGGCGGTCTGAGAGGTGAATCGTTTTGAGCGAAAGGCGTGATAAAATTCGTCGCATCAAATGATATAGATCAATCTGTGAGAGGGAGCAGGAACGGGTTATGCTAAAGCTGAATGGCGTTCACCATATTGCGATCGTTAGCGCCGACTATCCGCGCAGCAAAAGGTTCTATTGCGATATTCTGGGGTTTACCCTGATGAGTGAGGTGTATCGCGCCGAGCGCGATTCCTGGAAAGGGGATTTGGCGCTGAATGGACGCTACGTCATTGAGCTGTTTTCATTTCCCAATCCGCCGGCGCGCGTTAGCCGCCCCGAAGCCCGCGGCCTGCGCCATCTGGCCTTCTCGGTGGAGAGCGTCGAACAGGCTATCGCCGCGCTCGCTCTGGCGGGGGTAAGCTGTGAACCGGTGCGTATCGATTCTGAAACGCAAAGGCGGTTTACCTTCTTTAGCGATCCCGATGGGCTGCCCTTGGAACTGTATGAGGAGTAGCGCCGTGAACCAGACCGCTGCGGACGATCCGCTGTTAACCTCTCTGGTTGCGCAAATCGAGGGATGTGGAAAAGCGCTGGTGGCTTACAGCGGCGGCGTGGATTCCAGCGTGCTACTGCATCTGATGGTGGCGTTGCGTCGGCGCCGTCATATCGAACTACGCGCGGCTTACGTGCATCACGGGTTAAATCCGCAGGCGGATAGCTGGGCCGAACACTGTGAGCGGCAATGCCGGCAGTGGCAGGTGCCGTTTACCCGGCTCGACGTGACCGTCGACGTCCAGCGCGGCGGCATTGAGGCCGCGGCACGGGACGCGCGCTATCGGGCGCTGCGTGAACATCTGCTGGATGATGAGGTTTTGCTGACGGCGCAGCATCTCGACGATCAGAGCGAAACTTTTTTACTGGCGCTCAAACGGGGCAGCGGCCCCGCCGGACTGTCCGCCATGGCGGCGCAAACCACGCTGGGCGGCCATCGGCTGTTGCGTCCGCTGCTCGGTTTTTCCCGCCAGCGCCTGGAAACCTACGCGCGTTCCCACCGGCTCTCCTGGATTGAGGATGACAGCAACCGGGACGAGCGCTTCGATCGTAACTTTCTGCGCCGGCGCATTCTTCCTCAGCTCCGCGAACGCTGGCCGCATTTCCCGGCGGCGGCGGCGCGCAGCGCGCAGCTGTGCGCCGAGCAGGAACAGTTGCTTGATGAGCTGCTGGCCGAATCACTGCGGGCGCTGAGCCGGCCGGATGGCTCCCTGAGCATCGGCGGGCTGGCGCCGCTGAGTCCGGCGCGGCGCTGCGCATTGCTGCGCCGCTGGCTGGCTGAACGGGGCGTGCAGATGCCGGCCCGCGAGCAACTGCAACGGCTGTGGGATGAGGTCGCCGTCAGCCGTCAGGACGCCGACCCGGTGCTGCAGCTCAATCAGTGGCAGATTAGGCGTTTTCGTCAGCATCTTTATGCGCTGCCGCTGATGCAATCGCTGAGAGAACGCGTATTAGCCTGGCGACCGCCGGCCGGGCCGCTTGAGCTGCCCGACGGGGCCGGCGTGTTGGCGCTGGCGGCGGACGGCACGCGAGTTCGCCGGCCCCGCGCGCAGGAATTGGTGAGCATTCGGTTCAGCGCCGCGGGGCGCGTGCATCGGGTGGGGCGGGCCGGCGGCCGGTCGATGAAAAAACTTTGGCAAGAACTGGGCGTGCCGCCGTGGTGGCGCGATCGCACGCCGCTGCTCTTCTATAATGACCGGCTGATCGCGGCGCTTGGCTGGTTCGTCACCCTGGAGGGCGAGGCGAAAGAGGGAGAGCCAGATTGGCATATTGCCTGGGTGAAATGAAAACGGACAACCTTTGTTGTCCGTTTGAGGGGAACCGGGACGAATCAGGATTCGCTGACCACCACTTTGCCGATTCCCGGGTGGCTAAAGCTGACAATGTGGTCGAGACGCAGCTCGCGCGTCGCGCCGGCCTCTTCGATCACTAAGTATTCAACGTGCTTACGCGAGATCATGTCGCTGGCTTTGCCGATAACGGTTTCGCCATTACGCAGCTCCAGCGTCAGTATTAAATTCTGCTGGCAGGCGGCTTCCAGATTGTCGTAATCATCACAGTTGATGGGTTGATATTCATTACTCATTGACATAATCGCTCACCAATAAGTTGGCGGCGGCGTAAGCCGCCTGTTCCCTGACAGAGGATGGCAGTTCGTCGTTGGCGGCGATGCCATCCAGGGTTTTCAATACGCAACCCAGCGAGTCGGGTATATAGCCCAGATCGCCACTGGCGATCTCCGCATATATGCGGCGTACTAATTCACAGTATTCTTGCACTATATCCTCCCCTGAAAGTCTAACCCGGTAGACATGCGCGCATCCTCATGTTACTGCGACGGATGTTGTAAGCCTACGAAGATAAACTCTATTCATCAAATCGACTATAGCATAGGCGCAAATAGGTTATCAGTATTCCAATCTCTCTGTTTCGTTATCGCGCGCGTCTTTGCTGTGAGGAGAGCCGGAACTCAAGTACACTGTCCGCGGATAAATATGGGGTAACAGATGGCATTAAAAGCAACGGTGTACAAGGCGGCGATCAATATCGCGGATATGGATCGCCATTTTTTCTATGACGCTAACCTGACCATCGCCCAGCACCCTTCAGAAACGGAGCAGCGGATGATGTTGCGTTTACTGGCCTGGATCTGCCATGCGGATGAGAATTTACGCTTCACGAAAGGTCTGAGCGCCGACGATGAGCCGGAAATTTGGTTGCGTAATGATACGCTGGAGCTGGAACAGTGGATTGAACTGGGGTTGCCGGATGAAAAACGGCTGAAGAAAGCCTGCAGCCTGTCTCGTTCAGTCGTTCTCTACGCCTATGGCGAACGCGCCGCGCAGGTGTGGTGGCAAAATATTGCGGGCAAAGTCTCGGGGTATAAGAATTTGGCGATATATTTTCTGGACGATCGTCAACTGGCCCAACTCGCCGCTTTGGCAAAGAAAAATATGACGCTACAGGCTACCTTACAGGAAGGCATTATCTGGTTGTCCGACAGCGAGAATAGTCTGGAAATCACATTTTCCGACTGGCAAACCGCGCGTTAATAGGAATTATTATGCGCTGGTTGATAAGCAGTAGAATAACTTATCAGTAAAATAACCGACCCCGGCAGGAGAATAATAGTGAAGAAACTGGCGATTGGCGCGCTGTTGGTTGCGGTAATACCTGTGCTGATCGGGTGTCACACTCGTTCGCAGATGCAGGAAGAGCCCCTAAAACCGATGGCGCAGAGCTATCGTGGCATATTGCCCTGTGCTGATTGCGAAGGCATTGATACGTCGCTGTTTTTGTCAGAAGATGGCACGTTTATTCTGCGGCAGCATTATCAAACGACGCGTGAGGGAACGAATACCTTTGCTGAATATGGTCAGTGGCGGCGGACGGCGGATAAACTGGTGCTGACCGATAGCCACGGCGACAAACTTTATTTCCGTCCGCAGGGGAGGGATCTGGAGATGCTGGATCAAGAGGGCATTCCCATCGATTCGCCGCACGCTTATCGGCTGAATGCCACGGAGCTGGCCTTGCCGGATACGCCGATGGCGATGAAGGGAATGTATCGTTATATGGCCGATGCCGCGCTCTTTGCCGATTGCGCCACGGGAAAAACGTTTACGGTGGCGAATAACGTCATGCTGGAACAGCAGTATATGAAGGTCAGGACGGCGGCGGGCGCGCCGGTATTTACCGAGTTTTCGGCGCACTTCGCCGTCATCCCTTCCATGGAGGATGGGAAGGTGAGCAAAGCGCTGGTGCCTGACGGCGCTACGGTGCGGATGAATGCGCGGCAAGGGTGCGATAGCGCGGTGAAATAGCGGTGAGTAAGTAATAAGGTAAATAAGAAAGGCGCCGATCGTTCGGCGCCTTTTGGCTTTGCGTAGCCCTATCGCCGGGGATTACAGCATTTTCTTCAGGCGGTATAGCCAATCCAAGGCCTGGCGCGGCGTCAACGCGTCGGGATCGATGGCTTCCAGGGCCTCGACGGCGGGCGACGGCTCTTCGTTGCCCAGCAGCGTCAGCTGCGCGCCGTCGATATGGCTCGTCGATGCGTTGTTCGACAGCGTCTCCAGCTCCTTGAGCTTTTTGCGCGCCCGCTTAATGACATCTTTCGGCACGCCCGCCAGCGCCGCGACCGCCAGGCCATAGCTTTTGCTGGCCGCGCCGTCCTGCACGCTGTGCATGAATGCGATGGTATCGCCGTGCTCCAGCGCGTCCAGATGCACGTTCGCCACGCCTTCCATTTTTTCCGGCAGATTGGTTAATTCAAAATAGTGGGTGGCGAACAGCGTCATGGACTTGATCTTGTTGGCCAGGTTTTCCGCACAGGCCCAGGCCAGGGAGAGGCCGTCATAGGTCGAGGTGCCGCGGCCGATTTCATCCATCAATACCAGGCTGTTTTCCGTCGCGTTATGCAGGATATTGGCGGTTTCCGTCATCTCCACCATAAAGGTCGAACGGCCGGAGGCCAGGTCGTCGGCCGCGCCGACGCGAGTGAAAATGCGGTCTACCGGGCCGATCACCGCCCGATCCGCCGGAACGAAGCAGCCGATGTGCGCCATCAGGACGATTAACGCCGCCTGACGCATATAGGTGCTTTTTCCCCCCATGTTGGGACCGGTGATAATCAGCATGCGGCGCTGCGGCGACAGCGACAGCGGGTTGGAAATAAAGGGTTCGCTGAGAACCTGTTCCACCACCGGATGGCGTCCGCCGGCGATGTTGATGCCGGGCTTATCGCTGAGCGTCGGGCAGACATAATTGAGCGTATAGGCGCGCTCCGCCAGATTCGCCAGCACATCCAGTTCGGCCAGGGCCGAGGCGCTCTGTTGCAGCTCCGCCAGATGCGGCAGCAACAGGTCGAACAGCTTATCATAGAGCGCTTTTTCCAGCGACAGCGCCTTGCCTTTGGAGGTCAGCACCTTGTCTTCGTACTCTTTCAGCTCGGGAATGATGTAGCGCTCGGCGTTTTTTAACGTCTGGCGGCGGACGTAATGTATCGGCACCAGATGGCTCTGGCCGCGGCTGACCTGAATGTAGTAACCATGCACGCCGTTGAAGCCGACCTTGAGCGTATCGATTCCCAGCTTTTCGCGTTCGCGGATCTCAAGCCGGTCCAGATAATCGCTGGCGCCGTCCGCCAGCGCCCGCCACTCATCCAGCTCCGCGCTGTAGCCCGGGGCGATAACGCCGCCGTCGCGCACCAGCACCGGCGGCGCTTCCACCACCGCGCGTTCAAGCAGATCGCGCAACTTGTCAAACTGTCCAATCTGCTCGACCAACTGGCGAATATAGTCGGTTTCCAGCGGCGCCAGTAGCGCGCGGATATCGGGAAGCTGCTGGAAGGCGTGACGCATGCGCGCCAAATCGCGCGGGCGGGCGGAGCGGAGCGCCAGACGCGCCAGAATGCGCTCCAGGTCGCCGACCTGCCGCAGATAGGGCTGTAATTCGGCGCTGAGATCCTGCAAGGCGCCGATGGATCGCTGGCGGCGGGTCAGCGTCTCAATGTCGCGGCTGGGCATATGCAGCCAGCGCTTTAACATTCGGCTGCCCATTGGCGTCACCGTGCAGTCCAGCACCGCGGCCAGCGTATTTTCCGTACCGCCGGACAGGTTTTGCGTCAGCTCCAGATTGCGCCGCGTGGCGGCGTCCATAATGATGCCGTCCTGCTGGCGTTCCATGGTGATGCCGCGAATATGGGGCAGCGAGGTACGCTGCGTATCTTTGGCGTATTGCAGCAAACAGCCGGCGGCGCGCAGCGCGAGTTTCGCCTGTTCAACGCCGAACCCGGTGAGGTCGCGGGTACCGAACTGCAGGTTTAACTGTTGGCGGGCGGTATCCAGCTCAAACTCCCATAGCGGGCGACGGCGTAATCCGTGACGATGCTCGATCAACGACATGGATTCAAAAGATTCGGGATAGAGCAGCTCCGCCGGATTGGTGCGCTGCAGCTCCGCGATCATCGTTTCCCGATCGCCGGGTTCGGTTACGCGGAAACGACCGGAGCCGATATCCAGCGTGGCGTAGCCGAATCCCCGCCCGTCCTGCCAGATGGCGGCTAACAGATTGTCCTGTTTTTCTTTCAGCAGCGCTTCATCGCTGATGGTGCCGGGCGTGACGATGCGCACTACTTTGCGCTCAACCGGCCCTTTGCTGGCGGCGGGATCGCCGATCTGTTCGCAGATGGCGACCGATTCGCCCAGCTGCACCAGCTTCGCCAGGTAGTTTTCCACCGCGTGGTGGGGCACGCCGGCCATCGGAATGGGCTCGCCGGCGGAGGCTCCCCGTTTCGTCAGCGAGATATCTAAAAGCTGGGATGCTCGCTTGGCATCGTCGTAAAACATCTCATAAAAGTCGCCCATACGGTAAAACAGCAGAATTTCCGGGTGCTGCGCCTTCAGTTTGAAGTACTGCTGCATCATTGGCGTGTGGGCGGTGAAGTCCTTGTCTGTGGCTTCAGTCATATTGATTTTACTCGATTTTTAATCTTTCCGTTAGCTCAGGCGGCCGTTGATACATCGCCCAAAAACCGCCTGAATCCATAAATGGGTATGCCGGGCGCATCCTGGATAGGATGGGCTGCTATCCTATCGGGCTGATAGGCATCTGGGACGCTTAGATAAGAATACCGCTCAATCATTCTATTATATCAATAAGTTATTTGTTGATGTGAAGTCGGTCAGCGATCCCGAAGAGCGTATCATCGATGTTTCTCGCCTGGGACGAAAATCCTATCTTATCACCGACGACCACCGCGATTCACCCGCGGGCTTCGGTGTGAAAATCGGTGATACGGAAAAAATCTACATCATCCAGCGCCGCGCGGGTGTCGGGCGACGAACGGCGGTAAAGCACGATGGGAAGTTATCAGAGCCGCGATGGGAAATGTATCTGATTTTGCCGATATCGTTCGCGCATGCGAGACGGCCCGCAGCCTTGCCCGGACGATGAAGCAAACGAAGCGCAGCCCGAAGGCGATCGGAAAAGAGATCAATGTGGTCGAATTCGGACAGAGAGAGCCGATATGCGAGCCATTGATATCGGGATGCGCGGAAAGATAACGATTTACGCTGCGCAATGCGTGCAAAGGGTTGCCGTTACGACAATGAGTCGTATCGCACTTTTTTTGTGCATTGCTGCCGGTTTTTTGTGCTGCGGAGTGACGCGATTTTCAGATAACTTTCTGATTTTCTATAATTTTAAATATGGCGTGATTATTGCTTTTAAGTTAACCCCTAGTCGAAAAATACTTTGTTCCCTTTCGTCCAGACAGAGGTTTCTTGCTATGGAGCTGAAATGGTTTGAAGATTTCCTCAGCGTCTCACGTTGTTATAGTTTTACCCGCGCCGCCAATGAGCGCCATATCACGCAATCCGCCTTGAGCCGCCGTATTCGCCAGCTGGAAGAGTGGCTCGGCGTGCCGCTGTTCGATCGTAAAACCTATCCCGTGACCTTGACGCCGGAAGGCCAGGCGTTTCTCGCCACGGCCAATGAAACCGTGTTCGCCATGGCGCACTTGCGCAGTAATATGCATCAGCGCTATGAGAAACGCACCGCGGTTATGCGCTTCGCCATGCTGAATACCCTGTCGCTGACGTTTTTCCCCGAGTGGTTTAAGCACGTTAATCGCCAGCAGCGTATGGGCTACATACGGCTGTGCGATCAAAAGCCGACGTTTGTCGAACATATTTCTTTGCTGCACGGCGGCGAGACGGATTTCCTGCTGACCTATGCCCATGATTCGGTGTCGTTAATCAAGCAGCTCGCCGCTTACCCCATGCTGACGCTGGGGAGCGAGCGCGCGATTGCGGTCTGTCGCCCGGATGGCCGGGGGCGTCCGCTCTATCCGATCGGATTTTCGCGCGATCCGGTTCCCTGGTTGAGCTATGGCAAACATTCGTTTTTTGCCCATGCGCTCACGCAAATGCTGCTCGTCAAACCGTTGCCGCTGGAGCCGATCTATGAAAACAGCATGTCGATCAATCTCAAGGCGATGGCGCTATCCGGCACCGGGGTCGCCTGGCTGCCGGAAAGCCTGGTGAAGGAGGAGCTTGCCGGCGGCGAGCTGATCTGCGCGGGCGATAGCCATTGGGATCTGCCGCTGGATATCCGTTTGTACCGACAGCCGGCGCTGCGCAACCGGCAAGGTGAAGAGTTCTGGCGACTCGCGGCGGCTTCCGTCCTGCCGGAGCTGGCCGTGGGTTAATCGGCCCCATTTCCGACGTTTATCCCGCCGCGGCTTAGGGCTGCGCGCATTATACCCGTCATCCTTCAAGCTACAGGTGCGTTGGCTTTCCTCGCTCGCCCCAGTCACTTACTGCGGTAAGCTCCTGGGGATTCCCTGCGTCGCCGCCTTCCTACAACTCGAATTATTTTGGGTATAGAACCTTTCCGTTTTCTCTCCTGATTCCTGCGCCTGAGCGCCGCTACGTTGCCGTACGGCAGCGCGGTGGCCGGGGGGCGTCTTCCTGGGCATGACCTGCGCCAAACTATGAATTTTTGGAATAGGGGGTGTGAATTGCTCATTGGCATTGCGGATTATTTTTGTCGCATTCTGGAGGCTCTCCGGGGCCCGATGCGCCCGTCGTTCCGCATAACGCTAAATTCTAAGGATCGTCATGCAAAATAAAGAGTTAGTCTGGAAATGGGTGGATGAGCTCAAGGCTGAGTTTTGTGATTTGAGCGATCGCGTCTGGGGTATGCCGGAAATTTGCTACGCGGAGTATCGTTCCGTGGCCGAGCACACGGCGATGCTGAAAAAACAGGGATTCCGCGTGACGGAAAACGTCGCCGATATTCCCACCGCGGTGATGGGAGAAGCGGGCGAGGGCGGCCCCGTCATCGCCATTCTGGGCGAGTATGACGCCTTGCCGGGGCTTAGCCAGGCGTCCGGCGTCGCCACACCGTGCCCGCTGCCGGGAAACGGCAACGGACACGGCTGCGGGCATAATCTGCTGGGCGCGGCGGCGATGCTGGCCGCCGCGGCGATCAAAACGTGGCTGGAGCAAACCGGCCTGCCGGGACGGGTGCGCTATTACGGCTGTCCTGCCGAAGAGGGCGGCGCCGCCAAATCCTTTATGGCGCGCGCCGGCGCGTTTGACGGCGTCGATGTCGCCATTACCTGGCACCCCAACTCCCATCATGAAGTGGCGAAGCCGCGATCGCTGGCCAACACCCGGATGGATTTCCATTTTACCGGGCGTTCTTCCCATGCCGCCGCTTCGCCTCATCTGGGCCGCAGCGCGCTGGATGCCGTCGAGCTGATGAACGTCGGCGTTCAGTTTCTGCGCGAACATGTGCCGCAGGATTGCCGCATTCACTATGCGATGCTCGATTCCGGCGGTATCGCGCCGAATGTGGTGCAGGCGAAGGCCGCCGTTCGTTACGCCATTCGCGCCCGCGATGTGCGTACCATGTTCGATCTCAACGAACGGGTGACGCGCGTGGCCAACGGCGCCGCCATGATGACGGATACCCAGGTGGCTATCAGCATTATGAGCGCCGTTTCCAATCTGCTGGGCAACCGTCCGCTGGAGGAGGCGATGCAGCGCAATTTCGAAGCGCTGGGGCCGGTGCCGTTCGATGCCGAGGATATGGCTTTCGCCGCCGAAATTCAGTCCACGTTAAGCCCGGAGGAGATCGCCAGCGACTATCGCCGCGCCGGCATGAAGCCCGCGCAGTTAAAGCCGCTCAGCGATTACCTTATCCCGCTGGATGTTCAGGGTGAAATCATGATCGGCTCCACCGACGTCGGCGACGTCAGCTGGGTGATCCCCACCGTACAGGCGCATGTCCCGACGATGGCCATCGGCACGCCGGGCCATTCATGGCAGTTGACCGCCCAGGGGAAAATGCCCGCCGCGCATAAAGGGCTGGCGCATGTCGCCAAAATCATGGCCGCCACGGCTATTGACGCGTTGACGGACGCGGCGCTGCTGGCGCGGGCGAAGGCGGCCCACGCCGAGCAGACCGCGGAAACGCCCTACCGCTGTCCTATTCCGGCCGAGGTTCAACCGCCGATTCAGCCGCGCCCGGAGAACCTTTAATCCACTTTTCAATACGCTGGAGCTCGTTCAATGATCAAACTCAATACGATTACCGCAGCATGGGTGTTTTCCGGTTTTATCAGCGCGGCCGGCCACGCCGCTACGCCGCCCGACTCGCTGGTGATGGCCTGGAATATTGACGCTATCAGCACCTGGGATCCGGCGCAGATTGGCGAAGTGGTCACCAATGAGATTGTGCTGAATACCTGCGATTCGCTGGTTAAATTTGACGCCGCAGACGAAAGAAAGGTGGCGCCCAATCTGGCCGAAAGCTGGGATGTCTCGGCGGATCATCGGCAGATCACCTTTCATTTGCGGGATAATTTGCGATTCCCCGACGGCTCGCCCGCCGCCGCCGGCGATCTCGCCTGGTCGATGCAGCGCGTGGTGAAGCTGGGATACGGCAACGCCGCCGCGATTACCGATTACGGCTTCAATAAGGAGAACGTCGACCAGACCATCACCGCGCCGGACGATAAAACGCTGGTCATGAAGCTGGATAAACCCTATCCCACCAATCTGGTGTTGCAGGCCATCGCCGCGAACGTGGTTTCCTCCCTGCTGAACCGCAAGCTGTTGGAAAAAGAGGCGGTCAACGGCGACTTCGGCCATAAATATCTCTCCACCCGCACCGCCTGCGTCGGCCCCTATCAGCTGATGCGCTGGAATGCGGGCGAGGGCGTGGTGTTACAGGCGACGGAGAACTACTGGTCGACGCCGCCGGCGCTGAAACGCGTGCTGATTCGTCACGTGGCGGAAACGGGCACCCAGCGATTGTTGCTGACGCAGGGCGATGTGGATGTGGCGCGCGATCTTTCCGCCGACGATCTGAAAACGCTCGACGAAGGCGGTAAGGTGCGCGTGGAAAAAGTGCTGAAGCCCCAGCTGTTTTTCTGGACCTTCAATAGCGAAGATCCGATCTTCAAAAACCCCAAGGTCCGCCTGGCGATGCGCTATCTGATCGACTACGACGGCCTGGCGAAAAATGTGATGCCCTACCTTGGCGTTCCCCGCGCCAGCTTTGTCCAGCTCGGCGCGTTCGGCGCGCTGGATGAAAAACAGGGGCAGCCTTTCAAGCTGGATTTGGAAAAAGCCAAACGGCTGCTGACCGAAGCCGGTTATCCCGACGGGTTCTCCTCCAGCGTGATTTTCGGCACCTTGCCGCACTCCGCGCCTATCGCTCAAAGCATTCAGCAGAACGCCGCCAAAATCGGCGTTCAACTGAAGCTGGAGCGCATGGCGAACGCGCAGCTGTTTAGCCGGGCGCGCGGACGCGAATTTTCCAGCGCCATGATGGCGTGGCAGACCGCCGTGCCGGATGCGCACGGCAACGCCTCCCGTCTGGTCTTTAACCCCGATAACCGTAAGGAAGCCCGCGCCACGCAGTACCCCAGCTGGCGCGCCGCGTTTTATAACGAGGAGCTGAATAAGCAGGTCGGGGCCGCGCTGCTGGAAGCGGATGAAAGCAAGCGGATTGAAAAGTACGCCGAGCTTCAGCGCGCAGTGATGGAGGAAGGGCCGATGGCCATTATGTTCCAGATGTATAACACCGCCGGCGTCAGCCCGGCGGTGAAGAACTGGACCTGGAATGGTTTCCGCGTCTGGTACAACGCGGCAAGCAAATAACCGGAGGGGCGTCAATGTCGCAGGTATGTTCGCAACAACCGATGAACCTGGTATGGGCGTTACGCTATCGCCGCTTGCTGAGGCTGATAAAAGGCGCGATCTCCATCTTCTGTACGCTGCTGGGACTGGCGGCCTTGACCTTCTTTATCGGCCGGCTGCTGCCGATCGACCCGGTGGTGGCGGTGATTGGCGACAACGCCAGTCAGGAAGCCTATGACACCATGTATGTCCAATTGGGGCTTGACCAGCCGCTGTGGAAACAGTTCGCCGATTATCTCTGGCAGCTGGCGCATCTTGACTTCGGTACGGCCCTGACCACCAGCCACCCGGTCGCGCAGGATATCGCGCGCGTGTTTCCCGCCACGCTGGAACTGGCCACGCTGGCGGCGATCGTCGGCACCGGACTGGGCATCCCGGCCGGGGTGCTGTCCGCCATGTACCGCAATTCCTGGTTTGATCATCTGATCCGTTTTATCGGCCTGCTGAGCTACTCGACGCCGCATTTCTGGCTTGGCCTGATGGGGCTGCTGCTGTTCTACGCCTCGCTGGGCTGGATCGGCGGGCCGGGACGTATCGATTTTATCTATGAATTCGATCTGCGCCCGGTCACCGGCTTCTGGCTGATCGACAGCGCGCTTGCCCGTAACTGGGCGATGTTCAAGAACGTTTTCAGCCATATTATCCTGCCGGCCTCGATTCTCGGCCTGAGTTCGCTGGCCTATATCAGCCGTATGACCCGCAGCTTTATGATCGAACAGTTATCCCAAGAGTACATTATCACCGCGCGGGTGAAAGGATTGTCCTGGGCGCGCTGCGTCTGGGTGCACGCGCTGCGCAATATCGCGGTGCCGACGCTGACGGTGGTCGCGCTCTCCTGGGCCTGGCTGCTGGAGGGGGCGGTACTGACCGAAACCGTTTTCGCCTGGCCGGGGTTCGGCCGCTATCTCACCAATGCGCTGCTGGCGGGCGATATGAACGCGGTGGTGGGCTGCGCGCTGTTAACCGGCGCGATCTTCGTCGTGCTTAATCTGATTTGCGATTTACTGTACCGCCTGTTCGATCCCCGCACGCGCCAGGAGGACCAATGACTGATTTGACGAATAAATCGCCTGCCGCCCAATCCCGTTCGTCTCTGCGCAATTGGCTGAGCGCGCCGGCGCCGGCCACGCCGTTTCAGGCGCGTATGCAGCAAATGTGGATCCAATGGCGCCGTTTTTGCGCCAATCATTCGGCTCTCTTCGGTCTGATAGTGCTATTGGTCATCGTTTTCGCCGCGCTGTTCGCCCCCTGGCTGGCCAGCCACGACATCTATACGCAGGATCTGGGCAATCGTCTGCAAACGCCCAGCCTGGAAAACTGGCTCGGCACCGATGAGTTGGGGCGGGATATCTACAGCCGGCTGTTGTACGGCGCGCGCATCACGCTCTATATCGCGGCGCTGACCGCCGTCATCATTACGCCCTTGGGGCTGGCGATCGGCACCACGGCGGGCTACCTCGGCGGCTGGGTGGATACGGTGCTGATGCGCCTGGTGGATATTTTTCTGGCGTTTCCCAGCCTGATTCTGGCGCTGGCGTTTGTCGCCGCGCTCGGGCCGGGCATCGAAAACGCGATTATCGCCATTTCCCTGTCGTCCTGGCCGCCTATCGCCCGTCTGGCGCGGGCGGAAACGCTGTCGATCCGCAAGATGGATTACATTGCGGCGGTGCGCTTACAGGGCGCCTCCTCCTGGCACATTATTCTGTTCCATATCATTCCCATGTGTCTGCCGTCGGTGGTGGTGCGGGTGACGCTGAATATGGCGGCCATCATTCTGACCGCCGCCGGGCTTGGTTTTCTCGGATTAGGCGCGCAGGCGCCCAGCCCGGAATGGGGCGCCATGCTGGCGTCGGGACGCGAGTTTATGCTCAATAACGGTTGGATCGCCGCCATCCCCGGTTTAGCCATCCTTTTCACCAGTCTGGCCTTCAACCTGCTTGGCGACGGCCTGCGCGACGTAATGGATCTTCGCCATGAGTGACATTCTGCTTGACGTACAGGGTCTGAATATTGTGTTTAAAGGCGCTCATGAGGACAACCACGCGGTGCGGGACGTCTCCTTTCAGGTCGGGCGCGAAAAAGTGGCGGTTGTCGGCGAGTCGGGATCCGGTAAATCGCAGACCTGCCGCGCGCTGCTCAAGCTGACGCCGAAAATCGGCCGCATCAGCGCCAGGGCGATCCGCTTCGGCGAGATCGATCTGCTGAACGCCAGCGAAAAACAGATGCGCGCCGTGCGCGGCAATCGCATTTCGATGATTTTGCAGGATCCCAAATTTTCCCTGAATCCGCTGATGCGCATCGGCCACCAGATCACCGAGGCCTATCGTCTGCATACGCGCGTCGGTTACAAGGTCGCCCGTGAAAAAGCGCTGGCGATGCTGGAGTCGGTGCATATTCTCGACTGTGAAAATGTGTTTGAACGCTACCCTCATGAAATTTCCGGCGGCATGGGGCAACGCGTGATGATCGCCATGATGCTGATCCCGGAACCGGATCTGATCATCGCCGACGAGCCGACCTCGGCGCTGGATGTCACCGTGCGTCAGCAGGTGCTGGCGATCCTCGACGAACAGCTGGCCCGTCGCAATACCGGATTGTTGTTTATCACCCACGATCTGAATCTGGTGTCGCGCTTCTGCGACCGGGTGTTGGTTATGTACGCCGGGCGCGTGGTGGAGGAGATCCTCGCCAGCCGGCTGCACGACGCCCGCCATCCTTATACCCAAGCCTTGTTGGCCAGTCAGCCGCGCCTGCATCATCCGGTGGAGACCCTGAGCGTGCCGGCGCGCGATCCGGCCTGGTTAACCGGCCCCAGCTACCGTAACGGAGTCGCCCTATGATCATTCCAGCCTCACAACGCAGCGTGGAAGTCGTCGATCTCAATATCGCTTTCGGCGAAGGGGTGATGCGGCGTCAAGTGGTCAGCGATGTCAGCTTCACGCTGGCGGAAGGCGAAAGCTACGGGCTGATCGGCGAATCCGGCTGCGGCAAGTCCACCATTCTGCGCGCGCTCGCCGGGCTGAACAGCCATTACCAGGGGGCGATTCTGTTCGCCAACCGCGAACAGCATCCGGTGCGCGATAAAGCCTTTTATCGCCAGGTGCAGATGGTGTTTCAGGATCCCTATGCCTCGCTCCATCCGCGCAAAATGGTGTACAGCGCGCTGCGCGAGCCGCTGCAACTGCACAAACTGGATCGCCACGAGGAGCGGATCAGCGACGCGCTGAACGCCGTCGGCTTGTCGGACGCCTTCCGTTACCGTTATCCGCACCAGCTATCCGGCGGTCAGCGCCAGCGGGTCGCCATCGCTAGGGCGCTGATTACCGAACCTTCCGTACTGTTGCTGGACGAGCCCACTTCCGCGCTGGATGTGTCGGTGCAGGCCGAAATTCTTAATCTGCTTGCCGCCATGCGTCGGCAGCGCAGTTTGACCTACCTGATGGTGACGCACGATCTGGCGGTGGTGACGCATCTGTGCCAACGGGTGGCGATTATGCATCAGGGCAAGCTGCTGGAGGAGCTGAGCGCGGACGCTCTGCGGCGCGGAGGCGCCCGCGAAGAGTATACCCGGCGTTTTCTCGCCGCCAGCGAGGCATAACACGGCGCAATTCGCCTCCGGGCCGTCGCGGCAATGGCGGCGCTTTCCGTTTAATACGCTTTCTTTGCGAGAAAAATATGACGGTGATTGAAACTATCGCCGCCTGGTGCGCGCGTAAACCGCCGTTTAGCCAGGCAGCCAGACAACGGGCCCGTGAGGCCATTATCGATACGCTGGCGTGCCTGTATGCCGGGCGTAATGATTTCTCCAGCCGCGCGGTGCGGCAGGCGTGGTCGGCCTACCAGCCGCGGCCGGCGGCGGTCTGCGCGCTGATTAACGCCACCGCGGCGCACGCCATCGACTACGACGATAATTTTGCGCCGGGAATGAGCCATGCTTCGGCGGTGCTGGTGCCGGCATTGCTGGCGATAGCGCTGGAGGAGAAGCGCGGCGGCGGCGATCTGATCGACGCCTATCTGATTGGTTTGCAGGCGCAGGCGTTCGTCGGTTCGGTCGTGGGGCCGTCGCATTACACCGCGGGCTGGCACGGCACCTCTACCGTGGGCTGTATCGGCACCGCCGCCGGCGTCGCCTGGCTGAAAGGGCTGGACCAAGCGGGGATCGCCCGGACGTTGAGTATCGCCGTCAGCCTTGCCGGCGGCGTTAAGGGGCAGTTCGGCACGCCGTTGAAACCGTTTCATGCCGGCATGGCGGCGCGTAACGCGGTGGAAGCGGCGACGCTTGCCGCCGTCGGCATGTCCGGTCGTCTGGATATTATTGAAGGCGAGCAGGGCTTTTATCAGCTCTTTGCCGGCAAGCATTTTCCATCGGCGGATATCGCAAGGTGGCCGACTTTATCGCAACACGTCATTGAAACCGACGGCGTTCTGCCGAAAAAACACCCCTGCTGCGGGTCAACGCACCGGGTTCTGGACGCCATCAGCGATTTGCGGGCGCGGCATTCGTTTAGCGCCGACGATGTCGTGAACGTCGCGGTTAAAGTGGGGATCGCAAACCGACGCAATCTGGCTTACCCCTTGCCCCAAAATGAGATGCAGGCGCGTTTTTCCATGCCTTACTGCGTCTCCGTTCTTTTGCATAACGGGGCGTTAAGCGTCGCGGATTTTACGCCGGAACGGGTCGCCGGCCAGGCCGTGGCGGACAAGCTGGGCCGGGTAGGCATGACCAGTTGGAGTGAGGCGGAAGAGGAGGAGGGGAACAATCTGCCGCATATTGTGACCATCACGCTAAAAGATGGCCGCAGGCTAAGCGCCCAGCGGCTCAATGCGAAAGGCGACATCAGCGAACCCTTTAGCGATGACGAGCGGCAGCGCAAGTTTGCCGACTGCTGCGCCGCATTGCCCGAGGCCGGCGCGCTATACCGGCGGTTAACCCGGCTTGAGCAGGAAACGTCGCTGGCGTTTTTGCACGTCATGCTGATGTGAAATGTGCGGCTAGGGGGGGAACGCGCGCAGCGGACGGGTGAACGCCCGCCCGGGCGCGCCATTGGCACGCGCGCCGATTTTCATCTATAACCTTCATTATATGCGGGCATCGCGCCGGTGAACGCGCCTTTGGCGGCCGTTTTCGTTGGTTCCGGCGCGGATGTTTTTATGGCAAATACCGTAAACAGGGCGAATAGAGGAAATATGGGCTATTACGGATTTATTTTAATAAAATTCATTATCGGCTTTTTTATCGTCATTATGCATCTAAACCTCTCGGGCAAAACTCAGCTTTCGCAGATGACGCCGGTTGATTTTATCGGCAACTTTGTTTTGGGGGGGATTATCGGCGGGGTCATCTACAGCGACAGCATACCGCTGCATCAATATATCATTGTGTTACTTATCGGCGTCGGGCTGATATCGTTGCTCAATGCCATCACCAAGCACGTTAGCCTGTTTCGCTCCATCGCCATCGGCGATCCGCTTCCCATTGTGAAGAAGGGACGCTTCCTGATGGACAATATTCTGCGTAAGAAAAACAAAATCGATATCCTGAATGTCGCGTCCCAGCTTCACTCGCAGGGTATCAACTCTTTTCGCCAGGTCAGCTATGCCCAAATCGAACCCAGCGGCCAGCTTACCGTCGTTTGCGATGACGCGAAAATGCCGTCCGTCATTATTATGAAAGACGGCAAGATCCGGTATGACGAACTGGAGCAGCAGATAGAAAAGGATGAGGACTGGCTTAACGCGCAGCTTGCGCAGCGCGGGCTTAAGGCGGAAGAGATCTTTATCGCCGAATTTTGGGACGGAAAAGTCATGTTCATCTTGCGGGATGGCAAAATCGTGCAGTGATTCACTGCCGGTTCAAGAGACGGCTACTCTCCGCGCGAATAAAACGTTAAAATATCCGTAGCTGGCGACAGTCATATTGATTTTATTTGTTTTTTATCTGATTTTTTAAATTTTTGGGAATTTTATCATGCAACAGTTACCTAATTGTCCTAAGTGCGACTCTGAATATGCCTGGCAGGACAACGATCTGCTGAACTGTCCGGAGTGTGGGCATGTGTGGGCGATGGGCGGTGATGCGGCGGTCGAGGAAGAGGGACCGATCGTCAAAGACGCCAATGGTAATTTGCTGGCGGACGGCGACACCGTGACGGTAATTAAGGATTTGAAAGTTAAAGGAAGTTCATCAACATTGAAAATCGGTACGCGCGTTAAAGGCATTCGCCTGGTGGAAGGCGATCACAATATCGATTGCAAGATTGACGGTTTTGGCGCGATGAAGCTGAAATCCGAGTTTGTGAAGAAAAACTAACGCTCTAATGCGCCCGGGATTGCGAGCGATTCGGGGCGCAGATTTCGGTTTTTTCTCGTTAGGCAATGATTTACCATAACGGTTACTTTTCCCTTATTCGGTTACACGGACATCTGATGCGTCATTTGGCCACTCTTCTCTCAGTGCTTGTACTCCTCTCCGCCTGTAGCAGTAAACCGACGCCGACGTCGCCGCCCGAAGCGCCTCAGGGCAATCCCTTTAAGGGCGGTTTTTTGCTCGAACCGGCGCATGCGGGCCATCCGCTGAGCGGCGACTTCGCTTTTAATCCGGCGACGAGCCGCTTTGTCGATAAGATGGTGAATGAACACGGTTTCGACCGCCAACAGCTGCATGATGTTCTGGCCCAGGCGCAGCGGTTGGACTGGGTGCTGCGCCTGATGGATAAGCAGGCGCCGACCTCGGGGGCGCCGTCTGGCCCTAACGGCGCCTGGCTTCGCTACCGTAATCAGTTCATCACGCCGGATAACGTGCAAAACGGCGTGGTTTTCTGGGGGCGCTATCAGGATGCGCTGCGACGCGCCTGGGAGACATACGGGGTTCCGCCGGAGATCATCGTCGGTATAATCGGCGTAGAAACCCGCTGGGGCCGGGTGATGGGGAAAACCCGGATCGTTGACGCGCTGGCGACGCTGGCGTTCGACTATCCACGTCGCGCCGAATACTTTACCGGCGAATTGGAAACCTTTCTGCTGATGGCCCGTGCCGAAGGGAACGATCCGCTCAGCCTGCGGGGGTCTTACGCCGGCGCGATGGGATACGGCCAGTTTATGCCGTCATCGTTTAAAAGCTATGCGGTCGATTTCGACGGCAATGGCCATATCAATCTGTGGGATCCGGTGGACGCCATCGGCAGCGTCGCCAACTACTTTAAGGCCCATGGCTGGGTCAATAATGGGCTGGTGGCCGTTCCCGCGCTGGGGCAGGCGCCGGGGCTGAAAAACGGCTTCAATACGCGCTACTCTCTCGCCGAGCTGCAGGCCGCCGGGTTAAAACCCATGAGCACGCTGGGCGGTTACGCCGAGGCCAGCCTGTTGCGTCTGGATATCGGCAGCGGCTATCAATATTGGTACGGTCTGCCTAACTTTTACGCCATTACCCGCTATAACCACAGCACCCACTACGCGATGGCGGTATGGCAACTCGGGGAAGCGGTTAGCCGCGCCAGGCTGGGAAGCGGTTACTGAGATTCAACGCAATTCCGGCCCCGGTTCTTTGCCTTATAGAGCGCCGCATCCGCTGAACCATAGAGCGTATCGAAGCAGGTTCGGGGCGGCGCCCAGCTCACGCCGAAACTGGCCGTCACGGTGTGCTGGGGCAAAACATGCAGCGGAATGTCGTTCAGGCTGAAGTGGATGCGCTGCGCGATAGAGACGGCCTGCTCAAGGGTGAAGTTATCCAGCAAAATCGTGAACTCTTCGCCGCCCACCCGGCCAATGCTGCCGTTCCCCTTGAGCACCTCCCGCAGCCGGGTCGTCAGCGCGCAGATCACGGCGTCGCCCATTGGGTGGCCGAAGGCGTCGTTGACCCGCTTAAAGTGGTCGATATCCAATACGATAAGCGCGGCCTGATCGTGCTCCAGCGTTTGATTGATGCGTTCAATGATCGCGCCGCGATTGTAGACGCTGGTCAACGGATCGTGGCTGGCTTTGTACTCCAGTTCGCTCGCCAGCTTGTGCAATTGGGCGTTCAGGCGGTTCAATTCCTTTTCCGCGCGGTCGCTGCGGGAAATCAGCCGATGGGACTCCCGCACCAGGCGTTGGTAATGTTCGGTCAGCGCCAGCAGCGTGTCCCGATAGACCTCGGCCGGCATATTCTGCTGGGTGGCGACGTTGCGCGCTGCGATAAGAATATCGTATTCCGGCGTGAACAGCTCAAAGGTACTCATCGTGGGTTACTCCAGAACATGGCTGTGGAAGTCAAGCGCGGGAAAATCGATGTGTAGTTCTTCACCGAACTCTTCCGCAATGTCGTCATCCTTGTCGTAATACCAATGCAAAGTAATGGGCAGTTTATGTTCCGCCGCCTGGTTCAGCTCGTTAAACAGGCTGAATAGCATTTTGGTGCTGGAACTGTTGAAGTAAACCAGCGATACGTGGAATTCGATGGCCGGCGGCAGATCCGCCTCCGCGGCATCGCTTTTGGTGGTTAACAGCCGAAGATAATCCCGAATTTGTTCGATCAACGGGCGGTAGAACGCCGCCGCGTTTTCAGGGTAGGACTCGCCGGTTAGAGAAAGCCGATGAGTATCAAAGTAGAAATCTACGGCCGGTGTACAGGGCGTCCCTGCGATGTGGAGATTTTCCATATTGATAATGTTCGCCATTTCAGATGATCGCCTTCAGATAAAACGTTGACAGCCCCGTCAGCGCATCCGCGCGAAAGGTGAACTGCAACGGTTCGCTGGCATCGCGTGCGACAGTCAGTAACCCCATATCCGCTCCCTTGCTCCAGGGCGGCGTTTCATCGCGCAGAGAGGCTTTATAGGCGAGTTTGATTTCATCAAGAGTCATATAACGCAACGGCTCAAGACGCACTCGCAGCTTTTCAATATCGTCGGGATGAACCTGATTCGCACAAAGTAAAAAATATTTCCCGTTTTCATGACCGACGCACACCGAGCCGTGACGCACTTCATTCAACTGGTCGACGGCGGTTAAGTGGGCGGCGGAATAGCGGGTGATGTTCTGTACCATTTCAACAAACGCTGAGAATAATTTGCGGCGTATGCCGGCGGGAACCTGTTTTTTTTCAAGCTGCAATCGCACCGTTTCAGCCAGCGAACTGATGATGTTTTGCGAAAAATACCCGACGTAATACAACGTAATGTCCCGTTGATACGCTGAGTCGAAAATTTCGGCGTACTTGCTATCTGGCATAATCCCGATTCACCTGGTTAAGTAAATGTCGAACAATGGCGGAAGCCCCAAAAGGTCAGGTCATCCCGTCTTACCTGATTACCCTGATAGTCCATATGCGCTTGCAACAGCTGCTCGGCAAAGGCTTGCATGGGTTGCTCCTGATGACGCAGCAGCAGCGCCTGGAGCCGGCGTTTGCCGAACATTGTCTGTCGTTCGCCGCCGATTTGGTCGGTCAGACCGTCGGTGGTGGTAAAAAAGAGATCGTCGCCGTCCAGCGTCAGCTGATGACAAGGCCAGCTGTAGTCGTAAGGCGTATCGGTATAGCCGACGCCCATACGGTCGGCGGCGAGGCTCTCCAACTGGCCCGTTTGCTGTTTCAGCACAAAGGCGGACATACGGGCGCTGGCCCAAACGATCGTGTTATTGGTGGTATCGCAAAAAACCAGAATGGCGTCGCAGCCGTCATTCGAGGAGGACTGATGCAGCCTCTCGCTGCGCTGGCCGAGAGTATTCTTGATATGGCGGTTGACGCTCTGCAGCAATCGGTCAGGCATTTCCGGCCCATGCAGGGTTAACGCCTGCTCCAGCGCCGAGGTGAGGATCAGCGTCATAAACGCGCCGGGAACGCCATGCCCGGTACAGTCCGCGACGACGGCGAGCCAACCGTTGGGATAGGTTTTAAAGTAATAAAAGTCTCCGCCGACGCAGTCTCTTGGTTCCCATACCAGGCACCAGTCGGTCAGTGAGCCGGACATCGAACGTCGTGAGGTTGTCAGCATCGCTTCCTGAATCACTCTGGCGTATTCGATGCTTTGCATGATTTGCTGATGCTGCTGCGAGTGGGTGTCGGAAACGGCCTTGATCAGATCGATGCCGAGCCCGATACCGATATACTGCTCATTTTCCGTAATGATAAAGCCGTCGGTCAGCGATTTATCCCCGGCGATCACCGTTTGTTCCGCTACGTCGTTCAGCGAAGAAGAGGCGTCGACGATCAGCGGGTTTTTATCCATAAAGGCGATACAGCTCTTTTTATCGTAGAGCTCATGATAAAAGGGGCGAGACATCTGAGACATGAAGATATGGCGGCTGATGAGCCCGAAGGGACGGCCGTGCTCCACCACCGGCAGGCTGACAAGCTCCTTATTTTTACTGAAAAGCTGTAACACGGTGGCGTTATCGGTATCGGGAGAAACGACGGGAACCGGAATGCAGAGATCCAGCGCCGTGGTCAGCCCCCAAAGATATTGTTGTTCGCGTGAAACAGTCAGAGAAGTCATGGGCCTTGTTTTAATGCTGATCGTCCTTAACGGTAAAAAATAGCCGATATTTATGAACGAATAATGACAACGGCTCGCGCGGGCGGCGTCGCGCCGTTATCCGGGATTAGGCCGTCGGCCGATCTTTTGGCCCTCCGCGCCCTTGTCCTGTATCCGCGGCGGAATCAAGCCATAACCGGAACGAAACGGCGTAAAAACCGATATAAACATAAGCGTTTCAGGTAGAAAACGTTTCCGGGTTTCGTGTTGGCGACTTATTGCGTTATTGGTCCTGCCAATTGCCGGCTGTGGCGGTCGAATGGATAAAGGGATGGGGGGATATGCGGTTATATCAGCACATAGGCGGGAACATCCGCGCGGAAATTCTGGATGGGAAATCGCCGACGCTTACGGCGTCAGCCGCAGCGTAGTGCGCGAAGCGCTGATCATGCTTGAACTGGAAAAGCTGATTGAGGTGCGCAAGGGTTCCGGCGTTTCAGCGCGGCGACCGCGGCTTTGGCGCCGAGGCGCTGAAGCGAAGCGTAAGCCTGAATCAGCCGGTTGACGAAGGTTTCATTTTGCGGCAGCGCGTCGCCGAATACGGCGGTCAGCGCCAGCACTCGGGGGGAGTCGTCCTCCGTCGCGCTTACGATCCGCTGCAGTTGTTCAGCCATGGGATCGCGCACATCAATGGCTCGCCCGGCGTCGTCTATGCCGCCGACGTAACGCATCCAGCCGGCCACGCCCAGCAGCAGACAGCGATAGTCGCTGCGGCGGTCGATGTGCCAGCGACGAATAGAGTCCAGCATCCTCTGCGGCAGTTTCTGCGTGCCGTCCATGGCGATCTGCTAGCTGCGGTGTTTCAGCGACGGGTTTTGGTAACGGACGAGCAACTGATTGGCGTCGGCCCTTTTTTCCAATACGCTATAGCGATGAGCCTGCTGTCTGAGGCTGTTAAACAGGTTCTCATTGCCGAACAGGCTAATCCCGCAAATGCCCCAGTCTTCCCCCTGCCGATTGAGCACGCGGTCGGTCAACAGCGCCTGATGGGCGCGATGAAAAGCGCCGAACCCTATATGTACGATACGGCTTTTCAGCGCCTTGCGATCGTAGCGAGGCGGTTGAACTTCGTCAGGTAACGCGACGTTGGCGATATTGTCCTGCGGCGCATGCGGTGTGTTTTTTCCAGCGATAGGCGTTTTCATACGGGTCTCAGCGTCTCTTTCCCTTGCCATAAGCGGTTTGTCTACGGATGGTGAACGTAAATTTGTCAGACCAAAACGCGTGCTTGGGTGGAAAAGACGCGTTTTGGCGTATTTATCTATAAATAGCGAGAAGGTAACCCTGTATGGAACAAACCTGGCGTTGGTACGGCCCGAAAGATCCGGTATCACTTGATGATATCCGGCAAGCAACGCCATAAAACCAACGCATATATCGCTTGAAGTATGACGGGTCTATACAGCCAATCGGCGCTGGGGCATGATAAGCGTCCATGTCGGCTTATGCTGCCGACGGACGATGGTATATCACTCACCCGGCGGCGTTCAGGGGCAGGCAACGCGCTCTCAGGCCCGCCGTTTTAATCATATGGGTTGGTACTGGTTATGAAAAGGATATTTAACTCTCTGTTTTTGGTGATTTTTGTTTGTTTTTCCACCCTGGCGACGGCGGCGGAAAATTTGCCTAACGTGGTGATTTTGGCTACCGGCGGAACGATTGCGGGGTCCGCGGCGGCAAATACGCAAACCACCGGTTATAAAGCCGGCGCGTTGGGCGTGGATACGCTGATTCATGCCGTGCCGGAGTTGAAAACGCTCGCCAATATTACCGGCGAGCAAGTCGCCAATATCGGCAGTGAGAATATGACCAGCGATGTTTTGCTGAAATTGAGCAAAAGGGTCAATGAGCTGCTGGCGCGCAGCGATGTGGACGGCATTGTCATCACGCACGGCACGGATACGCTGGATGAATCCCCTTACTTTCTGAACCTGACGGTGAAAAGCGACAAGCCGGTGGTTTTTGCCGCGGCGATGCGTCCGGCGACCTCTATCAGCGCGGATGGCCCGATGAATCTGTACGGCGCGGTTAAAGTGGCGGCGGATAAAAATGCGCGCGGCCGCGGCGTCATGGTGGTGCTGAACGACCGTATCGGCTCCGCCCGTTTCATTACCAAAACCAACGCTTCGACGCTGGATACCTTTAAAGCGCCGGAGGAGGGCTATCTGGGCGTAATCATCGGCGATAAAGTCTATTTCCAGAACCGTCTGGATAAGGTTCACACCACGCGTTCCGTATTCGATGTTTCCGGGCTGGAAAAATTGCCGGCGGTGGATATTATTTACGGCTATCAGGACGATCCGGAATATATGTATGACGCGGCTATCGCTCACGGCGTGAAGGGGATTGTTTATGCCGGCATGGGGGCGGGCAGCGTGTCCAAACGCAGCGATGCCGGCATTCGCAAAGCCGAAAGCAAAGGCGTCGTAGTGGTTCGCTCCAGCCGTACCGGCAGCGGCATTGTGCCGCCGGATGCCGCTCAGCCCGGCCTGGTTTCCGATTCGCTGAACCCGGCTAAATCACGTATCTTATTGATGCTGGCGCTGACCAAAACCTCGAATCCGGCGGTGATTCAGGAATATTTCCATACCTACTGATACGCGTTTCAGATAGAAAATCGCCGCGGATAAAAGACGATGGCCCCGTTATTTATTGCGGGGCTTTCTGTTTTTATCGGCGGCTTTTATCTTGTCGGGTTTTCTCGGTATGATCCGGCCATGCGGCGATAGCCTTCACCCTGAAATATATTGGGTATAACCATCGGCCACCCGATAACGGAATTAGGTTTTTCAGTACGGGCTTGATGAAAATAAGGATACATCATTAGATGACACAACCCATTTTTATGGTTGGAGCCAGAGGTTGCGGTAAAACCACGATAGGAAAAAAACTGGCGCAGGCGTTAGGGTACGACTTTGTCGATACCGATGTTTTTATGCAGCAGAACAGCAAGATGACGGTTGCCGAAGTCGTGGCGCAGGAAGGGTGGCCCGGCTTCCGCCGGCGGGAAAGTCGGGCATTGCTGGATGTGACGACGCGCCGTCGCGTGATCGCCACCGGAGGCGGCATGGTGCTGGCGGAGTCGAACCGGCGATTTATGCACGACAAAGGTGCGGTGATTTATCTTCGGGTCCCCGCTGAGCTGCTGGCTCTGCGTCTGGAAAGCAGCCCGCTGGCGCATCAGCGCCCAACGCTGACCGGCCGACCTATCGCGGAAGAGATGGCCGATGTGCTGGCTTCCCGCGAAGCGCTTTACCAGAGCGTGGCTCATCACATCATTGATGCGACGCAGGAGCCGCATACCGTCGTCGCGAATGTGATGCGGATTCTGCGCTTATCGGCCGCCTAGCGCCCCGTTGCGCGGATACGGCGCGCGTCGATTACAGGTTTTTCATCGAATAGATGCGCTTATCGCTGAATAGAGGGTGACAGCGGCGCCGTTCTCCTTTTATGATGAATTTTCTTGGATTTTTTCGATGATAGGTGCGCAGCCATGCTGAATGTTAATGAGTATTTTGCCGGGAAAGTAAAATCTATTGGTTTTGAAAGCGATAGCATTGGCCGTGCCAGTGTCGGCGTGATGGAGGCCGGGGAATATACGTTCGGCACCGGGCAGCCTGAAGAGATGACGGTCATCAGCGGCGCCCTAAAGGTCTTATTGCCGGGCGAGGCCGACTGGCGGCTATTCACGCCGGGCGAATCGTTTTCCGTTCCGGGGCAAAGCGAATTCAATTTAGAAGTGGCGGAAACCACGTCTTATTTATGTAAATACCTGTAGTCGGCGGAGGCGGATTTAGCCTGCTGATGCTATTTAAAATTAATGGGCTGTTTTTCGTGATTAAGACGAAGCAGCCTTTTATCCCCTCATTTTCGGTTTTCAGTACGCGATAATCTCTCTTTCCACAATTGTTAATTGACCTGATATCCCCCTAAATAATTCGGCCGCGGGAAAGCCAGCGCGCCCGCAGCCTGAAGTATGACGGGAATAAATCAATTCGCCGATCTGTGAGTCGCCTCAAGTTTTATTTTATTGTGCCGTTATGATTCATATCTTCCCTCTATATTAAGAAGCCCCTATGCTAAAAACGACACGAGCCCGCATTTTGGCAGCTTGCACCACCATTGTCGTACTTTCGCTCGCAGTTAACACCTTTCTTAATTACACCGTGGCGAATAATGCCAACGAGGAGTCCATCGATAACACGCTGAACGCGGTGACCAATAGCCACAGCCAGGCGATCGGCGACTGGGTCGCCTCCAAGATGTTGATGATCTCCGCGCTGCACGATCGGGTATTGATTGAGCCGGCTCCCGTCCCGCTGTTTAAGCAGATTGCCGCCTCCGGCGGTTTTCTCAACGTTTACATGGGATATGAGGATAAACGCGCGCTGTTTTCCGATCGCGGCGGCATTCCGGACGATTACGATCCCACCGCCCGGCCCTGGTATCAACAGGCGCTGCGCAACGGCGGCCCGCTGGTGACCGCGCCCTATGTGGATATGATCACCAATACGCTGGTGGTCTCTTTTGTCGCGCCGGTCCTGGAGGAGAACAGGGCGCAGGGCGTGGTGGGCGGCGATGTCGCCATGCGCAGCGTTATCGAAAACGTAAGGTCGATCAAACCGACTCCGGCCAGCTTTGGCGTACTTATCGATCGCCATGGCGCGATCATCGCCCATCAGGATGAGCAACTGACGCTGAAAAATATCAGCGAGATTGCGCCCGAGATTAAGCTGAACGAACTTCTGACGTCGGCATCGCCCGTTGACGTGGTCTTCAACGGCGCGACCAAACAGGTGCTTGCGAAGCCGATTAAAGGAACGGATTGGTTCATGCTGGTGGCGCTTGATAAAACAGAAGCGACGGCGGGCATGCGTTCTCTGCTGGCGACGTCGATTGGCACGCTGGTGGCGATCGCGCTGTTAGGCACGCTGATCGTTGGCGTGATGATCGCCTCAACGCTGAAGCGCCTGCTGATGATCCGCGATGCGATGGACGATATCAGCCACGGCAACAACGATCTGACGCAGCGCCTGCCCGATGACGGGCATGATGAGGTGGCGCAGATCGCACGTTCGTTTAATACCTTTATCGATAAGCTCGGCCAGGTGATGATTCAGATCCGCGATATCAGCCGTTCGCTGCAGACGGCGGCGGATGAGATTTCGGCTGGGAATAACGATCTGTCGTCGCGCACCGAGTCCGCGGCGTCGAGTATCCAGCAAACGGCCGCGGCGTTGGAACAGATCTCCGCGGCCGTCACGCAGTCCGCCGGGTCTGCCCGGCAGGTAAATGAAAAGGCTCTGACGCTGGCGCAAGAGGCCGGCGTCGGCGGAAAAGTGGTGTCTGATGTGATTGTCACCATGGAAGATATTGTGGCCGCATCCGGCAAAATTGGCGATATTATCGGCGTGATTGACGGCATTGCCTTCCAGACCAACATCCTGGCGCTGAACGCCGCCGTAGAGGCGGCGCGGGCCGGCGAGCAGGGGCGCGGCTTCGCCGTGGTCGCCGGGGAGGTGCGTAATCTGGCGCAGCGCAGCGCGCAGGCGGCGAAAGAGATTAAGGCGCTGATTGAATCGACCGTTGCCAGCGTTGCGTCCGGTTCGACGCAGGTGCGCCAGGCCAGCGCCACCATGAATGAAATCGTCGGCGGGGTATCGACGGTGACGACGGTAATGTCTGAAATCACCCAGGCGGCCGATGAACAGATGCGCGGCATTCACGAAATCAACCAAGCGGTCGCGCAGCTGGATTCGATGGTGCAGCAGAATGCGGCGTTGGTTCAGGAGTCAGCGGCGGCCTCTTCTGCGTTGCAGTCTCAGGCCGATGATTTGACGGCGACGATCGGACATTTCAAAGTGTAATCGCGACGTCCGCCGCGGCGGTGTAAACGGCGGGCGTCGTTTTTAGATCGAAGCATTTTATGGCGAGGCTAGCGCTGCGCCTCTCCGCCCAGCGCTTCGACCAGATTGCTGATTAGCGCGGCCAGCTCGCTGGTCATCAGAATAAAATCGGCGTCGAAACGCTGAGCGAAATCATCCCGATCGATATCGTCGTTCTGTTCGCGCAGGGTATCGGAAAACTTCAGGCGCTTCAGCGAACCGTCGTCCGCCAGCACCAGCTGAACCCGCTCCTGCCAGTCCAGCGCCAGTTTGGTGACCAGCTTGCCGGCTTCGATATGGACGGCGATTTCGTCGCATACCAGATCCTGTTTCTTACAGCGGATAACGCCGCCATCTTCCAGAATCGCTTTCAGTTCCGCTTCATCCTGTAGGGCGAAGCCCGCCGGCGGCTCGCCGGCGCGCACCCATTCGGTCATCGTCAGCTCTATCGGGTTTTCCATGGTCAGCGGCACCACCGGCAAAGACCCCAGCGTTTTACGCAATAGCGCCAGCGTGTCTTCCGCTTTTTTGGCGCTGGCGGCATCGACCATAATCAGGCCGTTGACGCTATCGATCCACAGCCAGACTTGGCTGAAGCGGCTGAAGGCGCGCGGCAGCAGGCTATGCAGCACTTCGTCTTTCAGGGCGTCTTTTTCGGTTTTTTTCAGCTTGCGGTGTTGTTCCGCTTCCAGCCGCTCGATTTTGGCCTGCAGCGTTTGCTTAATGACCGGGGAGGGCAGAATCTTCTCCTCCTTGCGCGCGCAGATGACGATCTGGCCGTTGACGGCATGCGTCAGCGCATCGCTGTGGGAGCCCATCGGCGACACCCAACCCGTCTTCATCATGTCCTGACTGCCGCATGGCGTAAAGGCAAACGCGCTTAACTGTTTTTCCATCTCGTCGGCGGAGAAGGCGCTTTCCCGGCTTAAGCGGTAAATCATTAAATTTTTAAACCACAGCATGGTGTTATCTCTGACTGGGCGTGCAGGTCTACACGCAGGTTCATTGATGAAGCGGGCATCATAGCGAATTCAGCCCGCGTGTGTCGGATAAAATACGCGTATTCATTTTTCAGAATGTAAACTACACCGCGAAATCCGGCGCTAAACGACTGATACCCAAGCCATTAATTTTTTCCACCTTAATCTGCACCGGAATCCGCTCCTTCATGGCTTCGACGTGACTGATGACGCCGATGGTCTTGCCGGAGGCGTTGAGGTTATCCAGGGCGTCCAGCGCGGCGTCCAGGGTTTCGGCGTCCAGCGTGCCGAAACCTTCGTCCAGAAACAGGGAATCAATGCTGGTTTTATTGCTCACCAGGTCGGAAAGCGCCAGCGCCAGCGCCAGGCTGACCAGAAAACTTTCCCCGCCCGACAGCGTGCGGGTGTCCCGGATGGCGTCGGCCTGCCAGGTATCCACAATCTGGAGCTTGAGTTCGTCGTCGATCTGGCGTTGCAGGAGATAGCGGCCGTGCAGGCGGGCAAGCTGCAGGTTGGCCAGATAGACCAGATGGTCGAGCGTCAGACCCTGGGCGAATTTACGGAATTTATCGCCCTTTTGCGAACCGATCAGTTCGTTCAGACAGCTCCAGTCGTCATAGTTCTGCCGGCTTTGCGCGATTTCGCTCAGCAGTTCCTGCTGATTCCGACGGTAGCGCCGGTCGGTGGCTAATTGTTGATTGATTTCCCCCTGCTGTTGAAGATTGGTTTTCAACGCCTCGTCACATTCGATCAGCGCGCGTTGTATCGAGGGCAGGGCGGCGTCGGCCGCCAGTTTTTCCGGACGCTGCCGCCGGTGCGAGTCCGCTAGCTGCTCCGCCTGCTGATAAAGCGCGTCGGTTTGCTGCAGCCGCTGGCGCAGCGTCTCTTGCCGGTCGCGCAGCGCGTTTCTCTCCTGTTCATCAAGCAGGGCGCGCTGAAATGCGTCCTCATCGGCAAAGATGCTGTTTCGCAAAGCCTGGGTGAAGTCTTGCGCCGCCTGCTGGAATAAATCCTTGGCGCGGGCTTGCTGCCGCTGAACGCTGGTTAATTCGCCGGCGATGCGGCTCAGCGCGGTTTCCGCCTGCTGGCGCTGCTCCTGCGCCTGCTGGCCGGCCTGCTCATACTGCTGGCTGCGCAGACGAAGTTGGCTGTCGACATCCGCGGTCTGCTGGTCGCCAAAAAGCTGTCGCCGCTGCTGCCGGGCCGTTTCCAGCGCCTGCGTCTGCGCTTCATATTGCTGTTGCAACGTCAACAGATGTTGCTCCGTTTCCTGCAGAGATGTCGTGAGATGCCGGCGTTCGGCCGCCGAAGCCGTCAGCCGGTTCGATAGCTGTTGGCGCTCCTGTTCAATCTCTTTCCACTTCTGCCACTCTTCGGCGCGCCGCGTCAGCCAGGCGGATTGCTCGGCGAGAGGCGGCACGCCCAGGCCGAAATCGCTCAGTGCCTGCTCCAGCGCCTGCCGATACTGCGTCTGCTGCGCCAACGTCTGTTGCAGGGCGTGCGCCAGTTCGTCCTGCGCGGTTTTCAGCGTGTTTTGCTGCTGGGTATTCAGCGCTATTCGCTGCGCCGTCTGTTGCAGCAGCTCCTTCGCATTGGTCAGCGAGTCCTTACTTTCCTGCCACTGCCGCTGTATTTGCTCATGAAGCGAAATTTGCTGTTGCATGCGCTGCTCGCGCGCTTCGCTCTGCGCCAGCCACGCGGCTATCTCGGCGGATTGTTCGGGCGTGACCCCCCCTTGTAAGCGCTCACTGACATCCTGCCACTGCCGCAGCAGCCGTTGATACTCTTCGCCCGTGTTTGTCAGGGTTTGCTGCTGCTGTTGGCGCTGCTGGCGGCAAGAAACATATTGCGCTTCGGTGCGCGCCAGCGCGCTTTCCAATGCGCTGACCTCCTGGCGTAGCTGCAGCAGGCGTTGTTCGGTCTCCGATGGCCGTATGGCCTGATAGCGCTCGACGGCCGGGTGGTGGGTCGAGCCGCATAGCGGGCACGCTTCGCCCGGCTGGAGCCGCTCTCTCTCCTGTTCCAACTGAACGATGCGCTTTTCCAACTGGTGCTGTTTATCCAGATCGGTCAAATGCTGGTGACGCTGTTCATACGTCAGGCTTTGTTGTTTGCGCATTGCCTCCAACTGCGCGCTCTGCGTCTGTGTCTGCGCCAACTGGGCCTCCAACTGGCGGCGGTTGTCGATCAGCCGCTGGAATAATGCGCTAAGGGTGGCTAACTGCTGACGGTCGGGACGCAGCGAAATAGACTGGCTGAGCTGCAGATGCAGGTCGGCGATTGGCTGCTGCTGCTCCTGCCGTTGCCGCGTTTGCTGATGCTGGGCGAACTGCCGCTGAATGCGATCGGCTTCGCGTTGCTGTTCGGCATGCTGAGCGGCTAATTGAAGCGCCTGCTGATGGAGCTGCTCCGACTGCTGCGCAGAGTTCGCCTGTTTTTCCCGCAGAATCTCCTGCTCTTGTTCAAGCTGCCGCTGGCGCTGAAACTGCGTGCGCCACAGGGAAAGGTTTTCTCCCCAGTGTTGATGATGCGGGTGCCGCCGGCAATAGAGATCAAGCTGTTCGATGCGTTGCTGGGTTAGCTGGTGCTGCTCTGCGGCCTGCGCCAGTTTGCGCTGCTCATCCTGACGGCGTTTTTGCGCCTGTTCCAACTCCTGCCGCTGTTTGTTGCCCTGCTGCCGCAGGCTGTCTATCTGGAGATCCAGCGGAATAATTCGTTCGCGTATCAGCGCCTCCTGCCGCTGGCGGTAATCGGCATGCCGACGCAGCTCCTGCAGGGCCAGCTCTTCCTGCCGGCGTAAGTCGGTTACGGCGGATAGCTGCGTTTTTTGCTGTCGTTGCAGCTCGGCTATGCGCTGCGACAGCGAGTCGGACTCCTGCCGATAGCGCTCCCGGTTCTGCTGGAAGGGACGGAGTTTTTCCGCCGGCTCATTTTGCGCCAGCCGTTCCAACTGCGGCTGCGCCTCGCGGATGGCCGCGTGCGCGGCGTCGCGCTGGGCCTTAGTGGCGGAGAGCGATTGTCGATGCTTATCCTGTTGCTCAAACCAGCGCTGATAAGTTAGCGCTTGCTCTCGCTCGGCAATAAGCGTCCGCTCTTGTTGCGTTAATGATGACAGCTGCGTTTCCAGCAATTGGCGCTGTTCGTCATTCAACAGTTCAATGCCTGATGCGCGCGCCTGTAGCGTATCTAACGCCAGTTTCGCCTGTTTGTGCCGCTCGAAAACGCGCTCGGAAATGAGGCCGTAAATGTCGGTGCCGGTCAGCTCTTCCAGCAGCTCGGCGCGCTCATTGGCATCCGCATTCAGAAAGGCGGCGAATTGCCCCTGCGACAGCATCATCGACCGGGTGAATCGGCCGAAATCCAGCCCGGTGATCTCGGCGGTCATGTTCAGCTTTTCCGTGAGCTTTTCGCTGAGTATCTTGCCGTCATCGATACGCGCGAGTTCCGCTTTCGGGGTTTGCAGATTGCCGTCAGGGGCGTTTCTGGCCCGGCGCTGGCTCCAGAACGCGCGATAACCGACGCCTTTGACCTCGAACTCCACTTCGGCAAGGCACTCCGCGGCGTTGCGGGTCATCAACTCGTTCTGGCTGGCGGAAATGCTTTTTAAGCGCGGAGTCTCGTGGTACAGCGCCAGACAAATGGCGTCCAGCAGCGTGGTTTTCCCCGCGCCGGTCGGGCCGGTGATGGCGAACAGAGCGTTACCGGAAAAAGGGGGGCGGGTGAAGTCGATTTTCCATTCGCCTTTCAGAGCGTTGAGATTTTTTAATCGCAGGCTGAGTATTTTCATTCGGCGCGCTCACCCTGTTCCAATTCGTCAATAACCCGATCGAACAGCGCGCGCACGCGCTGTTGGCGGCTCTCTTCCAGCCCCTCGGCCGCCGCCAGCCGGCGGGCAAACACATCCTGCACCGTCAGCTCGTTCAGCGTCTCTTTCTCCTGCCGAACCAGCGTCTGCGCGCGCTGGTCGCGGGCGCGGCGTAATAGCAGCACTTCGACGGGGAGGCCGTCGGTTATCGCCTGAATGCGTTTTTGCATATCGTTGAGATACTCCTGCGTGGTGATTTCAATATCCAGCCACACCGTTTTCTCGCCCTGATAATCATGAAAGGCGGCAAGCTGGCGCTCTATATCGGCCAGATCGCCCTTGATAAGCCGCATCGGCTGCGTTATCGGGATGGGCAGCGTTTCTATCGCCGGCGGAGCGTCCGGCTCAAAGCTGACCAGACAAACGGATTTGTCGCTGCCTAACTCGTCGAAGCTCAGCGGAATCGGGGAGCCGCTGTAGCGGATATGCTCGCTTTTCGTCACGCGCTGCGGACGGTGGATATGCCCGAGCGCAATATAGTCGGCCGGAGGGAATGCCTGCGCCGGGAAGGCATCCAGCGTGCCGATATAAATGTCGCGCACCGAGTCGGAGGCGGTAGCGCCGACGGTGGTGAGATGACCGGTGGCGATGATGGGCAGCGGTAACTCCAATTCCTCGCGTTTCCGGCAGGCGAGCCGGTAACACCGCTGGTAATGCGCGGTGATGGCGTCCTGCAGTTTTTGCTGCTTTTCATCGCCGGACTGCCCGGCCTGACTGGTCGTCAGATCGCGCGGCCGCAGAAAAGGGATCGCGCACAGTAGGGCGCCGGGCTGTCCCTGACGATTTTCCAGCACAAGCACCTGTTTTTCGAGATCGTCGTCGGCGCCGGCGATAACCTGGGTATTCATAAAGGCCAGCAGATCCCGCGATTCGTTCAGCGTAGCGACGGAATCATGGTTGCCGGCCAGGATAACCAGACGGCAGCCTGTTCGCTGCAGATCGACAACGAAGCGGTAATACATTTCCCGCGCATAGCTGGGCGGCGAGCCATTATCAAAGATATCTCCTGCTACTATTGCTGCATCCACCTGACGCAGCTCGACCTGGGCGATCAGCCAGTGCAGGAAGGCTTGATGCTCGGCTGCGCGGCTTTTGGTGTAAAAATATTGCCCCAGATGCCAGTCGGCGGTGTGAATAATACGCATGGAACTCCTTGAGCGCTAAGTCATTGCGGTGCCGTTTAGTATAAACAGCCGTATGCCGGCCTGTCCTGGTGAAAAAACGGCTTTGGAAAGCGGCGCGAAGATATGCCGCAAGGCGGGGCACTACGACGTGACGTGGAAAAACGCTCCCGGCGTTTTTTTACTCGCCCCATCCCTGGGGCTTGCCCTGCGGGGCGTCACTGCGTGACGCGGAAAAACGCTCCCGGCGTTTTTTTCATAAATCTGTCATAAAACTGACGCATAATGCTTTGCGCATGATAATGGCGACGATGATTAACGACAGGATTAACAATGGCAAGACGCATATTAGTCGTGGAAGATGAAGCACCGATTCGTGAAATGGTCTGTTTTGTGCTGGAACAGAATGGTTACCAGCCAGTAGAAGCAGAAGATTATGACAGCGCGGTCACACAACTGTCAGAACCTTTTCCGGAGCTGGTGCTATTGGACTGGATGCTGCCGGGCGGATCGGGCCTGCAATTTATCAAGCATATGAAGCGCGAAGCGCTGACTCGCGATATCCCCGTTGTTATGTTGACCGCCCGCGGTGAAGAGGAAGATCGGGTGCGCGGGCTTGAGGTGGGCGCGGATGATTACATCACCAAACCTTTTTCGCCCAAAGAGCTGGTGGCGCGCATCAAAGCGGTGATGCGCCGCATCTCCCCCATGGCGGTCGAAGAAGTGATTGAAATGCGCGGATTGAGTCTGGATCCCTCCTCTCATCGGGTAACGACGGAAGAGCTCGCGCTGGATATGGGGCCAACGGAGTTTAAGCTGCTGCACTTCTTTATGACGCATCCTGAACGGGTTTACAGTCGCGAACAGTTGCTCAATCACGTTTGGGGCACTAACGTTTATGTTGAAGACCGCACCGTTGATGTCCATATCCGCAGACTGCGTAAGGCGTTGGAGACCAGCGGCCATGATAAAATGGTGCAGACCGTGCGGGGAACGGGATACCGTTTTTCAACGCGCTATTGAAGGTTGTCGTACCGGAGAAACATCAACGTGCTAGAACGTCTATCATGGAAGAGGCTGGCGTTGGAGCTGGCTTTTTTTTGTCTGCCTGCGCTCCTGCTGGGGCTGATCTTTGGCTATCTGCCCTGGTTTCTACTGGCTGCTGTTCTGATCGTACTGTGCTGGAACTTTTATAATCAGCTTAAACTTTCCTACTGGCTGTGGGTCGATCGCAGTATGACTCCGCCGCCCGGCCGCTGGAGCTGGGAACCCCTATTCTACGGCCTGTATCAGATGCAGCTGCGCAACCGTCGGCGGCGTCGCGAGTTGGCGCTCTTGATCAAGCGCTTTCGCAGCGGGGCCGAATCGCTGCCGGATGCGGTGGTGATCACCACCGAAGAGGGGGCCATTTTCTGGTGTAACCGCCTGGCTCAGCACCTGCTCAGTTTACGCTGGCCGGAAGACAGCGGGCAGAATATCCTCAACCTGTTGCGCTATCCTGAATTCGCCGGCTATCTGAAAGGAAAAGATTTCAGCCGTCCGCTAATGCTGCAGCTGAATAACTCTCATCATGTTGAGTTTCGCGTTATGCCCTATTCCGAAGGGCAGTTGATGATGGTGGTGCGCGACGTTACGCAGATGCACCAGTTGGAAGGCGCGAGACGTAATTTTTTCGCCAACGTGAGCCATGAGCTGCGCACGCCTTTGACCGTGCTGCAGGGGTATCTGGAAATGATGCAGGATAAAACGCTGGACGACGCTCTGCGCGACAAGGCGTTGAATACCATGCAGGAGCAAACGCGGCGCATGGACGGATTGGTCAAACAGCTTTTAACTCTGTCGCGCATTGAAGCCGCCGCCGCCATCGATCTGAGCGAAAAAGTCGATATGCCGCTGATGCTGCGGGTACTGCAGCGCGAGGCCCAGGCATTGAGCCAGGAACGTCACGAGATTGTTTTTCGCGTAAATGAAAATCTTCAGGTTTTCGGCAATGAGGAACAGCTGCGCAGCGCCGTTTCCAATCTGGTCTATAACGCCGTTAACCATACCCCGGCGGGAACCCGCATAGAGGTTAGCTGGCAGAAAACGCCTCAGGGCGCGCAGTTTCTGGTCAGCGATAACGGACCGGGGATCGCCGCGGAACATTTGCCGCGTTTGACGGAACGATTTTATCGTGTCGATAAGGCGCGCTCGCGGCAGACCGGCGGCAGCGGGCTGGGACTGGCGATTGTGAAACATGCGCTGAGTCACCATGATTCCCGTCTGGAAGTGATGAGCGAGGATGGTTTAGGCTCGCGTTTTGCGTTTATCCTGCCGAACAGGTTGATTGTTCCCGCCTCCGTGGCCGAGAATACGGCGAATCCTTTAGCCTGACGGAATAATGCTATTCATGAAATCCGCCGTTAAGATCGCCGCGGGCGTCGCCCTATTATGGTTCAGCTGCCTCTGCGCGGCGCAGCCGCGCCAAATGCTGGCGGGCAACCTTTCCAGCGCGGGCTCGGATACCCTGGCTAACCTGATGTCTTTCTGGGCGGCGGATTTCAGCCAGCGCTATCCCGGCGTAAACATACAGATCCAGGCGGCGGGTTCTTCTTCCGCGCCGACCGCGCTGGCGTCGGGCGCCGCACAGCTGGGGCCGATGAGCCGGGCGATGAAGGCCAGCGAGATCGATGCCTTTGTCCAGCGCTACGGCTATGCGCCGCTGGCGGTGCCGGTGGCGATGGACGCGCTGGTCGTTATGGTCAATAAGGATAATCCGCTGCCGGGACTCGATTCATCTCAGCTAGACGCGGTTTTTTCCATTACCCGCCGCTGCGGCGGGCATCAATCGGTAAAAAACTGGCGCGATCTGGGGCTGAGCGGCGGTTGGGAAAAACGATCGCTTGCGCGCTATGGACGAAATTCGGCTTCCGGCACCTATGGCTTTTTTAAGCAGCGGGCGCTGTGCGGCGGCGATTTTCTGCCTCAGGTTAATGAACTTCCCGGCTCCGCGTCTGTGGTTCAGGCTATTTCCGCCTCGACCGATGCGATTGGCTATGCCAGCGTCGGGTTCCTTACCAGCGGGGTAAGGCTGGTGCCGTTGGCGTCGCAAGGCGCGGACTACGTTTATCCCTCCATCGAGAATATTCGCAGCGGGCGCTACCCCTATAGCCGCTATCTTTATATCTACGTCAACAAGGCGCCGGACCAGCCGTTGGAAGCGCTGACCGCGGCGTTTCTGGATCGGATTTTATCGGATGAGGGGCAGGCGCTGGTCGGTCGGGACGGCTATTTGCCGCTGCCGGAAGAGACGCGCCGCCGGGCTCGTCTTCAGCTGGATTTGCCGGCGGTCGGCGCGCCTTCCCGCCGTTAAGCAGATCCGGCCCGTTGCAAAGGCCATCGCGCGCCCCGCTGGCGTCTTATCAATAAGTCATTGTTATGGCTGTTGCCTGCGAAATTTCAGCATTTTTTGTCGATTTGAAGCAATGACATGCCAATAAATGCACAAATCATGTATCGGCTAAATCTCTATAATTGACATTATTTTCCATAAATTTCCACTATTTTAGTTTAAAACTCTGCTTTTTAGCCTACGCCTTGTCTTTTGTCGCGATAAACGTTCTACTTAGCCCGCAATACGGCTGCGCGATAACCTACAATTTTTATAAATTTTCCCCGACGCTTTCGTCGTAACCGACGGCGGCTGATTCGCAGCGCGGCTTTTTCTTCTTATTCTCTGGTTATACAGGCAACACGAAATAATTATGAGTCATCGTTTAACATCCAAAGATATCATCGCATTGGGTTTCATGACCTTTGCCTTGTTCGTCGGCGCGGGAAATATTATTTTTCCGCCCATGATCGGGCTGCAGGCGGGGGAACACGTCTGGATCGCCGCGGTCGGTTTTTTGCTTACCGCCGTGGGATTGCCGGTTCTAACCGTGATTGCGCTGGCGCGCGTCGGCGGCGGTATTGACGCATTAAGCTCTCCGATCGGTAAAAAGGCGGGGGTGGTCTTGGCGACGGTCTGTTATCTGGCGGTCGGCCCGCTCTTCGCCACGCCGCGTACGGCCACGGTATCGTTTGAGGTCGGGCTTGCGCCGCTGTTAGGGAATAGCGCCGCGCCGCTATTGATTTACAGTCTGATCTACTTTGCTATCGTCATCGCCATTTCCCTCTATCCGGGGCGACTGCTGGATACCGTCGGACATGTGCTGGCTCCGCTGAAAATCGCCGCCCTGGCGGTTCTGGGCATTGCCGCGACGCTGCTGCCCGCCGGTGCGCCTCTCTCGGCGATTGAAACCTATCGGCATGTGCCGTTCTCCAACGGTTTTGTGAATGGCTATCTCACGATGGATACCCTGGGGGCGATGGTGTTCGGCATCGTTATCGTGAATGCCGCCCGCTCGCGTGGCGTTGAGGAGCCCAGGCTGCTGACGCGTTACGCCATATGGGCCGGCCTTATCGCCGGCGTCGGCCTGATGCTGGTCTATCTGAGTTTATTCCAGCTCGGCTCCGTCAGCGGCGTTCTCATGCCGGAAGCTCAGAATGGCGCCGAAATTCTGCATGCCTATGTCCAGCATACATTTGGCGGCATGGGAAGCAGCTTTTTGGCATTGCTGATTTTCATTGCCTGTATGGTAACGGCGGTTGGCCTGACCTGCGCCTGCGCCGAGTTCTTTTCTCAGTATCTGCCGTTCTCATACCGTACGCTGGTATTTGCGCTGGGCTGCTTCTCCATGGTGTTGTCGAACCTGGGCCTCAGCCATTTGATCCAGCTATCCATCCCGGTGCTGACGGCGATTTATCCGCCCTGTATCGTGCTGGTTTTGCTGAGCTTTACGCGCTCCTGGTGGCATTGCCGCTCGCGTATCGTGGCGCCGGTTATGTTGGTCAGCCTGTTATTCGGTACTATTGATGGGATAAAATCATCGCACTTTAAATCGCTGCTGCCCGAGTGGAGCCTGCACCTGCCGTTAAGCGGCCAGGATCTTGCCTGGCTGCCGCCGTCATTGCTGGTTTTACTGGCGGCGGCTATTTACGATAGGCTATGTGGCCGCCAGGAAGTCACCGTACGCCAATAGCGCGATGATCGTGATTTATGCACCACAGACCAGAGTCTGTGGTTTTTCTTTTTTAACAGGGTTGCTTATTTATGGAACAACAATCCACTAAGCTCAAGCGTGGGTTAAGTACGCGGCATATCCGCTTTATCGCCTTGGGATCGGCGATCGGCACCGGGCTTTTTTATGGTTCGGCCAGCGCCATCCAGATGGCGGGGCCCAGCGTCCTGCTGGCCTATCTGATAGGCGGCGCTATCGCTTATATCATTATGCGCGCGCTGGGCGAAATGTCGGTGCACAATCCGCAGTCCAGCTCTTTTTCCCGCTATGCTCAGGATTATCTCGGGCCGCTGGCCGGCTATATTACCGGCTGGACTTATTGCTTCGAAATGCTGATTGTCGCCATCGCCGATGTCACCGCGTTTGGCATTTACATGGGGGTATGGTTCCCGGCCGTGCCGCACTGGGTGTGGGTGCTTAGCGTGGTGCTGATCATCGGGGCCATCAACCTGATGAATGTCAAAGTGTTTGGCGAACTGGAGTTCTGGCTCTCTTTCTTTAAGGTGGCGACCATTATCGTCATGATTGTGGCCGGGGTGGGGATTATCGTCTGGGGCATCGGCAACGGCGGCCAGCCCACCGGCATTCACAACCTGTGGACCAACGGCGGATTCTTCAGTAACGGCGTGATGGGGATGATCCTCTCGTTACAGCTGGTGATGTTCGCCTACGGCGGGGTCGAGATCATCGGCATTACGGCGGGGGAAGCCCAGGATCCGAAGAAATCCATTCCGCGCGCCATTAACTCGGTACCCTGGCGTATTCTGGTATTCTACGTCGGCACGCTGTTCGTGATTATGTCGATTTACCCGTGGAACCAGGTGGGCACCAGCGGCAGCCCGTTCGTACTGACGTTCCAGCATATGGGGATCACCGCCGCGGCCGGCATCCTGAATTTTGTGGTGATTACCGCTTCGCTATCCGCCATCAACAGCGATGTGTTTGGCGTCGGGCGTATGCTGCACGGTATGGCGGAACAGGGCCACGCGCCGAAGGTTTTCACCCAGATCTCCAAACGCGGGATCCCGTGGGTGACGGTGCTGGTGATGATGCTGGCGCTGCTGATTGCGGTATATCTGAATTACATCATGCCGGAGAAGGTGTTTTTGGTTATCGCTTCTTTGGCGACGTTCGCCACCGTTTGGGTATGGATAATGATCCTCTTCTCCCAGATCGCCTTTCGCCGCAGCCTAAGCCGGGATGAGGTGAAGGCGTTGGCGTTCCCGCTGCGCGGCGGGGTGGCTACCTCCCTGTTCGGCATTGTTTTCCTGTTCTTTATTATCGCGCTGATCGGCCACTTCCCGGATACGCGCATTTCGCTGTATGTCGGCATTATCTGGATTGTGCTGCTGCTGCTTGGCTATATGGTTAAGCAGCGACGTCAACGGCGCTAGCGCTTAGTTTGAGATAAATGCGGGGATGCGACCGAAGGCATCCCCGTGGGGTTTTCCCGGCGGCGCTTTAATCAGTGGAAGCCGCGTGTTTTGCCCACGCCTGCATATCATGCCCCGTCGGCGTTTGATGAACGCGCAAATGGAATTCAGGCAGAACGGCGAAGATATGATCAAAAATATCCGCCTGTATGCTTTCATACTCCGCCCAGGCGGTGGTATTGGTAAAGGCGTAAATTTCCAGCGGCAGCCCCTCCGGCGTCGGCGCCAACTGGCGCACCATCAGCGTCATGCCTTTATGGATACCGGCGTGCGCAAGCAGATAGGCGTGCAGATAAGCGCGGAATGTGCCCAGATTGGTTAACCGGCGTCCATTCAACGGCGAAGCGAGGTCGAGGTCCGATTGGGCGTTGTATTGCTTCAGCTCATTGGTTTTATTCTCTATATAGGGTGACAGCAGCCTGCTGCGCAGCAGCCGCCGCAGCTCTTCCTCGGTCATGAAATGTACGCTGGTGGTATCAATATTGACGCTGCGTTTGATGCGGCGTCCGCCGGATTCCGACATGGCGCGCCAGTTTTTAAACGAATCCGATATCAGAGCGTAGGTGGGGATGGTGGTGATGGTATTATCCCAGTTTTTGACCTTCACCGTTGTCAGCCCGATGTCGATTACCGCGCCGTCGGCGCCATATTTCGGCATTTCCAGCCAGTCCCCCAGCAGCAGCATATCGTTGGCGGAGAGCTGGATACCCGCCACCAGCCCCATGATCGGATCCTTGAAAACCAACATCAGCACGGCGGTCATGGCTCCCAGGCCGCTGATTAGGATCAGGGGGGATTTCCCGATCAACAGCGAGATCACCATGATGCCGATAACAATGGTGGCAATCAGCTTCAGACTCTGAAAAATCCCCCGCAGCGGGAGCTGTGCCGCCACTTTGGCGCGCGCGGAAACGGTCAACAGGATATCCAGCAGCGAGAACAGCGCAAGCAGTGCGAAAATCATAATCCACACCTGTGAGCAGATCGCCAGCGCTTCGCGGGTTTCGCTTTGCGGAGGCAGCCATACGATAACCTGGATATTGAGAATAATGCCCTGCAACAGAAAGGCCAGGCGATTAAAAAGAGGGTGTCGCGTTAACGCTTGCTTCAGGCCAGGCGCGTTGTCCGCGGTATGCAGAGAGCGTAATACGACCCTTTTTAAAACGACCTGATGAAAGAGCAGATGGATCACGGCCGAAATCAACAATATCAGCCCTAAAACAATGAGCAGGGCAATAATGCCGGCGTGTTGTATTCCCTCGTTTTCCAGCCACAGCGCCAAATCTTGTTGCATGCGTTCTCCCGCGTTTCAGTCAATCGGATCGGTGTTAAGGCTAAAGAATTGCCGCGCGCAGTCAACCTTTTGCGGTTTAATCTTGCGATGGCGGCGAAACGGATTGAATAGATAAGAAAGGAAGAGAAGAAGTCAGGCCGCCATGGCGGCGGCCGAATCGCCGCTAAAAGCCGACCGGTCTTAACCAGCCGGCCTTTAGCGCGGGGAATTACAGCTTATCCGCGTTTTCAGACAGGTATTTTGCTACGCCGTCCGGGGAGGCGCCCATACCGGATTTGCCTTTTTCCCACTGAGCGGGGCACACTTCGCCGTGCTCTTCATGGAATTGCAGGGCGTCGACCATACGCAGCATTTCATCGATGTTGCGGCCCAGCGGCAGATCGTTGACGACCTGATGGCGCACCACGCCCTCTTTGTCGATCAGGAATGAGCCACGCAACGCAACGCCCGCGTCCGGATGTTCGATGCCGTAGGCTTTCTGGATTTCACGCTTAACGTCGGCAACCATGGCGTATTTCACTTCGCCGATGCCGCCTTTATCGACCGGCGTTTTACGCCATGCGTTATGCACGAACTCGGAGTCGAAGGAAACGCCGACCACCTCAACGCCGCGCTGCTGGAATTCAGCGTAGCGATGATCGAAGGCGATCAGTTCCGACGGGCAAACAAAGGTAAAATCCATCGGCCAGAAGAAGATCACGGCCGCTTTACCGTTGATATGTTTTTTCAGGTTGAAATTTTCAACGATTTCGCCGCTGCCGAGCACGGCCGCGGCGGTGAAGTCAGGGGCTTGACGCGTTACCAGGACCATAATTACTCCTGTAATTTTTTCGTTAGTGATGGATGGATGGAAAAGCACTAGTGATTATAGGGGCTTTGCCGGCGCGAATACAGGTAAAGAGACCAATCGCTAAGATAGCTTTTAGCTATCGAACTAATAGGCGGTTTATATCATAATTTTATACTTATCGCTCATACGGTTAAATTTTCCGCGTTTGCGCCAGCTTCATCATTCTTGGATAAAACTGCCAGAAAAGCGTTTCAAATTGAGGATAGTTTTGTTCAATATCGCCGAATGATCCGGAAAGCGCCGCCAGTTTGGGACGGCGAACCGACATTCTGTGCAGCACATCGGCAATGAACGGCAGTTCCGCATAGCGTTCCAGCCAGCGCTCCGGCCAGAGGTAGCGGTTCAGATGCTGAAAGCGATCGGGCGTGTGCGCCAGGTGCGGCGTGATTTGCGACTGCGCCAGACCGACGAACGAAGCGAGCGGGGTCTGCGGCTCCAACTGGAGCCAGTGGCGGGCCAGAAAGTGATCCCACAATACATCCAGCGTAATGGGCGCGACGCGCCGGTAATCGGCGCTGAAATATCGCCGGGCCTGCTTCACTTCCGGCAGGCCGTCGGTCAGCGTATCGACCCGGCGGTGCAGGCGGATGCCGGCCACGACATCGTCGGAATAGCTGTCCTGGGGGTCGCCGCGGACGAAATCCGCCATCAGATTGCCGAGCAGCGAACTGTCGGCCAGCGCGGCCAAATGGAGATGAGCGAGAAAATTCATCGGGCAAGTATAATGCATTCCGCCCGCCGAGTGCTTATTTCTTGCAGCTATGCGCTTGCGGCTCTAGACTAGGCCGCCCTTTTTCAACGTACATACTCTAAATAATTCGAGTCGCAGGAAAGCCAAGGCGCATGCCACTTGAAGTATGACGAGTATAAAACAGCTAAGTGAATTGTCATGCGTGTTGCCGATTTTTCGTTTGAACTTCCTGAATCATTAATTGCCCATTATCCGCAGGCTCAGCGTAGCGGCTGCCGTTTGCTGTCGCTGGACGGGCCGACGGGAGATCTGACGCACGGCGTATTTACCGATTTACTGAACAAGCTGGAGGCCGGCGACCTGCTGGTGTTTAACAATACGCGCGTGATCCCGGCCCGGCTGTTTGGGCGGAAAGCCAGCGGCGGCAAGCTGGAGGTGCTGATCGAACGCGTGCTGGATGAACATCGGGCGCTGGCCCATGTGCGGGCGTCAAAAGCGCCGAAGCCCGGCGCTGAACTGCTGCTGGGCGATGACGACAGCGTCAGGGCGACGATGACCGCTCGCCATGACGCGCTGTTTGAGCTGCGCTTCGACGATCCGCGCGATGTGCTGTCGATTCTGAATGATATCGGCCATATTCCGCTGCCGCCTTATATTGATCGGCCGGATGAAGAGTCCGACCGCGAGCTCTATCAGACGGTCTACAGCCAGCGTCCCGGCGCGGTGGCGGCGCCCACCGCCGGTTTGCACTTTGATGAACCCATGCTGGCCGCCCTGCGCGAAAAGGGGGTGGAAATGGCGTTCGTCACGTTGCATGTCGGGGCGGGGACATTCCAGCCGGTGCGGGTCGATGCCATTGAAGAGCATGTGATGCACGCCGAATACGCCGAAGTGCCGCAGGACGTTGTGGACGCGGTATTGGCCTGCAAAGCGCGCGGCAACAGAGTGGTGGCGGTCGGCACCACCTCCGTGCGTTCGCTGGAAAGCGCCGCGCAAGCCAGCCGGAACGCGCCGATCGCGCCTTTTTTCGGCGACACTCGGATCTTTATTTATCCGGGTTATCATTACCGGATTATCGATGCTCTGGTGACCAATTTCCATCTGCCTGAATCCACGCTTATTATGCTGGTGTCGGCTTTTGCCGGTTACCGGCACACCATGTCGGCCTACCGCCAGGCGGTCGCCGCGCAGTACCGTTTTTTCAGCTATGGGGACGCCATGTTTATTACGCGCAACCCGCATGCCGAACAGGAGCGGATCGGCTCCTGAGTTTATACACATGCCGCAGACCAGGCTCTGTCAGGCGTTTTATCCGGCATTATCAATATCAACATCAGACTGTTTTTCTGATGCTGGAGGCTAAGTGAAGTACGAATTACAAAAAACCGATGGCCGCGCCCGGCGCGGCAGATTGATTTTTGCCCGCGGCGTGGTGGAGACTCCGGCGTTTATGCCGGTGGGAACCTACGGCACGGTGAAGGGGATGACGCCGGAAGAGGTCAAGGATACCGGCGCGCAGATCCTGCTGGGAAATACGTTTCACCTGTGGCTGCGTCCGGGCCAAGAGATTATGAAACTGCATGGCGATTTACATGATTTCATGCAGTGGCACGGCCCGATCCTGACGGACTCCGGCGGTTTTCAGGTCTTTAGCCTGGGGGATATCCGTAAGATCACCGAAGAAGGCGTGCATTTCCGCAATCCCATCAACGGCGACGCGATCTTCCTTAGCCCGGAAAAATCGATGGAGATTCAGCACGACCTGGGCTCCGACGTGGTGATGATCTTTGACGAATGTACGCCATACCCGGCCGACTGGGACTATGCCAAGCGCTCGATGGAGATGTCTCTGCGCTGGGCGCAGCGTTGCCGTCAGCGTTTTGACGAATTGGATAACCAGAACGCCTTGTTCGGTATTATTCAGGGCAGCGTTTACGAAGATTTACGCGACGTATCGGTAAAAGGACTGGTAGACATTGGCTTTGATGGGTACGCTGTGGGCGGTTTGGCGGTGGGCGAGCCCAAAGAAGATATGCACCGTATTCTGGAGCATGTTTGCCCGCAGATCCCGGCGGATAAGCCGCGTTATCTGATGGGGGTCGGCAAGCCCGAAGATTTGGTGGAAGGCGTACGGCGCGGCGTTGATATGTTCGACTGCGTCATGCCGACGCGCAACGCGCGTAACGGTCATTTATTCGTCACCGACGGCGTGGTTAAAATCCGTAATGCGCAGCATAAGGATGATGTCAGGCCGCTTGACGAACATTGCGATTGCTATACGTGCCGCAATTACAGCCGCGCGTACTTGCATCATCTTGACCGCTGCAATGAAATACTCGGCGCGCGGCTCAATACCATACATAATTTGCGCTATTATCAGCGCTTGATGGCGGGTTTACGTCAGGCCATCGAAGAGGGTAAATTAGATCGCTTTGTGGCGGATTTTTACCAGCGGATAGGCAAACCGGTTCCGCCGCTTGCTGAAAAAGGCGTTGCGAATAGCGACTGACGGCCAGTATTGATGTGATTTTCATTATTCACTTTTGTCATACCTATAACTTATCTTTTTGATAACAAAGAGGAAATATAAATGAGTCTTTTTATCTCCGATGCTGTAGCAGCGGCTGGCGCTCCGGCTCAGGGAAGCCCGTACTCTCTGGTTATTATGTTGGCCGTATTTGGTCTGATTTTTTACTTTATGATTCTGCGCCCACAGCAAAAACGCGCCAAGGAACACAAAAAGCTAATGGATTCCATCAGCAAGGGCGATGAAGTGTTAACGACCGGCGGCCTGGTCGGGCGCGTGACGAAAGTGTCTGAAACCGGCTATATCGCCATTGCCCTGAACGAGACCAATGAAGTTGTCATCAAACGTGATTTCGTGGCTGCCGTGCTGCCGAAGGGCACAATCAAAGCCCTGTAATTTCCGATTTTCCCGAAGGGAACTGCCGTGTTAAACCGTTATCCTTTGTGGAAGTACCTGATGCTGATCGTGGCCTTGGTCATCGGTCTGCTCTATGCGCTTCCCAACCTGTATGGTGAGGATCCGGCGGTGCAAATCACTGGCGCGCGGGGAACCGCCGCCAGCGAGGCGACGCTGATCCAAGTCCAAAATGTATTGAAAGAGCAAAACATCACCAGTAAGTCGATTGCATTGGAAAACGGTGCGATTCTGGCTCGCTTCTCCAACCCGGACATACAGCTCCGCGCCCGCGAGGCGCTGTTGAATGAGCTGGGCGACAAGTTCGTCGTGGCGCTTAACCTCGCGCCCGCGACCCCGACATGGCTGCGTCTTTTAGGCGCCGAGCCGATGAAGCTGGGGCTTGATTTGCGCGGCGGCGTTCACTTCCTGATGGAAGTGGATATGGATACCGCGCTGGGTAAGCTGCAAGAGCAATCGATGGACGCTTTGCGCAGCGATTTGCGTGAGAAAAACATTCCATACGCCGCGGTGCGCAAAGCCGATAACTACGGCGTTGAAGTCCGTTTCCGCGATGCGCAGACGCGTGACGAAGGCGTGAGCTACCTGACTCCGCGCCATCGCGATCTGGTGATCGGTGCCAGCGGCGGCAACCTGCTGCGCGCGGTAATGAGCGATGAGCGCCTGCGCGAAGCGCGCGAATATGCGGTGCAGCAGAACATCAATATCCTGCGTAACCGCGTTAACCAGCTTGGCGTCGCCGAACCGCTGGTTCAGCGCCAGGGCGCCGACCGGATCGTGGTTGAGCTGCCGGGCATTCAGGATACCGCCCGGGCGAAAGAAATTCTGGGGGCGACCGCCACGCTGGAATTCCGCTTGGTCAACAGCGACGCCGATGCGACGGCCGCCGCCAATGGGCGCGTGCCGGGCGACTCCGAAGTGAAAAATATGCGCGACGGCGCGCCGGTGGTGCTGTTTAAACGCGTGATTCTGACCGGCGATCACATCACCGACTCTACGTCGAGCAATGATGAATACAACCGTCCTCAGGTGAATATTTCGCTGGATAGCGCCGGCGGCAACACCATGTCTAACTTCACCAAAGACAGCATCGGCAAGCTGATGGCGACGCTGTTCGTTGAATATAAAGACAGCGGTAAGAAAGACGCCAACGGCCGCGCGATACTGGAGAAACAGGAAGAAGTGATCAACGTGGCGACGATTCAGTCGCGCCTGGGCAACAGCTTCCGCATCACCGGTATCGATAACCCGAACGAAGCCCGCCAGCTCTCCCTGCTGCTGCGCGCCGGCGCGCTGATTGCGCCGATCCAGATTGTGGAAGAGCGCACCATCGGGCCGACATTGGGGATGCAGAACATCACCCAGGGGCTGGAAGCCTGCCTGTGGGGCCTGATCGCCTCAATCGTCTTCATGGTGGTCTACTACCGTAAGTTCGGCGTCATCGCGACGACGGCGCTGGTGGCTAACCTGGTGCTGATTGTGGGGATTATGTCGCTGCTGCCGGGCGCCACCCTGACCATGCCGGGTATCGCCGGCATCGTGTTGACGCTGGCGGTGGCCGTTGATGCCAACGTATTGATTAACGAGCGCATCAAGGAAGAGCTTAAAAACGGACGTAGCGTTCAGCAGGCGATTCATGAAGGGTATAAGGGCGCGTTTTCCAGTATTGTGGACGCCAACCTGACCACCCTGATTACCGCCGTGATCCTTTACGCTGTCGGTACGGGTTCGATCAAAGGCTTCGCCATCACCACGGCTATCGGGGTAGCAACGTCGATGTTCACGGCGATCGTCGGTACTCGTGCCATCGTTAACCTGCTTTACGGCGGCAAACGCATTAACAAGCTGTCTATCTGAGGAGTGCGTTGTGGCACAGGATTATACTGTTGAACAACTGAACTATGGACGCCGGGTCTATGACTTTATGCGTTGGGATAACGTCGCGTTTTTGATTTCGGGAACGCTGCTGATTCTTTCGCTGATCGTTATGGGCGTACGGGGTTTTAATTGGGGATTGGATTTCACCGGCGGTACGGTGATTGAAATCAATCTCGAAAAGCCGGCCGATCTGGATCTGATCCGCGACTCATTACAGCAGGCCGGTTTCCACGATCCGCTGCTGCAGAATTTCGGCAGCAGCCGTGACGTGATGGTGCGCATGCCGCCGAGCGTCGGCACTTCCGGTCAGGAGTTGGGCAATCGCGTCGTCGGCGTGATTAACCAGAGTACCGAACAGCATGCGACGGTAAAACGCATTGAGTTTGTCGGCCCCAGCGTCGGGAGCGATTTGGCTCAGGCGGGGGGGATGGCTCTGCTCAGCGCGTTAATCTGTATCCTGATCTATGTCGGCTTCCGTTTTGAGTGGCGGCTGGCGTTAGGGGCGGTGCTGGCGTTGGCGCATGACGTGGTTATCACCATGGGGGTGCTCTCGCTCTTCCAGATAGAGATCGACCTGACGATCGTCGCCTCGCTCATGTCGGTCATCGGTTACTCGTTGAACGACAGCATCGTGGTTTCCGACCGTATTCGTGAGAATTTCCGCAAAATCCGCCGCGGGACGCCCTATGAGATTATGAACGTTTCTCTGACGCAGACGCTGAGCCGAACCATCATGACTTCGGCGACCACGCTGGTTGTGGTGCTGATGCTGTATATTTTCGGCGGCGCGATGCTGGAAGGGTTTTCGCTGGCGATGCTGATCGGCGTGTCGATTGGTACGGTATCGTCTATCTACGTCGCTTCCGCCCTGGCTCTGAAATTGGGGATGAAGCGCGAGCATATGCTGGTGCAGAAGGTCGAAAAAGAGGGCGCCGATCAACCCTCGCTGCTGCCGTAAGCCGCGCTTTACGCCGGCGGCGGCCCGCAGGGCGCGCCATACCCAGCCTTTTCGGCAACATAAAATCCCCGCGCAGTCGGGGATTTTTTTATGGCGGGCTTCCTGCCCGTCCCCCTTCGGACCGTCGCAAGCGACGTTAAAATCGCTCCCGGCGATTTTTTACGGCGGCCTGCCAATACGCGGTTTAAGGCGCGTCGACGCTGGCGACGGGCGGCGGCGTCTGCTCTTCGCCGACGATGCTATGCAGCCGAACGAAACCCAACTGCTCCGGGGAGAGCCCGCTGAGTCGAAGCTCAATCACGGCTTCGGTTTTTGGCAGCAGCGGGGGGAGGAATCTGAAAGCCTGCGTCTGCATATCGCCGGCTAAGGGTTTTCCGCTGACGGGATCGATAAGGCCCCAATCGATGCGCGCGCTGAACGCGGGCAGCCGCGCCGCATCAAGGGTGCGGATATGCAGCAGCGCGCGCGTGCCGTTAGCCTCGGCTTCTGTATTAGCGAGCGATACGCTGAGTCGGCCGATGGCGCTCTGTAATATCGCGCGATTTTCAGCCGCGGGCAATAAATAGACTCCGGCGTTTGACTGCGCGTTCAGCGCATTTTGCCGTTCCAGCGCCGCGGCCTGATCGGTCAGCGTTTGCAACCGCTGATTCAGCTGGCTTACCTGATTTTGCAACTGCGGCATCTGGCGCTGTTGCGCGCAGCCGGCCAGGACCAATAAAGCCGGTAAAATAACGAACATACGGTATCGGGTCGTCATTTCTCTTTTCCCCTGCGTGAAATTCTTCGCTTGGATTTCTGACAGTGTAGTCGCTATTGCGGGCAAGGCATATCCCTCGAATGGCAGGGGATGGCTCTCCCGCATCCCGCCGTTCGTCATACCCGTGGCGGCCCGGTTTTTTCATTCAATTTCCGGGGCATGCGAATCAGTTCGCAACAATAATCAGGAGTTTTGGTTAGTCTGTTAATTCAGGGTAAACTGTCTTTATGTTAAGGATTACTGGTCAGGACGCATTATGCATTGCCCATTTTGTTCGGCTGTGGATACCAAAGTTATCGATTCCCGTCTGGTTGGTGAAGGTTCTCAGGTGCGCCGGCGTCGGCAGTGCCTGGTTTGTAATGAACGTTTCACCACATTCGAAGTGGCGGAGTTAGTGTTGCCCCGGGTGATAAAAAGTAACGACGTACGCGAACCCTTCAATGAAGATAAATTACGCAGCGGCATGCTTAAGGCCTTAGAAAAGAGGCCGGTCAGCTCCGATGATGTCGAAATGGCGATTAACCATATTAAATCCCAGCTGCGCGCCACCGGCGAGCGCGAGGTCACGGCCAAAATGGTGGGCAATCTGGTGATGGACGCGCTGAAGAAATTGGATAAGGTGGCCTATATCCGTTTCGCATCGGTGTATCGCAGCTTTGAGGATATCCGGGAATTCGGCGAAGAGATTGCGCGTTTGCAAGATTGAGGCCGAAGCGGTGAGAATGTCGCCGGTAGAGAAGGGGCGCAGGAAATGACAAGTCCACAGGACGAATTAACGCTTCCGCAGGATGAGCGGTATATGGCGCGGGCGTTTGAGCTGGCGCGCCGCGGGCGTTTTACTACCGCGCCCAATCCCAATGTCGGCTGCGTGATAGTGAAAGAGGGCGCGATCGTCGGCGAAGGATACCACTTCCGCGCCGGCGAACCGCATGCGGAGGTGCATGCGTTGCGTATGGCCGGAGAGCGGGCGCGCGGCGCCACCGCCTATGTCACGCTGGAGCCTTGCAGTCATTACGGCAGAACGCCCCCCTGCGCCGACGCGCTGGTTGCGGCGGGCATTGCCCGCGTTGTCGCCGCCATGCAGGATCCTAATCCGCAGGTGGCGGGGCGCGGACTGCATCGTCTGCAACAGGCCGGCGTTATCGTCAGCCACGGTTTGATGCTGCCTGAGGCGGAGCAGGTCAATCTGGGCTTTCTGAAGCGTATGCGTACCGGTTTTCCCTATGTGCGGCTTAAAATGGCCGCCTCGTTGGATGGCCGCACGGCTATGGCTTCCGGCGAGAGCCAGTGGATCACCTCACCGCAGGCGCGGCAGGATGTGCAGCGCTTTCGCGCCGAGAGCGCCGCGATACTCAGCAGCAGCGCGACGGTACTGGCCGACGACCCCTCGTTAACCGTACGCTGGCGGGAGCTGGATGAGGATACGCGGCGAGTTTATCCCGCCGAGCATCTGCGGCAGCCGGTGCGCGTCGTGGTCGATAGCCGGCTGCGGGTGACGCCGCGACACCGCATCATTTCGCAGCCGGGGCAAGTCTGGCTGGCGCGGGAGCGGGCGGATGCGCAGGCGTGGCCTGAAAATGTCGAGCAGCTGGCGCTGCCGCGGCACAATGGCGGCATTGACCTGGTGGCGCTGATGATGACGCTGGGCAAGCGGCAGATCAATTCAGTATGGGTAGAGGCCGGGGCGAACCTGGCGGGCGCCTTGTTGCAAGCGGGCGTGGTGGACGAGCTTATCGTCTATCTGGCGCCGAAGCTGTTGGGGGACGATGCGCGCGGGCTTTGCGTCCTGCCGGGGGTAAGCCGACTATCCCAGGCGCCGGAGTTTGCGATGATCGATGTCCGCCAGATAGGGCCGGATTTGCGGCTGCGGTTAAAACCGAATACGTAACCGGAAGAATATGATAGAATCCGCCCCCCTGCGGGGTATAAAGACCAGATAAAGGAAAGCTATGAACGTTATTGAAGGTGTTGTTGCTACTCCTGATGCCCGCGTGGCGATTGCCATCGCTCGCTTTAACCATTTTATTAACGACAGCCTGTTGGAAGGCGCGATCGATGCGCTAAAACGCGTTGGTCAGGTTAAAGATGAGAATATCACCGTTGTTTGGGTTCCTGGCGCCTATGAGCTGCCGTTGGCGGTGCGCGCGCTGACCAAGAACACGCAAAACGGCGGTTATGACGCAGTGGTCGCGTTGGGGACGGTTATCCGCGGTGGAACCGCCCATTTTGAGTTTGTTGCCGGCGAGTGCAGTTCCGGTCTGTCTCAGGTCGCTGTGAGCAGTGATATCCCCGTAGCCTTTGGGGTCTTGACCACGGAAAGCATTGAGCAGGCCATCGAACGCGCCGGCACCAAAGCGGGTAACAAAGGCGCGGAAGCCGCCTTGACCGCGCTGGAAATGATTAATGTATTGAAAGCTATTAAGCAAGCCTGATTAAGTAAGGGGAATTCCGTGAAACCTGCTGCTCGTCGCCGCGCCCGTGAATGTGCGGTTCAAGCGCTTTATTCCTGGCAGTTGTCTAATAATGATATTGCCGATATTGAACTACAATTCCTGAGCGAGCAGGATGTCAAAGATGTCGACATCACCTATTTCCGAGAGCTGCTGGCAGGCGTCGCCGCTCAGGCGGAAAAACTGGATCAACTGGTGGCGCCTTTTCTGTCCCGTCAGCTTGATGAGCTGGGTCAGGTAGAAAGAGCTATCCTGCGTTTGGCGATGTTTGAATTGAGCAAACGCGACGATGTTCCTTACAAAGTCGCCATCAATGAAGCTATCGAACTGGCGAAGGTGTTTGGCGCCGAGGACAGCCATAAGTTTGTGAATGGCGTGCTTGATAAGGCCGCGCCCACGGTTCGCAAAGGTAAGAAATAAATGGGTCAGGGCCGGATATCCGGCCCTGGTCTTTTTAATAAAACGCTGGCTGGAAAGGTTATGGTTGCAGGTGAGTTTGACCTTATTGCCCGCTATTTCAATCGGGCCGGAAGTTCTCGCCGGGATGTTGCGTTGGGCATCGGCGACGATTGCGCGTTACTGTCGGTCGCCGGGAAACAGCTACTGGCGGTGAGCACCGATACGTTGGTATCCGGAGTGCATTTTTTACCGGATATCGATCCCGCCGATCTGGGCTACAAGTCGCTGGCGGTCAATTTAAGCGATTTGGCGGCGATGGGGGCCGATCCCGCCTGGTTGTCCCTGGCGATTACCCTGCCTGAAAGCAACGCCGACTGGCTGGCGAAATATAGCGACGGCCTGTTTGCGCTGCTTGACTATTACGGCATGCAGCTGATCGGCGGCGATACCACGCGCGGTCCGCTGAGCCTGACGCTGACGATTTATGGCCTGGTTCCCGCCGGCAGGGCGTTAACCCGCCGAGGCGCCCGCATCGGCGACTGGGTTTACGTTACCGGATCGCTGGGCGACAGCGCCGCCGGGCTGGCGATTCTGCAAAATCAATTCTCGCCTGAGGACGGCGATGCCCGTCGGGCGCTGATTCAGCGCCATCTGCGTCCGCAGCCCAGAATATTGCAAGGTCAGGCGCTGCGCGATTTGGCCAGTTCGGCCATCGATATTTCCGACGGTCTGATTTCCGATCTGCGGCATATTCTGCAAAGCAGCGAGTGCGGAGCCAGGATCAATCTGGACGCAATCCCTTATTCCCATTGGCTGCGCGATCGCGCCGATGCCGAGCGGGCTTTGCGCTGGGCGCTATCCGGCGGCGAAGATTATGAACTGTGCTTCACCGTGCCGGAAATTAACCGCGGCGCGCTGGATATCGCATTGGGGCATCTGGGGGCTGACTATACCTGTATCGGCCAGATCGCGCCGGCGTCCGAAGGGCTGCGTTTCTTCCAGGGCGAGAAAGAGATTGAACTGAACTGGAAGGGATATGACCATTTTAGCCAGCCAAACTAAAGGGCCGCAGACGGCGAAAAGCCGGTTGCGCTTGAGCAATCCGTGGCACCTGTTGGCAACGGGGTTCGGCAGCGGTCTGGCGCCCTGGATGCCGGGGACCTTCGGGTCGCTGGCGGCGATCCCATTGTGGTATGTGATGTCGTTTCTTCCCACCGAGCTCTATTCGCTGGTGGTGATGTTTAGCATCTGCATCGGCGTCTATCTGTGTCATCGCACGGCGAAGGATATGGGCGTTCACGACCACGGCAGCATCGTCTGGGACGAGTTCGTCGGTATGTGGATTACCCTGATGGCGATACCGGTCAATGACTGGCAGTGGGTCGCGGCGGGCTTCGCGGTGTTTCGCTGCCTGGATATCTGGAAGCCCTGGCCGATTCGCTGGTTTGATCGCAATGTGCACGGCGGTATGGGGATTATGATCGACGATATCGTTGCCGGCGTGATCGGCGCCGGGATGATTTACTGGGTTGGACACCACTGGCCGGCCTTTTCGTGAGGCGCTGCAGACGGCGCTAAAAAACGCCTCGGGCGCTTTTCCCGCCCCGGCATAGGTTACGCAGGGCGGGCGACGGCGTAGCCCTCTATGCCAGCCACTGCCTGATGCTGCGCTCAATGCCCGCCGCATCCAGCCCCATATCGGCGCGTATCTCTTCTTGCCCGCCCTGGGGAACGAATCTGTCCGGCAGGCCGAGATTCAAGACGGAAACGGCAACGCGTTTCGCCATCAGCAGTTCGTTGACGCCGCTGCCGGCCCCGCCCATGATCGCATTTTCTTCCAGCGTCACCAGCGTGCTGTGGCTGCTTGCCATTTCCAGAATCAGCGTTTCGTCCAGCGGCTTGACGAAGCGCATATCCACCAGGGTGGCGTTCATCTTGTCCGCGACTTTCCACGCCTCCGGCAAGAGCGTGCCGAAGTTAAGGATCGCGATCTCTTCTCCCTGACGGCGAATCACGCCTTTACCCAGCGCGATTTCACTCAGCGGCGTTAAATCCGCTCCGCAGCCGCTGCCTCGCGGATAGCGCACCGCCGCCGGCCCCTTCTGGTAGTGATAGCCGGTATGCAGCATCTGACGACACTCGTTTTCGTCGCTCGGCGTCATAATGACCATGTTGGGAATACAGCGCAGGAACGACAAATCGAACGCGCCCTGATGCGTCTGCCCGTCGGCGCCGACGATTCCGCCGCGATCGATGGCGAAGAGGACGGGCAGATTTTGGATGGCGACGTCGTGGATCACCTGGTCGTAGGCGCGCTGCAAGAAGGTGGAGTAGATCGCCACAACCGGGCGGTAACCGCCCACGGCCAAACCGGCGGCGAAGGTGACCGCATGCTGCTCCGCGATGGCGACATCGAAATATTGCTGCGGATATTCGCGCGAAAACTGCACCATGCCGGAACCTTCGCGCATGGCGGGCGTGATGGCCATTAACCTGCGGTCTTTGGCCGCCGTTTCCTGCAGCCACTGGCCGAAAATCTTGGAGTAGGTCGGCAGATTGTCTTTGCTTTTCGGCAGGGTGCCGCTGGCGGGATCGAATTTGGGCACCGCATGCCAGCTGATGGGATCCTGCTCGGCCGGCGCATAGCCTTTCCCTTTTTTGGTCATGATATGCAGCAACTGCGGACCTTTCAGACTGCGCATATTTTTCAGCGTTTGCGCCAGCGCCTGGACATCGTGACCGTCCACCGGGCCGATATAGTTGAAACCCAGCTCTTCAAATAGGGTGCCGGGAACCACCATGCCTTTGATGTGCTCTTCCGTCCGTTTGACCAACTCCTTGATCGGCGGCAGCCCGGATAACACCTTCTTGCCCCCTTCGCGCAGGCTGGCGTAGAGTTTTCCCGACAGCAGTTGCGCCAGATGGTTATTTAGCGCGCCGACATTCTCTGAAATCGACATTTCGTTATCGTTGAGCACCACCAGCAGATCGGCGTTGATGTCGCCGGCGTGGTTCATGGCTTCAAAGGCCATTCCGGCGGTAATGGCGCCGTCGCCAATCACACAAACGGTACGGCGGCCTTTTCCTTCACGCTCCGCGGCGACGGCCATGCCCAGCCCGGCGCTGATCGAGGTCGATGAGTGGCCGACGCTTAATACGTCGTATTCGCTCTCTTCCCGCCACGGGAAGGGGTGTAGCCCATCTTTTTGGCGAATAGTCGCAATGCGGTCGCGGCGGCCCGTCAGAATTTTGTGCGGGTAGGCCTGATGCCCGACATCCCAGATCAGGCGATCGAAAGGCGTGTTGTAGACGTAGTGCAGCGCAACCGTGAGTTCGACGGTCCCTAATCCCGAGGCGAAATGACCGCTTGAGCGGCTGACGCTGTCCAGCAGATATTGGCGAAGTTCATCACACAGCTTCGGCAGGCTTTCTTTCGGTAGCAGACGCAGTTCATCGGGTGTTTCCACTAACGATAATGTAGGGTATTTCGCTGTATCAAAACTCATTAGAGACTCGTTCAGATATTTTATTTATTGCGCTCGACGATGAAGCTCGCCAGCGTTTGTAATGGCTCAATATTCAATGGCGCCGGGCTGGATTGGGCCAGGTCGTCCAGCGATGCCAGCGACTCCCGGTAAAGCTCCCTGGCTTTTTCCCGCGCCCCTTCCAGTCCCAGCAAGCCGGGATAGGTGCTTTTCCCCAGCTGTTGATCGGCACCCTGGCGTTTACCGGTGGTGGCGCTATCTCCGACCACATCCAAAATATCGTCCTGTACCTGAAAGGCCAGGCCGATAGCGTTGGCGTAGCGATCGAGATAGGGCAGCGCGGCCCGCCCCGGTTCGCCCGCCGCCAGCGCTCCCAGCCTTACCGCCGCGCGGATCAGCGCGCCGGTTTTATGGCGGTGAATTTGCTCCAGCGCCGCCAAATCGACCTGATGGCCTTCCGCCGCCAGATCCAACGCCTGGCCGCCGCACATGCCGGCCACGCCGCTGGCCTGCGCCAGCTCGGACAGCATCGCCAGACGATTCTGCAGCGTTACCTGCGGCATCGGCGCATCGGCCAAAATCGAGAATGCCAGGGTTTGCAGGGCATCTCCTGCCAACACGGCGCTGGCTTCGCCAAACTTGATATGACAGGTCGGCTGGCCGCGGCGCAGATCGTCATCGTCCATCGCCGGGAGATCGTCGTGGATTAATGAATAGGCGTGAATGCATTCCACCGCCGCGGCGGGCGCATCCAGACTCTCCAGCGGCATGCCGAACAGCTCTCCCGTAGTATAAACCAGAAACGGGCGCAGCCGCTTGCCGCCTAACAGTGAGCCATAACCCATGGCGTTGACCAGGGGACTACTCTGAAAGGGCAGCGCGGAGATAAAACGGCTTAGGACGCGATTCGTCCGCTGGCAGTGGGCGTTCAATTGCGCAGAAAAATCCGTCATAGTGATTCACTGTCCGGCGTAAAAGGCGATAGCGCCGCGTCCGGTTCATCACTCAGCAGAATCTGGACCCGCTGCTCCGCCTGCTGCAGCGTTTGCTGCCCCTGGCGCGCAAGCTGTATTCCATGCTCAAATTCATTCAGTGCCTCTTCCAACGGCAGTTCGCCAGACTCAAGGCGGGTCACGATTTTTTCCAATTCGTTCAGAGAGTTTTCAAAACTCACCGGCTGCTCGGTTTTCTTGGGCATAGTGTTTTTTTCAGAATCCTGGTTTATACGCTGTTGCGTTGCGGCTGCATAGCGCTATTTTACATATGAGCGCCACCCCATGCCGATGAATTATACGGCTAAAACCTAGGGTAATCTCAATACTCGTCATACTCCAGGCCGCATGCGCGTCGGCCGTAACGCCGATTACTTTGAATATAGATAGTGATATACTCCGCGCCCTGGATGCTATTGGTAACATCAACCCTGCCCGGTTGAGTTTACCGATAACGTGATTTTAGTGCTCAGGGTAAATTTATTTACACCTTATCTGATCAAGTAACGACAGCCACCATGAAGTTTATCATTAAATTGTTCCCGGAAATCACCATCAAGAGCCAATCTGTGCGGTTGCGCTTTATCAAGATTCTGACCGGGAATATCCGCAACGTCTTAAAATCTTATGATGAAACGCTGGCGGTTGTCCGTCACTGGGATCACATCGAAGTTCGCGCGCAGGATGAAAGCCGCCACCAGGCCATACGCGATGCGCTGACGCGAATTCCCGGCATTCACCACATTCTCGATGTCGAAGAGCGCGCTTATACCGACGTTCACGATATTTTTGAGCAAACGCTGGCGCTGTACCGCGATCGGGTGGCGGGAAAAACGTTCTGCGTGCGCGTAAAACGCCGGGGTAAGCATGAGTTCAGTTCGCAGGACGTCGAACGCTATGTCGGCGGCGGCCTGAATCAGAACATTGAAAGTGCCCGGGTAAATCTGACTTCTCCGCAGGTCACCGTTCATCTGGAAATCGACCAAGATCGGCTGTTGCTGATTAATGACCGCTACGAAGGGATCGGCGGTTTCCCTATCGGCACGCAGGAGGATGTTCTGTCGCTGATCTCCGGCGGCTTCGATTCCGGCGTCTCCAGCTACATGCTGATGCGCCGCGGTTGCCGGGTGCATTACTGTTTCTTCAACCTGGGCGGCGCGGCGCATGAAATCGGCGTCAAACAGGTCGCGCACTATCTGTGGAGCCGATTCGGCAGTTCGCACCGGGTGCGTTTTATCGCTATCGATTTTGAACCGGTGGTCGGCGAGATCCTGGAAAAGATCGACGACGGTCAGATGGGCGTGGTGCTCAAGCGTATGATGGTGCGGGCGGCTTCCCAAATGGCCGAACGCTATGGCGTACAGGCGTTGGTGACCGGCGAAGCGTTGGGGCAGGTTTCCAGCCAGACGCTGACCAACCTGCGCCTGATCGATAACGCGTCCGACACCTTGATTCTGCGTCCGCTGATTTCCCACGACAAAGAGCACATCATCAAACAGGCGCGCGAGCTGGGAACCGAAGACTTCGCCAAAACCATGCCGGAATATTGCGGGGTGATCTCCAAGAGTCCGACGGTAAAAGCGGTCAAATCCAAAATCGAGGATGAAGAGAGCCGGTTCGATTTCTCGATTCTGGAGCGCGTGGTTAGCGAGGCGCGCAATATCGATATCCGCGAGATCGCGCAGCAAACCAGCCAGGAAGTGGTTGAAGTGGAAACCGTGGCGGCGTTTGCGCCAACGGATGTCCTACTGGATATCCGCGCGCCGGACGAGCAGGAGGATAAACCGCTGGCGTTGGATCATGCCGAGATTATCTCGCTGCCGTTCTACAAACTGAGCACGCAGTTTGGCTCCCTGGACCAGAGCAAAAACTATCTGCTCTATTGCGAACGCGGGGTGATGAGCCGCCTACAGGCGCTTTACCTGCGCGAGCAAGGGTTCAGCAATGTGAAGGTGTATCGCCCCTAAGGAGTAAGGGCGCCGGATAGCGCCCTTGAGTTTGCTGACAAAGTCCGGTGAGCGGCGATAATGGATGGATCGTAAAGACGCTGCAAGTACGTCCCTGTAAGCTCGAGCCGCGCCGTCCCTGGCGCGGACGCTTTACTCTTCCATTCCATTATCACCGTTCGATAAAGGACGATAGGTTTGTCAACAGTCTGAAGGGCGCCGGATAGCGCCCTTGCGGTTAATCCTGATAGTTGTAGATGCCCGGCGGCAGAATCAGCTGCGCCGCCACTTCCGCCGCTTTTTCTTTGCCCAGCAGCAGCTCGATGAGCTTCAGCGCGAAGTCCATGCTGGTGCCCGGCCCCTGCGTGGTCAGCAGGTTAACGCGCGCATCGTAAACCACCCGTTTTTCCATCCACTTATCCGCCGCGATTTTATCTTTCAACGCCGGATAGCCCGTCATGTTGCCGACGGGAAATAACCGATGGTGCTCCAGCACCAGCGAGGGGGTAGCGCACATCGCCGCGACGATTTTCCCTTCCTGATGCGTCTGGCGAATACACTCCACCAGCAGCGGGCTGGCGCGAAAACATTCGGCGCCCTGCAGCCCGCCGGGTAAAATAAGCGCGTCGAAATGCCGATCGGCGACCGCGACCAGCGGCGCGTCGGCCAGGATTCTGACGCCGCGGGAGCAGGTTATTTCAAGGGCGCCGTCGTCGGCCACGCTGGCTATCGTGACCTGAATACCCGCTCTGACCAGCAGGTCTATGGTGGTGACGGCTTCGGTTTCCTCGCTACCAGGAGCCAGACACACCAGTGCTGATGCGCTCATATTCATTCTCCTTACGTTTGATGGTTTCAAACAGACGGCTATTTTCCGGCAGCGTCAGGCCGTGGATACGCGCCCGGCGCAGCAGATAACCGGTGATATAGTCAATTTCGGTATGCCGCTGCGCCATAATGTCCTGCAGCATGGAGGAGGTATTGGCGGCGGTGTTCTGGATGATTTGGTTAATGTAGATCAGCAGGCTCTCCGTTGAGGTATGGAAGCCTTCCCGCTCCATCACCTCGACGATTTCCCGGCACAGCGACGCCAGCTGCTGCGGATAATTGCGCAGATCTCCGTTTTGGCACTGATAGAGGACCGTTAGCGGGTTGATGACGCAGTTGGCCGCCAGCTTTAACCAGCAGGTCACGGTAATGCTGTTATGCCAGGCGACATCGGGGAGGGCATGATGCAGAATCTCGGCCAAATAGCTTTGCGCATCGGCGCTATTCACCGCATTAACCGAACCGATATGGGTGGTGCCGGCAGCGACATGAACGACGGCGGTGGCATCCCGGCGGGCGGCGTGGGTCGTGACGCCCAACAGCACCGGCTGGCTGAGCGGCGGCAGCTCCTCATACGTTCCCATCCCGTTGTGCAATAATAAAATGGTGGAATGAGGGTTCAACTGCGGCAGCAGCGAGATGATGGCGTCGGAAACCTGCCAGGCCTTCAGCGTAACCAATAACAGCTCACTGCGCGCCAGATGATCGGGGTCGTTCGCGGTCAAATTCAGATTGCAGTGCTGGCCATTTAGCTGAACCACGTTCACCGGGCAAAACGGTTGCGGGATACGCAGCCACCCTTGAACGTCATGGCCCTGCTGATGCAGGGCCGCCAGCCATAGCTGCCCGATGGCACCGCAACCAAGAACGGTTATTTTCATGTCATTCTCCCTTGTTTGACTCGGGAACAAGCGTTCTTAATATAAGGCTACTATCCGTTTATACCCGTCATACTTCAAGTTGCATGTGCGTTGGCTTTGTCGCTCGCGCCATCCGTGGGGCTTGCTCCTTCGGCGTCGCCGCAGGCGGCGTTAAGAACGATAATGTTTTGTCCTGCAACGCGAATTATTCAGGGCCTATGCTTTTCTGCTTTCTGGCCGCAGGCGTGGCGGTTTCCTGTATGCCGGGCGTCGTGAATACGCGAACTCAACGCGGCTTTGCGCCATGAAATCTGTTGGGGATAGAGAAAAGGAGCGGTTATTATGCTTGCCGGTCAAAATTGTCAGGAGATTGATTATGCCATCTTTCGATATTGTTTCGGAAATTGATATGCAGGAAGTCCGTAATGCGGTGGATAACGCCACGCGCGAGCTGAGCACGCGCTGGGATTTCCGCAACGTGCCGGCCAGCTTTGAGCTGAATGAAAAGGCGCAAAGCATCAAAGCCGCCAGCGAGTCGGATTTTCAGGTTCAGCAACTGGTTGATATTTTGCGGGAAAAACTCATGAAGCGCGGTATTGAAGGCGGCGCGCTGGAGGTTCCTGAAGAGATGGATCACAGCGGCAAAACCTATAGCGTCGACGCCAAATTGAAGCAGGGCATAGAAAGCGCGCTGGCGAAAAAAATCGTTAAGCTGATTAAAGACAGCAAGCTGAAAGTGCAGGCGCAAATTCAGGGCGAGCAGGTGCGGGTCACCGGCAAGTCGCGCGACGACCTGCAAAGCGTGATGGCGCTGGTGCGCGGCGCCGATTTGGGACAGCCTTTCCAGTTTAACAATTTTCGCGATTAAGACGCTCTGCGGCCGGCCTGATCGTTTTATTCTTGGCTGATTAACTGTTCCAGCTGCCGTCTGCTGGTTTTTTTATTGTCGATCTTAACGTAAGCGCTGCGCTCGTCCGGCACGATAACGACTTCCGCCACGCCGGGCTGCGTGCGCATTCGCTGTTCGAGATCGCGGTTGGTTAACGCCAAGTCGGAGAGCGTAATACGCAGGCTGCTGAGGTAGGGCGGCTCCTGCATCGTAAAGCCGACAAGCAGCCAGAGCGCGGCAATGGCCGCGCCGGCCGCGAACACCGCCGCTGCGCCATCGTATTCGAATAGGCTGCCGCCCAGGCTGCCGCCGATGGCCACGCCAAGAAACTGCGTCGTGGAGTAAACGCCCATAGCGGTTCCTTTATACCCGGCGGGCGCTTCCTTGCTAATTAGCGACGGCAATAGCGCCTCCATCACGTTAAAGGCGAGAAAGAACAGTTGAATGCCGAGAATTACGCGCCAGAGTTGGCTGTCGGCCGACCACAGCACCACTTCCGCCGCGATAAGGATCAGGATGCAGCCGATAAACACCCGTATCATGCGGCGCTTTAACTCGGCGTAGATAATGAACGGAACCACGCCGGCGAACGAAACCAGCATGGTGACCAGATAGATTTTCCAGTGATTTTGCGGCGTCAGTCCCGCCTGTTCCATGACCCTCGGCAGCGCCACGAAGCTCGACATCAACAGAATATGTAAACTCATGATGCCGAAGTTCAGCTTCAGCAGACGGCTATTGGCCAATACTTTGCTAACGCCGCCGCGCACCAGGGCGGACTCCCGGTTCAGAACATGGGACGGCGCCGCCGGGATGACCGCCAGGGTAATTGCAACGCCCATCAGCGACAGGAGCGCAATGCCCCAGAACAGAGCCTGTAAGCCGAAAGCATGGGTAACGAGCGGGCCGACCACCATGGCGATGGCGAAGGTGACGCCGAAACTGACGCCGATAAACGCCATCGCTTTGGTGCGGTTTTGTTCGCGGGTCAGATCGGAAAGCAGGGCCATCACCGCGGCGGAGATCGCGCCGGACCCTTGTAGCGCCCGGCCGAGTATGATTCCCCAGATTGAGTCGCTGAGCGCGGCGATGACGCTGCCCAGGGTAAAGATCAGCAGGCCGCCGACGATCAAAGGCTTGCGACCGAGACGATCCGACATCAGGCCGAAGGGAATCTGAAAAATCGCCTGCATCAGACCATAAATGCCGATGGCGACGCCGATAAGCGACTCGCTGGCTCCCTGCAGCGCCATGCCGTAGGTGGTCAGCACCGGAAGCACCATAAACATGCCGAGCATGCGCAGCGAAAATACCGTACCTAAGCCCCAGGTCGCGCGCAGTTCGCCCGGGGTCATTTTGTTGTCGTTCATTGATACCTCTGGAAATCGGTCGGCGTCATTTTAGTGCGTTATTCGTCATTGCGTAAACGGCAGCTTTGTTACGTGATTTGGCGCACACAGGAAGGGCGGGCGGGGGAAAAAGAAAAACAGGCGGATAACGCCGCCTGTTTTTTGCATTGCTGTACTGACGTTAACGCAAATAGGTCAACAACGCTTCCTGCGCCGGCGCGATGGAGTCGACGGACATCATCACGCTCAGCGAGGTAATGGCGACGATGGAGAAAATAAACAATTTCTTGGCCCATACCCGATCGTCGTTGGCGTTCTTGTAGCCTGACAACGCCATGCCCAGCCACCAGACGCTGACCGCGGCGGCCACCGCCAGGTATTTGTAGCCCGCATAGCCGCCCAGGGAGAGCATCAGGGTGGCGATCATAAACGCCAGGATATAGAGCGTAATATGGTTTTTCGCCACGGAAATACCTTTAACCACCGGCAATACCGGAATATTGGCGGCCTGGTAATCCTTAAAGCGGAAGATAGCGATGGCGTAGGAGTGCGGCATCTGCCACAGGCTGAAAATCAGCAGCAGAATCAGCGCGCCCGCATCGAACTGGTTGCTGACCGCGCAATAACCGATCACCGGCGGCGCGGCGCCGGACAGACTGCCAATCAGCGTGCCGTAGACCGAATGGCGCTTCATATACAGGCTGTAAACGCCGACATAGACCACGAAGCCCATCACCGCCAGCCACATGGCCAGCGGATTCGCCGCGATATACAGCAGCGCAAAACCGGCGATGCCCAACAGCGAAGCGTAAACCAGCGTGACTTTCAGCGATATCAGCCCCTTCACCAGAACCCGGTTTTTGGTTCTTTCCATTTTTTTATCGATATCGCGGTCGATAACGTTATTAAACACACAGCCCGACGCGACGACCAGCGATACCCCGAACAGCGTGGAAAGAAACAGGGGATAATCAATCCTGCCTTGCGCGGCAAGGAGAAATCCGCCGATAACAGAGATCAGATTACCGAAAATAATTCCTGGTTTAGTGACTTGCAGGTATTTAATCATCGTTTACGGCTCGGTTACTGGATCATCATGTTGGCGTGCGTGTTCCACATAATCCATATGGAGCCAGCGACGACAATGGCGATAATCAGGACGGTGAACGCAAGGGCCACCACGTTCCAACGCTCTTCCGAGGCGGAGCTCAGATGCAGGAAGTACACCAGATGCACCAAAATCTGGACGATGGCGCATCCGACGACGGTCAATATGATGACGTGCTGCGAGGCGGAGCCCGCCATGACCATCGCAAAAGGAATAACGGTCAGGATAACGGACAGAACAAAACCTATCAGATAGGATTTGACGCTACCGTGGCCGGCGCCTGCATGATCGGTTGTTGAATGACTCATTACATCGCCCCCATCAGATAAACAACGGTGAACACACAAATCCAGACGACGTCCAGGAAGTGCCAGAATAGGCTCAGGCACATCAGACGGGGTTTATTGGTTGCGGTCAGGCCGCGGCCGGCAACTTGCACCATCATGATGACGAGCCAGATCAGGCCGGCGGTGACGTGGATGCCGTGCGTTCCCACCAGCGCGAAGAACGCCGAGAGGAAAGCGCTGCGATCCGGGCCGAAACCTTCGGCGATCAGGTGATGAAACTCATAGATTTCCATCGCGATAAACGCTAGGCCGAACAGGAATGTCAGGCCCAGCCAGGCGTTAACCTGCGATTTATTCCCCTTGTTCATGGCGATCATCGCCATGCCGTAGGTGATGCTGCTGAATAACAGGGCGAAGGTTTCCACCAAAACGAAAGGCAGCTGGAAGATCTCTTTGCCTGTCGGACCGCCCGCGGTCCCGTTTACCAGCACGGCATAGGTTGCGAACAGAGACGCAAACAGAATGCAGTCGCTCATCAGGTAGATCCAAAAGCCGAATACTTTGGTGGCTCCCGCATCGTGGTGCCCATGTTCGGCATGGGCTGCGCTATGATTAGTCAGAGTTTCAGTTGACATGTTTCAGACCTGCTTTGCTGATTTGATCAAAATTCTGATTCTCGATTCGCTCGATCTCTTTAACCGGGACGTAATAGTCCACATCCTGATTAAAGCTATGCACGATCCAGGTTACGATCATCCCGACAAAGCCGACGATCGCCAGCCACCAGATATGCCAGATCATGGCGAAACCGAACACCAGGCTGAACGCGGAAATAATCACGCCCGCGCCGGTGTTTTTCGGCATATGAATCGCTTCGTAGCCGGCAGGTTTCTTATAAACTTCGCCTTTTTCCTTGGCGTCCCAGAAGGCGTCGCGTTCGTGAACGTGCGGCACGGTGGCGAAGTTATAGAAAGGCGCCGGGGAAGAGGTGGACCATTCCAGCGTACGGCCGTCCCACGGGTCGCCCGTCAGGTCGCGGTTCTGATGGCGATCGCGGATACTGACGTAGAACTGCATCGCCTGGCACAGCACGCCGATGCCGATCAGCACCGCGCCCATCGACGCCACAACCAGCAACGGATGGAACTCCGGGTTAATCTGCTGGCTCAGGCGGCGGGTCATCCCCATAAAGCCCAGTGCGTACAGCGGCATAAAGGCGACGAAGAAGCCGATGATCCAGAACCAGAAGGCGCGTTTGCCCCAGGTTTCGTTCAGGGTGAAGCCAAACGCTTTCGGGAACCAATAGGTAATGCCGGCGAAGCAGCCGAATACCACGCCGCCGATGATCACGTTGTGGAAGTGGGCGATCAGGAACAGACTGTTGTGCAGTACGAAGTTGGCGCCCGGAACGGCCAGCAGAACGCCCGTCATCCCGCCGATGGAGAAGGTGATGATGAAGCCGGTGGTCCACAGCATCGCCGAGTGAGGCTGAATACGGCCCTGGTACATGGTGAACAGCCAGTTGAATATTTTCACCCCGGTCGGGATGGAAATAATCATGGTGGCGATGCCGAAGAAGGCGTTGACGTTGGCGCCGGACCCCATGGTAAAGAAGTGGTGCAGCCAGACGATGAACGACAATATGGTTATCGCGATGGTTGCCCATACCAGCGAGGTATAGCCGAACAGCCGTTTTTTACAGAACGTCGCCACCACTTCGGAATAGATGCCGAATACGGGAAGAACCAGGATGTAAACCTCGGGGTGACCCCATGCCCAGATGAGGTTGATGTACATCATCATGTTGCCGCCCATATCATTGGTGAAGAAATGGGTGCCGAGGTAGCGGTCGAGGGTCAACAGCGCGATGGTCACGGTCAGTATCGGGAACGCGGCGATGATCAGGACATTGGTGCACAGCGCCGTCCAGGTGAAGACCGGCATTTTCATCAGCGACATGCCGGGCGCGCGCATCTTCAGAATGGTGGCGAAGAAGTTAACGCCGGTCAGCGTGGTCCCCAGGCCGGATATCTGCAGACTCCATATCCAGTAATCCACCCCGACGCCGGGACTGTACTCCTTACCGGAGAGCGGCGGATAGGCTACCCAACCGGTCTGGGCGAACTCGCCGACCCCGAGGGAGATGTTGATCAGAATGACGCCGGCGACAAATAGCCAGAAACTCAGCGAGTTCAGGAAAGGAAAGGCGACGTCGCGCGCCCCGATTTGCAGCGGAACCGCCAGGTTCATTAATCCGACCACGAACGGGGTCGCCACGAAGAAAATCATGATAACGCCGTGGGCGGTAAAGATCTGATCGTAGTGGTGGGGATTAAGGAAACCGGCTTCGCCGGCGGAGGCCAGCACCTGCTGACCGCGCATCATGATGGCATCGGCGAAACCACGCAGCATCATCACCAGCGCGACGATGACATACATAATGCCGATCTTTTTATGGTCTACCGAGGTGAACCACTCCGTCCATAACCATTTCCATTTCCCGAAATAGGTTATGGCCGCCAGCAGCGCCAGGCCGCCGACAATGATCCCCGCCACGGTCACCATGATAATGGGTTCGTGATACGGGATTGCATCAAGCGTAAGTTTTCCGAACATCTTTTATCCCTCGGCTCCTTGGTGCGAGGCGTGCTCGCCCATGTTCATACTTTCATCGTGCCGCATGTTTTCATCGTGCTTCATGCTTTCGCCATGATGCTGCATGTTCATGTCGTTGCCTGTGAATTTGAGAATAATTTTTCTAAACAAATCCGGCTGAACGCTGGAGAAGTATTCCACCGGATGGTATTCACTTGGCTGAGCCAACTTATTGAACTCGTCCATGCTGGTAAGTGTGTTAGACGACGCACGGACCTTGGCAACCCATTGCTCAAATTCTTGCTGGGTGGGGGTGGCTATGGCGGTAAATTTCATGCCGGAGAAGCCTTTTCCGCTATAACCGCCCGAAATTCCGTCATATTTACCCGGTTCGTTGGCAATCAGATGCAGCTTGGTTTGCATACCGGCCATGGCGTAGATCTGGCCGCCGAGACGCGGGATGAAGAAAGAGTTCATCACTGAGTCCGAGGTGACCTTAAACGCAACGGGCACCTGCGCCGGGAACGCCAGTTCGTTAACGCTGGCGATGCCCAGGTCCGGGTAAACAAACAGCCATTTCCAGTCAAGGGAGACGACTTCGACATTGATTGGCTTGATGTCCGATTCCAACGGCCGGTAGGGATCAAGCGAGTGGGTTGTTTTCCAGGTGATTGTCGCAAGGATGGCGACGATGATAATCGGCACGGTCCAGACAACGGCTTCAATCTTGTTGGAGTGCGACCAGTTAGGGGTGTACTTTGCCTTATGATTGGAAGCTCTGAACTTCCAGGCAAAGGCGATGGTCATAATGATGACGGGAACAACAACGATCAACATCAGCCCGATGGCCGTCAGTATTAACGATCTTTGCTCTAACCCGACTTGTCCTTTGGGATTCATCAGTGCCATATCGCAGCCGCTGAGTAGCGCGGTAGCTGCGAATAAAGACAACACCCCAAAAATTTTATTGTAGTTCCTGAGTCTCATCTAGCGACCTCAATTACAAGGGCTCTATTGTCATTTAACGCGAGCGGGCATTTTACGGTAAGGTTATCATACTGTAAACATGATTAATGTTATGTCAGTAACTTGTTGTTGTTTTTGTATTTAGCATCACAATGCTGGGTAATAAATAAAAAATAAGATTAAAAAACAAGCAATTGATGCTTTACCCGGCAAAAAGCAAACATTGATAATAAAAAATCACAACGGATGGCGGCGATTATTTTCAGCAGGAATAAATCCGTATTCCATACTGTTTATCGTCAGTAAATGAGAGTAGTTCAGAAAAAATGTTACCGCTATGGAATAATTTTAGCGATTGGCGATTTTTTTAAGAAAAAATAATTAAATATGGCCGAAATAATTCGGCCGCCGGGCAAAACCGAGGCGACTCCCACGGGATGGGCTGCGGCGTAAAGTCGACGCGCCCGCAGCCTGAAGTATGAAGGGGATAGCGGGATACAACCGCCGGGGGACGCCTATATCCCGTAACCCTTATTTCACCGGCGAGCGCAGTGAGAGGTAGTCCAGCAGGCTGCCGAGCGAGATCCCCAGCAACGCCAGGCCGCCGCCGCCCGCCAGTAAGTATTCCGCCAGCCGCGGGGAGTTGCTCCATCCCAGCGCATTCGATATCAGCAGCGCCAGCCATACGCCCAGCAGGCAACAGCCCAGCGAGAGCGTCCGTAACGCCCAGGCGTAATAGCCGGGAAAGGCGGTGCGCGCTAGAAAATCGCCGGTTCTCTGCGTGTATTCCAACGTACTCCGGCATGCCAGCAGAAGAACGAGCCCCGGCAGGGCGGCGATGATTGAGAACAGGTAAAACCACGCCCAGCCGTGGGTTTCAACAAACCAGCCGGCGATAGGGCCGACGTAAACCCGCCCTACCGCGGAGAGGGCGGAAAGCAGGGCGAATTGCGTCGCGGAGAACGATTTGTGGCACAGCGTCATGAGCAAGGCAACGAACGCCGCGGTTCCCATACCGCCGCAAAGATTCTCCATAAACACCGCGCCGGCCATGGTGAATAGGTTTTTATCGGTGACGGATAGCAGCCAGTACCCCGCATTGGAGAGCGCCTGCAGGATGCCGAATAGCATCAGCGCCCTAAACAGCGTCAGGCGCTGCATCAGCAGACCGCCGTAGACCGCGCCGACGATGGTGGCGAATAATCCGAGCGTTTTGTTGATCAGGCCGACATCGCCGGCGTTAAAGCCGACGCCGCGAATGAGGAAGGTGGTGGTCAGAGTGATGGCGAAAGCGTCGCCTAACTTATACAGCACGATTAACAGCAAAATCAGCCAGGCGTTGTTGCGCCCGAAAAAGTCGCGCAGCGGGGCGACGATCGCCTGCTCTATGGTGCGGGGCGCGGGTTGGCTGTTGCGCGGTTCCGGGGCCGACAGGGTGGAAAATACGCCGATAAGCATCAGGGCGCCCATTAGCCAGTAGGTGGCCTGCCAGCCCAAGAGCCTGTCGGCGATCCACAGCGCGAGCCCGCCGGAAACCAGCATGGCCAATCGATAACCCAGTACCGATATCGCCGCGCCGGTTCCCCGTTCTTCCGGCGGCAACAGGTCCGTCTTGTAGGCGTCGAAGATAATATCCTGCGAGGCCGAACAGAAGGCGACCAGTACCGCCAGCGCGGCCAGCCACCAGAGATCGCGCGAGGGATCCATGAACCCCATGCAGACAATCGCCACGACCAATAATAGCTGGCTGAGCGCCAGCCATCCCCGGCGTCTGCCGAGAAACGGCGGCGTATAGCGGTCCATCAGCGGCGACCACAAAAATTTGAACACGTACGCCTGTCCGACCAAAGAAAAAAAACCGATGGTTTTCAGATCGACGTTTTCTACGGTCATCCAGGCCTGCAGCGTGCCGGACGTCAACGCCAGCGGCAGACCGGAAGCGAAGCCCAGCAGCAGCAGGGAAAGTGAATTACGTTGGCTAAACAGATTAATGATACGACTAAGCATGAAAAGTCCTTTTCCTTGCTCCGCGGGGGAGGTTCGCGAAGCAGGGAAATCGGAATATACCCGTCATACTGCGAGCCGCGGGCGCGTTGGCTTTCCGGCGGCTCGAGTTATTTAGGGTATAAAAGAATTAACGGGCGTTTTCTTTAATAAAGGCGCTGACGCTGGTGTCCTGCGCCATGTCATTGATGACGTCGCCTAACACCGTATTGACCGCATCGGTAATTTTATCATTGGTCGCCGTAAAGGCGCCCTGGACATTATAGGTCGAACGATAGTTCTTGACCTGTTTGTTGCCGTTGGCGGCCTGGGAAATGATGGAGATATCGGCTTTGGTGGTGATGTTGTAACGCAGATTCCCTTCGGATACGTCGGCATACAGATTGTTGACCACGATCTGCAACGCCACCGGGCCGCCTGTGCCGATCATATAGCCCCGGGCGCTCATTTGTTTCTCCAGCGCTTCTTGCAGCAGGAAGCGAAGGTCGCGCGATGGCGTCAGCGTGATTAACTGGCCGTCGCGGTTGACTTTCGCCAGAGCCTGATCGGCGCGCTGATCGGCGCCGTTGATGCTGATCGTCACGCCCATCAGCGTCGGATCCTGCGAAGGAAGGCTGATTTTCGGCGTAACGTTAAGCGTGTTGCTTTTACTTGCGCAGCCGGCGAGCATCAGTACCGCCAAAAGCGGGAAAAGTAATTTTTTTAGCATGCGTAATTTCTCGATCGTGATTAGGGTGGTTAGCTGACAAAAATTGTTGGTATCATATCATCGCCGCCGACGGGGGAAAGAGCGGAGTAAGGGTAAATTCTCTGGAAATGTATTTTTAATTCCAACCTTCGTGGTTTTCGTCGCGCCGGCGTTAGCGAAGATGCGTCATTTAGCCGCTTTTAGTATCCTTGGGCAGCGAGCGTCGGAGCTCATAACGGCTTGAAAAACAGCTAATATTGCAGTGAGCGGAAAGTCGGTCAACGACAGAAACGCCGGGCTGATACCAAACTTTTCAACGTCGAAGGGGAAGCCGTATGATGCGTCAGAATATAGAAGAAAAATTGCGGGCGGAATTCGCGCCGCTTCACCTGGAAGTGACGGATGAAAGCTATCGTCATAATGTACCTGCCGGGTCTGAAAGCCATTTCAAAGTCGTCATCGTCAGCGATCGTTTCGCCAATGAGCGGGTGCTGGGGCGCCACCGGGCCATTTACGCGACGCTGGCCGCGGAACTAGCTGGTTCTGTGCATGCGCTGGCGTTGCATACGTATACGCGCCAGGAGTGGGACAGTCTGCAGAATGCCGTTCCTTCATCGCCGCCCTGCGGCGGCGCGGGCATCATGTCCTAGATTTCGGCTCTGCCCGTTTCCGGACGGGTTAGAGATAAAAGTGTGCGCCTCCTGTTGAATAGTCTGTCCGCCGTCCTCGACTCATCCTATCTATACCGCTATAATGCCGCGTCTATTTTTCCGGAATGTATTCGGGACGCTTCTGACTACAGGGAACAAGGGGTTGGCAACCGCGTGATGGCCGTCCCGGTTCTGTAAGGTTTTTTTCCGGCGCGCGCCTTCCGGCGCCTGTTTGGAATCGAGCTTTGCTGTTGTGAGAATAGTTTTGGGGTTGACCGAGCACTGTGATTTTTTGAGGTAACAAGATGCAAGTTTCTGTTGAAACCACTCAAGGCCTTGGGCGCCGTGTAACGATTACCGTTGCTGCTGACAGCATTGAGAGTGCAGTTAAGAGCGAGCTGGTCAACGTGGCCAAAAAAGTACGTATTGACGGCTTTCGCAAAGGCAAAGTGCCGATGAATATTGTTGCTCAGCGTTATGGTGCATCCGTGCGTCAGGACGTGCTGAGTGATTTGATGCAGCGTAATTTCGTTGATGCCATCATCAAAGAAAAGATTAACCCAGTTGGTGCGCCGAACTATGTTCCGGGTGAATATCAAGTGGGCGGCGATTTCACTTACTCCGTTGAATTCGAAGTGTATCCGGAAGTCGAGCTGAAAGATCTGGAGTCGATCGAGGTTGAAAAACCGGTCGTCGAAGTGACGGACTCCGATGTCGACGCCATGCTGGAAACGCTGCGTAAACAGCAGGCGACCTGGAAAGAGAGCGACGGCGCCGCAACGGCTGAAGATCGCGTGACTATTGATTTCACCGGTTCCGTCGATGGCGAAGAGTTTGAAGGCGGTAAAGCTTCCGACTTCGTACTAGCGATGGGCCAGGGCCGCATGATTCCGGGTTTTGAAGATGGCGTCGTCGGTCACAAAGCCGGGGAAGAGTTCACGATTGACGTGAACTTCCCTGAAGACTATCACGCGGAAAACCTGAAAGGTAAAGCGGCCAAATTCGCTATCGTGCTGAAGAAAGTCGAAGAGCGCGAACTGCCTGAGCTGACCGAAGAGTTCATCAAACGTTTCGGCGTAGAGGACGGCTCTTTGGAAGGTCTGCGCGCTGAAGTGCGCAAAAATATGGAGCGCGAACTGAAAGGCGCGGTACGCAACCGTGTGAAAACCCAGGTTCTGGACGGCCTGATCAAAGCGAACGAAATCGACGTTCCGGCTGCGCTGATCGACGGCGAAATCGACGTTCTGCGCCGTCAGGCCGCACAGCGTTTCGGCGGCAACGAAAAACAGGCGCTGGAACTGCCACGCGAACTGTTTGAAGAGCAGGCCAAACGCCGTGTGGTTATCGGCCTGTTGCTGGGTGAAGTAATCAGCGCCAACGAGCTGAAAGCGGACGAAGATCGCGTGAAAGCGCTGATCGACGAAATGGCCTCCGCCTATGAAGACCCGCAGGAAGTCATCGAGTTCTACAGCAAAAACAAAGAACTGATGAACAACATGCGCAACGTCGCTCTGGAAGAACAAGCGGTTGAAACGCTGCTTGCCAAGGCGAAAGTGGTAGAAAAATCAGTCGGCTTTAATGACCTGATGAATCAGACTGCGACCGCATAAGCATCGCTTTTGCTGTTTCAGGGGAGAACCCCCCTCGGTTGAAGAAGCCCGCGGCCTTATGGCGCGGGTTTTTTCTATTTAAATGATAGCCTAATCATCGCTTTGTTTTACGACGCAACGCCTTAAATTGCACTACCATAAAAGAGAACCGCGCGCTGGCCGGTCGGGAAGTTATTGGCGATAACGCTTTAATGTAAAACAATGGATAGTGTAAGCTTGAAAAACGGCGCGGATACCCCAGATACGAATAGAGAAAGAGAGGCGCCGTTAGGGATCCCCGGCTAATTGCGCGTTGTCCCTTGGGTGAATGAACCGAAGGCATCGGCATGGTCATCATCATTTATCTAAAGTAGAATCGGGCGATAAGATAAAGAGTGCCGGACGTATTTTATTTAGGAGACGTGAATGTCATACAGTGACGAAGAAAGACAAGCACCGCATATGGCTTTGGTGCCGATGGTGGTTGAGCAAACCTCTCGTGGGGAACGTTCTTACGATATTTATTCCCGTCTGCTTAAAGAACGGATTATCTTCCTGACCGGTCAGGTCGAAGATCATATGGCGAATTTGATCGTCGCCCAGATGCTGTTTCTGGAAGCCGAAAATCCGGAAAAAGATATCTTTTTGTACATCAATTCTCCTGGCGGCGTGATTACCGCCGGCATGTCCATCTACGATACCATGCAGTTCATCAAGCCGGACGTGAGCACCATCTGTATGGGTCAGGCTTGTTCCATGGGGTCGTTCCTGCTGGCCGCCGGCGCTAAAGGCAAACGTATCTGTCTGCCCAATTCGCGGGTAATGATTCACCAGCCGCTGGGCGGATTCCAGGGACAGGCGACGGATATTGAAATCCATGCCAAAGAAATATTGAAAGTAAAAGCCAGAATGAATGAACTGATGGCTAAACATACGGGTCAGCCTCTTGAAGTGATAGAAAGAGACACCGAGCGCGACCGTTTCCTCTCCGCCAGCGAGGCGGTAGACTACGGTCTGGTAGATTCTGTATTCACTAATCGTCATTGATGTGTTGCGATGTGAGCAGTTTATAGTGGCTGAAAATCAGTGTTCGACCGATAGTCTGTTGTGCTGTGTATGCTTGCGCGTATTGGCTATAAATGTCGGCGTTCGCTGTAGCGATATCGCTGTGGTTGGCCTGCGGGCAAAAGACTAAGAAGAGGTTTACTGATGACAGATAAGCGCAAAGACGGTTCAGGAAAGTTGCTGTACTGCTCTTTCTGCGGCAAAAGCCAGCATGAAGTACGCAAGCTGATTGCCGGGCCGTCAGTGTATATCTGCGATGAATGTGTTGACTTATGTAACGACATTATTCGCGAAGAAATTAAAGAAGTGTCCCCGCATCGTGAGCGCAGCGCGCTGCCGACGCCGCACGAAATTCGTCGTCATCTCGACGATTACGTTATCGGTCAGGAGCAGGCCAAGAAGGTGCTGGCGGTTGCGGTATATAATCACTATAAACGGTTACGCAACGGTGACAGCAGCAACGGCATCGAATTGGGTAAAAGCAATATTTTGCTCATCGGCCCCACCGGCAGCGGTAAAACATTGCTGGCGGAAACGCTGGCGCGCTTCCTTGATGTTCCCTTTACTATGGCCGATGCGACCACGTTGACCGAAGCCGGTTATGTGGGCGAGGACGTTGAGAATATCATTCAGAAGCTGCTGCAAAAATGCGACTACGATGTGCAGAAGGCGCAGCGCGGGATTGTCTATATTGATGAAATCGACAAAATTTCACGCAAGTCCGACAACCCGTCGATTACCCGCGACGTGTCCGGCGAAGGCGTGCAGCAGGCGCTGCTGAAGCTGATCGAAGGCACTATCGCCGCCGTTCCGCCGCAGGGCGGGCGCAAGCATCCTCAGCAAGAGTTCTTGCAGGTCGATACTTCCAAGATCCTCTTCATTTGCGGCGGCGCGTTCGCCGGGCTGGATAAGGTTATCGAACAGCGTACCGACACCGGTCGCGGCATCGGTTTCGGCGCGACGGTGAAAGGAGAGGCGGAAAAATCGACGGAAGGCGAACTGTTGGGCCAGGTCGAACCCGGCGATTTAATCAAGTTCGGCCTGATTCCCGAATTTATCGGTCGTTTGCCGGTGGTCGCGACGCTGAGAGAGCTGAGCGAAGATGCGCTGATTCAGATTTTGCGTGAACCGAAAAATGCGCTGACCAAACAGTACCAGGCGCTGTTCAATCTGGAAGGGGTGGAGCTGGAGTTCCGCGATGAAGCGCTGACGGCGATCGCCAAGAAAGCGATGGCGCGTAAGACCGGCGCCCGCGGGTTGCGTTCGATCGTAGAGGCCGCGTTGCTGGATACGATGTACGATCTGCCGTCGCTGGAAAGCGTCGATAAGGTGGTGATTGACGAATCCGTTATTGCGGGTCAATCCGAACCCCTGCTGATCTACGGTAAGCATGAAGCCCAGCAGGCTTCCGGCGAATAGTTAACCAAAAAATAGTCTTGAAAGGCCAATAATGGGGGATTTTATCCCCCATTCTCTTTTACGCGTATTCTGACCGTTGAATGTAAGATATTTATCCCCATATACTCAATTACCTATTTGGTGAAACCCGTGAAGTTCGCGTTTCACGAGATTCCCTTAACCTGGCGGAAACGAAACTAAGAGAGAGCTCTATGAACCCTGAGCGTTCCGAACGCATAGAAATCCCCGTATTGCCGTTGCGCGATGTGGTGGTTTATCCGCACATGGTGATTCCGTTGTTTGTTGGTCGGGAAAAGTCAATTCGTTGCCTTGAAGCCGCAATGGATCATGATAAGAAGATCATGCTGGTGGCGCAGAAAGAGGCCTCAACGGATGAGCCGAGTATTAACGATCTTTTCTCGGTAGGGACGGTAGCCTCGATTCTGCAAATGCTGAAACTGCCGGACGGCACGGTGAAAGTGCTGGTTGAAGGGCTACAGCGTGCGCGCATCACGACGCTGTCCGACAGCGGAGAACACTTCACCGCGCAGGCGGAATATCTTGATTCCCCGGCGATTGATGAGCGCGAGCAGGAAGTTCTGATGCGCACGGCCATCAATCAGTTCGAGGGATACATCAAGCTGAACAAGAAGATCCCGCCGGAAGTGCTGACGTCGCTGAACAGCATTGACGACGCCGCGCGCCTGGCGGACACCATCGCCGCCCATATGCCGCTGAAGCTGGCGGATAAGCAGTCGGTGCTTGAAATGTCCGATATCACGGAGCGTTTGGAGTACCTGATGGCGATGATGGAGTCGGAAATCGACCTGTTGCAGGTTGAGAAGCGAATCCGCAGCCGCGTCAAGAAACAGATGGAGAAGAGCCAGCGCGAGTATTATCTGAATGAGCAAATGAAGGCGATTCAGAAAGAGCTCGGCGAGATGGATGATGCGCCGGACGAACATGAAGCGCTGAAGCGCAAGATTGAAGCGGCGAAAATGCCGAAGGAAGCGCGCGAAAAAACCGAAGCGGAACTGCAAAAGCTGAAGATGATGTCTCCGATGTCCGCCGAAGCGACGGTGGTGCGCAGCTATATCGACTGGATGGTGCAGGTTCCTTGGAACGCGCGCAGCAAAGTGAAGAAAGATTTGCGCAAGGCGCAGGAGATGCTGGATACCGACCATTACGGCCTGGAGCGCGTTAAAGAGCGCATTCTGGAATATCTGGCGGTTCAGAGTCGCGTCAGCAAGATCAAAGGGCCGATCCTGTGTCTGGTCGGGCCTCCGGGGGTGGGGAAAACCTCTTTAGGGCAGTCCATCGCCAAGGCGACCGGCCGCCAGTACGTGCGTATGGCGCTGGGCGGGGTGCGCGACGAAGCGGAAATCCGCGGTCACCGCCGTACCTATATCGGCTCGATGCCGGGGAAATTGATCCAGAAGATGGCGAAGGTCGGGGTGAAAAACCCGCTGTTCCTGTTGGATGAGATCGACAAAATGTCTTCCGATATGCGCGGCGATCCCGCCTCGGCATTGCTGGAAGTGCTGGATCCGGAACAGAACGTGGCGTTTAACGACCACTATTTGGAAGTCGATTACGATCTGTCGGACGTGATGTTCGTCGCTACCTCCAACTCGATGAATATTCCCGCCCCGCTGCTTGACCGTATGGAAGTGATCCGTCTTTCCGGCTACACCGAAGACGAGAAGCTGAATATTGCCAAACAGCACCTTCTGCCGAAGCAGATTGAACGCAATGCGCTGAAAAAAGGCGAGCTGTCGGTGGATGACAGCGCGATTGTCGGCATTATCCGTTACTACACGCGCGAAGCCGGCGTACGTAGTCTGGAGAGAGAAATTTCCAAGCTGTGCCGGAAAGCGGTGAAAACGCTGCTGATGGATAAATCGGTCAAGCATATCCGCATCGCGGGCGATAACCTCAAGGATTTTCTTGGCGTACAGCGCTTCGATTACGGCCGGGCGGATGATGAAAACCGCGTCGGTCAGGTGACCGGGCTGGCGTGGACGGAGGTCGGCGGCGATCTGTTGACTATTGAAACCGCCTGCGTTCCCGGCAAAGGCAAGCTGACGTATACCGGGTCATTGGGCGAGGTGATGCAGGAGTCGATTCAGGCCGCGCTTACCGTGGTGCGGGCCAGGGCCGATAAGCTGGGGATCAATGCGGATTTCTATGAAAAACGCGATATCCACGTGCATGTGCCAGAAGGAGCGACGCCTAAAGATGGTCCGAGCGCCGGGATTGCGATGTGTACCGCGCTGGTTTCCTGTCTGACGGGGAATCCGGTGCGCGCCGATGTCGCCATGACGGGGGAAATTACCCTGCGCGGCCTGGTGCTGCCAATCGGCGGTCTGAAAGAGAAGCTGCTGGCCGCCCACCGCGGCGGCATCAAAACGGTATTGATTCCGGATGATAACAAGCGCGATCTTGAAGACATTCCGCAAAACGTGATTGCCGACCTGGACATCCATCCGGTGAAACGGATCGAGGAGGTCTTGTCGCTGGCGCTGCAGAATGCGCCGTATGGCATGCAGGTCGTTACCGCTGCGGCCGGGGCGGAATAGTGATATATCGCAAAAACCCTTGAGAAAATCAGAGCTGGTAAGTGAAATCGTGCTTGCCAGCTTTTTTTTGTACCGCTAAGTTAGAGCACTGTTGGTTTTAGCTGTAACTTGCTAAGGTCTGACAGGATTGTTATAAATTTGGTGTCGTGTTTTGGGAATTTCAGCGCGACCACAGAATTCCAAAGGGGATGAGAGAGTGAACAAGTCACAATTGATCGACAAAATTGCTGCAGATGCCGACATTTCCAAAGCAGCGGCAGGACGTGTGTTAGATGCGATTATTGGTTCCGTAACCGAATCTCTGAAAGAAGGGGATGACGTTGCTCTGGTTGGTTTCGGTACTTTCTCTGTGCGTGAACGTGCCGCCCGCACCGGCCGTAACCCGCAAACCGGCAAAGAAATCAGTATCCCGGCAGCGAAAGTGCCTGGCTTCCGCGCCGGTAAAACGCTGAAAGACGCCGTTAACTGATTATTACGTCACGGGGTTGGCGTGTAGTACGCTGCGCCGCCAAACATTACCTGACGCAAAGATGTTGGTAGGGTAAGATACGAGGCGCATCATTTTATGATGTGCCTTTTATTATTATGGCGGGCTGTCCCGCCCGTTACGCGCAAAGCCGCCGCGCGCGACGTTAAAGAGCATCCCTGATGTTTTTTAGCGGGGGGCATTCAGGTTACTATTGTCAGACAAAGATTAAACTCGCCCTAGCCTTGTTGGTGGAGGACGCATGGTTTTACCAGCGCAGGGAGTGTTATTCATTCTACAGCGGAGTGTTGTCACATTATGATGGACAATTTACGCGCGGCCGCTAATAACGTCGTGCTCAAAATTATTCTTGCCTTGATCATTGCATCGTTCGTTTTAACCGGCGTAGGCGATTATCTTATCGGGGGTTCCGGAAACTACGCCGCGAAGGTTAACGGGCAGGAGATCTCCCGCGCCCAGCTTGAACAGGCCGTACAGAACGAGCGCAACCGCCAGCAAAACGCATTGGGCGAAAACTTTTCTATTCTGGCGAGTAATGAAGGCTATATGCAGCAACTGCGCAGGCAGGCGCTCTCCCAGCTCATTGATGAAGCCCTGTTGGATCAATATGCCGACACGTTAGAGCTGAGCATCAGCGACGAGCAAATCAAGCAGGCGATTTTTGCTGTTCCGGCATTCCAGACGAATAACCGTTTTGATAATGAAAAATACCTCGATCAGGTGCGCCGCCTGGGTTTGACGCCTGACGGATATGCCGAGTTGCTGCGTAAGCAATTAACCTCTCAGCAGCTGATTCGCGGGATTGGCGATACGTCGTTCATCCTGCCGCTGGAGATCGACAATCTGGTCAAGCTTGCCGCTCAGGATCGGGTTGTTCGCCTGGCGACGATTGATATTGACGCCAAAGCCAAAGTGCAAACCGCTTCTGATGAAGAGGTGCAAAACTATTACGATCAGAATAAGAGCCGTTTCATTGCGCCGGAAGCGTTCAAGGTCAGCTATATCATGCTGGATGCGGCGAGCCTGATGGATAAAGTCGTGGTCGATGACGCGGCCATCGCTGATTTTTATGAAAAAAACAAAAGCGACTATACCCAGCCGGCCCGCAAGAAGCTCAGCATCATTCAGGTAAAAACCGAAGCGGACGCGCAGTCGGTCCTGGATGCGCTGAAACAAGGTGCCGACTTCGCGGCGTTGGCGAAGGAAAAGTCGACGGACCCCATTTCTCGTCGCAACGGCGGGGAGCTGGGATGGATGGATGAAAACTCTATCGTTGACGATCTTAAACAGGCGAATCTGACCGAGAAAGGACAGCTCTCTTCGGCGATCAAATCCTCCGTGGGATATTTGATCGTACGCCTTGACGATATCCAGCCCGCTAAGATTAAAGCGCTGAACGATGTGCGTGACGAGGTCGCCGCCAAGGTTAAGCACGAAAAAGCGCTTGATGAATATTTTGCTTTGCAGCAAAAAGTCAGCGAGGCCGCCAGCAACGACAACGAGTCTTTGGCGTCAGCCGAAGAGGTCTCCGGCGTGAAAGCGACGCAGACCGACTGGTTTACCCGCGAGCAGGTTCCCGCCGCTCTGAATTTCCAGCCGGTTACTCAGGCGATTTTCGACGGCGGCTTAATGGGTGAAAACGGTAGCCCGGGAAGCAACTCCGACGTGATCGGCGTTGATGGCGATCGTGCTTTCGTCGTGCGGGTTACCGATCATAAAGCGGAAAGCACGCGTCCGCTGGATCAGGTGCGCGATCGGGTGATTGAAACCGTCAAGCGCCAGAAAGCGGAACAGCAGGCGCGCCTGGACGCTGAAAAAATTCTGGCCGAGCTGAAGCAAGGGAAGGACGACGCGCTTAAAGCGGCGAAGCTGAATTTTAGCGAGCCCAAAACCCTCTCTTCCCTGTCGCAAGGGGATGTGATGGCCGAGTCTGTTTTTGCTCTGCCGCATCCGGCCAAGGATAAACCCTCTTACGGAATTAGTCAGGATCAGGCCGGCAACGTGGTGTTGGTGGCGCTGGACAACGTGACGCCGCATCAGTTGACCGACCAGCAGAAAGAGCAGTTCGCCGGTCAGGTACAGCAAAGCTCGGTAGGGTCGCTGTTCGATGCGCTGCTGATTAGCTTGCGCAGCGAAGCCAAAATTAAAATGGGCGCCGCCGCTCAGGAGCAGCAATAAGCCGCGCATAAATTTGCAAACCGTTGCAACAACAAAAGGCCGCTTTCGCGGCCTTTTCCACATTCAGAGAAAGCGGTTTGCGGTGAAATCGGACCTGCGGCAAGGTGGTCGTGCTGTCAAACACATGGAGGACACAGCATGAAAAAGTCAGGAATAAAGACGCTTTGCCTGATTCTCGGGATGGGGTTGTCCGGGGCGCCATTTCTGGCGCAGGCGGCGTCAAAAGCCGAAAAAGCGGACGGCGTGGTAAGGTCCGAGCCGGCTTCGCCGAAGGCGGAAAAGGCGCCGCTTTCCGCCGCCGACGAAGACGAGGTAAGTATTAACACCGCAACCGCGCAGGAACTGGCGCAGGCGATGAACGGCGTCGGTCTGAAAAAGGCGGAGGCGATCGTCAGTTACCGCGAGCAAAACGGCCCTTTTACGCACATAGAGCAGCTGCAGGAGGTGCCGGGAATAGGCGCCGCTCTGGTTGAACGTAATCTGTCGCGTTTGAAACTGTGATGCGCTGCGCCGACGGCAGTCTCGCCGGCCGCCCGTTCTCCTACCGGCTCCGTCCCCAGCGGGGCGAGCCCCGCGGATGGGGCGAGTAACAAAGCCAGCGCATATGCAACTTGACGTCTGGCAGGGATGAATAGCGTTACAGGCAGGCCGTATACTCTAAATAATTCGAACCGCCGCAGAGCCAACGTGGCTGCGGTCTGGAGAATGACGAGTATAAAGGGTATGGGTCTTGCCTGCTTTTCACTGCCGCGAGTGATTATTGCAGACCGGTTTTCCGCTTTAGCGCCGTCATGACGCCGGCCGGGTCGCGCTGATACGCCTGCAAGCCGTTGGCCCGCAGGTGACAGGCGGCGCAATGGCCGCATCCATCGCCTTTAATGCCGTTGTAACAGGTTAGGGTGTGATAACGAACGGTGTCCAACTGCTGATAGTAGTCCGCCAGCGCCCAGGTTTCCGCCTTGTTTAGCCACATCAAGGGGGTAACAAAATGAATGTCGCGGGCCGTGCCCAGAATGACAGCCTGATTCAAAGCCTTGACGAATTCGTCTCGACAGTCCGGATAACCGGAGAAGTCGGTTTCGCAGACGCCGGTAATCACGGCCTGCGCGCCAACCTGGTAGGCATAGATAGACGCCAGCGTCAGGAAAAGAATATTTCGGCCAGGGACAAAGGTGCTGGGCAGCCCTTGCGCATCGCCGTCATAGTCAGGAACGGGAATGTTGTCGCGCGTCAGACTGCTGGCGGCAAGTTCATTCAATAAACCGACATCCAGAACCTTATGCGCCGCTGCGCCGAGTTGCTGCGAGAGCGTTCGGGCTATATCGATTTCCGCACGGTGACGCTGCCCGTAATCGAAGGTGATACAGTGAACTTCATCATAGTGCTTCACAGCCTGGATCAGACAGGTGGTGGAATCTTGTCCACCGCTAAAAACGACGACCGCGCGCTTCATTTTTCATTCACCTTAATGCAATTGGAACCTAAACGGGACAGTGTGTTGGGGCATAAAACCGATATGTTACCTGAAAAATCGTTGTCATTCAGCGGGCCGCCGTTATCGCTGTCGGCGGCAGGCCTATCGGCCTGCTTATACTCTTCGCGCGCTATTCCGCGAAGACTCTCCAGAGCCGCGACTCAGGACTCAGGGGGCAAGTCTGCATCCGGCGGATTTGTTATGATGTCGGTTGCTGTAGGCCGCAATGGCGGCGTTCGATTAACCCGCCGCCGAAATAAGTTGCCTTTTTATCTGTAATGCGGGGAAATTGGAGAAAAATTTCCTATGGAACGGCACTATGTTAGATAAGATAGATCGTACCCTATTGAGTTTATTGCAACAGGACTGCACGCTTTCACTGCAGACGCTGGCTGATTCGGTGAATCTGACGTCGACGCCCTGCTGGAAAAGATTGAAGCGTCTGGAGGAGGCGGGCTACATCCGGGCGCGGGTCGCGTTGCTGGATAATGAACGGCTGGGATTGGGATTAACGGCGTTTGTACTGTTGAAAACCCAGCAACATAACAGCGTCTGGTATCAAACGTTCACCAGCGTCGTGTCGGAAATGCCTGAAGTATTATCTTTCTATCGCATGGCTGGAGAGTATGATTATCTGATGCAGGTGCAGGTCGCCGATATGAAAAGCTATGATGATTTTTATAAGCGGCTGGTGAACGGCATCCCCGGTCTGGTGGATGTGACATCCAGCTTTGCCATGGAGCGCATCAAGTACACGACGGCATTGCCGTTATCGCTTTACCCCAAATAATTCGAGCAGCAGGATAAAAACGCTAAATGCGTTTTTGCACGGCGCTTGCGGCAGCCCCAACGGGGCGAGCTTCATCGATGGGCGAGTGACGGAGCCAGCGCATCCGCAGTTTGAAATATGAAAGGGATATAACTTATCGGCCATCGCGTTCCGTATCATCATTTTCCGGGTTTATGCCCGCCCTTGAACATTGGAAGCAAAACTGCGTGAGACTATTTGCTCAACTAAGCTGGTATTTTCGCCGGGAATGGCGGCGCTATGTAGGCGCGGTGTTTTTGTTGATTGTCATTGCCATACTGCAGCTATTGCCGCCCAAACTGGTCGGGGTGGTGGTGGATGGCGTGACGCAGCACAATATGACAACGGCCAAGGTCATGCAGTGGGTCGGCCTTATGTTGCTTACCGCCGTGATGGTTTATCTATTGCGGTGCGTGTGGCGCGTATTGCTGTTTGGCGCGTCTTATCAACTGGCGGTGGAGCTGCGTGAGGATTTTTACCGTCAGCTCAGCCGGCAGCATCCTGCCTTTTATTTACGTCATCGCACGGGCGACTTGATGGCGCTTGCCACCAATGACGTTGACCGGGTGGTGTTCGCCGCCGGCGAAGGGGTTTTAACGCTGGTCGACTCCATGGTCATGGGGTGCGCCGTGCTGGTCATTATGTGTACCCAGATTAGCTGGCAGCTGACGCTGCTGGCGCTGTTGCCGATGCCGATTATGGCGCTGATCATCAAACATTACGGCACCCAACTGCATCATCGCTTTAAATCGGCCCAGGCGGCATTCTCCTCGCTTAACGATCAGGCGCAGGAGAGTTTGACCAGCATTCGCATGATTAAATCGTTCGGCCTGGAGGATTATCAATCAGCGCGGTTTGCTCAGGTCGCGGAGGAGGCCGGCGTTAAAAACATGTATGTCGCGCGGGTCGATGCGCGCTTCAATCCCACAATCTATATCGCTATCGGGCTGTCGCATCTTCTGGCCATCGGCTGGGGCAGTTGGATGGTGGTTCATGGCTCGCTGACGCTGGGCATGTTAACCAGTTTTGTTATGTACCTTGGCCTGATGATATGGCCGATGCTGGCGTTGGCATGGATGTTCAATATCGTCGAGCGCGGAAGCGCGGCATACAGCCGGATCCGTCAGCTGATGGCGGAACAGACGGTCGTTACCGACGGCACGCTGTCCTTGCCTGACGGACGCGGCGCGCTGGCCGTCAATATTCATCAGTTTCATTACCCCGAAAGCGCCGGCTGTGCGTTAAAAGAGGTGCATTTTACGCTGCAGCCTGGGCAAATGCTGGGGCTGTGCGGCCCGACGGGGTCGGGCAAAAGTACGCTACTGGCGCTGCTGCTGCGCCATTTTGATATTCATTCGGGCGATATTCGCTACCACGATCTCCCTTTACCCGCTATTCGTCTGGATGAGTTGCGCCATCGCTTTGCCGTCGTGGGGCAAACTCCTTTCCTCTTTTCCGATACGGTCGCAAACAATATCTCTCTGGGACGACCGGATGCGACCCGGCGGCAGATTGAAGGTGCGGCGCGCCTTGCCTGCGTGCATGATGATATTTTGCGGCTTCCGCAAGGCTACGATACCGAAGTCGGGGAGCGCGGCGTTATGTTGTCCGGTGGTCAGAAACAGCGGATCGCCATCGCGCGCGCGTTATTGTTGGAAGCTGAGATTTTGATTCTGGATGACGCATTATCCGCCGTTGACGGTCGGACGGAACACCATATCCTGCAAAATCTTAAGCAGTGGGGGGAGCGGCGAACGCTGATTATCAGCGCCCATCGCCTCTCTGCCCTGACGGAAGCGAACGAGATTTTGGTACTGCAGCGTGGGCGCGCGGTACAGCGGGGCGATCATCGGGAGCTTGTCGCCCAATCCGGCTGGTATCGGGATATGTATCGCTATCAACAATTAGAAGCCGCGCTGGATGACGCGCCGCCGGCCGAGGGGGACGCGGATGAATAACCCTAAACAGCTTTGGCCCACATTAAAGCGCCTGCTGTCCTATGCCTCGCCGTGGCGAAAGCCATTGACGCAGGGCGTCCTGATGCTATGGATAGCCGCAGCGGCCGAAGTTTCCGGCCCCGTTCTGGTCAGCTACTTTCTTGATGATCTGGTTGCGAAAGGGGAGTTTCCCCTGGCTTTGGCGGCGGGGTTAGCCGCCGCCTATCTGCTGTTACAGATTTTGGCGGCGATGCTGCACTATCTTCAGGCGTTGTTGTTTAATCGGGTGGCGGTCGGCGTGGTGCAGCAGTTGCGCATTGACGTGATGGACGCCGCGCTGCGGCAGCCGCTCAGTACCTTTGACACCCAGCCGGTAGGGCAGTTGATCTCGCGCGTAACCAACGACACGGAAGTGGTGAAGGATCTGTATGTCATGGTAGTGTCGACCGCATTGCGCAGCGCCGCGTTGATTGGCGCCATGCTGGTGGCGATGTTCAGCCTTGATTGGCGGATGGCGCTGGTCGCGCTGACTATTTTCCCCGCGGTGTTAATCGTCATGCTGGTTTATCAGCGTTACAGCACGCCGATCGTGCGCCGGATGCGGGGGTATCTGGCGGACATTAACGACGGTTTTAATGAAATTATCAACGGCATGGGCGTGATCCAGCAATTCCGTCAGCAGGCCCGGTTCGGCGAGCGGCTGAGCGGCGCCAGCTGGGCGCATTATCGGGCGCGGATGGAAACGCTGCGTCTCGATGGCTTTCTCTTGCGCCCGTTGCTCAGCCTGTTTTCGGCGCTGGTGCTGTGCGGGTTGCTGATGCAATTCGGCTTCAGCTCCGTCGGTTCGGTCGGCGTCGGGGTGCTTTACGCGTTTATTAATTACCTTGGGCGTTTGAATGAACCGCTGATTGAGATGACGACGCAGCAATCCATGCTGCAGCAGGCCGTCGTCGCCGGTGAACGCATTTTTGAACTGATGGATGGCGCGCAGCAGGGGTATGGCGCCGATGAGCGAGCGCTCGCTCACGGACGTGTCGAGATTGACGATGTCTCTTTCTCTTATGGTTCGGGAAAAAAGGTTCTGCAGCATATCTCGCTGGCCGTGCCGGAGCGGGGTTTTGTGGCGCTGGTCGGTCATACCGGCAGCGGCAAGAGTACCTTGGCTAACCTGTTGATGGGATATTACCGTCCTGACGCGGGTGAGATCCGGTTGGACGGCCGCCCGCTGCAAACGCTGTCGCACCGGGCGTTGCGCCAGAATGTAGCCATGGTGCAGCAGGACCCCGTGGTATTGGCCGAATCGATGTATACCAACGTCACGCTGGGGCGCGATATCAGCGAGGACGAGGTGTGGCGCGTGCTTGATATTGTTCAGCTCTCTGCGCTGGTGCGCGCGTTTCCCGATGGGTTGCATACCCCGATAGGAGAGCAGGGGAACAATCTATCGACAGGGCAGAAACAGCTGTTGGCGATTGCCCGGGTATTGGTGCAAACGCCAAAGATTCTGATACTGGATGAAGCGACGGCGAACATTGACTCCGGCACCGAACAGGCGGTGCAAAAGGCGCTGAATATTATTCGGGATCGAACGACGTTAATCGTTATTGCCCATCGCCTGTCGACAATTGTCGAGGCCGACACAATTATGGTGCTTCATCATGGACAGGCCGTTGAGCAGGGCACCCACGGGCAGCTGCTGCGTCGCCAGGGGCGTTATTATCAGATGTACCAGTTGCAGCTGGCGGGGGAAGAGCTGGCGGCGGCGGAAACGCCTGAGTCGGCCACCGTGTCGTAACGGACGCGTCGACAGCGGATGACGATGGGTTGCTTCGCACCATCACTAAGCATATTCATTCTGTTTTTAGCTCTCATGCACCAAATTTACCCGACGCGCACCAGTGTGGTGCGCTCGCTGCCCCGCTTTTTTAGCTTTCCTTTCCCCGATGGCGGATTGTCCGCCGTTAACGGACCTTAACCGCGTTCTCCTGACTGATATCCGTCAGATAAATCATTTATGGCACATCCTTTGCTTATTCATTGCGTGAAGATAATTCGAAATGATGGAAATCCGAGATAGCGGCAGGCGTAAGTCTGGACTTAACGGTTAGGGGGATGATCAATGAAACTGGTTACTGTGGTAATAAAACCATTCAAGCTGGAAGATGTGCGTGAAGCGTTATCTTCCGTCGGCATTCAGGGACTGACGGTCACTGAAGTTAAAGGGTTCGGACGTCAGAAAGGGCATGCTGAACTGTATCGCGGCGCGGAATATAGCGTTAACTTTTTACCTAAAGTGAAAATTGACATCGCGATAGCGGATGATCAACTGGATGAAGTCATTGATGTAATCAGTAAAGCGGCCTATACCGGAAAAATTGGTGACGGCAAAATTTTTGTCGCTGAATTACAAAGGGTTATTCGTATTCGTACTGGCGAAACCGACGAAGCCGCACTTTAACGCCTGACTTAGATTGGCAAATAGGGATGGATGAAAATGAAAAAACTTGTCTCCTCATTGGGTCTTGGTGTGGCCGCATTGCTCCCGTCTTGGGCTATGGCTGCGGCGCCGACGATCGATAAAGCAGATAACGCTTTTATTATGATTTGTACCGCGTTGGTACTCTTTATGACTATACCCGGGATCGCGCTGTTTTATGGCGGTTTGATTCGTTCTAAGAACGTACTTTCCATGCTGTCGCAGGTGATAGTCTCTTTCGCGCTGGTGTGCGTCTTATGGGTTATCTACGGCTATAGCCTGGCCTTTAGCGAAGGCAACGCCTTCTTCGGCGGTTTCTCCAGCTTTATGCTGAAAGGGATTGCCATCGATTCAATCACCGGCACGTTTTATCAGTATATCCACGTTGCATATCAGGCATCTTTCGCCTGTATCACCGTGGGCCTGATCGTCGGCGCCATTGCCGAACGCGTCCGCTTCTCCGCGGTACTGATTTTTGTCGCGCTGTGGCTGACTTTCTCTTACCTGCCGATGACCCACATGGTCTGGGGCGGCGGTTATCTGGCCGCTGACGGCGCTCTGGACTTCGCCGGCGGTACGGTGGTGCATATTAACGCCGCGGTAGCGGGCCTGGTCGGCGCTTATCTGCTGGGCAAACGCGCCGGTTTCGGTAAAGAGGCGCTTAAACCGCACAATCTGCCGATGGTCTTTATCGGTACGGCGGTTCTCTACATCGGCTGGTTCGGTTTTAACGCCGGTTCCGCCGGGGCGGCGAACGAAATCGCCGGTCTGGCCTTCCTGAATACGGTTGTCGCTACCGCCGCCGCTATCCTGGCCTGGGTCGTCGGCGAGTGGATGGTGCGCGGCAAGCCTTCTTTGCTGGGCGCATGTTCGGGTTGTATCGCCGGTTTGGTGGCGATTACGCCTGCGGCGGGTTTCGTCGGCGTCGGCGGCGGCCTGATCATCGGCATCGCTGCCGGTATCGCCGGACTGTGGGGCGTGACCGTACTGAAAAGATGGCTACGTGTTGATGACCCGTGCGACGTGTTCGGCGTTCATGGCGTTTGCGGCATCGTCGGTTGTATCCTGACCGGCGTATTCACCTCCGCGTCTCTGGGCGGCGTAGGTTATGCGGAAGGCGTAACGATGGCCCATCAGGTTTGGGTACAGCTGTTCAGCGTAATCGTCTGCTTCGTATGGACTGGCGTGGTCTCTTTCATCGCGTTCAAAATTGCCGATATGGTCGTCGGCCTGCGTGTGCCGGAAGAGCAAGAACGCGAAGGTCTGGACGTCAACAGCCATGGCGAGAATGCTTACAACCAGTAAGCGCTAATCTGAATCTTCGTTGATAAACAGGGCGCCGGTTAACTCCGCGCCCTGTTTTTTATTATGGCCGCCGCTGGCGGCGCTGAACCTGGCTCTCGGCGACATTAATCGGAATAGCGACGTATTACTCCCTCCTGCACGCTGGATGCGACCAGCACGCCCTCCCGGGTATAGAATTGTCCGCGGACAAAGCCTCTGGCGCCTGACGCGGAGGTGCTCTCTACGGCGTACAGCAGCCAATCATCCAGTCGGAAAGGCCGATGAAACCACATCGAGTGATCGATGGTGGCGACTTGCATTCCGGGGTCCAGAAAACCAACGCCGTGCGGTTGTAGTGCCGTTAACAAAAAATGGCAGTCGGAGGTGTAGCCAAGCAGATATTGATGGAGTCGTTCATCGTCGGGTAATGGGCCGTTGGCGCGACACCAGACGTGGCGTAGCGGTTCCGCCACTTCCCCTTTAAGCGGGTTATAAAACCTGACGGGACGAAACTCAATGGGGCGAGGGCGGGTAAATTTGTCACGGAATTGCGGCGGCAATGCATGCGCCATGCTCTGCGCAATGTCCTGCTCTGACCTGAGCGCTTCAGGCGGCGTGACGACGGGCATCACATTTTGATGTTCAAACCCCGCTTCCTGGTTTTGAAACGATGCCGTCATATAAAATATCGGTTTGCCGTTCTGAACGGCCTTGACGCGACGGGCGCTAAAGCTATTGCCGTCGCGCAGATTTTCCACATCGTAAATAATGGCTTTCCGGCTATCTCCGGGTAATAGAAAGTAGCTGTGAAATGAGTGGATGCGGCGATCTTCCGGCACCGTCTGTTTGGCCGCCGACATGGCCTGGCTTACCACCTGCCCGCCAAATACCTGGCGCAGCCCTAAATCATCACTTTGTCCCCGGAATAACCCTTCCTCAATTTTTTCCAGATTGAGGAGAGCGAGAAGGTCTTGCAGTGCCTGGCTCATGGTATCGGCCTCATGGGTTAAGCGTGGTTTAACTTAAGGGCTAGCGGGGTGACGTCAGTAGGTTTAGCCATTTTATTCCCGCCATGATTTAAGTCGCATGGGCGTTGTTTGGATTGCCCGCCCATCCATGGGGCTCACCAAGCGCTGTGGGAAAACGCGTTCGGCGTTTTTATTCCGCAGCTCGAATTATTTTAGGGTATATCAGGAAAATATCAGAATCTTGCACCACCAACTATTCTATTCGTGACCCATACTATTTATACCCTTTCATTTTTCAAGTTGCTGGCATCTGGGCTTTCCGCACTTCGAAATGTATCGGGATAAGCGAACGCCGGTTTTTCTGATGCCGGCAGTCTGGCAATAACAAAGGAGACTGACCGAAATGAAATTTTGGCATACTTTAGGCTATGTAACGTTATCGATGGCTCTGACCGCCTGCGTGGAGAAGGGGAATCAGGGCGTTTCTCCTGAGACCGGGACGCCGGTAGCCGCCGCCTCGGGGCAACGCCCCGTGCTGGCATTGCCTGCCGTCAGCGGAACGGTGAATATTCGTCAGCGCATTGCCTTACCGGCCGATGCGGTATTGACGGTCACGTTATCCGACGCGTCATTGTCAGACGCGCCTTCAAAAGTCATCGGCCAGCGTGTGACCCGCACCGAAGGGAAGCAGGCGCCCTTCGCGTTTACGTTGCCGTATAACCCGGCTGATATTCAGCCTCATGCCCGCATCTTACTCAGCGCGGCAATTGCGATAAACAACAGAGTGGTCATGGTGACGGAAAATGTTTTACCCGCGGTGGTCAATGGCGTGAATCATGCCGATCTGGTTCTGGTTCCCGTTGAGTCCGTGCCGTTACCGGTGCATAGAACAGAAGCTTCGGCGCCTGCGCCGTCAAAAATGCTGCCGTCATCGCAACCGGTACAACCCTTTCAGTAGCGGTATACGTAGCGCGTGCCATGATGTCATGGCACGTACCGCCAGCGAAAGGTCGCGAGATCGATCTTTCCATGTCGGTTAAAGATAACCCCCTCGGCCTGCAACGCTGACTTTTGACGCTGATGGTCGCCGCCGATAAGGGATATTTCACCTTTTCGGTTGATGACCCGATGCCAAGGGAGCTTGCTGCCTTTGGGTAAACGTTTCAGGACGCCGCCAACTTGCCTCGCGGCGCGAGGGGAGCCGGCCATTAGCGCTACGTCTCCATAGGTCGCTATTTTCCCGTAGGGGATTGCGGCCACAATCTGAAAAACGCGTTGTTGAAATCCGTCCATTTCTCCTGTCATCAACAGAGCCTTGTATTTTGTATGTCAATCGGTAGTGGTATCTTATGCTGGGTAAGAAAACAACGGTTGGCGTGTGTTAGCTTGCAATTGAATTGCCCATCACCCATAATGCCCACCGCTCTATGATAATGAATATTTAATTAGAGCTGTCAATGGGGGCCCTGTCGGTTCTCCCGCAACGCTATCTTGTGAACTCGGTCAGGTCCGGAAGGAAGCAGCCGCAGCAGGAAATGCGTGTGCCGGGATGCAGCTGGCAGGGCCCCCACCCATTTCTTCCTGCGAATTCCCCGTTTCCTATGCAAAAAAGCGCCTGGATATCCTCCTATCGCTCAAACCTGACGTTGCCGAGACGTAACTTTCCATATGCGCGGTTGCCCTCTCATTTTCGCATTCTGCAATGCCGGCTTCCTCATTTGCTCAAGGAGCGATAATCGTTGGCTATGGCCGTGGGCCGATAACTTTGGGGTCTGGATAACGCTTCGATTAACGCGTGTAGGATATCTCTACGCAACAACTCACCGGGTATAAGGCGGGATGGAATAACCATAATTACTTTAATGGGTTTTTAACGATATTGCTAAGGGGAGATAGATGATAGCGGATTAGCTATTTTTAAAAACTCAGTATTCTAATTATTTACATTATATGAAATACACTTTGTTACAACTGTTGTTTTATTAATACGTTAAAAAGACAATAAAAAACAAAGGCCGATAATGACATCGGCACAATGAGTCTAATTTATATCAACGCCTGTATACCTTGCGTAGAAGAATTAACGGACGTATTTCCATACCGCGGTAGGAACCTTGTCATAAAGTTTGTTCATCGTCAGCTCTGCCAGACGGTGATCCGCTGCGGAATAGAACATCTCCAGTTCGTCATTGGAGAGTTCATACTTGTTTTTCTCAATAACACGTTCCAGCGTGTCTATGGTGGTGCATTTACGCAAACGCATCAAATAATCGATTTTTTTCATGTTGGCCTTTATGCTAACAGTACCTGGTGGTTAATAAATATATAAGATAAATTATTGCTTAAGTTTTAGCGGGCGTACAGATACCCGGTTCTGAGAACATTCCGAATAATCTTTCTTTAGATTTCTTCCATCCGCGCAATTCAGCATCATTGATACCGTAGTTGCTAAACAACACATAGGTGTCATCTAAATACTTTTCGACCCGCTGAGAAAGTTCACTATCGTCAGGATATTTTATTTTAAATGTGAGAATAAATGTAGCGATATGCTCAATAAGTTCATTTAATTGGAGATTGATCGCAGATGTCGGGTCATTGACCCAGCCATGGCTGCTATCGCCTAACGTTGCTATGCTTTCGTCGCATAGATTCTCACATAAGAATCTGAGTTGGGCAATATCATAATGTTTAGGAGTGTACTCATCCATATCAATCCCTCCGTTAAGCCGTTATTCAGTGCTACTGAGGTTAACTCTTGGCAACAGCAGACTGACAAACTCATAAGAGAATAGCCTTAACCATGTTTCTACAATCATGATGCCTACACGCGAGCGCTCGGCGCGCTGGCTGTAAACAACCACAATTCAGTCCACAATGGTTTTACACCTCCCGCTTGATGTCGACAGAGTATCTTTCCATTTTAATGAAAACAAGGGACGCTTACATTATGCCATTTTGATACGTATCGGGCCATTCCGTATATAACTATAGCAAAAGAGTCGGGAAGATTCGCGGACATTAGATAAGGTTTTCGACGCTATTTATCGGGATTAAATCACAAAAATTCTAACAGCGGAATAGTTTCGGAATAACCATAATATTAGCCTATTAAATTAATTTGTATATAGGCGATGATTTCATAACTTAAGAAAGGGGGCGAGGTAGGGGTAGTGTAAAGATATGTATCAACGGAGTGTTTTTTATCCTATTGTTTTTATTTGAAAAACAAAAAAGCTCTGTTACATATATAACAGAGCTGTAGAAGATTGTTACGGAAAAGGTTACCCCTTCTTCTTTTTCCTGCCTTGCACCGCTTTAAAGCGCGGGTTGGTTTTGCATATCACATAGATACGCCCGCGACGGCGTACGACTACGCAGTCTTTATGACGATTTTTGGCCGATCGTAAGGAGCTAAGTACCTGCATCTGGATATTCCTCTTTAGCTGTCATCTGTCTGGTTACGGCGATAGAGATCTTTCATGACATTTGCCCTCGGCGGCGCGGTAGCTGCACGCCGGCGTCGGCTTCAGGCAAATGCGTCATTTCCGTTTTCGCGTGCTTTTGGCGCCTGGCTTGGCGTGGTTTGCGTCAGGCGGCAGCGCAGCGTTGAAAGCTATCGGCGTATTATTTGAAAAATTTGCCAAAGCGCTGCTGGAAACGCGCGGTGCTGCCCTCTTTGGCGTACTCTTTCTGCTTCCCGGTATAGTAAGGGTGGGAGGCGGAGGAGACGTCAACGGTGACGTAGGGGTAGCTGACGCCGTCCAGTTCGATGGCGCGATCGGTTTTGATGGTTGAGCCGATTCTATAGTACGTATCGGCGCTGGTATCGTGAAATACCACCGTCCGATAATCTGGATGGATGCCTGTTTTCATATTTCTCTCGCTTTATTTGTTATGTTATAACATAACTATATATTGCGCTTTTTCATTTCCTCAATCAACCTTTGTATTTGTAAGGATATGGGTGTCCATATATGAAATTCGGCCTGCGGAAATAACAGGATGAAAAAGTAATGAGGGGAGGGAATAAAAAAGGCCGCAAGCGCGGCCTTTGAAGAAGCGCGGTATCGGGGTGCTAACTACTGATGGTGAGACTCTGTTTCTTCATGTTTCTTACTAAAGCGGCGGCGAACCACCACGAAGAACACGGGCACGAAGAAAATAGCCAATACGGTGGCGGTAATCATCCCCCCCATAACGCCAGTACCTACTGCGTTCTGCGCGCCGGAACCTGCGCCGGTGCTGATAACCAGCGGCACGACCCCGAGGATAAAGGCAAGAGAGGTCATTAGAATTGGGCGTAAACGCATACGTACCGCATCCAGCGTCGCCTCAATCAAACCCTTACCCTCTTTTTCCATCAGGTCCTTGGCGAATTCGACTATCAGTATGGCGTTTTTCGCCGATAGCCCTATGGTCGTCAGCAGACCGACCTTAAAGTAGACGTCGTTTTCCAGGCCGCGCATGGATGCGGCAACCACGGCCCCCAGAATACCCAAAGGTACGACCAGCATAACCGAGAAGGGAATCGACCAGCTTTCGTACAGAGCCGCCAGACATAGGAAAACCACAATCAGGGATATCGTGTACAAGGCCGGAGCCTGGTTGCCGGATAGCCGTTCCTGATAGGACATCCCCGTCCATTCGTAGCCAATGCCTGTCGGTAACTTGGTGACAAACTCTTCCATCAGCGCCATGGCTTCACCGGTACTTTTGCCCGGCGCCGCCTCGCCCTGTATCTGCATGGAGGGCTGGCCGTTATAGCGCTCCAGACGCGGAGAGCCGTATTCCCAGTGACTTTGTGTGAAGGAAGAGAAGGGCACCATTTGTCCGCTGCTGCCGCGGACATACCAGTTTTTAATGTCGTCTGGCAGCATGCGGAACTTCGCATCCCCCTGCACGTACACTTTCTTCACCCGGCCGCGGTCGGTAAAGTCGTTTACATAGGTTCCGCCCAGCACCGTTGCCAGCGTGGCATTGATATCCGACAGCGAGACGCCCAGCGCCTGTGCTTTTTCATGGTCGATATCAAGCCGGAACTGCGGGGTATCTTCCAGACCGTTCGGGCGAACCTGAACCAGCATATCCGGCCGCTGCGCAGCCATGCCCAACAGTTGATTACGCGCCTGGGTCAGTTTTTCATGCCCAAGGTTAGCCTGATCGATTAACTGGAAGTCAAAACCTGTCGCCGTTCCCAATTCGATAATCGCCGGAACGTTGGTCGCGATAACAATACCCTCTTTAATCTTGCTAAAAGCGGCGTTGGCGCGAGCGGCGATAGCGGCGACTTTGTTTTCGGAGCCTTCGCGCTCACTCCAGTCTTTCAGACTGGCGAACGCCAGACCGGCGTTCTGTCCGCGGCCTGAGAAGCCGAAGCCATTGACGGTAAAGACCGAGTTGACGGTATTTTTCTCATTTTCCAGATAATGTTTGGTCAACGTATCCAACACTTTCTGCGTATTTTCCTGTGTCGCCCCGGCGGGGAGCTGCACGAGATTGAGCAGAACCCCCTGATCCTCTTCGGGCAGGAAGGAACTGGGCAAACGCGTGAACAGAAACGCCAGTCCGACGACAATCAGCAGATAGACCACCAGATATCGGCCCGTGCTGCGCAGAATGTTGGCGATGCTGTCGGTGTAGTGGTGCGTACTCTTCTCAAACAGCCGGTTAAACCAGCCGAAGAACCCTTTTTTCTCGCCGTGGTCGCCCTTGGCGATCGGTTTTAACAGCGTGGCGCAAAGCGCCGGGGTTAAAATCAAGGCGACCATGACCGAGAGCGCCATCGCGGAAACGATGGTGATGGAGAACTGACGGTAAATGGCGCCGGTTGAACCGCCGGTAAAGGCCATCGGCACAAACACCGCAGAGAGAACCAGCGCTATCCCGACCAGGGCGCCCTGTATCTGCTCCATCGATTTTTTGGTGGCCTCTTTAGGCGGAAGCCCGTCCTCCACCATTACGCGCTCGACGTTCTCCACCACCACGATGGCGTCATCCACCAATAGGCCGATGGCGAGCACCATCCCAAACATGGTCAGGGTGTTGATGGAGTAACCGAAAGCCGCAATGATGGCGAAAGTACCCAGCAGCACGACAGGCACGGCGATGGTTGGAATCAGCGTCGCGCGGAAGTTCTGCAGGAAGAGGTACATCACCAGGAATACCAGCACGATAGCTTCTATCAGCGTTTTCACCACCTCGTTAATGGAGATTTTAACGAATGGCGTCGTGTCGTAGGGGTAAACCACGCTCAGCCCGCTAGGGAAAAACTCTTGCAACCGGGATAACTCGCTTTTCACCGCCGAAGCGGTATCCAACGCGTTGGCGCCGGTCGCCAGCTTAATCCCGATACCGGCCGCCGGCTGGCCGTTATAGCGGGCGATAACGTCATAACTTTCCGCGCCGAGCTCGACGCGCGCCACATCTTTCAGGCGTACCTGCGAACCGTCTGCGTTCACCTTCAGGAGAATTTGGGAGAACTCTTCCGGCGATTTCAGCCGCGTTTGCGCGATGATCGAGGCGTTCAACTGCTGCCCGGCGACCGGCGGCGTTCCGCCAAGCTGACCGGAGGCAATCTGGTTATTTTGTACCGTGATGGCGGTAGTCACGTCGCCGGTCGTCAACTGATAGTTATTCAGTTTGTTCGGATCCAGCCAGATACGCATGGCATATTGCGCGCCGAAGAGCTGCACATCACCGACGCCGTTGGTACGGCTGATCGGGTCTTGCACATTGGCGGCCACATAGTCGGCGATATCCTGCTGCGTCATTTCGCTACTGCTGCTGATGAAGGCGGCCACCATCAAAAAGCTGCTGCTCGACTTCTGAACCTGCACGCCTTGCTGTTGAACTTCCTGCGGCAGCAACGGCGTCGCCAACTGAAGTTTGTTCTGTACCTGAACCTGGGCAATATCGGGGTTGGTTCCCGCCTCAAAGGTCAGCGTAATCTGAACCGTACCCGATGAGTCGCTGCTGGACGACATATACATCAGATTATCGATGCCGTTCATATTTTGTTCGATAACCTGCGTCACGGAGTCCTGCAGCGTTGACGCATCCGCACCCGGGTAGGTTGCCGTAATTTCGATTGCCGGAGGCGCGATTGTCGGATATTGCGCGATAGGCAATTGCACAATCGACAGCGCGCCGGCCAACATCACCACAATGGCGATTACCCATGCAAAAATGGGTCTATCTATAAAAAACTTAGCCATGAATTACCGGCTCCTGTTAAGACTTCGCGGGTTCAGTCTGCGATTGCTGGGGCTGCTCGTTCTCTTGAGCGACTTCTTTGCCTGTTACCGGTATGCCAGGCTTAATTTTTTGCAAACCGGTGACGATGATGCGATCGCCCGCTTTCAAACCGTCGACGACCAGCCATTTATTGCCGACCGCTTGCGATGTGGTCACGTTGCGCACCTCGACCTTATCGCCTTCGCCGATGACCATTGCGGTTGCCTCTCCACGCGCATTACGGGTAATGCCCATTTGCGGAACCAGCAGCGCGTCGTTCTGCACGCCGGAATCCAGACGGGCGCGGACGAACATGCCGGGTAAAAGGTCATGCTGCGGATTGGGGAAAATAGCCCGCAGGGTAATAGAGCCGGTCGTTTCGTCTACGGTGACGTCGGAAAATTCCAGCGTGCCCGGCTGAGCATATTCGGCACCGTTTTCCAACAGCAGGCGGACGTTAGCCTTGCCTTCGCTCTGTTTCAGCGTGCCGTTTTCCAGCTCTTTTTTCAGCCGCAGGAAATCGTTGCTTGACTGGGTTACATCGACGTAAATCGGATCGAGCTGCTGTACCGTGGTTAACGCGGTGGCTTGACCGCTGGAAACCAGCGCGCCTTCGGTCACCGTGGATTTGCCCACGCGGCCGGAGATCGGGGCGATAACTTTGGTATAGGCAAGGTTGATTTTTGCGTTATCCACCGAGGCCTGCGCCGCCTGTACGCTGGCATCCGCCTGGCGGGATGTCGCAACGGCCTGATCGTAATCCTGCTTGCTGACGTAGTTGGTTCCCAGCAATGGTTTGTAACGGTTAACCGTCAGCCTGGCAATTTCAGCGCTGGCCTGAGCCTGGGCCAATGAGCCTTTGGCGCTGTTATAGTCAGCCTGATAAGGCGCGGGATCAATTTGATACAACGATGAACCGGCCTGAATGTCGCTGCCTTCGACAAAGTTGCGTTTCAGGATAATACCGCCGACCTGAGGGCGGACTTCCGCAATCCGATAGGCGCTGGTGCGACCTGGCAAATCCGTCGTTACGTTAAACGCCTGGGTTTTCAATGTCACAATACCGACTTCGGGTGCTGATTGCTGCGCTCCGGATTGTTGTTCTCCGCTATTATCACATCCTGCGAGAATTAAGCCGCCAGAAAGCATCAGAACTGCCGCCAGAGGCGTTAGCCCTCTGTTTTTGTTCATAGATAAACCTCAAGTATCCGATTTGAATTGACCAATGGATCACGCGCTTTAAAACCCATTGCTGCGATAATTTTATCTTCATGCTATGGTACATACATACTCGAATGTATGTAAATCATACTTTCTTTTAAATACAGCGATATGGCACGAAAAACCAAACAACAAGCCCAAGAGACCAGACAACAGATACTTAACGCTGCGTTAAGCGTATTCTCAGAGCGCGGCGTGTCCGCGACATCGCTGGCCGATATCGCCATGGCGGCGGGGGTGACCCGCGGCGCCATTTATTGGCACTTTAAAAATAAAGCCAAACTGTTTGATGAAATATGGATACAGGCCGAGTCGAAGCTCAGCGATTTTGAAATAGAGTATCAGACAAAATTTCCTGATAATCCACTCCGCGTGATGCGCGAATTATTGATTTATATGCTTCGTTTAACGGTAAGCGATAGGCAGTGGCGCTCGATGATGGAAATTATCTGTCATAAATGCGAGTTTGTCGGTGAAATGCTGCCGTCGCTCAATGCGCGTAAAGAATACTATCTCGGTTGCTATGCTGAGATTGAAGCTTATTTAATTCGTTGTATCGGCATGGGGTTGCTGCCTGAAGATATCCATCCCCGCCGCGCGGCTATTACGTTACGCGCTTATTTTACCGGTTTGATGGAAAATTGGTTATTCATGCCGGAAAGTTTCGATCTTAATCAAGACGCCCCCGAACTGGTTGACGCCTTTATTGATATGCTGCATTGCAGCAAATCGTTGCGCTGCGCAAACTGAGGAGGATGCCTTCGTCCCCGTCGCCTACTTCTTCGCCGTTTCGGCGCCGTCTTTTTGCCGCGCTTTTTTCTGGAAGTCCCGGCGCACTATTTCCAGCGCGGCCAGCGCAATTTGCGGTTCGATGTCGTTATCTTCCAATAGCATAATAAGGTCGACCGCCAGTTTGATTTCTGGATCCGCATTTTCTAGCGACATAGCTGTCCCCTCTGTTCACGTACGCATTTCTTCAGATTTCGCAGAGGATCAAGGCATATCAGCGAAATCTAAAACCCCTGTTCTTTACGTTCGATCGCGCGCTCCAGACGCGCCAGCGCCTGACGGCAGCGCGCTAGTCGTCCTTCAAGCGCCGCCAACTCTCTTTGCAGCCGCCGCTGTTCACTGAGGCTTGTTTGATCGTTGAGCAGGCTCTCTCTGTCATGAATCATTGATAGCAAACGCCGCTCATAATCCTGATGTTCCGCCAGTCGGTGATAAAGATCCTGCGGCGCGGCCTCTACCGTCTGTTCCCGGCGTCGCAGGGGTTGGGTCGCCAGTTCGCGTTGCAGCGCCGTAATTTGCCGCACCAGTTTTTCCGCCATGAACGCAACGCGATCGGTGCGTTGCTCGGAGACCAACTGGCGGATGGATTGCAAATTCCGGGTCACTTCATTGAAATAGTCTTTTAATCTCGTGCCATAGCAGCTAAACAGCTGCCGATCGAAGCGCGACTGCGCAACGGGTTTATCCGCCAGCGGTTCGCTCGCTTTGGCCAGAGCATCAATCTGTTGTTCAAGCGCCAGCAATAGTTTGTGAGTATTCACACTGTTCCTTATTGATTGCCGAAATGCGGCCATCTGTTTTTCAGGACGATGCGTTAATCATATTAAAATATGATGCGCTTTGCTCCTTCCGCTGATATGACCATCCAACGGCAATTCATACCCAATCAATATCGATGCGTCAGGGGGCGCCGGCTTGCCATAGGTAATGATAGCCGCGATTAACAAGCCGTCGCTATTGATGTTAGAGTATCAACGCCGGGTGACGCTTTATTTGCCCAATAAGAGTGATTGGCTAAAGGTGAATATGTATCGCGCATTGCTGATTGTCATGGGGTGGGGCGCTGTTGTTTTGGCGACGCTAGGCGTGGTATTGCCGTTGTTGCCGACCACGCCTTTTTTATTATTGGCGGCCTGGTGCTTTGCCCGCTCGTCGCCGCGCTTCCACCACTGGTTGCTTTATCGCTCCTGGTTCGGCGGATATCTGCGTCACTGGCAGCGGCATCGGGCTTTGCCTCCGGGGGCGAAATGGAAAGCCGTCGTCGTGATTTTACTGACTTTTTCCCTCTCGCTCTGGCTGATTAAGATTATCTGGATAAGAGTGCTCTTATTGGTCATTATGACGATTCTGCTGACCTTTATGCTGCGTCTGCCCGTCGTCGAACCGGATCGATAATTACCCGCCGAATCGTAGGGACTGTTGCATTTAATGGCCAGTTTGACTAGATTTGAGCGTTTTCGTGCGCGGACCGCCGCTTTCCTGTTGCAGACGCGGGCATTTCGTCTCAGGTAATGCCGGGCCGTAATAGGTTGGTCGCGGCCGGCATTTGTATTATCAGTACGTTTTATCAGGCACAGATATGATGACCTCAACTGCGCAGCAGTCAGAATTGATTAAAAACAGCATCAAAAGCATTCCCGATTATCCGAAGGCGGGCATACTGTTCCGTGATGTGACAAGTTTGCTGGAAAATGCACCAGCCTATGCGGCCAGTATTGAGATGCTGGCAAACCGTTATCGCGATAGCGGCATTACTAAAGTGGCGGGCACCGAGGCGCGCGGCTTTTTGTTCGGCGCGCCGGTGGCTCTGGCGCTGGGCGTCGGGTTTGTGCCGGTGCGTAAACCGGGCAAGCTGCCGCCTCCGACCATCAGCGAAAGCTATGAACTGGAATATGGCTCGGACTCCCTGGAAATTCACTCGGATGCGATCGGGGTCGATGATAATGTGCTGGTGATCGACGACCTGCTGGCGACCGGCGGAACGGTCGAGGCCACGGTAAAGCTGATTCGTCGTTTAGGCGGAACGGTAACCGACGCCGCATTTGTGATCAATCTGTTCGATCTGGGCGGCGTCCAGCGTCTGGAAGCCCTGGGCGTAAGCTGCCATAGCCTGGTTGACTTCCCCGGTCATTAATCATAACGGTCTCGCGGATACCCGCGCGGCTGTGTTAGCATGGCCTCCTCAATAACTCGACTGTTGCGGTATTGATGAGCTATCAGGTTCTTGCCCGTAAGTGGCGTCCCCAAACCTTTGCTGATGTCGTCGGTCAGGAGCATGTCCTGACCGCATTAGCCAATGGCCTTTCCCTAGGCAGAATCCATCACGCCTATCTGTTTTCCGGCACGCGCGGCGTCGGGAAAACCACCATCGCCCGCCTGTTGGCGAAAGGGCTCAACTGTAAACAAGGGGTGACGGCGACGCCCTGCGGGCAGTGCGATAACTGTCGTGAAATCGAGCAGGGGCGCTTTGTCGACTTAATCGAAATTGATGCGGCTTCGCGCACCAAGGTTGAAGATACCCGCGACCTGCTGGATAACGTGCAGTACGCCCCGGCGCGCGGGCGTTTCAAAGTGTATCTCATCGATGAAGTTCACATGTTGTCCCGCCACAGTTTTAATGCGCTGCTGAAGACGCTAGAAGAGCCGCCGCCGCACGTAAAATTCCTGCTGGCCACCACCGATCCGCAAAAACTGCCGGTGACGATTCTGTCGCGCTGCCTGCAATTCCATCTTAAGGCGCTGGATGTCGAGCAAATCCGGGCGCACTTAGAGAAGGTGTTGCAGGCGGAAAATCTGGCGAGCGAGCCCCGGGCGCTGCAGTTGCTGGCCCGCGCCGCCGACGGCAGCCTGCGCGACGCGCTAAGCCTCGCCGATCAGGCGATCGCCATGGGGCAGGGGCAGGTGACGACCGCCTCGGTCAGCCAGATGTTGGGCACGCTGGATGATGAACAGCCGCTGGCGATGATTGAAGCCCTGGTGCAGGCCGACGGCGCCAAGGTGATGTCTCTGCTCGATCAGGCGGCGGCGCGCGGCGTTGACTGGGAGTCGCTGTTGGTCGAAACCCTGACGCTGTTGCATCGCGTTGCGATGGTGCAGTTGCTGCCGAGTGCGCTGAGCAATGACTATGCGGCGGTGGAAGCCCGTTTGCGGGATCTGGCCAGAGCACTGCCGCCCGCGGATGTGCAGCTCTATTACCAGACGCTGCTGATCGGCCGTAAAGAGCTTCCTTACGCGCCGGATCGCCGCATGGGCGTTGAGATGACGCTGCTGCGCGCGCTGGCTTTCCACCCGAAGCAGGTTATCGAAGCGCCGGCGCCGGTTTTGCCCGCGGCGCAGACTGATGTCGCGCCGCAACCCGCGCCGGCCGGTATGGCGTCGGCGCAATCGGTCCTTTCATCAAGCGCCGCGCCGCCGCGTTCGCCCGTGCGCGAAGAAGACGCGGGCGGCCCTCCTTATCCCGACGAGCGCGCCGCCGCTTTTGACCAACGGGCGGCGCCGTCTGATGGCGGGCTTTCCGACGCCACCTCGCAGCTTTTACAGGCGCGTAGTCAACTGCTGCGAAAACAGGGGGCAACCCCGCCAAAAAAAGCTGAACCGGCGGCGTCCAATAAAACGCGGCCGGCAAACTCGGCGCTTGAACGGCTGGCCTCGGTAACCGAGCGCGGCGTCCGGCGGAAGAGTTCGCAAGACGACGCTGCGGCGGCGAAAAAACCGGAGGCCTATCGCTGGCGGGCGCAGAATAAAGTAGAAGAGGTCAAGGCCGACGTCGCCACGCCGAAGGCGCTGCGTTCCGCGCTGGAGCATGAAAAAACGCCTGAGCTGGCGGCCCGTTTAGCGGAAGAGTCGCTGGAGCGCGACGAGTGGGCGGCTGAAATTAATCGCCTGACGCTGCCGAAACTGGTACAACAGCTGGCGTTAAACGCCTTCAGGGAGTGTCCGCAAGCCGGTAAAATACATCTGCATCTGCGTTCTTCCCAGCGCCACCTCAATTCACCGGCGGCGCAGAAAACCCTAGCAGACGCGTTGGCCGCGCACTACGGCAGTCCTATTGAACTGTTGGTGACGGAAGATGACGACCCGTCGGCGCTGACGCCGCTGGAGTGGCGTCAGGCGATTTATGAAGAAAAGCTGGCGCAGGCGCGCCGGTCGATTATGACGGATAATACGATTCAGACGCTGCGGCGTTTCTTTGATGCGGAACTGGACGAAGAAAGTATCCGCCCTGTTTAACCGCTGCGAGTGCGCAGCCCGAAGCGATAGAGAGAAAATTATGTTTGGTAAAGGTGGAATCGGCAATCTGATGAAGCAGGCTCAGCAGATGCAGGAAAAAATGCAGCAGATGCAGGAAGAGATTGCCAATCTGGAGGTCACCGGGGAGTCGGGCGCGGGGCTGGTCAAAATCACCATCAACGGCTCGCATAACTGCCGCCGGGTGGAGATTGATCCCAGCCTGATGGAAGACGACAAAGAGATGCTGGAGGATTTGATCGCCGCTGCATTTAACGACGCCGCCCGCCGTATCGCCGAAACGCAGAAAGAAAAAATGGCGTCGGTCTCCAGCGGCATGCAGCTGCCGCCGGGCTTTAAGATGCCGTTCTGATGCAAACCAGTCCGCTTCTCGAAGCGCTTCTTGAAGCGCTGCGCTGTTTGCCGGGCGTTGGGCCGAAATCGGCCCAACGCATGGTTTTTCACCTGTTGCAGCGCGATCGCAGCGGGGGCATGCGCCTGGCGCAGGCGCTGACCCGGGCGATGTCTGAAATCGGCCACTGCGCCGACTGCCGCACTTTCACCGAGCAGGAGGTGTGCTCCATCTGTGCGAACCCCAGGCGTCAGCAATCGGGGCAGATTTGCGTGGTGGAGAGCCCGGCGGATATTCATGCCATCGAACAGACCGGACAGTTCTCCGGGCGCTATTTTGTGCTGATGGGGCATCTGTCGCCGCTGGACGGCATCGGTCCGGATGATATCGGTTTGGGCCGGCTGGAAGAGCGCCTGGAAAGCGAATCCATCAGCGAAGTGATTCTGGCCACCAATCCGACGGTGGAAGGCGAAGCCACCGCCAACTATATCGCCGAACTGTGCGCGCAGTACGGGGTTATGGCCAGCCGCATCGCCCACGGGGTGCCCGTCGGCGGCGAACTGGAAATGGTGGACGGCACCACGCTGTCCCACTCGCTGGCGGGGCGCCAGCCTTTCAAATTCTGATGCCGCGGCCGCCGGGGCTTCTGCCCGACGGCCCCTCTATCGCTTCATTTCTTTACGCTTTTTCTCCGTTCGGTCTTTTCCTGCCCCTTGAAATCGTCGCCGCCTATCCCCATCTCATGCTCATCGTCAGTTTAATCAGCCTGAATAATATTAGGATTGAGGTAAGCACCAATGAGTATGAAAGGCCAAGAAACCCGCGGATTCCAGTCTGAAGTAAAGCAGCTGCTGCACTTGATGATCCATTCACTGTATTCCAATAAAGAAATCTTTTTACGTGAGCTGATCTCCAACGCCTCCGATGCGGCAGATAAATTACGTTTTCGCGCGCTGTCCGCGCCGGAGCTGTACGCGGGCGACGGCGAACTGCGCGTGCGCGTTTCCACCGATAAAGAAAAACGTACTCTGACCATTTCCGATAACGGCATCGGCATGACCCGCGACGAGGTGATCGACAACCTCGGCACTATCGCCAAATCGGGCACCAAAGCCTTTTTGGAGTCGATGGGCTCCGATCAGGTAAAAGACAGCCAGCTGATCGGCCAGTTCGGCGTCGGGTTCTACTCGGCGTTTATCGTTGCCGATAAAGTCACCGTACGCACCCGTGCCGCGGGCGCAGAACCCGATCAAGGGGTATTCTGGGAGTCCGCCGGCGAAGGCGATTACACCATTGCCGACATCACCAAAGAAGATCGCGGTACCGAAATTACCCTGCACCTGCGCGAAGGCGAGGATGAGTTTCTTGACGAGTGGCGGGTACGCTCCATCATCAGCAAATACTCCGACCATATCGCCCTGCCGGTCGAGATCGAAACGCGCCATGAAAGCGAAGAGGAAGGCGGCGAAGCCACGGTAAGCTGGGAAAAGATCAACAAAGCCCAGGCGCTGTGGACGCGCAGTAAATCCGAAGTCAGCGATGAGGAGTATACCGAGTTCTACAAACACATCGCCCACGATTTTACCGACCCGCTGGCCTGGAGCCACAACCGCGTTGAAGGGAAACAGGAGTATACCAGCCTGCTGTACATTCCCTCCCAGGCGCCGTGGGATATGTGGAATCGCGATCATAAGCACGGTCTGAAGCTGTATGTACAGCGCGTATTCATCATGGATGACGCCGAACAGTTTATGCCGAACTACCTGCGTTTTGTGCGCGGGCTGATCGACTCCAACGATCTTCCGCTGAACGTCTCCCGCGAAATCCTGCAAGACAGCCGCGTGACGCAGAATCTGCGCAACGCGCTGACCAAACGCGTACTGCAGATGCTGGAGAAACTGGCGAAAGACGATACGGAAAAATATCAGAAATTCTGGCAGCAGTTCGGTCTGGTGCTGAAAGAGGGACCGGCCGAAGATACCGCCAACCGCGAAGCGATCGCCAAGCTGCTGCGTTTCGCCAGCACGCATAATGATAGCTCCGCGCAGACCGTATCGCTGGAAGAATATGTCGGCCGTATGGTGGAAGGGCAGGAGAAGATCTATTACATCACCGCCGATAGCTATGCCGCGGCGAAGAGCAGCCCGCACCTGGAGCTGTTCCGCAAAAAAGGCATTGAGGTGCTGCTGCTTTCCGATCGCATCGATGAATGGATGATGAGCTACCTGACGGAGTTTGACGGTAAGCAATTCCAGTCGGTCAGCAAGGCGGATGAATCGCTGGACAAACTGGTCGATGAAGAAAATGACGCGCAGAAAGAAGCCGAAAAAGCGCTGGAGCCTTTTGTTGAGCGGGTGAAAAAGCTGCTGGGCGATCGGGTGAAGGAGGTGCGTCTGACGCACCGTTTGACCGATACGCCGGCGATCGTCACCACCGACGCCAACGAAATGAGCACCCAGATGGCGAAGCTGTTCGCCGCCGCCGGGCAGCAGGCGCCGGAAGTGAAATATATTTTCGAACTGAACCCGGAGCACGCGCTGGTTAAACGCGCGTCCGACGTCAGCGACGATGCGCGGTTCGCCGAATGGGTTGAACTGCTGCTGGATCAGGCTTTGCTGGCCGAACGCGGCACGCTGGACGATCCAAACCAGTTTATCCGCCGTATGAATCAGCTGCTGAGCGCCTGATTCGCATCCGCTCCCGGCTTATGGCGCGCGCCTGGGCCGGGGCGGTTCTTCCGCTGTTTTTCCTCAATTCCCGCACCCTCCATAGCCATTTCTCCGCGTCGCCGAACATTTTTCGCCGCGCTTCGCGGCCGGTAAACCGCGCTTTTCTTTTGCCGTCGCCAGGCTGAAACGAGCCCGTTCCTTGAGGATAATGGTGCGGAATGGTATGGTTTAGCGTTTTTCAAATTTATTTTATAAATACTCAAGGGGATTTACGCGATGCGTATTATTCTGCTGGGCGCTCCGGGCGCAGGCAAGGGGACTCAAGCTCAATTCATCATGGAAAAATACGGTATTCCGCAGATTTCTACCGGCGACATGCTGCGTGCGGCGGTAAAGGCCGGTAGCGAACTGGGGAAACAGGCCAAGGAGATCATGGATGCCGGCAAACTGGTTACCGATGAACTGGTTATTGCCCTGGTGAAAGAGCGTATTACTCAGGAAGATTGCCGCAACGGTTTTCTGCTGGATGGCTTTCCGCGTACGATTCCCCAGGCTGATGCGATGAAGGAAGCCGGCATCGATGTGGATTACGTTATCGAGTTTGCGGTGCCCGATGAGCTGATCGTCGAGCGTATCGTCGGCCGTCGCGTGCATCCGGCCTCCGGCCGCGTCTACCATGTGAAATTTAATCCTCCGCAGGCGGAGGGCAAAGACGATGTAACCGGCGAAGAGCTGGTCACGCGTAAAGACGATCGGGAAGAGACGGTCCGTAAACGTCTGGTGGAGTACCATCAGCAGACCGCGCCGCTGGTATCCTATTACCAGAAGGAAGCGGAGATCGGCCGTACTCGCTACGTGAAGGTGGACGGAACGCGCAAAGTGGCGGAGATTCGCGCCGAGTTGGCAACGATCCTGGGCTAACCCTCCCAGCCGAGCGCGCTAGCGGGGGCGTCGAAATGCAGTGCGGCGCCCCCCGCAGATGCTTTATCTCATACAATCAAGCGGCCGCTTCCTCTCTTAACCCCTCATTGCCGTCGCGCCGCCCGTCTTTTCGTTACAGTCTTTGTTTTTCCCTATTGATAACATTGATTTCAATGTCGCTATCTTTCAATTTTTATCCCCTGTTTTTCGCTACAATAGAAAATCTAATCATACAGATAGCCGCGGGACAACCGGCTTGCCCATAAGAGGAAAGCAGTAATGACGCAACAGAAGTATGGCGTGTTGATGGTGAATCTCGGTACGCCCGATGCGCCGACCCCACGCGCGGTGAAGCGCTATCTGGCGGAATTTTTAAGCGATAGGCGCGTGGTGGATACCTCGCGCCTGCTGTGGCAGCCGCTGCTGCGGGGCGTGATTCTGCCCAGGCGCGCGCCGCGCGTGGCGAAACTTTATCGCTCCATCTGGATGGAGGACGGTTCGCCGCTGCTGGTTATCAGCCGCCGCCAGCAGCGGGCGCTGGCGAGCCGCATCCCCGGTATTCCGGTTGAGCTGGGGATGAGCTATGGCTCGCCCAGCCTGGGGGAGGCGCTGGATAAACTGCTGGCTCAGGGCGTTACGCAGCTGGTTGTTTTGCCGATGTATCCGCAGTACTCCTGTTCGACGACGGCGTCGGTCTGGGATGGGCTGTCCAGAGCGCTGGCGCGCTATCGCCAGCTGCCCGCCATTCATTTTATTCGGGATTATGCCGAAGACCCGGGCTATATCGCCGCGCTGAAAGCCCGGGTGGAGCGCTCATTCGCCGAGCGCGGCGAGCCGGACCGGCTGGTGCTCTCTTTTCACGGCATCCCGGTTCGTTATGCCAGCGAAGGCGATGATTATCCGCAGCGCTGTATGGCGACGAGCAGGGCGTTGATTGCGGCGCTGGGTCTGGCGCCAGAGAAGGCGCTGGTGACCTTCCAGTCGCGCTTTGGCCGCGAGCCCTGGCTGACTCCCTATACGGACGAGACGCTGAAAGATTTGCCGGGGCAGGGCGTGAAGCACGTTCAGATTATGTGTCCCGGCTTTGCCGCGGACTGTCTGGAAACGCTGGAGGAGATCCAGGAGCAGAATAAAGAGATCTTTCTGCACGCGGGCGGGGAGTCGTACGCCTATATTCCGGCGCTAAACGACGATCGGCCGCATATCGATCTACTGGAGAGTCTGGTGGAGAAGGGGATGCGTTCGCTGGAAAAAAAATAAATTTATAAAGAAAAAATTCAGCATTATTACGTCACTGAATCGCTGATGTTTTCAGCATTGTGTGCTAAATTTTAGATAGTGTGGGATTATGTATTTTTGCAAAGGTTGAAAAAATAAAACCTCGGAAAAATATCAGGTCGGCCATATTCCCTCCTTGCGCATAATGCATACGGCATTAATGATTAGGTAATATATGCTTCTCTGGATGGTGTATGAATAGTTATGACGATATTAAGCAATTCAAGGAAAAGCTGAATCTGGAGCAGGTTGATTATAAAGACACCTCCGAAAGCGATGGATTCCGGCCTTCGCAAAAATGGGCGATTCTGGAGCAGGTCGCCGGCGCGAATGGCGCCGACGCCGCCGATGACGCGGCTCGGCAAAGAACAGGCGGCCCTCCGACCAGGCCGGTTCCGGCGAAGAAGGAGGAGTTTCGCTCCGCCTCTCTGCTCCAGGCTGTAAGCCAGCAGCTGTCGGCCAGCCGCCCTGCCGCCCCCCAGCCCGCCGCCTCCGCCGAACCAACCGCAGCGCCGAGCCAGCCCGCGCCGACCCCGGCTCCGGCATCGACGGCAACCGTCGACGCCCCCCGCAACGCCGATGAATCACCGCGTTTTCGCGGCCTGTTCAGACAAAAAAGCGCGTCCGTGGATGAAAATGACAAACGGCGCAATACTCCGCTGAAATCACTGTTAGAGACCATTGCATTATGCCGCTAGTTTGTGTGTGCTCCCCCAAGGGGGGCGTAGGGAAAACCACGGTGGTAGCCAATCTGGCATGGACGCTGGCCAGCAGCGGTCTCAAAGTGCTGGCCGTCGATTTTGACGTACAAAATGCCCTGCGTTTGCATTTCGGCGTGCCGATGTCGGACGGGCGCGGATACGTGGCGCAGGCCACTTCCGCATCCGACTGGGGGCAGTTTATCCTTAAGGCGCACTCCAACCTATTCGTTTTGCCCTATGGCGAAACCACGCAGGAACAGCGGACGGCCTTCGAACAGGCGATCGGCAATGACGAATATTTTATCCAGCGCGGTTTAAACAGCGTGCTGGGCTACCCCGATATGGTGGTGATCGCCGATTTCCCTCCCGGCCCGGCGCCGGCGCTGCAGGCGACCCGCGAGCTGGCGGATATGCACATCGTGGTCATGCTGGCGGATACCGCCTCGCTTTCGCTGCTGCCGCAGATGGAAAACCATCAGTTTCTTGGCTCTCCCCTTAATAGCAAAGAGCGGGAATATTACATTGTAAATCAGAGCGATATGCGTCGCTCGCTTAGCCGCGACGTCACGCTGTTTCTCGAACAGCGCCTGGGGGATAGGCTGCTCGGCTCTATTCACCGTGATGAGTGCGTGCCGGAAGCCAACGCGTCGCAGCAGTCTATTCATCAATTCAGCCCGGTGTCCGCCGCCGCCTTCGATATCGATCTGATTAGTAAAAAAGTCGCGGCCATTCTTGAGGTCAATGTCGGCGGCGGGGAGTTTTATTCAGCGCCGCAACACCATCTTTACTAATTATCTCGTCAGGCAAGCAAAAAAATGAATAAATTTCTTTTTCCATTGCTGGTACTGCTGCTGTCGCCGCTCATTCTGGTTATTATCATCACGCCGATGGATAGCGATAAGCAGTTTGTTTTCGGGCTAATTTCTATCGCCACCGTTTTCTTGCTCGGGCGTTCGCGCAGCCGCAAAATCAATATCATCATCATGGTGATGTGTTTTTTAATGTCCTCGCGCTATATCTACTGGCGCGCGACCGAGACGCTCTATTTTAACTCTGTCATTGAAACGATACTGGGCACCGGGCTATTTCTCGCCGAGCTATACGCCTGGGTGATGATGCTTCTCAGCTATGTGCAAACCAGCTGGCCTCTGCAGCGCACTATCGAACCTCTGCCGTCGGATACCCGACTGTGGCCGACGGTCGATGTCTATATCCCTACCTACAACGAAAGCCTGAGCGTGGTGCGCGATACGGTGCTTGCCGCGCAATGTATTGATTACCCAAGGGATAAAATCAAAGTTTATCTGCTGGACGACGGCAAACGCAGCGAGTTCGCGGTGTTTGCCGCCGACGCCGGCGTCGGCTACATTACCCGCAACGATAATAAGCACGCCAAGGCGGGCAACCTGAATCATGCCATGACCCTGACCCAGGGGGAGCTGATCTGTATTTTCGATTGCGACCATGTCGCCACGCGCGCGTTTCTGCAGGCTACGCTGGGCGGTTTCCTGACCGATCCGAAGCTGGCGCTGATTCAAACGCCGCACTACTTCTATTCGCCGGATCCGTTCGAGCGCAATCTCTCCGTCGCCCGTAACGTCCCCGGCGAAAACGACCTGTTCTATGGCCCGATTCAGCAGGGCAACGATAACTGGGACGCCACGTCGTTCAGCGGTTCCTGCGCGGTGATTCGCCGCCGCGCGCTGGAAGATATCGGCGGATTCGCGGTCGAAACGGTCACCGAGGATGCCCACACATCGCTCAAGCTGCAGCGCCGCGGCTGGCACGCCGCGTTTCTGGCCATTCCGCTCGCCGCCGGGCTGGCCACGGAGCGTCTGGCGCTGCATATCATTCAGCGCACCCGCTGGGCGCGCGGCATGACGCAGATTTTCCGCGTGGATAATCCGCTGCTGGGGCGCGGGCTGAAGTGGCAGCAGCGCATCTGCTATCTCAACTCCATGCTCTATTATCAGTACGGCTTGCCGCGTCTGGTTTTCGTTACCGCCCCGCTGGCCTACCTGCTGTTTAACCAGAATATTATCGCTTCCTCCGCGTCCATGATCTTCGCCTACGTTGTGCCGCATCTGGTTTTGTCGATCTACGCCAGCTCGCGCATCAACGGGCGCCACCGCTATTCGTTCTGGGGGGAGATCTACGATACGGTGATCATGTTCCATATCATCATTCCGACGCTGGTCACGCTGTTTTCCCCCAAACGCGGCAAGTTCAACGTTACCGATAAAGGGCGGCTGCTGGAGGAGGGCTACTTTGACTTCAATATCGTTCGGCCGCATATCATCGTCATTATTCTGCTGGTTCTCGGGATTATTTGGGGAAGCGCGCGCACCCTGTTGGAGCACTATAGCGGCATGAGCCCAGAGGTTATTTTCCTCAATATATTCTGGGCCAGTTTCAATGTGCTGATTCTGCTGGCGGCCGTCGCCACCGCGCGGGAAACCCGTCAGGTGCGTCAGACTATCCGTATCGATGCCAATATTCCGGCTATTGTGCATTTTGCCAGCGGCATTTCTCTGCGCACGCATACGCTGAACCTTTCCATGGGCGGCGTGCGTCTGGTTACGCCCGACCAGCGTTATAAGACCGACCAGATAGAAGAGGTCGAACTGCTGCTGCACTCCGGCGCGGTTTGTATTCCGGTGCAGGTTATCGACGCCAGCGATGAGATTTTGCAGCTGAAGTTTGAAGACATGCCGCTATCGAAGCGGCGGGAACTGGTGCGGGTGGTGCTGACCCGGGCCGATGCCTGGTTGAATCCGCCTTATCCGCAGGATAAGCCGCTCAAATCGCTGCTGGGGATCGTTCGCTGCGTGCTGGAACTGTTTTGGTTCGCTATGCGCGGCGACAAACGCCGCAAGAAGCCCGTCAACGCGGCGGCTAAAACCGATGATGCGCAGGGTGACGCGGTATGATGGGCCCTCGACTGCTGTTTATCGGAGCGCGGCCGTCGCGGCTGTGCCGCGTATTGCTGGTTATTTGCGGGCTGGCGGCGATGCCGCCGTTGTCGGCCCGGCAGCCGACGGCGTTGCCCGCCTCAACCTCCGCCGAGGCCTCTGTTCTGCCGCTCGATCTCCCGCCGCTGCCGCCGCTTAATAACGATCCGGCCGCTCCGCAAGCGCCGTTAGCGCCGGACGAGCAGCGGCAGAACGCCGCGGCGGCCGCGTCGCCGACGCCGCTCGCGCCGGCTGCGCAGAACGGCGACGGGGCGGGCGAGAAGCGGCTAAGCCAGATCGATAACTATGCGATCAGCATCGCCGACATGGGGCAGCGCAACGGGCTAACCCTGAGAGGCGGGCAGATGCAGTCCGGAGTCCGCTTCACTTTGCCTTACGGTCAGGTGGTGACTCAGGCGAAGCTCTATCTGACGTTCAGCGCTTCGGCCATGTTGGCGAAGGAAGGGAATCAGCTCTATCTGATGCTCAACGGCCAGCCGCTGGGCGCTATACCGCTGGCGGGCGCGTCGTCCGCCGAGAATACCTATGAACTGGATATCCCGGCGGCGATGGTGGTCAGCAATAACAACCTGAGCTTTAGCGTTCATACCCCGACCGATTCACTGTGCGAAGCGGGCGATGAAAACCGCTACCAGCTCGGCATCCTGCCGGAAACCCGTATTGAGCTGACTAATCAACTGCTGAATATTGATAAAGATCTGGGCTATTTCCCGCGTCCTTTCTTCGATCCGATGGTGATGGGGAAAAGCGCCATTCCGGTGGTGTTCGGCGCCAAGCCTTCGGCGCAGGCCATTACCGCGGCGACGATCGTCGCTTCTTTCCTCGGCATCCGCGCCAATTACCGCAATATTGACTTCCCGGTTTATCAGAACGCGCTGCCGGAGAATAACGCCATCATCTTCGCCCTGGCCGGGGAAACGGTCGCCGATCTGACCATTCCGGCCGACGACGGCGCGGCGATCCGGGTCATGGATAACCCGCTTAATCCGATTTATAAGCTCCTGCTGGTGACCGGGCGCAACGGAGATGAGCTGCGCCAGGCGGCTTACCGGCTGACGAGCGCGGGCCTTCCCGCCGGTCAGGATCGTCTGCTGGTGCAGAGCCAGAGCATTCCGCCGCGCCAGCTTTACGATGCGCCGCGCTGGATCAATACCGAACGCCCGGTTACCTTTCGCGAGCTGGTGGGCGAACCGGGCGATCTGATCGCCGAGGGGCTGTATCATGACAGTATTCATATCAATTTCCGCGCCGCGCCCGATCTGTTTATGTGGGACGGGCAAAATATTCCGGTGCGCATCAATTACCGTTTCCCGACCGAAAGCTGGATCGACGAAGACGCATCGCTGCTGAACGTTTCGCTGAACGGCACCTTTTTACGCAACCTGCCGGTGAATAAAATGGGTCTGCTGGAGTCGGCGTGGCATCGGCTGGGCGGGGATACCCGCCAGGAAAGCTATGAGCTGGCGCTGGCGCCCTATCTGATTTATGGCGATAACCAGATGGAGCTGTACCACAACATCAAGCACAAACCGGGCACCCCGTGCGCCGTGCTGCGCAGCGGCAACATTAAAAGCACGATAGACGGCGGTTCCACGATAGATCTCAGCGGTTCTCACCATTTTTCCATGCTGCCCAACCTCTCCTATTACGTCGGGGCGGCTTTTCCGTTCAGCAAGATGGCCGACTTTTCCCAGACTCAGGTGGTGCTGGCCGAAGAGCCCGACGCGGCGGAGATCGGCACTCTGCTCAATCTGGCCGCGCGCGCCGGCAACGCGACCGGCCTCGCCGTCAGTCATATACGGGTGAATCTGGGGCTGCAGAACAATGTTTCCGCGCTGGCCGACAGCGATGTGCTGATCGTCGCCTCGTTAACCCAGAGCGAACTGATGAACCAATTGCTGAGCGCTTCTCCTTATCATATTGATGGTCAGCGGCTCGCTTTGAAAACGCCCTCGATGCGCGACAAACTCGCGCGCTATTTATCCGGCCAGTGGTCATCGCAATATCTGGCCGCCGACCGTTATCTCTCTTCAATCGGCGAGTGGCGCGGTTTTCTCAGCTTTCCGTCTCCCTGGTCGTCGAATCGCCTGGTGGTGGTGGCTACCGGCAGCAGCGACAGGCAGCTTGAACAGATCGATAACGATCTGAACTCGGCGGCGATTAATGCCGGCATTCGCGGAGATATGGCGGTAATCACATCCGATGGCGGGGTGAGGAGTTTCAGCGTCAGTTCGCGCTATCCTGACGGACAGATGCCCTGGTATCTGATGGTGGTCTGGTATGCCAATCAGCATGCGGTGATCCTATCGTTGCTCGCCGCGCTGGTTTCCGTGCTGCTCGGTATTCCGCTGTACCGGCTGCTGAGCCGCCATGCGCAACGGCGTTTAGCCCGGCAGAATAAAAGCAATACGCCCGACGGGTCGGTTTAATCAGCCTACGCGCAGGTACCTGGAATGATGAAAATGAAGCGAAAAATGGGGTGGAGAGCGCGCTGTCTGACGATGGCAGGCATCGTCATGCTGCCGGTTGCGGCTTCGGCGGCGGAGAACGGTCAGGCGATTAAGGCGCTGCTGGATCAGGCGGCGTACTGGCACGAAAAGGCCCATGGCGACCTGGCCAACGAGGCGCTGCATAAAATTCTGGAAGTCGAGCCGAAGAACACCGAAGCGCTCTACCTGCTGGCGCTGTACGCCCAGCAGAACGGCGACGCGGCGGCGGCGCAATCCTGGCGCCAGAAGCTGGTGGCCCTGTCGCCCGGCGACAGCAGGCTCGACGAGTTGGATAGAGCGCGCGCCCTGACGTCGATTCCTCCCGCTCAGTTGGCCCGCGCCCGTCAGCTGGCGGCCCAGGGCAATCTGACCGGTGCCGTCAACAGCTATCGCGCCCTGTTTAAGGGGGAGCAGCCGCTGGATAGCCTGGCGGTCGAATACTATCAGACCCTGGCCGGCCTGCCCGCGTCGCGCCCGGAGGCCATTAGCGGTCTGCAACGCTGGTTGAGCGCGCATCCCGGCGACAGGGCGGTGCAACTGGCGCTGGCGCGCATACTGACCTATGACGAAACTACCCGGCGCGAGGGCGTCAACCGCCTGGCCGCGCTGGCGGCGCAGAACGTCGCCGGCGCCGATCCCGCGTTGAAGCAGGCTCTGCTGTGGATGACGCCGCAGGCCGGCGATGAACCCCTTTATCGCGACTATCAGCGGCGCAACCCCGGCGATCGGGAAGTCCCTGCGCATTATGAACGCCATTTGGCCGGCATCGGTCTCGGGCAGGCGTATGCGGCGCTACAGCGCGGCGACCTGCGCTCGGCGAAGAGCCAGTTCGACGCGCTGCTGGCGCAAAAACCGCAGGATGCCGATGCGCTGGCCGGTCTGGGCTTTATCGCCCTGCGCAACGAAGACTTTATCGGCGCGGAAAATTACCTCAATCAGGCGATAAATATCGGCGGGGCGAACCGCGAACGCTGGGTGGAGCTGGCGCAGGACGCGCGTTTTTATGCCGAGCTTAATAAGGCGAAAATGACCGCGGCCGGCGGCTCGCTTGATGAGGCGCTGGCGCTGAGCGAACCGCTCGAACGGCAGAGCGGCGAACGGGGCATCTCCGCCCGGCTGTTCAGCGCCGATCTGCTGCGGCGCAAGGGGGACGCGGCGGCGGCGGAACAGCGCTACCGGGACATTCTCACCGCGTCGGCGGGCAATAACGATGCGCGTCTCGGCCTGTATTACAGTCTGCAGCAGCAGAAAAAAACGGCCGAAGCGCAGCAGGTGTGGCAAAGCCTGCCCGACAATCTGCGGCCGCAGAGCGCCGCGGGCGCCGTCAGCGTCGAGCCTCTGCGGCGCGACGCTGCGCTGGCCATGCAGTCCGGCAGCGCCGAACGCGCGCTAGCGCTGTTGCAGCAGGCGCGGCAGAGGCAGCCCGACAACCCCTGGGTGCGGCTGGATATGGCGCGTATTCTGCAACGGCAGGGCAATGACGCGCAGGCGGAGGGCGTTATCGCGCCGCTCGGTCAGCCGGGCGCCGCCGGCGAAAGTCTGTACGTGGCCGCCCTGTTCGCCGCCGAAAACCAACGCTGGGCGGAGGCCGGCGCGCTGATGGAGCGCGTCGCGCCCGCCCGGCGAACCAGAGAGATGGCGACGCTGGCCAGACGCGTGCAGTTCAATCAGAACATGACGCAGGCGCGCGGTTATCTGGCGCAGGGCAACCGCGCGGCGGCGGCCGCGCTTCTGAATGAGCTGGCGCAAACGCCGCCCGACGCGCCGGCGGATCTCGGTAATCTGGCGCTGGCGCTGCAGCAGGCCGGCGATAGCGCCGGCGCGGTACAGCTGGTGCGGCGCAATATGCAAAACGGCGTGCAGGGCAGCGTCGGCGACTATGCCGCCCAGCTTAACGTACTGAATCAGGCGGGGCTGAGCGCGGAGGCCGACGCCTGGCTGAATAATCCCGCCATCCAGAGCCGTAGTTCGCCGGTGGATATCAGCCGCTTGCGCACCGGATCTACGATCAACGAGGCGGATAGGCTGCGCGAACAGGGGCAGTACGCGCTTGCCTACGACAAGCTGATCGTCGCCCTGCAGCAGGATCCCCGCAACGACGACCTGATGCTGGCGATGGGCCGGCTCTATCAGTCCGGCAAAATGAATCGCGAGGCCGGCCAGGTCTATGATTACCTGCTGCAGCGCGACGCGCAAAATCAGCAGGCGCGCGAAGGCGCGGTGAATGTCGCGCTGGCCAATAACGATGTGGCGCGGGCTAAGACGCTGATGGCCGGCATGACCGGGGAGCGTACGCCGGAGCGTCTGCTGCTGGCGGCGCGCGTGGCGCAGGCGCAAGGCGATCGTCAACAGGCGCTGGCGCTGCTGCGTTCGGCTAAAGGGAAGATGATCGGCCTGCAGGGCGCCGACGGCAGCGCGACGATTGCCGGGCTGCCGATCACCGACAATCCGTTTATTAACCAGCAGAGCCGCACCGGCCGCAGTCCGTCGGCCTACGGTATGGTGCTGCCCTGGCAACTGTCCCAGCGTCAGGCGGATAGCCGCTATGATCTGCGCGCCGGCGCGACGCCGACCGCCGCCGACAGCGCGCAGGACGCGACGCTGCGTCAGGTGGATCGCCTGCTTGATGAGGTGCAGGGGCGCGAGGCCAGCTGGGCGCAGGGCAACGTCAGCGTGCGCGGACGCGACGGGGAGAACGGGTTGAGCAAACTGACGGAGGCGAAAGCGCCGCTTACGCTCTCCGGCGTGCCTTTCGACACGTCGCGCCTGAGTTTTAGCGTGACGCCGGTAACGCTGAACGCCGGCACGCCGACCGGCACCACCAGCAACCGTTTCGGCACCGGCGCGCTGGAGCGGGCGGAGGCGGCTAAAAAGGTAGTGACCGATGCGTTAAATACCTTATCACTCAGCGGCCTGAGCTCAACGATGACGTTCGGCGAGCTCCAGCAGTATATGCAGACACTCTACAACGCCAATACCTGCGGCGCCTCGACCAGTACCAGCTGTGAGGCGTATTCCGAAATCATTAACCTTGACCCCGATAGCTATAACGCCGGCTCGCCCGGCGCGCAAAAAGCCAACGGCGTAGAGCTTAATCTGGCGCTGGCCGGCGACAGCTATAAGGCGGATATCGGCACCACGCCGCTGGGGCAGGATATGAGTTCGTTGGTCGGCGGCGCGCAGTGGTCGCCGAAGCTCAGCGACTACACCACGCTGACCCTGAACGCCGAGCGGCGCCCGGTGACCGACAGCCTGCTGTCGTACGTCGGCGCCTATGATAAGTACAAGGGCAAAAAATGGGGCGCGGTCACGCGCAACGGCGGCAGCGTCAATCTCGGCTACGACAACGGCGACGCCGGCTTCTATACCGGGCTGGGCTATTACAGCTATCTCGGCGATAACGTCGCCAGCAACAAGGGGCTGACTACCTCATCGGGGGTGTATATCCGCCCTTACCGCTATGACGATCGGGAGCTTAAGCTGGGCGTTAACGTCAGCTATATGGATTTTTCCAAAAACCTGAGCTATTTCAGCTACGGCCAGGGCGGCTACTTCAGCCCGCAGGACTACATCAGCGTGTCGTTCCCGGTGGAGTATAGCCAGCAGTACGATAGCTGGAGCTATAAACTCGGCGGCTCAGTCGGTTATCAGTCATACTCGCAAAAAGAGAGCGCCTACTTCCCGAACAATGCGGATCTGCAGTCCGACCTGGAGGCGCTGGTCGCCGCAGGCTATGGTTCGGAGGCCTGGTATGCCGGCAAGAGCCAGAGCGGGATCGGCTATAACCTGAAAGCCGAGGGCAGCTATAAGCTCAATAAAAACATGATCATCGGCGGCCAGGCCGGTTACGATACCTTCGGCGATTACTCCGAGAGTACCGCCCTGGTCTATTTCAGATACCTACTGGATGGGAAATAACTATGCAAGCGTATGACCCCGCGGCGCAGCAGCTTGAGTATTATCAGTACAGGCAGCAAAAGCCGGGCTGGCAGGATCTGTTGCAGGTGGTTTTCTCCGCTATTTTTTCCGATGCGGACGAGAACGACGCCTGCGCCTTTCTGCGCCTGGCCGGCAAGCAGTTCGCCCGACGCTATCCCCTTGCCGCCAGCCTGACGCTGGGCGAGCTGGAAGATCGCATCAACCAGCGGCTGGCGGAATTCGACTGGGGGTGCGTCAGGCTCGAGCCTGACGCGCAGGCATTAACGCTGCTGCACCAGGCGTGGCCGACGGCGCTGGCGTCGGAACAGCGGCAAAACGAAGAGCAGAGCTGGCGCCGGGCCTTCGCCTGCGTGCTGGAGGGCGTTTACGGCGAATGGCTGCAATCCCAGGGCGGGCATCCCTATGTCGCCGTGCGTTGGCAGCCGGGGAGCCTACCAGGAGACACGTTACTCTTTCTTTATAAAAACGGCTTGTAACGCTAGGAGCGATGGGTATGCCCAGGTATTGGATGAAAGGCGTTTCGTTATTACTGTTATTGGGGGTGCTGTCCTGCAACGCGTGGGCGCAGGATAGCGGCTGGAGTCAGTTCAAACAGCGTTTTGTTCTGCCGGAAGGCCGGGTGGCGGATACCGGCAACCATAACATTAGCCATACCGAAGGGCAGGGCTTTACCCTGCTGCTGGCGGTGTTCAATGACGATCGGGCAGCCTTCGACAGCCTGTGGCGCTGGACCAAAACCACACTGTATCAGCCGAGCAGCGGTCTGTTCTGTTGGCGTTACGATCCGGCCGCCGCGGAGAAAGTCAGCGATAAAAACAATGCCTCCGACGGCGATACGCTGATTGCCTGGGCGCTGCTGCTGGCCGCTGATAAATGGCAGTTGGCGGATTACCGCGTCGAATCGCGCCGCATTCAGGCGGCGCTGATCAAAAACACGGTGATCTCTTTCGCCGGCTATCGGGTGATGCTGCCCGGCATGAGCGGCTTTAATCACACCAGCTCCATCGTGCTCAATCCGTCCTATTTCCTGTTTCCGGCCTGGCAGGCCTTCTATCGCGACAGCCATTTAAAAGTGTGGCAAGACCTGCAGCGGGACGCGCTGCGTCTGCTGGAGCAGATGGCCTTCGGCCGGCCGCGGCTGCCCGTCGATTGGGTGGCGCTGAATATTAACGGTAAGCTGACGCCGGCCGAAGGCTGGCCGGCGCGCTTTGGCTTCGACGCGGTGCGCATTCCGCTTTATCTGCGCTGGGCGCACGCCGATAATCGCGCGCTGGCGCCGTTTAGCCTCTACTGGCAGCGTTTTGAACGCGAAAAGACGCCGGCGTGGATCGATGTGGTCAGCGGCGAACGGGCCGAATATCCGCTTAGCGGAGGAATGATGGCGATCCGCGATATTACGCTGGGGCAGAATGGTCAGGTGAGCGACCAATTACAGCCGCAGGAGGATTACTATTCGGCCAGTCTGCATCAGCTGGCCTGGTGGGCGATTCGTTAGCCGAAGGCTGGCGCTTTTCTCTCTGCGTCATCTCCATATCCGCAGCGGTAGGACGTCGTGGCGTTTTTTGCCGTTAATCCGGGGGAAGACATTATGCAAAGGCGGGCGGCAGCCCGCCTTTGGCATATCAGATCGGACATTCCTGAGGCGCCGCCGGCGCGTCTTCAAGCTTGAGCAGGGTAATCATGCTGTTGGCGATCTCCCGCTCGCCCATGACGACCTGATTGGCGCCGTGTTCGGTAATGTAGCTGACCTCGTCGTCATAATGCGCGCGGGCGATAATTTCCAAATCGGCGCGTTTTTCACGCGCCGCGGCGACGATTTCCCCGGCTTCATAGCCGTTAGGGATGGTCAGCAATAGCCAGCGGGCGCAGTCCAGCCGGGCGATTTCCATAATCTCCGGCTTCGCGGCGTTGCCGAGCACCGCCTTGATGCCCTGTTCACGCAGCGCATCGACGCGCGCGCGCGAATTTTCTATCACCACGACCGGGATGCCTTCCTGATGAAGTTTGGCGCCGATCAGGCTGCCGACCCGTCCATAGCCGACCAAAAGCGCGTGGTTGCACATATCGACGGGGATTTGCTTCTCCTCTTCGATCGCCTCTTCCACTATCTGTTCTTCAATGGTCTCATTTTTAGCCAAATAGCGTTCGAGGAGGGTAAAGAGAATCGGGTTAAGCATGATGGAGAGGATCGCGCCGGCCAATACCAGGCTGCGCCCCTCTTCGGAGAGTAAGCCCAGCGCGATCCCCAGACCGGCGAGAATAAAGGCGAACTCCCCGATTTGCGCCAGGCTGGCGGAAATGGTCAGCGCCGTCCGTTTGGAGTGGCCGAAAAGTCGCACCAGCGCAAACGCGGCGGCCGATTTGCCGAAAACGATGATCGCCAGCGTAACCAGCACCGCAAGCGGATCGTTAATCAGAATCATCGGGTCGAACAGCATGCCGACGGAGACGAAGAACAGTACGGCGAAGGCATCGCGCAGCGGCAGCGTATCGTGCGCGGCGCGCTGGCTGAGTTCGGACTCGTTCAGCACCACGCCGGCAAAGAACGCGCCCAGCGCGAAGGAGACGTCAAACAGCTTCACCGCGCCAAAGGCGATGCCCAGCGCCATGGCGAGCACGGCCAGCGTAAATAGCTCGCGGGAGCCGGTGCTGGCGCTTTTGGCCAGCACCCAGGGAACTAAACGGCGGCCCACGACAATCATCAGCGTGATGAACGCGATGACTTTACCGATGGTCCACGCCAGGTCGCGCAGTAGCTTGCCGGTATCGGCGTGTTCCGAACCGATCATATCGCCGAAGGCGGGCAGCAGAACCAGCGTCAGCACCATCGCCAGATCTTCCACGATCAGCCAGCCGATGGCGATTTGGCCGCGCTGGCTGTCGATAAGCTGTCGCTCTTCCAGCGCCCGTAGCAAGACGACGGTACTGGCCGTTGAAAGGCAGAGGCCGAAGACCAGGCCGTTCGGCAGGCTCCAGCCCAGCATGGTGGAGAGTCCGATGCCGAGCAGCGTCGCCACCGCGATCTGGGCGATGGCGCCGGGAATGGCGATCGATTTCACCGCCATGAGGTCTTTCAGGGAAAAGTGCAACCCCACGCCAAACATCAACAAAATGACGCCGAGTTCGGCCAATTCCGGCGCCAGTGAGGTATCGGCGACAAATCCCGGGGTAAAAGGCCCGACCAGCACGCCGGCGACCAGGTAGCCGACAAGGGGAGAGATGCGCAGGCGGTTCGCCAGAATACCAAGAAGGAAGGCGAGAACAAGCCCCCCGGCAATCGTTGAAATTAGAGGTGTTGCAGCATGCATCCCGACTCCTTTTACCCTGAATGAAACGTGAACGAGCGGACTTCTTATCCCTTTCGTATTTCAAATCGCAGAGTTGCAGATTTCCCGACGCTTGGCCTGCTGGAAAAATTCGTTCCCGGCGAGTGGGGCGTTCAGCTGTCGCCTTCCTGCTCTTTGAAACCTATATGGTTAAATTCTATTGTATATGGAGAAATGTTGCTTGGGAAAAATAGGTATTTTGCTAAAAATATTGGCTTATCAGCCTATTCTCATGATGACACAGATTTCGCCATGGTTTCTTCAGATAAGCATTGATAAACATGCGTAATTAACAACGCCAAGCCGATATCTTAACGCGTTTGCCCGCTGATTATTGCGACCGGCGAGCAAAAAAACGCCAGCAGCCGTTTGAAAAGCGTAGAAAAGCGGGAATAAAAGGCCTGATACAGGGTTATTCGGATGAAGTTTCCATATTATGAAAAGTTCGTGACAGCCTGAAGACAGGCAATGAATCCGCCATTATGATTTGTTCATCATGTTCCCCTACTATAAATCGTTGGTGGCGGAACGATGGCGACGCCGCCGCCGGCTTCCCATTGGCTTTACCGCTCCGCTCAGGTAAAGTTTCCGCATAGTATTTTTAATCCATGGAGATTTTTCATGCGTTTTTCCACACGGGCGCTGGGCTGCGCGTTGGCGGTATCCCTGGTGTCGGCGCCGTACGGCGCCATGGCCTGGGAGAAGGATAAAACTTATTCCATCACCATTCTTCATACTAACGATCATCATGGCCATTTCTGGCATAACGATCATGGCGAGTATGGCTTGGCGGCGCAAAAAACCCTGGTCGATAAGATTCGCCAGGAGGTCGCCGCCGAGGGCGGCAGCGTGCTGCTGCTGTCCGGAGGGGATATCAACACCGGGGTGCCCGAATCGGATTTACAGGACGCCGAACCCGATTTCCGCGGCATGAGCATGGTGGGTTACGATGCGATGGCGCTGGGCAACCATGAGTTCGACAACCCGCTTTCCGTACTGAGGCAGCAGGAAAAATGGGCGAATTTCCCGCTGCTTTCCGCCAACATTTATCAAAAGAGCACCAATCAACGGTTATTCAAGCCATACGCGCTATTTGACAAACAAGGGGTTAAAATCGCCGTTATCGGCCTGACCACCGACGATACGGCCAAATTGGGCAATCCTGAGTATTTCACCGATATGGAGTTTCGTAAGCCGGCGCAGGAAGTGAAGCTGGTCGTCGAGGCGTTGCGCAAAAACGAAAAGCCCGATGTGATTATCGCCGCGACGCATATGGGCCACTATGACAACGGCAATCACGGCTCCAATGCGCCTGGCGATGTTGAAATGGCGCGCAGCATTCCCGCCGGTTATCTGGATATGATCGTCGGCGGGCACTCGCAGGATCCGGTCTGCATGGCCAGCGAGAATAAAAAACAGGCGGATTATGTGCCGGGCACGCCCTGCGCGCCGGATCGCCAGAACGGCGTCTGGATCGTTCAGGCTCACGAATGGGGCAAATATGTCGGCCGCGCGGATTTCACCTTCCGCAACGGCGAACTGAAGCTTGAACACTATCAGCTGATCCCGGTCAACCTGAAGAAGAAGGTCGAAACGGCGGACGGCAAAACCGAGCGGGTCTTCTATACCCAGGAGATCGCCCAGGATTCTTCGATGATGAAAATGCTGACGCCGTTCCAAGAGAAAGGACACCAGCAGCTTGAAGTGAAGGTGGGCAGCGTCGTCGGCAATCTGGACGGCGATCGCAAGCAGGTTCGCTTCCGTCAGACCAACCTGGCCCGTTTACTGTTGACCGCGCAGCTTGAGCGCGCGAACGCCGACTTTGCCGTTATGAGCGGCGGCGGCATTCGTGATTCGATCGAGCCCGGCGATATTACCTATAAAGACGTGCTGAAAGTGCAGCCGTTCGCCAATACGCTGGTCTACGTCGATATGAAAGGCAGCGAGGTCGAGAAGTACCTGGCCGTTGTGGCGAACAAAGTGGTGGATTCCGGCGGCTATGCGCAGTTGCTTAACGTCAGCCTGACGGCGGACGGCAAAGGCGTGCAGGATGTCAAAATTAAAGGCGAACCCTTGCAGGCGGATAAGGTTTATCGCATGTCGACGCTGAACTTTAACGCCATGGGCGGCGATGCGTATCCGCGCATCGACAGCCTCCCCGGCTATGTGAACACCGGCTTTATCGATGCGGACGTGCTGAAACAGTATATCGAGAAGCACTCGCCGCTGGATGCCAAAGCCTACGAGCCGAAAGGCGAGATTGTTTATAAGTAACCGCCCCAGCAGACAGGACCGGGCTTGCCCGGTCCGCTTGATTTACGCTGGTTTCTGACGCGGCCAGAAACTGTACAGGAGTAAGGCGACGGCGAAGGTAACGGGCGCGGAAAAGGATTGCGCCGCTTCGCCGCTATGCATCAGCGCGATGCCGGCGGCCACGCTGCCAAACCAGGCGCTAAGCCCGGAAACATTGAACGTCCGTTCGGTATGCCGCGGGGGCGTCCGCGCGCCGGAAAAAATATGCCCCAGCGCCACGCCGACCCACGCCACGACAAACACGCCCTGATACGCCAACGCTTGCAGTATGTAGGCGAAAATATCCGCCAGCATCAATAGATACACCACCGCGCCGACGATGCACGCCCAGACGATCTTTCGATAACGGATGCGAAATAATCGATCGAAGAATACCTGCATATTTACCGTCGCCAGATAATAATTGGCGGTGTTAATGCGCGTCTGCGTGATCCACACGAACAGCAATCCCCATAATCCCAGCAGATTCAGTATCGCCACCACCACCGCGACCTCGCTCACGCCGCCCTGCTGTTGAAAACTGCTGACCAGATAAATGCCCGCCACGCCGTTAAGCAGAAAGGTAATCAGGTAGAACGGCATGCCGAAGTTAAACCGCGCATGATAATCGCCGTCTTGCCGTTTGCCGAAACGGGCATAATCGAAGGTATACATCATCAGGATCCACACCCCCATATAGTAGGTGAAGCAGTTCCACCACCCGTAGGCCGGCGGAGATTCGGGACCGAAATTCAGCCATTGCGGCTGATAGCCATAGTGGTTGACGGCGACCAATACGGTGATCAGCAGGCCGATTAGATAGAAGGGCAGCAAAATGCCGTTAAATTTATCCAGCCAGTGCTGTACGCTGCCGAAAATCAGCGGCACGCTGTATAACACTACGATTAGCGCCGCCCAGTAGTAGGCCAGCTGCGGGAAGAGATGATTGATGGCGTAGGCGATCACCGCCCCTTCAAACACCGCGTAGTAGATGGCGGTCGAAAAGAAAATCAGCGTAGCGAGCGCGGAGCCGAGGTGTCCGAATAGCTGATTGGAGAAGAGCGCGACCGATAAACCGCTGCGGACGGCAAAACGGCTAATCGCCGCGTTTACCAGGCCATAGCTGATGACCGACAGCGCCATGCCGATAATGGCGTTCTTGGCGCCATAGCTCTGCGCCAGCGATGCCCCGACCACGATATAAAATAGGGCGCTGCATACGGCCCACCAGGCCATCGTCAGGGAGAGTTTCCCCATGCGCTCCGCGTCGGTGACCGTTTCGGCGGATGTGACGTTATGCGCGTCTTCAATTTGCGATAAATCAGCCATTGCATACCTCCAGAAACCGGGCCGCGCCTTGCCGAACGGCGGTGCGCGCCCGATTGAGAACGTCGCCATCGGCATTGGAGCGGTCAGGCCCGCCGTATCGACGCATGCCAAAACCAATGGGAGAGACGTTCGGTGCGTGTAGATTCAGTTCGCCAGGAAATGTTCAAGGCGATCCAGGCGCCGGCGATATTGCCGCCGCGCTTCCATTGCTTCTTTTAGCGAGATCGGAATAAAACGTACGCGATTATTGGGCTGCAGCTGTCCGATGATATCCAGGTCGGCGCTGATGACCGTACCCAGCGTCATATAACCGCCGCCGGAAACCGCATCGCGCAACAGGACTATCGGCTCCAGTCCGCCGGGCACCTGTATCGAACCGATGGGATAGCAGGCATCGACGATATTGGAGGGGTCGGAGCCGGCGCCAAACGGCGGCGTGCGGGGACGGAAGGCCAGCGGAGCGCCGCCTTTCAGCCGATAGCCGATGCGGTCCGCCTCGGTCGATACCGACCAGCTATCGGCGAAAAAACGCGCCTCCGCCTCCGGGGTGAGGCGATGGATATACAGCCCGGGCACCATACGTAGCGCGATATCCTTGCCGAACGTCGGCAGATAATCTTCAGGCACGCTGGCCCCCGGTTGGTTTTTTTTCCCCGGCGCGCCGACGGGAAGCGCATCGTTCGCCGCCAGGCGGCGCCCCAGGTGCCCGCCCAACGCGCCCAGCGTGTAAGTCGAGCGGCTCCCCAGCGCGGCGGGAACGTCGATGCCGCCGGCGACGGCCAGATAGCTGCGGCAGCCCGCCGCGGCGTAGCCAACGCGCAGAACCTGCCCGGCCTTGACGCTAAAGACGGTATGCATGGGCACCTCCACACCGTCCAACTGCGGTTTCATCTGCGCCCCGCAGAGGGCGGCCAGCCCCGCGTCGGTAAACTCCAGTTCCGGCCCCAGCAGCGTGATTTCTAGCGCGGCGGCGGATGCCGGGTTGCCTACCAGCAGGTTCGCCATGCGCAGGGAGTATTGATCCAGCGCGCCGGAGGGCGGGATACCGAGATGGTAATAGCCTTCGCGCCCCGTATCCTGTACGGAGGTCGCCAGTCCGGGTTTGAGGACGTTAATCTGCATACAGCACCTCCTGAAGGTAGCGCTTATAGTCAAGGGGATCGGCGACGAATTTATCCAGCTCAAAGGTGACGGGGCGGATACGCAGGTCAAAGGTTCCGGCTTCGACCGCCTGTCTATCCCGCTCATAGCGCTGCGGGTCGATAGGCTTGAACTGCACGATGTCCCCGGCGCGGAAAAACACCAGCGATTCGCGCAAATAGTCCAGACTCTGCCGCGGGTCATAAATGGGGGCGGGGGTCACGCCGAACAGCTGGTAACCGCCGGCGCCGCGCACCGAGTAAATACAGCCGAAACAGCCGCCGTGTCCCAGCGACAGGCGCGGCGTATCGGTGCGCGGGCGCAGATATTTGGGCACCTGAATCTGTTTTTCCTGTTCGACCATCTGGAACATAAACGGCAGGCCGGCGACAAACCCGACCATCGACACAAACCAGGGCGTGCCGCTGTGGGCCTCGATAAAGGCGTCGATATCCTGATAACCATTGATGCTGGCGGCGTACTCCAGATCGGTCATACCCGGCTCCTGATGACGATCGCGAAAGCGCATCAGCGTTTCGCGCGTCCACGGGTCGTTGTATAGCACCGGAATTTCGATGATGCGCGTCTCAAGCCTGCTTACCGTCTGCGCCTGGTTTTCCGCCTTTTGGACCGTTTCCAGCAGATCCCCCGGCGCAACCACATCCGGGTTAAAGCGAATCTGAAAAGAGGCGTTCGCCAGGCAGATATCCAGGATGCCGGGGATCGCCCGCTGTTCGACGGCGCGGGTGATCGCCAGGCCGCGAAAGAACGCGGACAGCGACATCGATTCGTCAATTTCAGCGAAAAGATGCTCGTCGCCGCCGAAGCTATAACGGATTGCGCTGTTTTCCATGTCAGGCCTCCCGGAAAATCGGCGTCTTGGTTTGTGCGCGCGCTTGCAGCCACGCTTCCAGCGCGTGGGTATCAAACTGCCCGGCGCGCACCCTGGGGTCGGCGATCAGCCACTGATGAAGCGATTGCGTGGTGGTTACCCCCGTCAGGCGCAATTGCCGCAGCGCCAGCTCCGCACGCGCCAGCATTTGCTGACGATCGCCGCCGTGCGCCACCAGTTTTGCCAACAGAGAATCGTAATAGGGCGGGATACGGTAACCGCTGAAGAGATGGCTATCGATGCGGATGCCGTCTCCCTGCGGCCACAGCAGCTTTTCCACCACGCCGGGGCAGGGGAAAAAGTTGCGCTCCGGATCTTCGGCATTGATGCGCATTTCGCAGGCGTTGCCGCTAAGCGCGATATCTTGCTGACGCAGGCTGAGTTTTTCTCCCTGCGCGATACGCAGCATCCATTGCACCAGATCGACGCCCGTGACCATCTCCGTCACCGGGTGCTCCACCTGGATGCGGGTATTCATTTCAATAAAATAGTATTCGCCGCTCTCTTCATCGAACAGGTATTCCAGGGTTCCCGCCCCGCGGTAATTCAGCCGTTGCGCCAGCTGCAGGGCGCTGTGGCAAATGGCCTCGCGCTGAGCGGGAGAGAGCGCCGGCGAGGGGGCCTCCTCAAATATCTTCTGTCGCCGCCGTTGCAGCGAACACTCGCGCTCATAGAGATGGATGACCCGCTCGCCGTCGCCGAGTATTTGCACCTCAATATGCCGGGCATGCGGAATAAAACGTTCCAGATAGACATCGCCGCAGCCGAAGGCGGCCTTGGATTCGCTCTGCGCGATGGGAAGATCGCGAACCAGTTCCATCGCGTCGGCGACAACGCGGATACCGCGTCCGCCGCCGCCGGCCGCCGCTTTAATCAGCAGCGGATAACCCACCTCTTCGGCGCAGCGCAGCGCCTCATCAATGTTACCCAGCGCGGCGGTGGATCCGGGCACCACGGCAACCCCGGCCGCTTGAGCGGTGCGCCGGGCGACGGCTTTATCTCCCATCATGCGGATGGTCTGCGGCGTCGGGCCGATAAAGCGCAGTCCGGCTTGTTCCACCGCTTGAGCGAAGTCGGCATTTTCCGCCAGGAAGCCATACCCCGGATGAATGGCGTCGGCGCCGCAGAGGCGGGCGCCCCGGAGCAGCGCATCCGCGTTCAAATAGCTTTTGTCGGCGCGCGCCGGCCCAAGAATATAGACCTCGTCGGCCAGGCGGGCGGGCAGAGAGTCGGCATCCGCGTCGCTGCATGCCGCCACGGTTGGGATCCCCAGGCTTTTAGCCGCGTGGATAATTCTTACCGCTATTTCGCCACGGTTGGCGATAAGTAGTTTTTTTATCGGCGTTTCCATCTCTACCTCCTGCATCGCTGCCGTTATATATTGGTTTTTATGATGGCTATTACCTGCCCGGGTTCGACAGCATCGCCGTTGTTGATATTAAAAGAAATTAATTGTCCGGCCTGTTCGGCGTAAACTTCGCTGAATTGTTTCATGACTTCAATTAAACCAATGACCGTATTTTCATTAACAATATCTTTTTCCTCAATAAAGACGGCCGCGTCCGGCGCGGGGCGGCGGTAAAAAATACCGGGTAAAGGAGAACATACCTCATACTCTTTCATTGCAGTATTTCCTTAATTTTTTACTCTGTTGGATAAGAAACTATTCTGGCTGGCGATTTAACATGAATATCCGCGCTATTAAGCTGTTCGCGTATGGATTTTATTAATGCCAGCGCCCCCGGCGTATCGCTATGAATACAAACTGAATCGAATACGACAGGAATGTCCTCGCCTTCAACGGTGCGGACTTTCCCTTCCCGACAGGCGCGTAATACTTTCTGCGCCACCCGATCCGGATCGAGCGGCCCCACCCGGCGGGTAAACACAATCGACCCGCTGCGGTCATAATCCCTGTCGGCATAAAATTCACAAATAACAGGATGTTGACTCTTTTTTGCCGCATGCCACACCGCCGAATCATGCAGGCAGAACAGCAGTAAATCGGGCGCCAGCCTATGTAGCGTATCCACAAACAACTGCGCGGCGCTTGGATCGCGCGCCAGATGCATGTACAGCGCGCCGTGCGGTTTTATATGTTGTAACGGCGACTTATAAAGCGTGGCGAATTCACGCAACGCGCCTAATTGATAGATAATGTCATTGGTGACTTCTTGCGGATGAATATTAATATGGCGTCGTCCGAACCCCACTAAATCGCGAAAGCCCGGATGCGCGCCGATGGCCACACCATAATATTTCGCCAATTCAATTGTCTGGCTTATGGTATTGGGATCGCCGGCGTGAAATCCGGCGGCAATATTGGCGGAACTTATATAAGGCATAATCTCTTTGTCAACGTTGTCGCCTATGGACCACGGACCGAAATTTTCACCCATATCGGAATTCAGATCGATTTCATATTTCATAATTATTTCTTATTTGTGATGGTTTTGTTTAAAAATAATATAGAGTGAATTTTTTCCAATCGGAAAGACGTATTTTCAGATGGCTGAATATCTGAAAAACAGAACGCATCGACAATAAGAGAATCATATGATTACACTTCGCCAAATTCGCTATTTCGTCGCGACCGCTGAGATAGGGCAAATATCTCAGGCCGCCATTCATTTAAATATTTCCCAGTCGGCGGTGACCACGGCGATTCAGGAGCTGGAAAGTCTGTTGGGGAAACAGCTGTTTCTACGTTCGGTTCACGGGATGACGCTGACCGAAAACGGCAGCTACTTTCTCAATCACGCCTATTCCATTTTGCGCAGCGTCGATGACGCTATGATGGTGCCGCTCACGGACAATCGCACCCAGGGAACGCTGAATGTGGCGGCCAGCTATACGGTGATGGGCTACTTCTTGCCGTTTCATCTGCAACGTCTGTCCTACGGCTTTCCGCATATCGTTATCAACCTGAATGAACGGGAGCGCAGCGACATTGAGCAGGGGCTGATCAATCGCTCTTTTGATATCTCGCTGGTGTTGACCGCCAATCTCACGCACCCGGAAATCACCGCGGAAAAGTTGTTCAACTCCGAGCGGCGCTTATGGCTGCCTAGCCGCCATCCGCTGTGCGATAAGCCGGAAGTGAGTCTGGCCGATGTCGCCAAGGAGCCGTTCATCATGCTAACGGTCGACGAAGCGGATCACAGCGCCATGCGCTATTGGGATCTGAGCGGGTATCGCCCGCGCATTATGCTGCGCACCAGCTCGGTGGAGGCGGTGCGCAGCATGGTGGCCAACGGGCTGGGGGTGGCGATTTTGTCCGATCTGGTTTACCGGCCGTGGTCGCTGGAAGGGCGACGCATCGAAACCCGATCGTTGAAAGATACCGTTCATCCGATGAGCGTCGGGCTGGCCTGGCATCGCGACGCCAGGTTTACCCCGGCGATGCAGGCGATTCGCACATACTTCCGTAACGCCTTTCTGACGCCGCAGCTTAATTTTTCACGGCGCTGACGCCGTTTTTCATAACGGCGCAGCGCAAAATAAGGTGTTGTTCCGGTCGCGTCGCGTATGTCATAAAACCGTAACCTTTCCCGGTTAAAAACGAGTCTCGTTCAATAATTGATAGCTTGAATAAATCAATACACTCCGGGGAAAGGCACAAATGAATGAGTTACAGGCGCAGCTGCGCCGTTTCAGACTATCAGCGCCGGGCGCTTTGTTGGCCGCCGTCATGGCGACCGCCGCTTACGCCGCCGTCGCTAACGGCGCCTCGGCGGCGCCGGCTGCTCCCATTACGCTGGAGAAGATCGGCGGCTACGGCGCCGGCGTCTTTGGCAAAAGCGCGGCGGAAATCGTCAATTACGACGCCGGCTCCAAACGCGCTTTCGTGGTCAACGCGCTGGCCGGCGCGCTGGACGTGCTCGATCTGTCCGATCCGGCCCATCCCAAACGGGTGCAAACGCTGAAAACCGAAGATATCCTGCCGGGCTCCGCGGTCAACAGCGTGGCCGTGCGCAACGGGCTGGTGGCGCTGGCCGTCGAAGCCTCCGACAAAACCGAACCGGGGCGCGTGGCGCTATACAACGCGGCCGATCTGCGTTTAATCAGCCATGTGCAGGTCGGCGCGCTGCCGGATAACCTGGTGTTCACGCCGGACGGCAAAACGCTGCTGGTCGCCAACGAAGGCGAGCCGAACGCGGATTACAGCAAAGATCCCGAAGGTTCGATCACCATTATCAGCGTCGCCGATCCCGCCAGGCCGGAGGCGCGCACCGCCGCTTTCGGCGCCTTCAACGGCCGCGCCGACGCATTGCGCGGCAAAGGCGTGCGGCTCTACGGCCCTCATGCCAGCGTGGCGCAGGATCTGGAGCCGGAATATATCGCGACGTCCGGCGACGGCAAGACCGCCTGGGCGACGCTGCAGGAAAACAACGCGCTGGCGAAAATCGATGTGGTTAACGCCCGCGTCATAGATATTGTGCCGTTGGGATTCAAGGATTATGGCAAGGCCGGCAATGAGATCGACGTTTCCGACGGCGACGGAGACGCCAAACTGGTCGGCGTTGATATCCGCGCCTGGCCCGGCGTGCGCGGCCTGTATCTGCCGGATAGCATCGCGGCCTATACCGCTCCGGCGGACGGCAAAATCTATCTGGTGACCGCTAACGAAGGCGACGCGCGCGCCTGGGGCGAAGATAACGATGCCTACTGGGCGGGCGACGCCGGCAAAGGGTTCGTGGAAGAGTTTCGCGTCAAGCATCTGGTGCACCAAAAAGGCTTCGATCGTCGCGTGGGCGACGATCTGCCGCCGCAGCTGCGGCGGCTGGCCGCCGGCGCGTTGCTCAATCCGCAGGTGTTCAGCTATTGCGGCGCCAAAGCGGGAGACGCCGGCGACTGCCGCGCCGATGATAAACTGGGGCGGCTTAAAATCACCTGGACGGAAGGCTATCGCCGGGATGCCCAGGGTAAACCTGTGCTGTTCAACGCCCGCGGGGAACAGGATCCGCAAGGGGATCGCCTGATGTATGACGCGCTGTACGCCTACGGCGGACGCTCGGTGTCGATCCGCGACGCCGCCGGCGCGCTGGTCTGGGACTCGGGCGCCGACTTCGAGAAATTCTTCGCCAATCAGATCAAAACGCGCAGCGGCAAGGCGTGTGTCCTCAGTTCCGGCGGCAATAGCGTGCCGTGCAAGACATTTTTTAACGCGAATCATGAGACGGGCGACAGCCTGGACAACCGCAGCGATGATAAAGGGCCGGAGCCGGAAGGGTTGGCGCTCGGCAGCATCGATGGAAAAACCTATGCTTTCATCGGCTTGGAGCGTTTCGGCGGCGTGCTGGTTTACGATGTGACCCATCCTCGGTCGCCGGTGCTTGAGGACTATATTAATACCCGCGCCGACTGGACGACGAAAAAGCTGAAAGCGCTGGACTGGAAGACGCAGGGCGCGGCGGTGGGCGATCTGGGGCCGGAAGGTTTGGCGTTCATACCGGCCGAACAGTCGCCGAATGGAGAGCCGCTGCTGCTGGTGGGGTATGAGGTGAGCGGCACGACGGCCGTGTACCGGCTGAAGCCGGGTAAGTGATCCGGTCCGATGCTTTGCCGTAAGTAGCAATATGTAGATTACCGACCTGGCGGGCGGGCCGACTTCCGGCCTCCCGCTTTTCCAGCGTCGCCGATTGCCTTTTCGCCATGCCGAGCGCATTTATCTCCGCCGGCGCACGCCGCGCTTTTTCCGCCGACCGTTCACCGCACGATTCTAACCGCTTAGCACGCTATTTTACCGGATAGCGAAATAGCGATAGTTCCCCCCCGGACGCTGACGTAATCTCCCGCCATCAGCGGTGTTTCGGTAGAACATGATGACGATTCCACTTTCACTTCTCTGTAATTCTGATCTGAGTCCGGCGGTTTTACCGGCGCGCAGGGGCGGAGTGTCCCGGTTCTCCCTGCTGCTGTATCTGTATCCACACGATTCCTTTTATCTGAGACCTACACGGGATAACGCAAGTTATCGCGTTGATTTTATTTAATAAATATCAAAATCAAATCATTACGACTTTTATGAAGGATGTCTTATGAAGAGCGGTACCATTCTTAAACACATCCCCTGGATAATCTTAGGGATTATCGGGGCAGCCTGCCTGGGCGTGGTGGCACTACGCCGTGGTGAGCATGTCAGCGCCTTATGGATTATTGTCGCCTCCGTCGCGGTATATCTGGTGGCTTATCGGTACTACAGCCTCTATATCGCCCAGAAAGTGATGCGGCTGGATCCCTCGCGGGCGACGCCGGCGGTGGTGAACAACGATGGCCTGAACTATGTTCCGACCAATCGCAACGTGCTGTTCGGCCACCATTTCGCCGCCATCGCCGGCGCCGGTCCGCTGGTCGGGCCGGTGCTGGCCGCGCAGGTCGGTTATTTGCCCGGCACGCTGTGGCTGCTGGCCGGAGTGGTGCTGGCCGGCGCGGTGCAGGATTTCATGGTGCTGTTTCTCTCCACGCGGCGTAACGGCGCCTCGCTGGGCGAAATCGTCAAGAAAGAGCTGGGGGCGGTGCCGGGAACGATCGCGCTGTTCGGCTGCTTCCTGATTATGATCATCATCCTGGCGGTGCTGGCGCTGATTGTGGTAAAAGCGCTGGCGGAAAGCCCGTGGGGCGTCTTTACCGTTTGCTCGACGGTGCCGATTGCGCTGTTTATGGGGATTTACATGCGCTTTATTCGCCCCGGACGCGTGGGCGAAGTGTCGGTGATCGGCATCGTGCTGCTGGTGCTGGCGATCTGGTTCGGCGGCGTTATCGCGCACGACCCGTACTGGGGGCCGGCGTTAACCTTTAAAGATACCACCATCACCTTCACGCTGATTGGCTACGCGTTTGTCTCCGCGCTGCTGCCGGTGTGGCTGATTCTGGCGCCGCGCGACTATCTGGCGACCTTCCTGAAAATCGGGGTGATCGTCGGCCTGGCCATCGGTATTCTGATTCTGAATCCGGATCTGAAAATGCCGGCGGTCACGCAGTTTGTCGACGGCACCGGCCCGGTCTGGAAGGGCACGCTGTTCCCATTCCTGTTTATTACCATCGCCTGCGGCGCGGTATCCGGCTTTCATGCCTTGATCGCTTCCGGGACGACGCCGAAACTGTTGGCTAACGAAAACGACGCCCGTTTCATCGGCTACGGCGCCATGCTGATGGAGTCCTTCGTCGCCGTCATGGCGCTGGTGGCTGCCTCGATTATTGAGCCCGGTCTCTATTTCGCGATGAACACCCCGCCGGCGGCGTTGGGTATCACCATGCCTAACCTGCATCAGTTGGGGACGGCCGATGCGCCGGCGATTATGGCGCAGCTGCAGGAGGTTTCGGCGCACGCCGCGGCGACCGTCAGCTCTTGGGGATTCGTTATCTCTCCCGATCAGATCCTGCAAACGGCGAAAGATATCGGCGAACCTTCCGTGCTCAACCGCGCCGGCGGCGCGCCGACGCTGGCGGTGGGGATTGCCCACGTGTTCCATCAGATCATTCCGGGCGCCGACATGGGCTTCTGGTATCACTTCGGTATTCTGTTCGAAGCGCTGTTTATTCTGACCGCGCTGGATGCGGGGACGCGCTCCGGCCGCTTTATGCTGCAGGATCTGCTGGGCAACTTCGTGCCCTTCCTGAAGAAAACCGATTCGCTGGTGGCCGGGGTTATCGGCACCGCCGGCTGCGTGGGGCTGTGGGGATATCTGCTGTATCAGGGCGTGGTGGATCCGCTGGGCGGCGTGAAGAGCCTGTGGCCGCTGTTCGGCATCTCCAACCAGATGCTGGCTGCCGTGGCGCTGGTGCTGGGCACGGTGGTGCTTATCAAGATGAAGCGCACGCAATACATCTGGGTTACGCTGGTGCCGGCGGTCTGGCTGCTGATTTGTACCACCTGGGCGCTGGGTCTGAAGCTATTCAGCGACAACCCGCAGCTTGAAGGCTTCTTCTATATGGCGAATATGTTCAAGAGCAAAATTGCGGAAGGCGGCGCGGACCTGAGCGCGCAGCAGATCGCCAACATGAACCATATCGTCATCAATAACTACACCAACGCCGGGCTGAGCATTCTGTTCCTGATCGTGGTGTACAGCATCATCGCCTACGGTGTTAAAACGGCGCTGGACGCACGTAAAGATCCCGAGTGTACGGATAACGAAACGCCTTACGTTCCGGTACCGGAAGGCGGCGTGAAGTTATCATCCGGCCATTAACCGGGGATATCTCATCGACCCCGTATAATGTATAACATTATACGGGGTTGTTTTTATGGCGGTTCGGGCGGAAATGGCGATTGTCGTCGAGCGGGCTTTTTCGACGGGAGGTGATTATGTTTGGCAATCTGGGACAGGCGGGTAAGTATTTGGGCCAGGCGGCGCGTATGCTGGTCGGCATTCCTGATTATGAAACCTACGTGCAGCATATGCAGACCAATCATCCTGATAAGCCTGTTATGACGTATAAAGAATTTTTCCGCGAGCGCCAGCAGGCGCGTTACGGCGGCGATGGCAAAGGCGGAATGCGCTGCTGTTAGTCAATTGGAGCAGTTATGACTCAACCACTCTCTGTCACTATTCTGACCGGCTTTCTGGGGGCGGGTAAAACCACCTTGCTGCGGCATATGCTCAATGCCGATCACGGCTATAAGATCGCCGTGATTGAAAACGAGTTCGGCGAAGTGCCTATCGATAATGCCTTGATCGGCGAACGGGCAAGCAAAATCACCACCCTGAGCAACGGCTGTATCTGCTGTAGCCAGGCGAACGCGCTGGCCGACGCGCTGTTGGATTTACTCGACGGTATCGACGACGGCACCTTGGATTTCGACCATGTGGTGATTGAGTGCACCGGCATGGCCGATCCCGGCCCGGTGGCGCAAACCTTCTTTTCTCATGAGGTTATTTGCGAGCGTTTCCTGCTGGACGGCATCATTACGCTGGTGGATGCGGCGCACGCGCAACAGCAATTGGATCAGTTTACGATTGCGCAGGCGCAGATCGGCTATGCCGATCGCATTTTGCTGACGAAAACCGATATCGCGGGCGAAGACCAGGCGCTGATCCAGCGCCTTCAGCGCATTAACGCCAGAGCGCCGATTTACTCCGTGGTGAACGGGAATATTGATTTAAGCCTTCTGTTCAATATCGAAGGCTTTATTCTCAACGATAAACTGGCGGTGAATACGCCGACCTTCCGTTTTATCGCCCCTGCGCAAAACAATATCCAGTCTATCGTCGTGCAGTTCGATACCCCGGTCGAACTCGCCGCGGTGTCTGATTTGATGGAGGGCTTTCTGGTGAACCACGCCGATAGCCTTTTGCGTTATAAAGGCATCCTGGCGATTAACGGCGACGCGCGCCGTCTGTTGTTTCAGGGCGTGCAGCGTCTGTACAGCGCCGACTGGGATAGGGAATGGCGGGATGACGAAGAGAGACGCAGCGTATTGGTTTTCATCGGCCGGGATTTGCCCGAACAGGAGATCCGCGACGGTTTCGCCCGTCTTACGGCGTAACGGTCGGCGCATTGCTTAGGGCGATGTGTTGGGCGGTTTCCCCGCGGGAATGCCATCCCAGCCCAATGCCCGCCCGAGCGGGCATTGGGCGCGGTTTAACCTTCGTGCTTGGCGACGTCGGCAAACGTCGCCTGCAGCAGACTGGCCAGATCGCCGGCGGCCAGCTCGACATCCAGCCCGCGTTTACCGCCGGAAATAAAAATGGTGCCGAACTGCTGCGCCGTCGCGTCAATCACCGTCGGCAGACGTTTTTTTTGCCCCAGCGGGCTGATCCCGCCGACCAGATAGCCGGTTACCCGCTGCGCGATGGCGGGGTCGGCCATATCGGCTTTTTTGGCCGACAGGGCGCGGGCCACCTTCTTTAAATCCAGCATGCCGGCGACCGGCGTAACCGCCACGGCGAGATTTTTGGCGTCGCCGTTCAGCGAGACCAGCAGCGTCTTGTAAACCTGCTCTTTGTCCAGCCCCAGCTTTTTGGCCGCTTCCTCGCCGAAGTTCGTCTCGTCGCTGTCGTGCTGGTAGCTGTGTAAAGTAAATGCGATCTTGTTTTTCTCAAGCAGTTTAATTGCGGGTGTCATAATTCAACTATCCTTACGGGCGATATCCTGTTTGTCGCTCAATTAGCCTGTAATAACGTGGGGAGATTGTCATCACCATATAAATGTAGCGCGCCGACTGCAACCACATAGTCGCCTGGCGGCAGAGCGCGGAGCTTTTGTTGCCAAAGGCGGTTGCGTTGATTCATCAGCAGCTCGGTCATCTCATTGCCGAACGCGGCGGGCAGCGGGGCGGTGATTTTGCCCGGCTTGCTGTCCAGCCACCAGCCGACCATGGTTTGCAATAACCGGGCGTTGGTATGCCATTGCCTTATCGTATCTTGCAATAGCGATAAACCGCCTTGCGGCAGTTGATGCAACAAATCGATCTGCGTTTGTTGCCCTTCAAGCTCAATAATCGTTACCCCCTGCGCCTTTGCGGCGTTAATCAGCTGATAGTCGATGCCGTAATCCGGGCTCAGCCCCAACTGCTGCGCCTGACGGGCCTGCAACATCAGCGCCGCCTGCCAGGCGGGAACGCGGTCGATGTAACTCTCGCTGAAAGCGAGTTTTTCGCAGATTTGCCGCAGCTGGCGATAATCTTGCGGGCTGAGCCGCTCCGCAAGCGGCGGCTCGGCCTCGGTATGCTGGAACGGGGAGCCGGCGTCGGAGATATCGGCTTCGACAACCAGCGCGCTGGCGTTATGCAGCTGTTGCAGCAGCGCATCGGGCAGGGGGGCCATCCCCATGCTGCCCATATGAATACTGCCGACCAGATGAAACCGGCGCTCATCCTCAAGGTGGACGTCCACCGCGGGGTAGGCGTAGGCCAGCGGTGAAATAAGACCAAGAAAAGTCGCGATTCTGCGCAGCAGATGCCCCATAAATTCCGTCTCCTGATTTCTACCCATCTATGCTAAACGCATCAGGAGACAAGTTGAACGGGTAATCGGCTGAAAATGCGGAGGCCGGAGAACATGAATATTCGCGGCCGGTGGAAAACCGGCCGATTACTAAAAAATAACGGAACAGCGGTATACCAGATGGTAGTTGACGCGATGAAACCGCTTGGCATCGGGACGCCGATCCAGCCGATTCAATAGCAGCGTGGCGGCCGCACGGCCAATCTCGTCTCCGGGGGTATGAATTGTGCTTAATCCGGGCGGGATCTGCGGGGCAATATCATAATCGCCGTATCCCATGACGGAAAGGCGTCTTGGAACAGATAAGCCGAGGCGCTGACATTCGAATAGCGCGCCGACGGCAAGTATATCGGTCATGCAGAAAATGCCGTCCAGATCCGGCGACTGTGCGATCAGGCTGCGCAATCCGGCGGCGCCCGCGCCGTAGTCATTCTGCTCCGGCACCAACGCAACCAAACTGTCGTCCCATCCGGCCTGCTTCATTGCCGTGCGGAATCCGCGCAATCGTTCACGTAGCCGCCGATGTTGCAGGAGGTTAAGGCCAATCATGCCGATTCGCTTGCGGCCTGCCTCAATCAGGTGTTCCGTCGCCATAACGGCGGCATCATGTTCTGAAAAACCCACGCCCATATCGGTCATATCATCATGAAGATCCCAGGTTTCCACCATCGGCATACCCGATTTTACAATCAGTTCGCGCGCATTCGGATCTTGTAGTTCGCCCGCGATGACGATGCCGTCAACACGCCGGCCGACTAAAGCGCGTAGCGTTTCCGGTTCCCGTTCCGGGCTCTCAACCAGAGAAATGATCAAATGGTAGCCGGCAGCGGACAGCGTCTGTTCGAGCGTAATGATCATATCGGCGAAGCTTGAATAACGAACCGATGGCGTAACCACCGCAACCACTTTGCTCTGTCCTGATACGAAATTACCCGCCATGGTATTTGGGACATAGCCCATTGCCGCAGCCGTTTCGAGAACTTTCTGGCGGGTATTTTTCTTTACCAGATCCGGATTGCGGAAACTGTTAGAGACGGTCATCGGCGATACGCCGGCCGCTTTGGCGATATCTGCCATTCGGATCGATGCCAGGGGTCTGGCCATTATTTTTTTCAATCGTTTCTCTCCATGTTCTTGCGAAAAATCGCCGCTTGCACGGGTCTCGGTCCGCCATGCACGCAAGAGTATCAAAAAATTTTGTAGCGCTACAATAAATCAGTTGCACATTCAATTTATAGCGTTATAGTTACAAAACATATGTAGCGCTACAATTATTATATGTAGCGGTACAATGTTACTACTTCTGTCTTAAAAAGGACATATCATGACATTCTCAGTTCTGGCTCGAGATCCCGAAACCGGCATGTTCGGTATGGCGTTGGGGTCGTCCGGTGTCGCCGCCGGGAACCGTTGCTCTTGGGTGCGGGCAGGTGTAGGCGGTATCGCTACTCAGCACCGAACCGACACTCGGGCGGGTCCGCTGGGCCTCGATCTGCTTGCGAAGGGGTGTTCGGCGGCGGAAACGGTCCGCATTTTGGCCGAAAGTAATGATTTCCCCGGCGAACGCCAGTTTGCCGCGGTAGACCGTCTTGGCAGGGTGGCGTTTTATAGCGGTCCCGAAATCAACAATATCAATGGCGGTTATGTTGGTAACCAGTGCGTGTCGACGGGTAATTTCATATCCAATCCCGGCGTGCCCCAGGCAATTATCGAAGCCTATGAGGCCGCAACCGATCTCTGCTTTGCCGAACGTCTTTTGGCCGCCGTTGATGCCGGGCTCGCCGCCGGCGGCGAAACCAAGACCATTGGCGCGGCGGCGCTGGTGATTGCCGATCGGGAAGCCTGGCCGCTGGTTGATTTGCGGGTTGACTGGCAGGACAAACCGCTAACCGAACTCAGACGTCTGTGGGACTTTTATAAGCCTTATCAGCAGGTCTTTGTGGATCAGGTGATACACCCCGAAACGATGCTCAAACCGGTCGACGCGCCGATGAATATCTAAATTTCGGCCTGTCCGAGAGAAAATTGTCCCGGACAGGCATTCCCTGAACGAACTACGACAGAAACCCTCCCATCAACTTCGAGGTGAACATGAAACGTATTGCTCTGGCTGCCGCTTTGGCGTGTCTGTCTGCGGTTTCCGCATGGGCTGGGGATGTGACGCTGGTCGTCAATTCCTATGGTGGACCCTACGAAGATTTGCAGGAAAAACTCATTTACAAGCCGTTCGAAAAGGAATACGGCGTAAAGATTCAGGTAGTGACTGTCTATTCCGCCGATATGCTGGCACAGCTGCGTGCGCAAAAAAAAGCGCCGCAGTTTGATGTGGTGCAGTTCTCGGGCGGGCAAGAGATTCTGGCCGCGAAAGAGGGGTTAATTGCGCCTTTGCAACCCGCCGATTTGCCTCATGCGGCCGATCTTTATCCTTTCGCCGCCGAAGGTATGGAAAAGGGCCAGGGACCGGTTAGCCTCGTGACGGCTATGGGGCTGCTTTACAATGAGAAAAAGGTTCCACGGGCGCCAACCTCATGGAAGGATCTTTGGGATCCGGCCTTTGGCGATCATCTGGTGCTAACCGACCTGTCGAACACGTTCGGGATGCAGGGCTTTTTAATGATGAATAAAATTTGGGGCGGCGATCTTAACAATTGGCAACCGGGCCTTAAAAAAGTGGGCGAGTTGCTGGAGCGCTCGGTAATCATCACCTCATCGCCTGAAATTCAGCAGAACTTTGCGCAGAATGACGCATGGTTGGCGCCTTTTGCCCAGGACTATGCCCATGTTATTCAGCAGAGCGGTTTGCCGGTGAAATTCGTATTTCCCAAGGAAGGCGCATCGGCGCTATATATTACGACGAACCTTGTCGCCGGCCGACCGCATTCGGATCTGGCTAAAAAGTTGATCGATTACAGCTTGTCGCCGGAGGTACAGGTGGCCTTTGCGCGAGAGATGAGATATTCGCCAACCAACCGCAAAGCGCAACTGCCGGAAGATTTGGCTAAAGAAGTCGTGCATGGCGAAGATCTGAATCGCTTAATCCGATTTGATCCCACGCTGCTGCAAGAAAAAGCGCCCGCCCTGATCAATGAGTGGAAAAGTACGATCGCACGATAAGAGCTGGGGTTCGCTACCCCGTGTGTCGTCTGACCGGGGCGCTCTTTATGAACGTCCCCCTGACACGGACATTCTGATGAATAGATTTCCTGAGACCCTTTTGATGATCGTACCGGGCGTGCTGATCATGATTGTGGCCTTCGTGTTTCCTGTTGCCGGTATGCTGGTTCTTGGGCTACAGACCGATGAAGGTCTGACTTTCAGCTTCTTGTGGCGTTTTTTTGAGAATCCTTATTTTTTGAGTGTAGGTTTGCGGACGATCCGCCTGGCTTTCATTATCAGTATTATTTGCGTGTTGATTGGCGTTCCTCTGGCCTATGTCATGGCGCGGGGCGCACGGTGGCTGAGGACTTTTTTGCTGATTGCGGTGACGCTGCCCCTGATGACCAGCGTAGTGGTCCGAACTTTTGGCTGGACGGTGATTCTTGGCCGTAATGGTCTGGTGCCCGATGCGCTGTATGCGCTTGGCCTGGTGCGGCGTAATTTTTCTCTGATGCAGACGGAAACCGCTATTGTTATCGGCATGGTGCAGGTCGTTTTGCCCTTCATGATCCTGAGCGTGCTTGGCGTGATCCAGCGGCTTGATCCCCGTCTTGAAGAGGCCGCGCGCGTGATGGGCTGTAGTTTCGTGGCCTCGCTGCGGCGTGTTGTGTTACCCAGCGCCATGCCGGGGATCGTCTCAGGTTTTTTACTGGTTTTTTCACTCTCCGCCAGCTATTTCGTGACGCCCACGCTGCTGGGAGGCGCGAGGTTGCCTACGTTAGCCGGGTCGATCTACGAATCCGCCACCAAGACGCTGGATTGGCCTTTCGCGGCTGCCCAGTCGATCATTTTGCTGGCAGGACTTTTATTGCTGTTTTTGCCTTACTATTTATTTTCCAGGAGGTCCCATGGTTGACGCGACGCCGATCTGGGTTCGGGTTCTGACGATTGGTCTGGTCGCATTGACCGTCACTTTCGTTCTGGTGCCGCTGGTGGTTGTGGTAGGCGTGTCTTTCACCGCGGGCGATTATATCGCTTTTCCGCCGCAGGGGCTTAGTCTGCGATGGTATGCCAAAATGCTGTCTGAGGGACAGTATAGCGCGGCGGCGCTGACCAGCCTGTGGCTTGCTGTTTTGGTCACGCTGGCGGCGGCGGCGATCGGCGGCGCGGCGGCGATCGCTTTGCACCGCCGCCTGCTGCCGGGCGCCGATATGCTGTCTGCGCTATTTTTGGCGCCGATTGTGTTGCCCTCAATCATTCTCGGCCTCGGCCTTTTGATGTTGTGGAGTCGAACTATCGGCCACACGTCATTGATTACCGTTTTTGTCGGGCATTTGGTGCTGGCGCTCCCTTATGTGATCCGCACTACGCTGGCGGTTTTGACCACCTCGGACCCTTTTCTTGAAGAAGCGGCCCGAACTATGGGCGCCGGACCATGGCGCAGCCTATGGCGGGTAACGTTGCCGCAGTGTTTACCGGGAATCGCGGCGGGCGCGTTCTTTGCCTTTAACATCTCCTTTGATGAGGCTGTCGTTTCGCTGTTCTTGCGTTCTCCTGAAATCGTGACGCTGCCCATTCAGATTTATACCCAGCTGGAGTTTAGTCCGGATCCCTCTATCGCTGCGGTGTCGAGCCTGATGATCGGCCTAACCGTCTGCTTGATTGTATTGATAGACCGTGCCATCGGCCTACAGAAAATTACGGAGTAAATTCCCATGCGTGACCTTGAACTTGTGAATTTGTGCAAATCCTATGGGCAATCCGAGGTGATAAAAGGCATCAATCTGTCGATTCAGGCCGGGGAGTTTGTCAGTCTGTTAGGGCCAAGCGGGTGCGGAAAAACCACGCTTCTGAGGATGTTGGCGGGATTGGAACGCGCCAGTTCGGGCGGGATCGTGATTGGCGGACGCAACTGCACGACGCTGCCGCCTGAAAAACGCAATATCAGCATGGTGTTCCAATCGTATGCGTTGATTCCGCATCTGAGCGTGTTGGAAAATGTGCTTTTTCCGCTGGAAATGCGTTCGATTGGCAACGCCTCCGAACGGAAACAACGTGCCGAAGCGGCGCTGGAGATGGTGGGGCTTGAACACCTGATGCGCCGTTATCCCCGCCAGCTGTCGGGAGGGCAGCAGCAGCGGGTGGCTCTGGCGCGCGCCGTGGTATCAAAACCTGATGTGCTGTTGCTGGATGAACCGTTGTCCAATCTTGACGCCGCGATGCGTGAGCGCATGCAGGAAGAGTTGATTTCCCTGCATCGCACCACGGGCTTGACGACCATCTTTGTAACGCACGATCAGGAAGAGGCGTTGAGCCTGTCGGATAGGGTGATCCTGCTTAACGGCGGGCGAATCGAACAAGCCGGGACGCCCGCCGAATTATACGCTTGCCCTCGTTCACGCTTTGCCGCCGGCTTTATCGGCGCCACCAATTTGCTTGAGGCCGAACTGACGGAGGGGATGGACGGCGTCGTGGCGCAGCTTGCCGGCGGCCAACGCCTTTCGCTTTCTGGTAGCGAAGGGAGCCGCGGCGAGCAATGTCTGAGCATCCGGCAGGAGGATATTACCTTGATGCCCATCGGCGAGAAGAGTTCGGTTGGGCTGAGCGGCATAGTCCAAAGCCGGATCTATCTAGGCGCTCGCGCGCGCTATGTTATCGAGACCCCGGCGGGGATTTTGCGTTGCCTGACCGCGCCCGATAGCCCATTTATGTCGGGCGATACGGTGCGCCTTGCCATTGCGCCGGAAAAGATTCGTCTGCTGGCGGGCTAAGGTGGCATTGACGGCTCATCGCTGTTTCGGACTCTCAGGCCAAAGGCCGTGCTTACGCGACGTAAGCGCGGCCTTTGCCTGTTGAATCGGGGATGCCTATCGGTTTTACCGCTCTACTTTATGATTGACTTTATCGGGCTTAAAACGCAGCAGCCGGTTGGCGTTGCCGACTACGGTGATGGAGGAGAGCGCCATGGCGGCGCCGGCCACCACCGGGTTTAACAGCGTGCCGGTCAGCGGATAGAGCACGCCTGCGGCAATCGGGATCCCCAGCGCGTTGTAGACGAACGCGCCCAGCAGGTTTTGCTTCATATTGCGCAGCGTGGCCTGGGAAATGGCCAGGGCGTCGGCCACGCCGTGCAGGCTGTGGCGCATCAGGGTAATCGCCGCGGTTTCGATGGCGATATCGCTGCCGCCGCCCATGGCGATCCCCACATTGGCCTGCGCCAGCGCGGGGGCGTCATTGATGCCGTCGCCGATCATCGCCACGCGTTTTCCCTGTGCCTGAAGCTGCCTGATGGCATGCGCCTTGCCGTCCGGCAAGACGCCGGCGATCGTCCGGTCGATGCCGGCGTCTTTGGCGATGGCGTTGGCCGTCAGCGGATTATCGCCGGTCAGCATCACCAACTGATAGCCCTGCCGGCGCAGACGCTGCAAAGCCGTGGCGCTGTCCGCGCGCAAGGGGTCGAGGATGGAGAATACGGCGGCGATATGGCCGTCGGCCGCCAGCAAGACCGGCGTGACGCCGCGCTGCGCCAGTTCATCGATCGACGCCGCCACGGCCTGAATATCAATGCGGTGCTGTTGCAGCAGTGCCGCATTGCCGAGCAGCAGCGACACGCCGTCGGCGGTCTCCCCGCTGACCCCGAGGCCGCGCAGGGTGCGGAACCGCTCGATCTCCTCAAGGGGAAGGCCTTCGGCGCGATTGACGATGGATTTCGCCAGCGGGTGATTGGCGCCCCGTTCCAGCGAAGCCGCCCAGATCAGCGCCTGCCGCTCCGTGGCCGCGCCAAAGGCGTGAATTTCAACCACGCGCGGGCGGCCTTCGGTCAGGGTGCCGGTTTTATCGAAGACCAGCGTATCCAGCCTGCTGGCCTGTTGTAAGGCGTCGGCATCCCGCACCAGCACGCCGTATTCGGCGGCGCGGCCCACTCCGGAGATAATCGACATCGGCGTCGCCAGCCCGAGGGCGCAAGGGCAGGCGATAATCAGCACGGTGGTGGCGACGACCAGCGTATAGACGATTTGCGGCGCCGGCCCGGCGAAGAACCAGACGGCGCCGCTGACGACGGCGATAGCCGCCACCGCCGGCACGAATACGGCGGAAATGCGATCCGCCAGCCGTCCGATGGCCGGTTTACTGCTCTGCGCCTGTCTGACCAGCCGGATGATGCGCGATAGCGTCGTCTGGTTGCCGACGGCGTCCGCGCGGAACAGCGCGCTGCCGTCGGCAACCAGCGTGCCGGCGTGAACCGCATGGCTCCGCTCTTTTTGTTGCGGCAGCGGCTCGCCGGTCAGCATCGCTTCATCGACCCAGATCTCCCCTTGCAGGATCTCGCCGTCGACCGGGATGCGATCGCCGGTGGTCAGGCGTAGCGTCATCCCGGGCTGCACGGCGGACAGCGGCAGCGTTTTCTCGCCGTCCGGCGTCACCACGCGGGCGGTGGGGGGCGTGAGATCCAGCAGCTTTTCCAGCGCGCGGGACGAACGCTGACGGGCGCGCTGCTCCAGCGCATGGCCGAGGTTGATCAGGCCGATAATCATCGCGCTGGCTTCATAATAAAGATGGCGCGCCGCCATGGGGAAAACTTCCGGCCACAGATTAACGGTAATGGAATAGAGCCAGGCCGCGCCGGTGCCGAGCGCCACCAGCGTATCCATGGTGGCGCCGCCGTTCTTCAGGCTGCGCCAGGCGTTACGATAAAAATGGCCGCCGGCGAAAATCATGACCGCCAGCGTCAGCGCGCCGACAATCAGCCACGGCGTGCGGCTTGCGGGCGTCAGGGTCATGCTGCCGCCCAGTACGCCCCACAGCATCAAGGGCGCGCCCAACAGCAGGCCGAGCGTCGCCTGCCATTGAAATCGCCGAATGCTTTGCTGCGAGGTCTGTTGCTGGCGCGCGCGGCGTTGGTTTTCATCCTGAACGATCTCCGCGCCGTAGCCCGCCTGTTCGACGGCGGCGATCAGCGCTTGCGGCGTCGCGCGTCCGCTCACCAGCGCGCTGCGCTCGGCCAGATTCACGCGCGCCTGCGTCACGCCGGCCACGCCCTGTAAGGCTTTCTGCACCCGATTGACGCAGCTGGCGCAGCTCATCCCCTGGAGCAGCATTTGTACATTATCATCAGGGGCGGCGTCGAGGACGGGAATTTCCTCGACGGCGGGGGATGCCGGAACATGACTCTGAGCCGCTGGCAGCGTTTCCGGCGCGGTCGCTATCTGCGCCAGCGGCTCAGTTTTTGGGCGGGACGGCGCCTGCGATACGCTGGCTTGATAACCGGCCTGTTCCACCGCGCCGACCAGCGCGGCGGACGCCGCATCGCCGTAGATATCGGCGCGCTCTTGCGTGACTTGCGCCGCGACCACGCCCTGAACGGCCTCCAGCGCCTTACGCGTCGAGGCGACGCAATGCTGGCAGCTTAATCCGGCAAGCTGCAGCGAAACGTCGGGAACGGCCAGACTTGCTTCATATCCCGCCTGTTCGATAGCGGCGATCAGCGCGGGCGGGTTCGCCTCGCCCGTCACCCTGGCGTAATTCAGCGCGACCTCCGCCTGTTCGACGTCCGGCAGCGCCTCCAGCGTTTTCTTGACCTGCTGTATGCAGTGCCCGCAGCTGAGCCCCTGCAACGACAAAACGATAGTCTGCGACATAATAATTTTCTCCCGTAGCCACGACGGGCGGGCGAATAGGCTGACCGCCCGCCTGATTCGAGCAGGTTAAACCTTCCATCAAGGGGAGGGTCAAGCGTTTATTGCGCTGATTAAGGCGGGTTTTCAACCCAACGACGGCATGGCGATCGCTCTTTGCCAAAAGCGTCCGCGCGGCGGGGGAAAGGGGAAACATAGCAGCGATGCCGGACGCGTTACGCTATGGCTGACGACGCCGACGGTTGCATGACGTCCTGCCTTTTCCGGCAAGACGTATCTCGAATGAGGCCGCCGTAAGGCCGCGTTATTCGATAATGGGCTTAACGCCGGACGGCGATTGGGTGACGAACGCGTGAATAATCCTGTCCGCCTGCGCTGCGGCGCGGCTGTTTAGACGGTAAAAGTAGATAACCAGCGCGGCAAACACGCCCGCATACAAGATCACCGCCCACAGGTATTCGATGGTCAGCAGGAAAATGGTTTTCAGCATATCGCCGATATCGGACCCGAAGCCCAAATATCCCTGATAGCGGTCGAAAAGCAGAAGAAGAGCGAAGATTAACAGGGGTAACGCTAAAATCCCCGTCATGATATTGGCGACGCGTTTTCGTTTATCCAGATTGGCGTAGGTTGAACCGCCCAGGTATCGTTCAATCTCGATAATCTGATGCGAAAGGTCATCTTTCGACGTGACGGGTACATTGTGACGTTCAATATATTGATGAAGCTCTTTCAGCCGTTGTGCATTATCAATCGACTGACTCAACGTGTTGAAATATCCCATAATATTCCTGTTTTATTCACTCAATCATCGTCAGCCTGCCGGTTTTTACGGCAAGCCCATCGCTTCGCTCAATTGTACATAAATCAATATACTCATTGAAATCATTTAGTCATGGCGTACGCCAGAGGCGCTGGCTTTGGAAAACATCATCGATAAATATCCAGACTTGATGCGCTTGTCCTGACAGTTCATCAATGATGACGTATGCTCATTTTGCTAGGCTAGCTTTCGCGAGGAATGGGCAAGAGGTGCATGATGAATATCAGCGATGTGGCAAAAAAAACCGGACTCACCAGTAAAACCATCCGCTTCTATGAAGAGAAAGGGGTGCTGACCGCGCCGCGACGTTCTGAAAACGGTTACCGCAGCTATAATGTCCATCATATCGAAGAGCTGACTCTGCTGCGCCAGGCTCGTCAGGTGGGGTTTACCCTGGACGAGTGCCGGGAATTGGTCGCGCTGTTTAACGATCCGCTGCGGCGCAGCGCCGACGTCAAGGCGCGCACGATGCGCAAAGTCACGGAGATCGAAGCCCATATCGAAGAGCTTAAGGCGATGCGCCGGCGTTTGTTGGCGCTGGCGGAGCAATGTCCGGGAGACGGCGGCGCGGATTGCCCGATTATCAATAATCTGGCCGGCTGCTGCCATTCAGCGGCGGCGCCCTCCGCGCATGACGATCCGCTGATTAAGGCGTGACCGGGCGCACATGCAGCGTAATGCCGTCAATGGCGATCACTTCAACATGCGTTCCGGCGGCCAGATCCCGCTCCGATTTTACCCGCCAGGCGCCGTCGCCGATTTTGACGCGGCCGAACCCATCGACGATGGGTTCGGTCAGCGTGGCGCGCCGGCCGATCAGCTGTTGTCCGCGCTGATTGAGCGTGGAGGCCGGTCGGGCAAGCGTGCGCTTACGCAGCCAATACCACCAAAGCACGGCGGTAATGATGGTCAGAAGCGCGAACGCGCTGCCTTGCCACGGCCATTCTATCGGCATTATCCAGGCCAACAGCCCGACCAATACCGCCGATATTCCGCTCCATAGCAGGTAGCCGCTGGCGCCCAGCATCTCGGCCGCCAGCAGCAGGCCGCCGAGAGACAGCCAGAACCAGTGCGCATTCTCCATCACCAGTTCAATGTTCATCAGCTACTCCGTTTATTCTGGCTATCTTTAATCAGTTCGCTAATGCCGCCGATGGCGCCCATCAGGTTGCTGGCTTCCAGCGGCATCATGATGACCTTGCTGTTGTTGGCGGCGCCGATCTGTTGCAGCGCGTCGGTATATTTCTGCGCCACGAAGTAGTTGATGGCCTGAATGTTGCCCGTCGCGATCGCTTCGGATACCATTTGCGTCGCCCGCGCTTCGGCTTCCGCCGCCCGTTCGCGCGCTTCGGCCTCTAAAAAGGCGGACTGCCGTTCCCCTTCCGCTTTCAGAATCTGCGACTGTTTTTCCCCTTCGGCGCGCAGGATGGCGGCCTGGCGCACCCCTTCGGCCTCAAGAATTTCGGCGCGTTTGTTACGCTCCGCTTTCATCTGCGCGTTCATCGCCGCAATCAGCTCGGCCGGCGGCCGCACGTCGCGGATCTCGATACGGGTGATTTTAACGCCCCACGGGTTGGTGGCTTCATCGACGATATGCAGCAGGCGGCTGTTGATACTGTCGCGCTGGGAGAGCATTTCATCCAGCTCCATCGAGCCCAGCACGGTACGGAAGTTGGTCATGGTCAGGTTGACGATCGCCTGTTCCAGGTTGCTGACTTCATACGCCGCGCGCGCGGGGTCGATCACCTGAATAAAGCAGACCGCATCGATCGCCACATTGGCGTTATCGCGCGAGATGACCTCCTGGGACGGAATATCCAATACCTGCTCCATCATATTGATTTTCCGCCCGATGCGATCCATGAAGGGCACCACCAGATTCAGCCCCGGCATCAGGGTTTTGGTGTAGCGGCCGAAGCGCTCCACGGTCCATTGGTAGCCCTGCGGCACGATTTTAATACCTGACCAAACGATAATCAGCGCGACGACGATCAGTACGGGAATCACGGTAAGCATTATCCAAAACCTCCTGGCTGTTTTATTCCACGCTAGTGTAACCCAAGCGCAGCCGGAATCCGTTGTTCCGCAGCTATTTTCTCCCGTTTTCTCGTCCGCGCGCTGCCGAACCGCGGGTGGAAAAGATAACAAGTTTGATAAGTTTGTCATATTAGACAAGTTTGGAAAGTTTTTGCTAGGGTGATTCTACGCCATCGAGTTGCTTAATTCTTGGTCTATGTCCGGCGATGCGCCCGCGCTGCGGCAACGGCGCCTCTGGGAATGCGGTTAATCAGGAGTATGTGATGAGCTTTTCACCTGCAGTAGTAAAAAAGACGCCGACGAGCGCGTCCGCGTCGCCTCCGGTCGCTATCTCGATGAGAGGCGTAAAAAAGCAGTTTCTCGATCGCGATGAAAACGTGGTGGAGGTGATTAAAGATATCTCAATCGATATTTATCACCGCGAATTCATCAGTATCGTCGGCCCCAGCGGATGCGGCAAGAGCACCATGTTCAACATGATTGCCGGCCTGTTGGCGCCCACCGCCGGCGAGATTCAGGTGTTTGATCAGTATTACGCCATGCCCAAGAAAGGCCGGGTGGGCTACATGCTGCAAAAAGATCTGCTGTTTCCCTGGCGCACTATCCTCGACAACGTCTGTCTGGGGCTGGAAATCAGCGAGGTGCCGAAAAAGGAGCGCCATGAGCGGGCGATGGCCTATCTGCAGAAATATGGCCTGGGCGATTTCGCCCACGCCTATCCCGCCACGCTGTCCGGCGGAATGCGTCAAAGGGCGGCGCTGATCCGCACGCTGGTCATCGATCCGGACATTATTCTGCTTGATGAGCCTTTCTCCGCGCTGGACTACCAGACTCGGCTGGTGCTGGAAGAGGAGATCCTGTCGATTCTCAATGAGTATGGCAAAACGGTGGTGCTGATTACGCACGATATCGGCGAAGCCATCTCCATGTCCGACCGCATCGTGGTGATGTCGCAGCGGCCGACGTGGAACAAAAAAACCTATGCCGTCGGTCTGGCCAAGCAGCACGGCTCGGCCATGGGCGCCCGCAAAGATCCTCGTTATCAGCAGTTTTTCGATGAGATATGGGCGGATATGGACATTCAGTTAGGAGGCCGGTCATGAATATGCCCGCAACCGCGACGGATAAACATCGCTCCGGCCTGTCGGCGCCGGGACGGCGGCGCAAAAAGAGACTGATGCTGCTGCTGAAAGATAATTGCTGGCGGGCGCTGATTCTTATTGCGATGGTGGCGCTGTGGCAGTACGGCGTAGATGCCGGGATGATCAATGCCTTCCTGATGGGATCTCCGGCCGGGATCTGGCATGAGTTCGTCCGCCTGCTGGCCAACGGCGAGCTGCTGACCAACGCCTATGTCACGGTCTACGCCACGGTGATCGGCTTTGTGGCCGGCAGCCTGCTGGGATCGCTGTCCGGGCTGCTGCTGTGGTACTCCTCCACGCTGGCGCGCATCCTCGATCCGTTTTTCATCGCCCTGAACGGGCTGCCGAAAATCGCCCTGGCTCCGATCATTATTATCTGGTTCGGCTCCGGCATGTTTTCCAAAATCGCCCTGGCGTTTATCGCCACCTATATCGTGGCGCTGCTGTCGGCGTGGCAGGGAACGCACCAGATCGACGACAGCCAGGTGAATCTGATGCGCTCGCTCGGCGCCAATAAGAACCAGATTTTCCGCAAGGTGGTGATCCCGTCCACGCTGCCGTGGATCATCTCCGCCTTCCGTTTGAATATCGGTTTCGCGCTGATTGCCGATATCGGGGGAGAATTCATCTCCTCGGACTACGGCCTGGGAAAAATGATTTTCGTCGCCGGCAACCTGTTCAACCTTAACGTGGTGTGGGTCGGCGTCTTTACCCTGCTGTTTGTCGCCATTGTGCTTTATCTGCTGGTTATCCAGCTGCAGCGCTGGCTGCTGCCCTGGGAACGCCAGTCCGTTAATCGCTAGTTATGCCGTTCGCTCGTTCCGTAACTGACTAATTGAAGGAATTTATCGATGAATAAACTGATTTCATGGCTGTGCGCCGCCGTCTTTACTCTGGGGTCAGCCGGCAGCGTCGCCGCCGACGGCAAGGCCGATCGCGTGCTGGTAACCGAAGCGTTTCATTCGCTGCTGTATCTGCCGGTCTACGTGGCGAAGCATCAGGGGATATTCGCGCGGAATCAGATCGATGTCGCGACCATTCGATCGGCCGGTTCCGGCCCCACCGCGCTGGCGGCGGTGCTGTCCGGCGAAGCGCAGTTCTCGGTTCACGGTCCCGAGCATGTGGGCTTCGCCCAGCAGAAAGGCGGCGACGCCAAGGCGGTCAGCGCCGTCGCCAACAGCGCGCCGGTGTGGATTGTGGCCAAACCGGGCTTTACCTTTAATTCGCCGGCCGACCTGAAAGGGAAACGCCTGGTTTCCGGGCTGGCCCCCGGCACCTCCAACACGCTGCTACTGCGTTTACTGCAGCAGCATGGTTTGGACGCCAAGAAAGACGTCACCATCAACGAAGTGCAGAACGGTTCGGAGCTGGGGCCGCTGCTGGCCGGCAGGGCGGATGCTGCGGTGGTGTATGAGCCTCAGGCCGATCAGGGCGTGGGGCAGGGGCTGAAGGTGATTTATGACTTTACCCGCGACTACCCGGAATACGCGTTTTCCACCATTAACACGTCGGAGAAAATCATCACCGACAACCCTCAGCTGGTCGCGCGTTTCGTCAAATCCATCGGCGAGTCGCTGGCCTTTATACGCCAGCACCCGGATGAGGCCAAAAAGGTGGCCCGTTTGGAGTTCGCCTCGCTGGATGCCGGCGTCGTGGATGCGGCGGTACAGCGTATGATCGACAGCAATGTCTATCCCGCTGACGCGGTTATTTCTCCCCAGGCGTTCAAAACCGCTATCGATATTCAGAAATTCGTCGGCAATATCACGCAGGATATGCCTTATGAACAGATCGTCGACGGCCGGTTCGCCAAACCCTGATAAGGATAGTCCCGATGAAAAAGATGTTGGATCGTTCGCCCTTCGCCACGATAGCCGCTACCCGGCGGATGCTGGCGCAACGTCAGGTTTCTCCTGGCGAGTTGCTGAGCCATTTTCTGGCGCGTATCGATGAGCGCGATGGTCAGATCAAGGCCTGGCGCTATCTCGACCGGGAAGGCGCCGAACGGCGGGCGGCGGAACTGGACCGACAGATGGCGGCGATTGCCTGCAAGCCCGCGCTCTTCGGCATTCCCTATGGCGCCAAGGATATTTTCCATACGCGCGGATTGCCCACCGAGTGCGGTTCCAAAGTGCGTCAGGGCGCGATCTCCGGCGAAAATGCCGGCGTTATCGACCGGCTCGAGGCGATGGGCGCGCTGCTGCTGGGCAAGCTGACGACGACGGAGTTCGCCAACCTGGGCACGCCGCCGGAAACGGGCAACGCCTGGAATCCGCAGCATACGCCCGGCGGTTCGAGCAGCGGTTCCGCCGCCGCGCTCGGCGCGCGCATGGCGCTGATGACGCTGGGAACGCAGACCGCCGGCTCGCTGTCGCGCCCGGCGGCGTTCAACGGGGTCACGGTGCTGAAGGCGACCTATGGGCGCATCAGTAAAGCCGGGGTTGTCCCGGCCAGCTGGTCGCTGGATCACGTCGGCGCCTTTACGCACACCGTTGAGGACGCGGTGCTGGTGTATAACGCGCTGTCGGGGCCGGATGCGCAGGATGAGGCCACGCTGTCGCTGCCTTATACGCCGCTGCAGCTGAGGGAGAAGCGCGATTATACCGTCGGCATCGTGGAGCACCCGTGGTTTGCCGGCGTGGATGATGAGATCGGCGCCGCCTGCCGGCGGGCGATGGACGAATTGGCCGGACGCGGCGTCCGGCTGAGGCGTATCGGGCTACCGGAGAGCTTTGACGCGGCCTGCCGGGCGCATCAGATTGTGATGCAGGCTGAGTGCGCCGCCTATCATCGCGCCAGTTTCCTGGCGACGCCGACGCTATTCGGCGCCTACTTGCAGGAATTTCTGCGGCAGGGCCTGGAGATTTCCGCCCATGAATATCTGCAGGCCCAGCAGACTCGCGCTCGCTATCGCGCGGAGCTGACGGCGCTGTTTGACGAAGTGGATATTCTGATGACGCCCGCCACGCCGACGCTGGCGCCGTATAGCCTGGCGCTGACCGGCTCGCCGGCGTTTAATATGCCGTTTACCAACGCCGGCGTGCCGACGCTGACGCTGCCGGTCGGTTTCTCCCGTACGGCGTTGCCTATCGGCATGCAGTGGATTGCCCGGCCCGGCAATGAGCAGGCGCTGGCGGATCTGGGACTGTGCTATCAGCAGATGACCGACTGGCATGCCTATTTACCTCCGGTCTGCCATCAGTGAAAATAAGCCGCCCGCCGGGCGGCAGTCTTTCCCGGTTAACCAGGACGGTGTGTTATGTACGATAAGTTATTGACGGTTTCCGATGCGGCGAAAATGCTGGGGATCTCCGCCAGCACGCTAAGGCGTCTGGAAGAGAACGGCGAGGTGAAAACCTACGGCCTGAAGGTGGTTTACACCCCCGGCGGCCAGCGCCGCTATCTGGCAGACGAGATTCAACGCATCTATTCCCAGACCGGGTTCGCCAGCCGGATTGGTTTTGGCGCCAAAGCGGCGGTTTTGATACGGGACGTGACCTATGCCTTTATGGATTCGGGCTCCACGCTGGCGATCAATACGTCGTTTGATAAAACCGCGCTGCGCCGGCTGCTTGAACTGGCCGGGCGATATCGATTGCCGACGGTATTCAGCCGCACGATTTATCGGGAAGAGCACCCCTTTTCCCGCCTGTGGGGGAAAAAGTTCTCCTCGATCACGGCGTTGACCGAGGATGCCTACCTTAATCAAACCGATGCGGCGCTGGAGGATTTCGCCTTCGATCGGCTGCAGTCCACCTGCTATATCTCCGATCTGCACGGGCACGATCTGGCGGCGTGGCTCAAGCGGCAGGGGGTGGATACGCTGATTCTGGGGGGCGTCACTGCCAGCGGCAGCCTGCGCGCCACGGCGATAGAAGCGTTCCAGGAGGGATTTCATGTGGTATTGCCGCGCGAGATCGCGGGCGACAGAAGCCAGTCCGTATTGGACTTCACGCTATTGGATCTTAACGCCCGCTATGCCGATGTGCTGAGTATTGACGACGTTTTCGGCTGGCTCGCCGAGCAGCCGGCCACGGCGGAAGCGCAACAGGCGTAACGCCTCCCGACGGCGCCGTGGAAACGCCGCCGCGCGTCAGATATCCAGTTCAATATCGTCAACGGGCATGCAGCAGCAGGGGAGGATCTCCCCTTGCCGAACGCAGGCCAGCGGCGTCTGACGATACGCCACTTTCCCCTTGAGCAAGCGAATGCGGCATGAACCGCAATACCCGGAGCGGCACTGATACTCCACGCGCATGCGCTGGGACTCCAGCGCATCCAGCAGCGAGGCGTGCCGGTCGGAAAAGGTAAACCGCGCGCCGGAAGCGCGCAGCGTAATGGTTGACGCGGCCATACGATTACAGTTGGAAGTCGCTGAGGTCATCGGTATTGATTTCGGCATCGATCTGGCCCACCAGATAGGAGCTGACTTCCACTTCCTGCGGCGCGACCTGTACGTTATCGGAAACCAGCCAGGCGTTAATCCACGGGATCGGATTGGTGCGGGTTTCAAACGGCAGCGGCAGATCCACGGCCTGCATACGGATATTGGTGATGTACTCGATGTACTGGCACAAAATATCTTTGTTCAGGCCGATCATGGAGCCGTCGCGGAACAGATATTCGGCCCACTCTTTTTCCTGCTGCGCGGCAAGGACGAACAGATCGTAGCACTCCTGCTGGCATTCCGCGGCAATCCGCGCCATATCCGGGTCGTCGTGGCCTGAACGCATCAGGTTGAGCATATGCTGGGTGCCGGTCAGATGCAGCGCCTCATCGCGGGCGATCAGCTTGATGATTTTGGCGTTGCCTTCCATCAGTTCACGCTCGGCGAAGGCGAACGAACAGGCGAAGCTGACGTAGAAACGGATCGCTTCCAGCGCGTTGACGCTCATCAGGCACAGATAGAGGCTCTTTTTCAGCTGATAGAGATCCACGGTGACGCTTTTACCATTCACCTGATGGACGCCTTCGCCCAGCAGATGATAGTAGCCGGTCATTTCAATCAGCGAGTCGTAGTAGCCGGAGATATCCTTGGCGCGTTTCAGGATCTCCTCATTGGTGACGATATCGTCAAACACCAGCGACGGATCGTTGACGATATTGCGGATGATGTGCGTGTAGGAGCGCGAGTGGATGGTTTCTGAAAATGACCAGGTTTCCACCCAGGTTTCCAGTTCCGGAATAGAGATCAGCGGCAGCAGCGCCACATTCGGGCTGCGTCCCTGAATGGAGTCCAGCAATGTCTGGTATTTCAGGTTACTGATAAAAATATGTTTTTCATGTTCTGGCAGCGCCTGGTAGTCGATACGGTCGCGGGATACGTCGACCTCTTCCGGGCGCCAGAAAAAAGAGAGCTGTTTTTCAATTAGTTTCTCAAAGATTTCGTATTTTTGCTGATCGTAACGAGCAACGTTAACCGGCTGACCGAAGAACATGGGTTCCAGCAGTTGATCGTTTTTATTCTGCGAAAAAGTGGTATAGGCCATAAATCTCTCCAAAAACACAATAGGCTGCCGACAAAGCGCACTCCCTGACATTATTCAGGTTTGTCATTTTAGTGTCCCTTGCGTTATCGCGCGTCCTTCGTCATCCCGGCACGGGCGGGGCGCCGTTTTTCCAGACAACCCGGCGGCGGAGATGCCCGCCTAGTGACGCGGGCATGACGGAAACAGGGGCATTCCCCCTTGCCGCCGCGGGGATGCCCGCTTGGGATTCAAGCTACTTTGCCAATGCTCCGAAGGCTGGGTAGCGCTCTTGATAAGACGCTTAAATCTTACAAGCGCCGCCTTCGCAACCGTCGTCCTGAGGCTCCGCCAGCAGGTCATCCTGCGTATCTTCGGCGCCGTCGCGGGTATTTTGATAGTAGAGCGTTTTCACGCCGAACTTGTACGCCGTCAGCAGGTCTTTCAGCAACTGTTTCATCGGCACTTTCCCCGACGGGAAACGCGACGGATCGTAGTTGGTATTGGACGAAATGGCCTGATCGACGAATTTCTGCATCAGACCCACCAGTTGCAGATAGCCATCGTTGCCCGGCATTTCCCACAGCAGCTCGTAAGCGTCTTTCAGCGCTTCGTATTCCGGCACCACCTGACGCAGAATACCGTCTTTGGACGCCTTGACGCTGATATGGCCGCGCGGCGGCTCAATGCCGTTGGTGGCGTTGGAGATCTGCGAGGAGGTTTCGGACGGCATCAGCGCGGACAGCGTCGAGTTGCGCAGGCCATATTCCTGAATATCGCTACGCAGCGCTTCCCAGTCGTAATGCAGCGGCTCGTTGCAAATCGCGTCGAGGTCGCGTTTGTAGGTGTCGATCGGCAATACGCCCCGAGAGTAGGTCGTCTCGCCGAACCACGGGCAGGCGCCCTGTTCGCGCGCCAGGTCGTTGGAGGCTTTCAACAGATAATATTGAATGGCTTCAAACGTCTTATGCGTCAGGTTGTTGGCGCTGCCGTCGGAATAGCGCACGCCGTTTTTCGCCAGATAGTAGGCGAAGTTAATCACGCCGATGCCCAGGGTGCGGCGGCCCATGGCGCCGCGTTTGGCGGCCGGGATCGGGTAGTCCTGGTAATCCAGCAGCGCGTCCAGCGCGCGAACCGCCAGCGTCGCCAGTTCTTCCAGATCGTCAAGGCCGTCGATGGCGCCGAGGTTGAAGGCGGAGAGCGTACAGAGCGCGATTTCGCCGTTTTCGTCGTTCACATCTTCCAGCGGCTTGGTCGGCAGGGCGATTTCCAGACACAGGTTGGACTGCCGCACCGGCGCAATCTGCGCGTCAAACGGGCTATGGGTATTGCAGTGGTCGACGTTCTGAATATAGATGCGGCCGGTGGAGGCGCGCTCCTGCATCATCAGCGAGAACAGCTCGACCGCCTTAAGGCGTTTCTTGCGGATGCTGTCGTCCTGCTCATAGCGCACGTATAGGCGTTCGAACTCCTCCTGATCGGCGAAGAAGGCGTCGTACAGCCCCGGTACGTCCGACGGGCTGAACAGGGTAATCTCTTCCCCTTTCAGCAGACGCTGATACATCAGTTTGTTGAGCTGTACGCCATAGTCGAGATGGCGAACGCGGTTGCCTTCTACGCCGCGGTTGTTTTTCAGCACCAGCAGGCTTTCCACCTCCAGATGCCACAGCGGGTAGAACAGCGTGGCCGCGCCGCCGCGCACGCCGCCCTGGGAACAGGATTTCACCGCGGTCTGAAAGTGTTTATAGAACGGGATGCAGCCGGTATGGAACGCTTCGCCGCCGCGGATCGGGCTGCCCAGCGCGCGAATGCGGCCGGCATTGATGCCGATGCCGGCGCGTTGCGAAACGTATTTTACGATGGCGCTGGAGGTCGCGTTGATGGAATCCAGGCTGTCGCCGCACTCGATCAGCACGCAAGAGCTGAATTGGCGGGTCGGGGTACGGACGCCGGACATAATCGGCGTCGGCAGCGAAATTTTGAATGTCGAGATCGCATCGTAGAAGCGCTTCACGTAATCCAGGCGGGTTTCACGCGGATAGCCGGAAAACAGGCAGGCGGCGACCAGAATATACAAGAACTGGGCGCTCTCGTAGATTTCGCCGGTGACGCGGTTTTGCACCAGGTATTTCCCTTCAAGCTGCTTGACCGCGGCATAGGAGAAGTTCATATCGCGCCAGTGGTCGACGAAACCGTCCATCGCGGCGAACTCTTCTTCGCTGTAGTCTTCCAGCAGATGCGCGTCGTATTTGCCCAGTTCGACCATTTTTTTGACGTGATCCAGCAGCGTCGGCGGCTCAAACTGGCCGTAGGCCTTTTTACGCAGGTGGAAAATGGCGAGGCGCGCCGCCAGGTATTGATAATCCGGGCTTTCGCGGGAGATCAGGTCGGCCGCCGCCTTAATAATGGTCTCATGGATATCTGCGGTGCGGATGCCGTCATAAAACTGAATGTGGGAGCGCAGCTCGACCTGGGACACGGAGACATTGTGCAATCCTTCAGCGGCCCAGGTAATGACTCGGTGGATTTTATCCAGATTGATTCTTTCTTTACTGCCATCGCGCTTGGTTACTAGCAGGCTCTGGTTCATGGGAAGTGATACCTATCTGTTTTTTTACCCCGAATGGATTACGCAGCACGAAAGGGAACGCCGGGCGCGGCAGTTCCTTTTGCTTCGATGTAAACACAATATGTAGGGGGATGAGTTTAATTTGATAGCAAGATAGTGATAAAAGCCGGCTATTGCAAGTGAGCAAAAACAGGGAAAATTGTGGATAACTTGGGTGGGGAATGTTACTGGTTCGCTAAGTGCCGGTTCATTAGCGGCCTCTGGTATTGTCAATGCGTGGGGATAAAAAAATAAATAATTGATCGTTTGCCGTTTTCTTGTTCGCGCTGAAAATCGCTGCTTTGATCAAGACGCCGATGCGGCGGCCCGGCCTGCGAGAGATTGCTTATCGAATCGCCCGATTTTAACCCTATTTTAATAAAACCGGGTTAGGGCGTTGCGCCGCCGCGCGGGAAGGGCGGCGAGCGGCGCGGGTATGCCGGGACGGTTAATCTTCACGCCGGGCGTGCAGCATGTAATTAACATCCACGTTGGGGCCGAGTTTGAAATGGTCCGTCAGCGGATTATAGTGCAGCCCGATGATGTGCCGTTCGCGCAGCGGCGTGGCGTCCATCCATCCGATCAGCTCCGCCGGACGGATAAATTTTTTAACGTCGTGCGTGCCGCGCGGCACCATCTTCAAAATATATTCGGCGCCGATCACCGCCATCATCCAGGCCTTGGCGTTGCGGTTAATGGTGGAGAAGAAGACGTGACCGCCCGGTTTAACCAGGCGCGCGCAGGCCTGAACCACCGATTGCGGATCGGGGACGTGCTCCAGCATCTCCATGCAGGTCACCACCTCATATGCGCCGGCGTGCGTCTGGGAATGGGCTTCCACGGTTTCCTGAATGTAATTTACCGATACGCCGCTTTCCAGGGCGTGCAGGCGAGCCACCTGCAGCGGCTCCGCGCCCATATCCAGGCCGGTGACCTCGGCGCCCTCTTTCGCCATGCTTTCGGCCAGAATACCGCCGCCGCAGCCCACATCCAGCGTTTTCTTGCCAAACAGCCCATCGGCATGCCGCGCGATATACCCCAGCCGCAGCGGGTTGATGCGATGCAAGGGTTTGAACTCACCTTCCAGATCCCACCAGCGCGGCGCAATCGCCTCGAATTTGGCGATTTCCTGCCGGTCGACGTTCGGCGTCTGATTTTCTGCATTCATGTGCAATCACAACCTTTGGTTATCTTTGTCTTTGGCGAGTATATCGTCAGCGGCGGTTATGTTGTATCCCCTTCATCTTTCAAGCCGCCGTTGCGTCACTCTGCGGGGGAGTTTCCCCCAAAACCGCGCTTTGTGATATAATTTTTCACCTTTTGAACTCGGGTAGATGCATAAAATAGAGGGATAGCGGCTCCATGAGCGACCTTGCCAGAGAAATCACACCGGTCAACATTGAAGAAGAGCTGAAAAGCTCGTATCTGGACTATGCCATGTCCGTTATTGTCGGACGTGCGTTGCCGGATGTTCGTGACGGACTCAAACCGGTACACCGCCGCGTACTGTACGCGATGAGCGTATTGGGAAATGACTGGAATAAACCTTATAAAAAATCGGCCCGTGTCGTCGGGGATGTTATCGGTAAATATCACCCGCACGGCGACTCCGCCGTATATGAAACCATCGTACGTATGGCGCAGCCGTTTTCGCTGCGCTATATGCTGGTTGACGGACAGGGCAACTTCGGTTCCATTGACGGCGACTCGGCGGCGGCGATGCGTTATACCGAAATACGCATGGCGAAAATCGCCCATGAGCTGCTGGCCGACCTGGAAAAAGATACCGTTGATTTCGTGCCGAACTATGACGGCACGGAGCAGATTCCGGATGTTATGCCGACCCGCATTCCCAATCTGCTGGTTAACGGATCTTCCGGTATCGCGGTAGGGATGGCGACCAACATTCCGCCGCACAATCTCACGGAAGTGGTGAATGGCTGTCTGGCCTATATCGACGATGAAAACATCAGCCTTGAAGGTTTGATGGAGCATATTAAAGGGCCCGATTTCCCGACCGCCGCCATCATTAACGGCCGGCGCGGTATCGAAGAGGCCTACCGCACCGGGCGCGGGAAAATTTATATCCGCGCGCGCGCCGACGTGGAAGCCGACGCTAAAACCGGGCGCGAAACCATTATCGTGCATGAAATTCCCTATCAGGTGAATAAAGCGCGCCTGATTGAAAAAATCGCCGAGCTGGTGAAAGACAAGCGCATCGACGGCATCAGCGCGCTGCGCGACGAATCCGATAAAGACGGCATGCGTATCGTTATCGAGATTAAGCGCGACGCCGTGGGCGAAGTGGTGCTGAATAATCTTTACTCGCAGACGCAGCTGCAAACCTCTTTCGGCATCAATATGGTGGCGCTGCATCAGGGCCAGCCGAGGATCATGTCGCTGAAGGATATTCTGGTCGCGTTTATTCGCCATCGCCGCGAGGTGGTGACCCGCCGGACTATTTTTGAACTGCGCAAGGCCCGCGATCGCGCGCATATTCTGGAAGGTCTGGCGATCGCGCTGGCCAACATCGACCCGATCATCGAACTGATCCGCCGCGCTCAGTCGCCGGCGGAAGCCAAGGCGGGGCTGGTCGCTCAATCATGGGAGCTGGGTTCGGTCTCCGCGATGCTGGAGCGTGCGGGCGATGACGCCGCGCGCCCTGAATGGCTGGAGCCGGAGTTCGGCATTCGCGACGGCCGTTACTATCTGACCGAGCAACAGGCTCAGGCGATTCTGGATCTGCGTTTGCAGAAGCTGACCGGCCTGGAGCATGAAAAACTGCTGGATGAGTATAAAGAGCTGTTGGAGCAGATCGCCGAACTGCTTTATATCCTGCAAAGCCCGGAACGTTTGATGGAAGTGATCCGCGAAGAGCTGGAAGCCATCAAAACGCAGTACAGCGATGAGCGCCGTACGGAAATTACCGCCAATAGCGCCGATATTAACATCGAAGATCTGATTAATCAGGAAGATGTGGTGGTAACCTTGTCGCACCAGGGTTATGTCAAATATCAGCCGCTGAGCGATTATGAAGCGCAGCGTCGCGGCGGCCGCGGCAAGTCGGCGGCGCGCATCAAAGAAGAGGATTTTATCGATCGCCTGCTGGTCGCCAACACGCATGATACCATCCTGTGCTTCTCCAGCCGCGGCCGCCTGTACTGGATGAAGGTCTATCAGCTGCCGGAGGCCAGCCGCGGCGCGCGCGGTCGTCCGATCGTCAACCTGCTGCCGCTGGAGCCGGATGAGCGTATCACCGCGATTCTGCCGGTGCGCGAGTACGAAGAGGGGCTGAACGTCTTTATGGCCACCGCCAGCGGCACGGTGAAGAAAACCGCGCTGACCGAGTTCAGCCGCCCGCGCAGCGCCGGCATCATCGCCGTTAATCTGAATGACGGCGATGAGCTGATCGGCGTCGATCTGACCGACGGCGGCAATGAAGTGATGCTGTTCTCGGCGGAAGGGAAGGTGGTTCGCTTCAGTGAAAGCGCGGTTCGCTCCATGGGCCGTACGGCGACCGGGGTGCGCGGCATCAATCTGCAAGGCGAGGACCGCGTCGTTTCCCTGATCGTTCCGCGCGGCGAAGGGGATATTCTGACCGTTACGCAGAATGGTTTCGGCAAGCGCACCGCCGTCGATGAGTACCCGACCAAGTCCCGCGCCACCAAGGGGGTTATCTCCATCAAGGTGAGCGAGCGTAACGGTAAGGTCGTCGGCGCCGTGCAGGTGGACAGCGCCGATCAGATCATGATGATCACCGATGCGGGAACGCTGGTTCGCACCCGCGTTTCCGAGGTTAGCATCGTCGGGCGCAATACCCAGGGCGTTACGCTGATCCGCACGGCGGAAGACGAACATGTGGTGGGTCTGCAGCGCGTTGCCGAACCGGTGGAAGATGAAGAGTTGGATGGCGTGGTGAGCGTCGAGGGCGAAATCGCCGAAGACATCGACGCCGACGACGACATCGATGCCGATGACGATATCGCGGAAGAGGACGAATAAGCACGCTAAGCTTATTCTAAGCGTTGGGCCAGCGTGTGATGCGCTGGCTTTTTTTATACAGTATCGGTAGTGTATCGACAAATCATCGTTGCCGTCAGCTCTCTCTATTCAATGGTATTCGCTTGAAATATCTGGCCTCGTTTCATACGACGTTAAAAGTCTCCCGCTATTTGTTTCGGGTGCTGGCGGTTATGCTTTGGACGCTCGGCGCGCTGATATCTATTTTCTATATCAGCAAGACGCTGAATGAAAAAGAGTCCGACCTGCGTCAGGAATATAATCTGAGTTTCGATCAGTCGCAGGGATATATTCGCCATGCGGCGGATATCGTCAGAGAACTGAAGTACCTGGCCGCCAATCGCCTGATGAATGCGGCGGGAAACCAAAGCCGGCCGCTCGATGAAAATTCATCCTTATCTATTTATCCGTTGGTTCCCGGGGCGAATTGCTCGGCTAATTACGGCAAAAATAACGGCCCGCTGGCTTCGCTGAATAACTTTTTTAACGGCTGGCGTGAAAACTTTTCCGCGGTATATGACCTTAACCGGGTGTTTTTTGTCGGCGGCGATCGCCACTGTATGGTTGATTTCGGCATTCGCAACCAGTCGCTCGATCGCGATAATCTGCTTAAAAATGTGCAAGACCGTTTTCTGGAGCAGAAAAATACCAACCAATCGGTGATTAGGGATGAAACCGTCTATTGGATTACGCCGGCGTCAATATCGGATGTAGGGTATTTATATGCGCTTACGCCGATTTATATCGGTAATAAGCTGGAAGTGATCATGGGGATTGAGCAAACCGTTCGTCTTGATGACTTCGTGGCGTTAGGCAAATTTCCGATAAGCGCCAAGCTGCTGAATCAATATAACCAGCCGGTGCTGCAGTTTGCCGAAGAGTCGGGCCGCTACACGTCATCGACCAATAGCTACCCGGTCGACCATAACTACTTCGGCTACGTAAATGGTTATGATGAAATTATTCTGAAAAAAAATCTGGTGCCCACCACATTCAGCATTATCTATTCGCTGCCGGTAAAAGTGCTGCTGTCTCATATCGGTCCGCTGATTATTAATATGGTTATGCTTAACGCCCTGTCGGCGCTGTTGCTGTTTATGCTGACCTGGGTTTTTGAGCGAAAAATGCTGGTGCCGGCCGAGGTTAATGCGTTTCAACTGGAGGAAAACGAACAGTTCAACCGCAAAATCGTGGCCTCCGCTCCGGTGGGGATCTGTATTCTGCGCATCAATGACGGAACGAATATCCTCAGCAATGAGCTGGCCCATAATTACCTGAATTTGCTTACGCATGAGGATCGTCTGCGTATTACCCGCATTATTTGCGAGCAGCAGTCCAAGTTCGTCGATGTGATGACCAGCAGCAACCATCACCTGCAAATCAGCTTCGTACACTCCCGCTATCGCAACGAAAATGTGGCGATTTGCGTGCTGCTGGATGTGAGCTCGCGCGTGAAAATGGAAGAGTCGCTGCAGGAAATGGCCAACGCCGCGGAGCAGGCGAGCCAGTCCAAATCGATGTTTCTGGCAACGGTCAGCCACGAACTGCGTACGCCGCTGTACGGCATTATCGGTAATCTGGATTTATTACAAACCAAAGCGTTGCCCAAGGACGCCAACCGCCTGGTGGCGGCGATGAATAATTCATCCTCGCTGTTGTTGAAAATCATCAGCGATATCCTCGACTTTTCCAAGATTGAATCCGAACAGCTAAAGATCGAACCCTGCGAATTCGCGCCTCATGAGGTGATTAGCCATATCTCCAGCAACTACCTGCCGCTGGTGGTGAAAAAGCGTCTGACGCTCTACTGCTTTATCGATCCCAATGTGCCGGTGAGCCTGTCCGGCGATCCGGTGCGTTTACAGCAGGTGCTCTCTAACCTGTTGAGCAACGCCATCAAGTTTACCGATACCGGATGCATTATTTTCCAGGTCGGCTGCCTCGATGGCTATCTGGAGTTTCTGGTGCGGGATACCGGCGTGGGGATCCCCGCCCGGGAAACCATTAAGCTGTTCGATCCGTTCTTCCAGGCGGGAAGCGGCGTACAGCGCCATTTCCAGGGGACGGGGCTTGGGCTTGCCATCTGCGAGAAATTGGTCAACCTGATGGATGGCGATATTTCCATTGAGTCCGAACCCGGATTGGGGAGCCAGTTCGGCGTCAGGATCCCCCTCTATCAAGCGCGCTATGTGCCGATGGCGATTAACGCCGCCCTGCGGGGGAAAATGTGCTGGCTGATGGTGCGCAATGCGCGCATGGAGTCCTATCTGCTGGACTTCCTGCAGGCGCACGGCATGCGCGCCGGCCGTTACCTGGACCAAACCATCGACGGCGATGACGTGGTCATCAGCGACTATGCGGTTGCGCAACAGCGTGCGGCCCGGGCGCATATCATCATCAGCGGTTCGCACACCGGGGCCGCGCAGGAAATCTCTCCCGGACACTGGGTGCATAGCACCTCCATGCCGCAATATTTGCCCAATTTGCTGGAGAAAATTTATCGTCCGGAGGCCGATGATTCATCGCACGCCGCGATCTCGGCGCCGCTGACCAGCTATAGCAGCAGCGAGAACGGCGATATGATGATCCTGGTGGTGGACGACCATCCGATCAACCGCCGCCTGCTGGCCGATCAGCTCGGATCGCTGGGCTATATGGTCATGACCGCCAATGACGGCCTGGATGCGCTCGGCGTGTTAAGTAAAAACCACATTGATATAGTGCTGACGGACGTCAATATGCCGAATATGGATGGCTACCGCTTAACGCAGCGTTTACGCGAACTTAAGCGGACGTTCCCGGTTATCGGCGTGACGGCCAATGCGCTGGCGGAAGAGAGGCAACGCTGTTTGCAGTCGGGAATGGATAATTGTTTATCCAAACCGGTGACGCTGGATACGTTGCAGCAGAGCCTCTCCTACTACAGCAACCTGGTGCGCCGGTCGCGGGAGAAGGCGATTACGTCGGAAAGCTGAGGCGCAGCGCATCGTCCTCCGCTCCCCGCGGCGAAAGCGTCATTCCCGCGAAGGCGGGAATCACTTAATGCTACGCACGGCTTCCGTGGGAGAGCCCGGCCTTATTCGGTTTGCGAGCCGTTGCCGTTAACGGAGGAGAGGTAGTTCAGCAGCGCGATATCGTTATCCACGCCCAGCTTCGTCATGGCGGACTTTTTCTGGCTGCTGATGGTTTTGATGCTGCGGTTAAGTTTCTTGGCGATTTCGGTTACCAGGAAACCTTCGGCGAAGAGCCGCAGAACCTCGCTCTCCTTTGGCGACAGGCGTTTGTCGCCGTAGCCGCCGGCGCTGATTTTCTCCAACACCTTGGATACGCTGTCCGGCGTGAATTTTTTGCCTTTCTGCAGAGCGGCCAGCGCCTTGGGCAAGTCGGTGGGCGCGCCCTGTTTGAGAACGATGCCTTCAATATCCAAATCCAGCACCGCGCTTAGGATGGCCGGATTATTGTTCATGGTCAGAACAATAATAGAGAGATGCGGGAAGTGGCGTTTAATATATTTAATTAACGTGATGCCATCGCCGTATTTATCTCCCGGCATGGACAAATCGGTAATTAATACGTTGGCGTCCAGTTTCGGAAGGTTATTGATCAGCGCCGTAGAGTCTTCGAATTCGCCGACGACATTGACCCATTCAATTTGTTCAAGCGACTTTCTGATGCCGAAAAGAACAATAGGATGATCGTCGGCAATAATTACGTTTAGATTACTCATCGTTTAGGTTACTCATATGTTGGCTACTTTGCTGCAATAATGAACGGATGAATTCCTCAGTTTTATGCAGGTCATTTTCTATCTGAGCACTATTGCGCGCGGTAATATGCTGTTCCAGCCGCTCGCACAGTTGTTTGCCGGGATGCAGATTTAACATGGCAAACACGCCCTTCAACCGATGTGCTGTCTGCGCAAGTGACAAAAAATCGCCATCTTCCGCCTCAGTATACAGCCTCTTTAAATCATCCGGTACTGTCTCGACAAACAGGGAATAGTAATCGCTTGCCGCCAGCTGATTGGCATAAGACGCGGCGTCGTCGCCGTCCGTCGCCGGCGACGTATCCGCCGGCGTTTCCAACTGTTGCTCAATCAGCTTAAGCAGCGCCTCCAGCAGTTGCTGACTAATATTGAAATTCGCCTGCAGCCGCCGGGGCGCCAGGGAAATCAGTGACGTTCCATCGCCGCCGAGCAGTATGGAGTCGTCCGCGTTTTTTGCCGGATCGTCAGTGATATACAGATCCGCCGACTGATTGATCTGGCGTTCGTCAAGCAGAGAATGATTGGCCCCCCAGCCGCTCAGCAGACGGCAGACGATATGCCGCACCTCGTCTGAGGCGATATCCAGTAAGACGGTGATGCCCTCCAGCAGCTTTTCTTCCTCGACGGGGAGCGTTTCAGGCTCCATGGTTAAGGCTAAAATATAGTGCGTTCCCAGCCCGGTTTTATTGTGAATATTCAGCCTGCCGCCCAGTTTATTACAGAGCTGATTGCACAAAAACAGCGTTATCCCCGAGTTTTTATTGAAACGATCCGCCGTCGCCGGATGTAAAAACGGGTGGTCGAGATTATCCTGCTCGTTGCCTGAAACTTTTGCGCCGGTATCGCTGATCTGAATAATCAGCCTCTCCGGGATCTTCGCATCGCGATCGATGGAAAGCGTAATCTTGCCGTAGTCGGTATTGGTAATGGCGTAATTAAGCAGCAGCGACAGCGTTTTTTTCAGCAGTTGGCTATCGCCCAGATAGGTTTGGTTAATATCCAGCTTGTAGTGATTAAAAAGAGCCAGCCCTTTCTGATTAATCCTGGGCAATAATTCCAGCAACAGCTCGTCGATCATCGTCAGAGGGGAAAAACTATTATGCTCGGGCTGCCATTCGGGCATCTCCAGCTTTTCCTGCAGCTCTATGTTCTCCAGTAATTCAACGGCGCTGCCTGCGTCGGTTAAAAGCTGCTGAATTATCCGCTGCTGTTCGGCCATATCGTCGGCATGCGCAATGGAAAGCATATTTTGACGCAGGGCCAGCAGGGGAGGACGGAGTTCGCTAAGCAGATTTTTAAACAGACGCTTTCTGGCCTGAACGTTTTTCTCATATTCGCGCTGCGCCAGCTGGAGTTTTTTATTGACCAGAATCTCTTTATCCTGCTCGCGCAGTAAGAACAGACAGTAGTCCGGCGAATATTGGCTGCGGAACTGGCGAATTTCATACATTTCATTATTCACCGTCACCTGCACGATCCCCTGATGTTCATCGGCCATATTGGTGATTTTCTGCAAACTGAGGTGCGGCAATAGGCTCTCCGAACGCGCGTTCTGTATGACGACCTTATTGCTGCTGAAATCATAGATCAGCACGCCCATCGGAATGCGGCCGATGGTTTCATCATAAATCTTCAACTGATTGCCCAACTGCTCGGAAATGTCTTCGCCGGGGTGGATGTATTTCCGGCGGAAAATATAAAAGCTGGAAAGGGCGAAGAGCAGCAAGGCCAGATTAAGCAGCAGCAGCCACATATTATTATGCAGCATATTGAGAACCAGCACTCTTATCGGAACCTGGAAAACGATTTTTACCGGCGCGTTGATTAGCTGGGAGGATATCTCAATCAGCGAACCATTCAGCTGGATCACCGTGATGTCTTCGTTGCCGCTGCCGGTATCGATATTGGTTGAGGTATCTTGCCGCAGCATGAAATTCTCGCGCGACATATCGGTGGGAATCAGATCGTTGATCGGCAGGTCGAAAGCGATAATGGTCGCCAGATGGCCGGGCTGATTGAAAGTGGTGCGCAGCGTGAAGTAATAGTTGTTATAAAATCGCAGCTTACGAATGGGCGAAAAACTTTCGCGCTCGTCCAATGCGTTGGCCTGCTGTAGCATTTCGGTGCGGCGCGCTTCCGCTATCGCGGTGATATAGCTTCCCCGGAACTGGGAGGAGATGTCTTTCAACGTCTGGGTTGAGATCATCGTCAGGCTATTATCGATGCCGTTAAGGTAGTACATGGAGTAGACGTCGTTTTCCGCCCCCCAGAGAATGTCCAGGTAGCGCGATATGCGGTATACGGAGTTTAGGGTTGAGGCGTCATGTTGGCCGAATATCAGGGCATCGGTCTTTTGATCGTTTTTTTCGACGTAAAAGACATCCGGCATCAGGCTGATGGCGTTGATACTCGCGCTGTCGGCAAGCGGTTCGCCGTTCAGGTTGCCATAAATCTGATAGGTGAAAAAACGATAAGTATCAATACGCTTTTGCACGCCCTGGGCAATATCCGTTAATGCATGTTTCTTATCGATTAGCCAGCTACTGAGGTAGTTATAGCTAAACGCGCCGACGGCAAGCAGCAGCAGTAGGATAAGCAGTGAAAAGTAGCGCACGATTATTGCGGGCATTGTTCAACGCTCCTGATTAACGAATGGCGGCGCGCGCGCTGGCGCTGACGAACAATAACAATAGCGCGACGCAGCCAAACGCCATTGTCAGACTGCTGATTTGCGCGATAAATCCCAGCAGCGTCGGGCCGATCAGAATACCGGCGTAGCCGACGGTAGTAATAGCGGCGATAGCCAAATTCGCCGGCATGATTTTCTGATTGCCGGCGAGGCTAAAAAGAATCGGCACGATATTCGAGGCGCCCAATCCCACCATGACAAAACCGACGATCGAGGCTATCGCGCTGTCGATGCTAATGGCCAGCAGCAGGCCTAACGCCGCGCACAGGCCGCCGCCGGCGAGAACGGCGTAGCGCCCCAGCGCGTTGACGATACGATCGCCGCTCAGCCTGCCCAGCGTCATCGCCACGGAAAACGCGGCATAGCCGATGCCCGCCTGCGCGTTGTCCAGACGGCGTTCGGCGGTTAAAAACAGCGCGCTCCAGTCCAGAATCGCGCCTTCGGCCAGAAACATAATAAAGCACAGCAGGCCGATAAACATGATCCAGCCGCGCGGAATAACGAACAGCGGGGTTTTATCGGCCGGTCCGGCGGCGCGCAGCAGGTGGGGGTGCGCCACGAAGAGCAGTATCAGAGCCAGGGCGACGATAGCCAGAATCGCCATAGCCGGCGTCAGTCCCAGCCACAGCAGCGCGCTGACGCCGCCCGCGCCGGCTATCCCGCCGACGCTGAAAAATCCGTGAAACCCGGACATCATCGCCTGGCCGCTGCTCCGTTCAACGATCGTCGCCTGAATATTCATCGATACGTCGATCGTGCCGAGGGCGGCGCCGAAAAAGAGCAGGGTAACGGCCGTCAGCGGCAGGGTATTCGTCTGCGTCAGCATCGGCAGCGTCAGGCAAAGCGCCGCGCCGGCCGCTAAAATGACGGGCCGGCACCCCAGTTTGCCGCTGAGCAATCCGGCGAGCGGCATCATCAGCAGGGAGCCGATGCCGAGCGAAAGCAGCAGCAGACCTAATGAGCCATCGTTGATCGCCAGGCGGGCTTTGACGAAAGGCACCAGCGGCGCCCAGGAGGCGATGGCGAACCCCGCGATGAAGAAGGCGATGCGCGTCGCCGTCTGCGCCTTTTTACCGGGCTGTTGCTGGCTAATGGACTGCTCGGAATTCAGTGTTGTACTCATTACCGGAACGACGCATACCTAAAAGACGCAAGGGGGTTTCTTTCTACCATAATTGCGTGGCTGAATCGAAGATTTCGTCATTTTTACCCTAGAGACGAGGGCGTTTATCGGATAAATCAGCGCGAGTTGCGCAAAAGATAAGCGCTTATCCGGCGCGCGGGAGCTTACCGGTCCGGAGAGCGCAGCGCGGCATCGCGCGTCGGCTCCCACGCCGCGTTTCTCCTGCTATCCGGCTCAAGCGCGCGGCATTCGCTCACCCACAGCGCCTTTTTTTCCCGTATAATCCTCTATTTTACGTCAGGGCTTCGGGGTTACGTTGAGACAACTTTCCGACTTGTTGCGTTGCATGCAGCAGGATTTGCGCCAGCCGCAGCCACTGGATGCGGGATTCAGACAGATCACGCGTTCAATGGTCATCAGCGAACAGGCTGAGCTATTGCCGTGGCTGGCGACGCAACCCGTCTATCCGCAGTTTTACTGGCGCCATCGTCAGGAAAATGAAGAGGCCGCGGTTTGCGGACGCGTGCGCGGGTTTTATCATATTCAGGATGCGGAAGCCTTCCTGGCGCGACATGACTGCGGGCAGGATGTGCGTATCTGGGGGCTTAACGCGTTTGACCAGGCGTCCGGCGGCGGCGCGTCTGCCGGCTATCTCTTTTTGCCGCGCGTCGAGCTATGGCGCCAGGGCGATACGCTTAGCCTGCAAATTAACTTGTTCAGCGCAGTCTCGCTGCGGCAGGATGCCGATGACGCGTCGGCGTTCATCGATTCTCTTCTGCCGGCGGAGCCGCTTCCCCCGCTGCGCAGCGAAATCAGGGCGGCGGCGCATCAGCCCGATCGTCCGCATTGGAACCGATTGATCCGCATGGCGCTGAGCGATATCGCGGCTGGAAAGATGGATAAAGTGGTGCTGGCGCGGGCAACGACGCTAACCCTGGATCGGCCGCTGCGGGCGACGACGTTTATGGCCGCCAGCCGCTCGGCCAATCGCCGCTGTTTCCATTTTATGCTGGCGCATGACGCCCGACGGGCGTTTCTCGGCTCCAGCCCCGAGCGGCTTTATCGCCGCTGCGATACGCGGCTGGAAACCGAGGCGCTGGCCGGCACGGCGGCGAACGATAAAGACGAGCGTAAAACCGCGGCGCTGGCCGACTGGCTGATGAAGGACGCTAAAAATCAGCGTGAAAACAGGCTGGTGGTCGACGATATCTGCCAGCGGTTGCGCCGCTCCGCGCGCGCGCTGGATGTGATGCCGCCGGAAATCGTTCGTCTGCGCAAGGTGCAGCATCTGCGCCGCGCCATTCAGGCGGTGCTGACGGCGCGCTCGGACGCCGCCTGTCTTGACGATTTGCAGCCCACCGCCGCGGTGGCCGGCCTGCCCAGGGGCGCCGCGCGTCGTTTTATTACGCAGCATGAGCCGTTCGATCGCGGCTGGTATGCCGGCTCCGCCGGCTACCTCTCGCGCCGCCAGTCGGAATTTTGCGTGGCGCTGCGTTCGGCGGAAATCAGCGGCAATATTCTGAAGCTCTACGCCGGCGCCGGCATAGTGGCGGGGTCCGATGCGGACCAGGAGTGGCAGGAGCTGGAAAATAAGGCCGCCGGGTTAAAATCCCTGCTAGAGGGCGATATGTCATAGTTTGGTTTTAGGTCTGCTTCTGTTGAGTAAGACGTCGGTTTATATCAAAGTCGGCGCTGTGAAAAAATAGCATTATTACAACATACCCCATGATTTTCGCGCCGCGGAAACGCTGCCGCGGCGGGAAAGATGAAGGGATAGTCCGCCACCTGAGCCGTTGAGTGAATAATGTCAACAAGTGTATTTAATCGTCGCTGGGCCGCGTTGCTGCTTGAGGCGCTGACCCGTCACGGCGTCCGCCATATCTGCATTGCGCCCGGCTCCCGTTCGACGCCGCTGACGCTATCCGCGGCCGAACATGGCGCGCTGATCTGCCATACCCATTTTGATGAGCGGGGATTGGGGCATTTGGCTCTGGGATTGGCCAAAACCAGCCGGGAGCCGGTCGCCATCGTCGTGACGTCCGGTACGGCGGCGGCGAATCTTTACCCGGCGATTGTCGAAGCGGGACTGACCGGCGAGCGTTTGATCGTGCTGACGGCCGATCGCCCGCCGGAATTAATCGACTGCGGCGCCAATCAGGCCATCCGCCAGCATGGGCTCTACGCCTCCCATCCGACGCGGGCGCTGAATCTGCCGCGTCCCACGCCGGATATCCCCGCCCGCTGGCTGGTTTCCTCGGTGGACGCCGCCCTATGCGAACTCACTCACGGCGTATTGCACATCAATTGCCCGTTCGCCGAGCCGTTATATGGCGCGGATGATGAGAACGCCTGCCTTGAGTGGCTGGCGCCGCTGGGCGACTGGCGGCAGAGCCGCGATCCCTGGCTGCGGGAGGCGGGGGGACGCGCGTTAGCGGTTCAGCCCGACTGGGCGCAATGGCGGCGCAAACGCGGCGTGGCGATCGCCGGCAATGTCGGCCCGCGGCAGGGCGCGCTGATCGCGCAATGGGCGAACGCGCTTGGCTGGCCGCTGATTGGCGATGTGTTGTCGCAAAGCGGCCAGCCACTACCCTGCGCCGATATTTGGCTGGCTTGCCCGGCGGCGCTTGAACGGCTGCGCCAGGCCGAGATCGTCGTCCAGTTCGGCGGGAATTTGACCGGAAAACGGCTGTTGCAATGGCAGGCGCAGTGCCGGCCGCGGGAATTTTGGCTGGTCGACGCGCTGCCCGGCCGCCTGGATCCGGCCCACCACCGTGGACGCCGTCTGATTGGCGATATCGACGACTGGCTGGAGGCGCATCCGCCTATAGAGCAGCGACCCTGGGCCGACGATCTGACCGCGCTGGCGCGCCATGCCCGGAGCCGGGTCATGGCGTATTTGGCGCCGCGCTTCGGCGAGGCGCAGCTGGCGCAGCGCATCCCCGAACTGCTGCCGCCGGACGGGCAGCTCTTCGTCGGCAACAGCCTGACGATCCGTCTTATTGACGCGCTGGCGCAACTGCCGGCGCAATATCCGGTATACGGCAATCGCGGCGCCAGCGGCATCGACGGCCTGATCTCGACGCTGGCCGGCGTTCAGCGCGGGAACCCGCGGGCCACGCTGGGGATCGTGGGCGATCTCTCCGCGCTGTACGATCTGAACGCGCTGGCCCTGCTGCGCGAGACCCCGGCGCCGTTGGTGCTGATCGTAGTGAATAATAACGGCGGCCAGATTTTTTCCCTGCTGCCGACGCCGGCGGCGCAGCGGGAGCGGTTTTACTGTATGCCGCAGCATGTGGAGTTCGGCCACGCCGCCGCCATGTTCGGCCTTAACTATGTGCGGGCCGAACGCTGGGATCAGGTCGCCGCCGCGGTCGCCGGCGCGTGGGCGCTGGGCGGCGCGACGCTGCTGGAGGTGATCGTGCCGCCGCAGGACGGGGCGCAGACGTTGAACGCGCTGGTTGCGCAGGCGGCGACGTGGTAACGCTGCGCTGCCGTAAAATCGTCCATGGCGACGTCCCTCCCGCACGCCCCTGGCTGGTGTGCCTGCACGGTCTGCTGGGCAGCGGCGAGGACTGGCTGCCGCTGGTGCCTTTTTTCGCCGGCTGGCCTCTGTTGCTGGTGGATTTGCCCGGACACGGCGCTTCGCGCGATATCGGCGCCAGCGGCTTTGCGCCGCTCGGCCGGCAGCTGACCGCTACGCTGCAAGCGCAGGGGATCGCGGCGTTCTGGCTGCTGGGCTATTCGCTGGGCGGCCGCGTCGCCATGTATCACGCCTGTTGCGCCGCGTCGCCCGGCATGCAAGGGCTGCTGGTCGAGGGGGGAAACCCCGGCCTGGCGCAGCCGCGATTGCGTGAAGAGCGCCTGGCGCACGATGCCGGCTGGGCGCGGCGTTTTCGCCGGGAGCCCATCGACGACGTGCTGGCGGACTGGTATCGGCAGGCGGTGTTTGCCGATTTAGACGCCGCTCAGCGCGCCGCGCTGGTCGCCCGCCGTCGCCATAATGACGGCGCCGCGGTCGCCGATATGCTGGAGGCCACTTCGCTCGGGCGTCAGCCCTGGCTGGGGGAGCGCCTGCGGCGGCTCAATTTCCCTTTCGCCTATCTGTGCGGCGAGCGGGACGCTAAATTTCAAACGTTGGCAAAACAGTATAATCTGCCGTTACTGACGGTGCCCCAGGCCGGTCATAACGCCCATTTAGCCAATCCGACGCAGTATGCCGCGCGGATACTTTCTTTTATTTCGCACCCCGTTAAGGATTAATTATTATGCTTTATCCCAGTGAAGAACTGCTCTATGCCCCGGTGGAATGGCACGATTGCAGCGGCGATTTCGTCGATATCCTTTATCATAAATCCACGGACGGCATCGCTAAAATCACCATCAATCGTCCTCAGGTGCGCAACGCTTTTCGCCCGCAAACGGTGAAAGAGATGATCCACGCATTGGAAAATGCCCGTTACGACGACGGCATCGGCGTCGTTATTCTGACCGGCGCGGGCGACAAAGCATTCTGCTCCGGCGGCGATCAGAAAGTGCGCGGCGATTACGGCGGCTATCAGGATGATAGCGGCGTGCATCATCTGAACGTGCTGGATTTCCAGCGTCAAATCCGCACCTGCCCGAAACCGGTGGTGGCGATGGTCGCCGGCTACTCTATCGGCGGCGGACACGTGCTGCATATGATGTGCGATCTGACTATCGCCGCGGAAAACGCCATTTTCGGCCAGACCGGGCCGCGCGTCGGCTCCTTTGACGGCGGCTGGGGCGCGTCCTATATGGCGCGTATCGTCGGGCAGAAAAAGGCGCGCGAAATCTGGTTCCTGTGCCGCCAGTATGACGCCGCCCAGGCGTTGGACATGGGGCTGGTCAATACCGTTGTTCCCCTCGCTGAGCTGGAGAGAGAAACGGTGCGCTGGTGCCGTGAAATGCTGCAGAACAGCCCGATGGCGTTGCGCTGTCTGAAAGCGGCGTTGAACGCGGACTGCGACGGCCAGGCGGGCTTGCAGGAGCTGGCCGGCAACGCCACCATGCTGTTCTACATGACCGACGAAGGGCAGGAAGGCCGTAACGCCTTCAACGAAAAACGTCAGCCCGATTTCAGTAAATTCAAACGGAATCCGTAATGCGCCAGGTTAAGGTGTATCGCTACGGCGTAGCGATGGAAGCCGGGGTGGTGCTGCGCAACCAGCGCCTGAAAAGCCGCGAGGGGCTAATCGTTCACCTGCGGCAGGGCGACGCGCAGGGCTGGGGCGAGATTGCGCCGCTGCCGGGGTTCAGCGCGGAAACGCTGGCGGAGGCCGAGTCGGCGGCGCTGGCACAGCTGCGGCGTTGGGCCGCCGGCGCCGAGCCGGCCGACGATCTGCCGCCCTCCGTCGCCTTCGGGCTGAGCGCGGCCCAGGCCGAACTGGAGCAACGGCTGCCGCAAGCGGCGGACTACCGCACGGCGCCGCTGTGCAACGGCGACCCTGACGAACTGTTCGCCATGCTGCAGGCGCTGCCGGGGGAAAAAATCGCCAAGGTCAAGGTCGGGCTATATGAAGCGGTGCGCGACGGCATGATCGTCAATATGCTGCTGGAAGCTCTGCCGGACCTGAAGCTGCGGCTGGATGCCAACCGCAGTTGGACGCGCGCCAAAGCCGACGGTTTTGCCCGCTATGTGGATCCGGCCCTACGTTCGCGTATCGCGTTTCTGGAAGAGCCCTGCAAGACGCGTCAGGAGTCGCGCGAGTTTGCGCGCGAAACCGGCATCAATATCGCCTGGGATGAGAGCGTCCGCGAGGCGGATTTTCGGGTCGAGGCGGAGCCGGGCGTCAGCGCCATCGTGATCAAACCCACGCTGGTCGGCAGCCTGGCGCGCTGCCGGCAGCTTGTTCAGCAGGCGCATCATGCGGGGTTAACGGCGGTGATTAGCTCCAGCGTCGAATCCAGCCTGGGGCTCACCCAACTGGCGCGGCTGGCGCGCTGGCTGACGCCCGACGCCGTTCCCGGACTGGACACGCTGACGCTGATGCAGGAGCAGGTGATCAGAGGTTGGCCGCAAAACGCGCTGCCGCTGCTAACGGTCGCAGATCTGGAACTGGTATGGCGATGCTGAACGACTGGCCCTGGCATTACTGGGCCGGACATGCGCCGCGGCGCGTCGCGCTAATTGACGGCGAGACCCGCTGGAGCTGGCCGCAGGCGGCACGCCGGATTAATCAGCTGGCGGACGGCTTTGCGCGCCAGGGGGTAACCCCAGGCTGCGGCGTGATGCTGAGGGGCAGGAACAGCGCCGCCATGCTGTTTTGCTATCTCGCGCTGTTGCAGTGCGGCGCGCGCCTGCTGCCGCTGAATCCGCAATTGCCTGAAGCGTTGACCGACTCTCTGCCGCGCGCGCTTGACGTCGCTTACGGGCTCTGCCTGGACGGGCGGCCGTGGCCGTCCGGCATGATTGCATTGCGGTTCGACGCCGCCGAGGGGGACGCGCCGGCCTATTCGGTTCCCCCTTGGCGGCCGCGGCAGCTGGCGACGCTGACGTTAACCTCCGGCTCCAGCGGCCTGCCGAAAGCGGCGGCGCATACCTTCGCCGCCCATTTGGCCAGCGCCGAGGGCGTATTGGCGCTGATGGGGTTCGCGGCCGGCGACAGCTGGCTATTGTCACTGCCGCTGTTTCACGTCTCCGGGCAGGGGATCGTCTGGCGCTGGCTGGCCTGCGGCGCGACGATTGTGGTGCGCGCCGATCGTCCTTTGGACTCGGCGCTGCGGGAGTGCACCCATGCTTCGCTGGTGCCGACCCAGCTGTGGCGACTGTTGGCGCAAAACACCGTGCCGGCGACATTGAAAGCGGTATTGCTGGGCGGGGCGATGATCCCGCAGGAATTAACGCAGCAGGCGGAAGCGCGCGGCGTCAGCTGCTGGTGCGGATATGGCTTAACCGAGCTGGCGTCAACGGCGTGCGCCAAACGCGCCGACGGCCGGCCCGGCGTCGGGCTGCCGCTGCCCGGACGGGAAATCCGCCTGGTGGATGAAGAGGTGCAGCTGCGCGGCGCTACGCTGGCCTCAGGCTACTGGCGTGACGGACGGCTTTGGCCGTTGGCGGATGACGCGGGGTGGTTCCATACCCGGGATCGCGGCGCTTTCGCCGATGGCGAGTGGCGCATTCTGGGGCGGCTGGATAACCAGTTTTTCAGCGGCGGCGAAGGCATTCAGCCGGAAAATATTGAATCGATATTGCTGGCGCACCCCGATGTGCGGCAGGCCTGCGTGGTGCCGGTTGACGACGCGGAGTTCGGACAGCGTCCGGTGGCGGTGGTCGAAATAAGCGCATCGACGACGTTGGATGAGATCCGGGATTGGCTGTCGCCGCAGCTGGCGGGGTTCCAGCGCCCGGTCGCCTATTACCCTTTGCCGGGCGAACTGAAGAACGGCGGGATTAAGATCGCCCGCCGGCAGGTAAAAGCGTGGGTCGAACGGCAGGCCGACAAAAAAACGGCGTGAGGAAGCGCCTCACGCCCGTCGGGTTATTTCCCCAGCGCTTGCGCGACGCCCGCCCCATAGGCGGGGTCGACCTTGTTGAACAGCGCAATCTGACGCTCCTGGATAAACTCAGGCACCTGCGACAGTTCGCCGGCGATGCGCTGGAACATACGCTGGTGTTCTTCTTCGCTCAGCAGATGAAACAGCGCGCGGGGCTGGCTGTAGTAGTCGTCATCCTCGCGGTGATTCCAGTGGTCGGCCGCGCCCTCCAGCGTTAACGGCGGTTCGCTGAAGTCGGGCTGTTCCTGAAATACGCCGAAGCTGTTCGGCTCATAGGTCGCGCCGTTGCCGCTGTTGCCGTCGATACGCATGGCGCCGTCGCGATGGTAGTTATGGAACGGACATTTCGGCGCGTTGACCGGAATCTGGTGGTGGTTGACGCCTAAGCGGTAACGTTCGGCGTCGCCGTATGAGAACAGTCGTCCCTGCAACATTTTATCCGGCGAGAAGCCGATGCCCGGTACGGTGTGCGCCGGATTAAAAGCGGCCTGCTCCACTTCGGAAAAATAGTTATCCGGATTGCGGTTCAGTTCGAAATAGCCGACGTCGATAAGCGGGTAGTCGCCATGCGGCCAGACTTTGGTCAGATCGAACGGGTTATAGGGCACTTTCGACGCCTCCGCTTCCGGCATAACCTGTATCTGCAGGTTCCAGCGCGGGAAATCCCCCTTATCGATGGCATTGAACAGATCGCGCTGCGAACTTTCGCGGTCTTTGCCGATCAGCGCTTCCGCTTCATCGTCCATCAGATTTTCGATGCCCTGCTGGCAGCGGAAGTGGAATTTCACCCAGAAACGTTCATTGTCGCCATTGATGAAGCTGTAGGTGTGGCTGCCAAAACCGTGGATATGGCGGTAAGACTTCGGCAAACCCCTATCGCTGAAATCAATCGTCAGCTGGTGCAGGGACTCCGGCAACTGAGAGAAGAAGTCCCACTTGTAGACCGGGTTGCGCAGGTTGGTGCGCGGATCGCGTTTCACCACGTGGTTAAGATCGGGGAATTTCAACGGATCGCGCAGATAGAATACCGGCGTATTGTTGCCGACCAGATCCCAGTTGCCTTCCTCGGTGTAAAACTTCATGGCGAAACCGCGAATATCGCGCTCCGCATCGGCGCCGCCGCGTTCGCCGGCCACGGTGGAAAAACGCACGAACATCTCGGTTTTTTTGCCCACTTCAGAAAAGATTTTCGCCCGCGTATAACGGGTGATATCGTGGGTTACGGTGAAGGTGCCGTGCGCGCCGGAGCCTTTGGCGTGCATCCGCCGTTCCGGAATCACCTCACGATCGAAGTGCGCCAATTTCTCCAAAAACCAGACGTCTTGCAACAGCATCGGGCCGCGCGGCCCGGCGGTAACGACATTGTTATTATCAACCACCGGCGCGCCGGCGACGGTGGTCAGCTTTTTCTTGCTCATCATTTTTTCCTTAATATTATCGCTCTGCGTTTAAGTTTCCCCTGTAAATACTATTGCTCATTATGTGGTTTTTAGGCAAATAGACGGCGCTGATTATTTTTATCGCCGCCGTTCCGCCCGCCAGCCTCCGCGCGATTTTTGATGACGGCGCGCCGGGAGACGGACGTTTTAGGATAACGCGACGCTGGAGTATCCGCGCGATTCGCGTAAAATCGGCGGCGATATAAACAGATTTCGCCTGCGCGTTAATAACCGCTTGGAAGGAGATTAAAAGTGAAAAAGTTAGTGATAGCTTGTGCAGGAAGTTTGCTGCTCGCGGCATCCTCCGCGTACGCCATCGGCATCTCCGGGGAGGCCGGGCGCGATTATGCGGGAGCGAATGCCAGTTTTGGCCTGCTGGTCCCCGGATTATCCGGCAATGTGAGCTACGCCCACGGCGACAGTAATAACGATGTTTATGGTTTCGGCCTGGGCTACACCATTCCGATTGGCCCTCTGAAGGCGACGTTCGGCGGCAAGGCGCTCTATTTGAATCAGGATCGCGGTTCGGACGGCCATGCGCTGGCGCTGGGCGGCGGCCTGCAATGGCCGATTAACCGCTATTTCTCCCTGTATGGCGAAGGCTATTACTCCCCCGACGCCTTCTCCAGCCATGTCGATCATTATGTCGAAGGCAAGGCCGGCGTTCGCTGGCAGGTTATCGGGCCGCTCAATGTGGATGTCGGCTACCGCTATATCAACCTGGCCGGCGAGAGCGGTCGTTCGGATAACAAATTGGCCGATTCGGCGTATGTCGGCGTGGGGCTGAATTTCTAATTACCGCGCAGTAAAGCCGCAAAGGGCGCGATGGTTCGCGCCCTTTTGCATGGGTTTTATTTTTACAACCGCTGGATTGCAATGGATTTTATCCGCCGCCGAGTCGTATTGTAATAGCGATAGGAGAAATTACGGTTTATCAGCCGGATTTCCCGCGGCCGTAAAACCCAAAATTAGGAGTGAAGAATGCTTAGGGTCGAGATGCTATGCACCGGCGATGAAGTGCTGCACGGTCAGATTATCGATACCAATGCGGCCTGGCTGGCGGACTACCTGTTTCAGCAGGGACTGCCGATGGCCAGCCGTATGACGGTGGGGGACGATCTCGAGGCGTTAGTCGCGGCGCTGACCCAGCGCAGTCAAATCGCGGACGTCCTGATTGTCAATGGCGGGCTGGGGCCGACCAGCGACGACCTGAGCGCGTTGGCGGCGGCCACCGCGGCCGGAGAGGATCTGGTGGAACATACGCCGTGGCTTGAACGGATGGCGGCCTTTTTCGCCGAGCGCGGCCGGACGATGTCGCCGAATAACCGTAAACAGGCGCAGCTGCCGGCGAGCGCGGAAATGATGGATAACCCCGTCGGCACCGCCTGCGGTTTTACGCTGCGATTAAATAAATGCCTGCTGTTTTTTACCCCAGGCGTGCCGTCCGAATTTAAGGTTATGGTGGAGCGGGAAATCATGCCGCGTCTGCGCGCGCGCTTTACCATCGCGCCGCCGCCGCTGTGTCTGCGTTTAACCACCTTTGGCCGTACGGAAAGCGATCTTGCCAGCCACCTGGATGGCGCCGCGCTTCCCGCCGGCGTGGTGCTGGGCTATCGCTCCTCGGTGCCGGTGATTGAGTTGAAATTAACCGGGCCGGCCTCGCAGCGGGCGGCGATGGAACAGCTCTGGGAACGGGTGCGCGCCGTCGCGGGAGAAAATAGGCTTTTTGAAGGGACGGACGGGCTTCCCGCGCAGCTGGCGCGCCGGCTGGCCGAACGCCGGCTGCGGCTGGCGGTGAGCGAGCGCTTTACCGCCGGTCTGCTGAACTGGCAGCTACAGTCGGCCGGTGTTCCGCTATCCGGCGGCGAGCTGCCGGCCGACGCCGATCCGCGGGATTTAAGCCGGCTGGCGGACGAGACCCGTCAATTGGCGGCGCGCCGTCACGCCGCGCTGGCGCTGACGATCGGCGCCCGGCTGGACGATCGCCTGGCGATCGCGCTGCATACGCCGCAAGGCGATTTCGCGCTGGCGATCGCTTTCAACGTGGCGCGTTATAGCCTGCAGACGCACCAGGAGGTGGTGGCGATGCTGGCGATGAATATGCTGCGCCGTTGGCTGAACGGCTGGCCGGTGTGTCAGGGGCACGGCTGGATTCAGGTGCTGGAGACGCTGGAGTGATTATCTTGTTATCCCCGCCAGGGCGAGTCTCAGGGATGAGACAAGTATTCCGTCACTGGCGGCTCGAATAGCGGTCATGACCGCCGAAAGCACCCCGCCGGCGGCATAATTTAGCCGCTAGCCAGGGGGCTCGGGGCGTGCGGCGCTTGAGCCGCCCCGTGTCGGGCGCGTGCTCCACGGTTGTATAAAAATAGCGACCTTCCAGCGCGCGAAACTGTCTCTGAACCCGCATAAAAATGTGACTAATAGACAGGCCGGCGCGGGGATGACCGACCTTAATACAACAGCGAGTAGAGCCGGCGGCGGTAACGGGCGGCGAGAGCGTCGCCGGTGCCCAGGGCGGACATGATATCCATCAGCGTCTTGCGCGCGTTGCCTTGCGCCGCGCCCAGATCTTTTTGCAGGAACCCCATCAGCAGCTCCAGCGCTTCTTCGTTGCGCCCCACCTGATGCATCTGCAACGCCAGCTGTACGGCGAGCTCGGCATTGTGCGGATCGGTTTCCAACTGCTGTTGCAACTGCTGAATTTCCGGGGTGTCGGCCGCCTGCTTCAATAGTTCAATCTGCGCCACCAGGCTGTGATAACGGGTGTCCTGATCCTGCAGCGGAATGGTCGCCAGCACCGCTTCGGCGTCTTCGCTGCGGTTGAGCTGAATCTGAACCTCGGCCAGCATCAGGCCGATGTCGCTACGCTGTTGGCTAAGCTGCCAGGCCTCCTTCAGCAAAAGCATCGCTTCCGGCAGCTTGCCTTCCTGAATCAGCTGCTGGGCTTCGGCGACTTTCAGCTCTTCTTCTTTCGGCAACGCGCGCTGCAGCAGTTCCCGAATGGCCTCTTCCGGCTGCGGTCCCTGGAAGCCATCCAGCGGCTGGCCGTCTTTGAACAGATAGACGGTCGGGATCGCCCGCAGGCCGAATTGCGCCGCCAGGTGCTGCTCGGCATCGCAATCGACGCGGGCGAGAATAAACTGGCCGGCATACTCCTGAGCCAGCTTATCCAGCACCGGCTCCAACTGCTGACAGTGCTGGCTGCGCGCCGACCAGAAATAGAACAGCACGGGCAGCGTGGCGGAATGTTCCAGAACCTGATGAAGGTTGGACTCGTTAACATCAATAATATTCGCTTGTTGTTCTAGCATAAGGTTCTCTCTCATCCGTTTTGACTCAATGTGGGGGCTGAATTCGCCGCTTCAAGCCAAAATCAGGATCGGGTGCGTAATAGATTATCCAGATAGCGTCCGGGCAGCAGACGGCGTAACCAGGATAGGCTGTGTGCGACCAGCGTCACCGGGTAGCGCAGTTTGGGGCTAGGGCTCTCCAGGGCATGATGAAGTTTAGGCAATACGGCTTCCGGCGGCAGCGTAAAGCGTTTGGCGATGCCGGGATTGGTGACCGGGTTATCGGTTCTCGTTTGGTCGACGTTGGCGGTGAAGCGGGTCGAGAGCGGGCCGGGTTCAATCAGACTAACGTGCAGACCGCTACCGTAAAGCTCCATGCGCAGCGTGTCCGACCAGGCCTCAAGGGCGAATTTACTGGCGGCATAGGCTCCCCGTCCGGGCGTGGACACCAGCCCCATCACCGAGCTGGTTTGAATAATGCGTCCTTCCCCGTGCGGCAGCATCGCCGGCAGCAGCAGCTGGGTCAGCTGATGCGTGCCGAACAGGTTGCTGGAAAACTGCCGCTCCAGCTGTTGGCGCGAGATCGCGTTCAGCGGCCCGTATAGGCCGTATCCGGCATTGTTAAACAGTCCGTACAGGCGGTTGCCGGTTAACGCGATGGTCCGCGCGGCGGCTTTTTCAACGCTGGCGGCGTCGTCGAGGTTCAGTTCAATGCCTTCCAGACCCAATGCCGACATGCGCTCGACATCTTCAGGACGGCGGCAGGCCGCCAGTACGCGGTAACCGCGCTCGTGCAGATCCCGCGCGGCAATCAGCCCAATCCCGCTGGAACAACCGGTAATAAGCACCGTTTTTTGCATAACTTTACCTAATTCAAAAGCCTATTGGTTAAGACTCATGGTTAACTAAGGGGGCTAACCGCTCCGCCATCCAGCCCGCAATAAAGGTTTGGGCATCGCGGGTGGGATGAATGCCATCCTCGAGTATCCACTCCGGCTTAAGGTAAACCTGTTCCATAAAGAACGGAACCAGCGGAATGGCGAAGCGCTGCGCCAGCCGCGGATAGATGCTGCTGAATGACTCGGTGTAGCGGCGGCCGTAATTGGTCGGCAGACGAATTTGCATCAAGAGCGGCTGAGCGTCGGCCTGTTTGACCAGGGTAATGATTTTGGTCAGATCCTGCTCGATGTTCGGCGCGGGAAAACCGCGCAGTCCGTCGTTGCCGCCCAGTTCGATCAGCACCCAGCGCGGCTGGTGCTGTCGCAGCAGCGCCGGCAGCCGCGCCAGCCCTTGCGCGGCGGTGTCGCCGCTGATGCTGGCGTTAACCACGGCGATCGGTTTCGCTTGCGTCCGCCATTGCTGATTCAGCAAGGCGGGCCAGGCGTCGGCGGCGGGCATCCGATAGCCGGCGCTGAGGCTATCGCCCAGTATCAATAGAGTATCCGCCGCGAGGGCGCGTACGCTGAGTAATCCCAGAAGTAAAAGGATAAAAATATGTTTGCACAGACCAGTCCAGCGAGCGCTGCGCCTGCCGAAACCAGGCAGGCGGAAAACATTCTTGAAGTTCATCATCTTAGTAAGCACGTTGGTCAAGGGGAACATCGGCTTTCCATCCTTACCGGAGTTGAGCTGATTGTCAAACCCGCGCAGACAATCGCGCTTATCGGCGAATCCGGTTCCGGCAAATCAACGCTGCTGGGGATCCTTGCCGGACTGGATGACGGCAGCGAGGGCGACGTCCGCCTGATGGGCGAATCGTTGCGTCAGCTGGACGAAGAGGGCCGCGCCGCGCTGCGCGCCAGAGACGTGGGCTTCGTGTTTCAGGCCTTTATGCTGGTGCCGACGCTGACCGCGCTGGAAAACGTGCAGCTGCCGGCGCTGCTGCGCGGCGAAAGCGACGGCCGCAGCCGCGGACAGGCGGAACGGCTGTTGCAGCAGCTTGGTCTGGGCGGCCGCCTGCACCATCTTCCCGCCCAGCTTTCAGGCGGCGAGCAGCAGCGGGTGGCGCTGGCGCGCGCCTTCAGCGGGCGGCCTAACGTGCTGTTCGCCGACGAGCCCACCGGCAATCTGGACCGTAAAACCGGCGAGCGCATTGCGGATCTGCTGTTTTCGCTCAATCGCGATTACGCCACGACGCTGATTCTGGTTACGCACGATGAACAGCTGGCGGCGCGCTGCGAGCGGCGTCTGCGTCTGGTCGACGGCAAGCTGCGGGAGGAATCATGATCTGGCGCTGGTTTTGGCGCGAATGGCGCTCCCCTTCGTTATTGATTGTCTGGCTGGCGTTGACGCTGGCGGTCGCCTGCGTTTTGGCGCTGGGCAGCATCGGCGATCGGATGGAAAAAGGGCTCAGCCAGCAAAGCCGCGATTTTCTGGCGGGCGACCGGGTGTTGCGGGCATCGCGCCCGGTGGACGAATCCTGGCTGCAAACCGCGCGGCAGCAAGGCTTAACGCTGAGCCGGCAAATTTCATTTATGACCATGACCTTCGCCGGCGATACGCCGCAGCTGGCAAGGGTGAAGGCGACGGATCAGCGCTATCCGCTATACGGCGAGCTGCAGACCAATCCGCCCGGTTTGCGGGCGGAGGAGGGAAGCGTACTGGCGGCGCCGCGCCTGCTGGCGCTGCTGGGGCTCAAGGTCGGCGACATGCTGGACGTCGGGGATACTTCGCTGCGTATCAGCGGCGAGCTGATTCAGGAGCCGGATGCGGGATTTAACCCGTTTGAAACGGCGCCGCGGATTTTGATGAATCTGGCGGACGTGGAGAAAACCGGGGCCATACAGCCTGGCGGACGCATCACCTGGCGCTATATGTTTTCCGGCGATGAGCGGCAAATCAGCCGGTTCGGCGATTTTATCAAGCCGCAGCTGAAACCCGATCAGCGCTGGTACGGCATGGAGGATTCAGAAGGCGCCCTAAGCCAGTCGCTGAAGCGTTCGCAGCAATTTCTGCTGTTGTCGGCGCTGTTGACGCTGCTGCTATCCATCGCCGCGGTGGCCGTCTCCATGGGACACTATTGCCGTAGCCGCTATGATTTGGTCGCGGTATTAAAAACGCTGGGCGCCGGGAGAAAAGCCCTGCGCCGGCTGATTGTCGGACAGTGGCTGTCGGTGCTGGGGCTGGCGGCGCTGTGCGGCAGCCTTGTCGGGCTGGGTTTTGAGGCGATTTTGATGAAAATGCTGGCCCCGGTGCTGCCCGCCGCGCTGCCGGCCGCCGGGCTATGGCCGTGGGTCTGGGCGCTGGGATCGCTGGTGCTGATCTCCCTGCTGGTCGGGCTGCGTCCTTACCGGCTGCTGCTGGCGACGCAGCCGCTGCGCGTGCTGCGCCAGGATGCGGTGGCGCGTGTCTGGCCGCTGCGCTATTACCTGCCGGTGGTGCTGCTTATCGTCGTCGGGCTGCTTGCGGCCCTATCCGGCGGGAGTTCTCTGCTATGGGCGCTGCTGGGCGGCATGGCCGTGCTGTCGCTGCTATTGGGCGTTATCGGCTGGGGCGGACTGCTGCTGCTGCGCCGCCTGACGGTGAAACAGCTTCCCCTGCGTCTGGCGATCAATCGCCTGCTGCGCCAGCCCTGGTCGACGATTAGCCAGCTGGCGGCCTTTTCGCTGTCGTTTATGCTGCTCGCCCTGCTGCTGGCGATGCGCGGCGATCTGCTGGAGCGCTGGCAGCAACAGCTGCCGCCGGAAAGCCCGAACTATTTCCTGTTAAACATCACGGCGGAGCAGGTCGCGCAGGTGAAAACCTTTCTGGAACGGCATCAGGTGAAGCCGGAGCCGTTCTATCCCATTATCCGCGCCCGCCTGACGGAAATTAATCAGCAGGTGGCGACGGAAGTCATTCATGAGGACGATCCGGGCGGCAACACCGTAAACCGGGAGCTGAATCTGACCTGGATGCAGGGCATCCCCGACCACAACGTGCTGGTTGAGGGCGCGGCGCCGCAGGCCGGCGAAGTCTCGATGGAAGAGAAAGAGGCCAAAGAGATGGGCATCAAGATCGGCGATGTGCTGACCTTTACCGGCGACACCCAGCCGTTCAGCGCCAAAGTGACCAGTTTCCGCCAGGTTGACTGGGAGAGCCTGCGGCCGAACTTTTTCTTCATTTTTCCCGCCGGCGCGCTGGATAACCAGCCGCAATCCTGGCTGACCAGCTTCCGTTACCATGGCGATGAAAAGATGATTACCGAGCTAAACCGCCAGTTCCCCACGCTGAGCCTGCTGGATGTCGGCAGTATGCTGCGCCAGATAGGGCAGGTGCTGCAGCAGGTGAGCCGGGCGCTGGAAATCATGGTGGTGCTGGTGCTGTTCTGCGGCATCTTGCTGCTGCTGGCGCAAATTCAGGTGGGAATGCGCCAGCGCCGGCAGGAGCTGATGGTCTACCGCACCCTGGGCGCCGGCCTGCGTTTGCTGCGTACCACGCTGTGGTGCGAGTTCGCCGCGCTGGGGCTGGTGGCGGGGATCGCCGCGGCGATCGGCGCGGAAGCCGCGCTGTGGCTGCTGCAAAGCCGGGTGTTCAACTTCCCGTGGGAGCCCAATCTGGCGATGTGGGGCGTATTGCCGCCGTCGGCGGCGCTGCTGCTGTCGCTGTGCGGCGGCTGGCTGGGGCTGCGTCTACTGCGCGGCAAGGCGCTGTTTCGTCAGTTCGCGGGGTGAGGGTAAGGACGGGGGCGCCGCTACGCCATAAGCGACGTCTCCTCAGGCGATAAATTTACCGATAACGGTATATATAAGTTCAGCGCTGTTTCGTGCGCGAAAAGAGAACTATTCTCATGCCGCGTCGGAGCACGCGCCCGACTCAGGGCGCTCAAGCGCCGCAGCCCTGAGAACCCTGGCTATCGGCTGAAATTATGCCGCTTCGCGGTACCTTCGGAATCGCAGGTCTCCTGTCGAACCGCCAGCGACGCGCTCCCGGCGCGGCACTGGCTTTCGCCGCGTCCTGCGGCTCATTCGGGAGACCTTCGATTCCTCAGCATAATTTCTTACGCCGATTAAAAGCGAAAAACCGGGAGTGAGCTGAAGACCAGAATACGCATAGACTTAGAGTCTATCCCAGTGGGCGTTATTGGCGCAGCCAGTTTGGACACGGACAGCGCGCAGAAACCGGAGAGTACACGTAGTACGTGAGGATTTCGAGCACTGCCCAGGGCCAGAATGGCAAGTGAAATAGTCCTAATGGATAGGCTCTGAAAGATTCCTTGAATTTGTGATTAAGATATGGCCATGCGGGGCGCAGCCGCAGGCGATGTCGCTACTGGCTGACCCCCGATCCGGGAGCGGCGGCGCCGGTGCCGGTCGTCGTTTTGTGTTTGGCCAGATACTGATGCTGAAAAATACACATGCGGATGGTATTGCGGTATTCGCCGTTGATAAAGAATTCGTGTATCAGCTCCCCTTCAACCTCAAATCCCAGCTTGCTGTAGATATGTATCGCCTTCCTGTTCTCCTTATCCACAATCAGATACAGCTTGTAGAGATTCAGCACGGAAAAGCCGTAATCCATCGCCAGCTTCGCCGCCGCGCTGGCATAGCCCTGTCCTTGATAAGCCGGGTCGATAATAATCTGGAACTCGGCCCGGCGGTGGATATGGGTAATCTCCACCAGTTCCACCAGGCCCACTTTGGTCTGCTCGTGTTCGATAATGAAGCGTCGTTCGCTTTGGTCGTGAATGTGTTTATCGTACAAATCGCTCAGCTCGACAAAGGCTTCGTAGGGTTCTTCAAACCAGTAGCGCATAACGCTGGCGTTGTTGTCCAACTGATGGACGAAGGCCAGATCGTCCCGCTCCAGCGGTCGTAGCCGAACAATGTAACTGGTGTCAGGCATGGCTAATCCTTAGTTGATAAAAGAGTCGGACGCCATCCTGCTTTAATTGAGGGGCGCCGGCGAAAAAAGATCGCGACGGGTAATTATATCGGCTGGAAAAAAAGGCGACAGCCGGTTTCTCGGCGCGGCGGAACGCCAGGGAATGACGCCGCCCCACGCTGCGGATACAGCATAGAGCGGCGTACGGTTAGAAGTCTACGCTGGCGCGCAGCACAAACTGACGCGGTTCGCCGATGGCGACGCGCAGGTTGTTGCCGCTGGAAGGATAATAGGTTTTGTCGAACAGGTTTTTAACGTTGAGCTGCCATTTCACCTTATAGCCGTTGATCGGCGTACTGTAGGCGACGAAGGCGTCCGCCACCGTATAGTCGTCCAGATAGAAGCTGTTCGCGGCGTCGCCGGCACGGCGTCCCACGTAACGGGCGCCGGCACCGGCGCGCAGATTATCGCCGGCATGCAGCCCCAGGGCGCCGAAGTCCTGCGTCAGGAACAGCGAGGCGGTATGGCGCGCGGCGTTGGCCATCTCATTGCCGTTGTTTTCCGGATCGGCGGTCACTCTGGCATCGGTATAGGCGTAAGAGCCGATCAGGCTCAGCGAATCCGTAAGTTTGCCCGCCAGGTCCAGCTCCACGCCCTGAGAGCGTACTTTACCGGCGGTGCGCGTCACGCTATCCCCATTGCTATCGAGTTCGCTCACCATGACGTTACGTTTCTGAATATCGAACAGCGCCACGTTGGCGGTAATCCGATTGGGCAGATCCAGCTTGGCGCCGACTTCGTAGGATTTGCCGATTTCCGGCGGCAGCGCGCCGATTTGCGTGGCGATGGAGGAGTTGGGTTTAAACGATTCGCTGTAGCTGGCATAGAGCGATGAGTACGGCGTCAGGCTGTAGATAACGCCCGCGCGCGGCACCAGGCGGTGGTATGAACTATCGGTATTGGTGTTGAACGGGCGTCCTTTGCCGGCCATAACGTCGAAGCTGTCGTAGCGCAGGCCGCCCAGCAGTTGCCAGCGCTCGTTAAGGCGTATGGCGTCCTGCATAAAGAAGCCGGTGCTGTCGATATTTTCCCGCTGATCGCTCTGCGAGGCGCTAACCGAACTGGATTCAGCTAAATTGCCGTAGACCGGGTTGTAAACATTGAACACATCACTGGCGGAGCCTTGCAGCATATCGCCGCGGTAGGTGCGGTCGGCTTCATAGTCAAAACCGAACAGCAGCTGGTGATTGATGCGTCCCCAGTCCAGGTCGCCGTTCAGGGTTAATTGCACCACCTGCGTCTGCGCGTGGGCATAGCCGGTGGAGTCCGCCCGGCGGGAGAGGTTTCCGCTGTCGGAATCGTAACTCATGGCCCGCGCCTGATTATCGCTATAGCGGTTGCGGTTATAAGAGTAGGTTAGGCCGCTTTTCCAGCGGTCGGTCAGGTTGCGATCGATCTGTAGAGTGATGCTGTCCTGATCGCCGCGGGTGGCGTTGTAGCCCTCGTCGAAACGCCGTTTGCGCGGCGTATTCACCGGCTTGCCGGTATTGGCGTCGATCACCGTGCCGCGGTCGAAAGGCGTCAGATACTCCATATGTTCATAGGCTACCCGTACCGTGGTGTTTTCGCCGTACCACATCAACGACGGCGCGATGGTGGTTTGGCGGTTGCGGCCGAAATTGCGCCAATAGTCGGTTTCGTCATGGTCGACTATCATGCGGTAGGCCAGCCCGGATGCGCCCAGCGGCCCGGTAACGTCCAACTGGCCGCCGCCGCCCTTAAAGCTGCTGCCCCAGCCTTCGATATGGGTCTTTTGCGTTAACTCCGGTTTTTTGCTGATGATGTTGATCACGCCGCCGGGTTCTCCCATGCCATACAGCATGGAGGCGGGACCTTTTAGCACCTCGACGCGTTCGCTGGTCGGAGTGAAATTGCGCGCCTGAATCGAGCGAACGCCGTCGCGAAACAGCGAGCCGTCACGGTTATCGCCAAAGCCGCGTTTGATCAGCGCATCCTGGGTACCGCCGAGGGTATTGGCCTGCGTAATGCCGCTGACGTTATATAACGCTTCATCGATATTGCGCGCCGCGCGGTCTTCAATCACCTGCTTCGGCACCACGTTTACCGCCTGCGGCACATCCAGCAGCCGGCTTTCGCTGCGGGTTCCGGTCACGCTCTTATGCGGCTGATAGCCGATTTCCTCGGCCGTTGTCGCCGCCGTTCCCGCCGTCGCCGTGACTTCCAGCGTATCTTCCTGGGCGACGGCCGCCTGAATACTGAAAGGCAACAGCGCCAGCAGCGGCCAGCCATTTCGTGACAACATGTTATTCATCTGCAAGTTGACTCCAATAAGTCCCTGAATAATCTATAGGTAAAAAGTCTTGGTAGAGTTTTTGTAATGTACGCTGCGGATCGATATCGGCGAAGAGATCGGGGTAGAGCGCTTTGGCGAACATCTCCGCCATCACCACGTGGTAAGGGCTGAGATAAAAGTTGTGCCACATACTCCAGGCGCGGCCGGTTCGCACCGCCTGAAGATGGGACAAAATAGGATCCTGGCGGATCAGCTTGCTGAAACTCTCCTGTGCCTGCCGGGGATTGACCAAGGGGCCGAGCATCAGGCTGGAGAAGCGTTTTCCTTGCGGGCCGGCCATGCCGGTGGCGATGTAAACCTCGGGGTTGGCCGCCAGCGCCCGCTCCGGACTTAGTTCGCCGTATACGCTGCTGATGGTGCCGGCGGCGATATTCTCACCGCCGGCAAAGGCCAGCAGATCGCCCAGGTTCCCGCCGACGGCCGTGGTGCAGCAGGTGTCGCGGCGGCCAAGGTGCAGGTGCAGCATCACCGTGGTTTTCTTGCCCTGATAGTGCGCGATGCGCTGGCGGATGACCGCCATGTGCCGCTGATAAAATTCGCTGAACGCCTCGGCCCGCTGGGGCTGATTCAGCACCTCTCCCAACAGCCGAATGCTGGGCAGGGTGTTATTGAGCAAATCGATGCGTAAATCGACATAGATCACCGGCACGCCGGCGCCGGCCAGCGTCTGCTGCAGCCGTTCGCTATCGTCGGCCCCTTTGGCCAGGCGCGGCAGAATCACCAGATCGGGTTTTAACGGCAGCAGCATTTCCGCATTTACGCTATGCAGGTTGCCGTTGCCCAACTGCGGGATTTGAGCGATGGAGGGGAATTTCTCCGTATAGCGCCGCCAGCTCTGCGCATCGTAACGCGCCATATCTCCCGGCCAGCCGACGACGCGGCGCGCCGGATTGCCCGGCTCAAGCAGCGCCAGCGTATAAAGCATGCGGCTTTCGCCCAGAATAATGCGCTGCGGCGAATCCGGGATTTCCACCTGCCGGCCGAGAATATCGGTAACGTTTTTAGCCGCGGAGAAGGCGCTGAGGAGTGATAAAAAAAAGAATATGGCGACGCGCATGATGAATTCTGCAAAAAAACGATGGCAAAAGATAATCGTTGTTATTCTTATTTTCAACGCTCAATAAGTGGGGATAATGCTTACAGAAGATAAATTAAATTACATATCAATATGTTATTTTCTTTAAGTAAGTAATTAAATGGAGGGGGAACGCGGCGGCGAGGGAAAAAACTGCGGAGTGTTTTGAGATATCAGGCCGGCGGCACCGTTGTGAATATCCTGGATGACGTCATCGCCATCCAGGGGAAGCGATCGTGAAAACGGGTGAAGATTATTCGGCGGCATAACCCTGGGAAGGCACGCGCACGCCATCCAGCCAGGCCTCATTTTCCCGCATCCGTAAGCGGCCGGAGAGGAACCAGTTGACCACCAGGGGATAAATGGCGTGCTCCTGCACATGAACGCGCTGCTTCAGGCTTTCTTCGCTATCATCGGAGAATACCGGCACTCTGGCCTGCAGGATTAGCGGGCCGCCGTCCAGCTTATCCGTGACAAAATGCACCGACGCGCCGTGCACGGCGTCGCCGTTTTTCAATGCCTGACGATGGGTGTGCAGCCCGGGGTATTTCGGCAGCAGGGACGGGTGGATATTGAGTATGTTGCCGGCGAACCGCGCGACAAATTCGGGGCTGAGAATCCGCATATAGCCCGCCAGCACGATAAGCTCTGGTTCATACTGGAGAATTTCCTGCGCCATGGCCGCATCATAAGCGGCGCGATCGGCGAAGTCCGCCGGGCTGACGACATGCGTCGGTATATCCGCTTCTTGCGCAATCTGTAGGCCGTAGGCCTCGGGATTGTCGCTAAATACTGCCGCTATCTTTCCTTTGATGCGATCGCGCTTGCAGGCGTCTATCAACGCCTGCAGGTTGCTTCCTTGACCCGATATCAGAATAACGAAGTTTTTCATCAGCTAATGACCACTGCATCTCCGGCGTCGGCCTGCTTAATCACGCCGATTTTCCATGCCGTTTCGCCGCTGTCGTTTAACAGGGCGACGGCCTGGTCCGCCTGCTCGGCGGGCAGGGCGATGACCATGCCGACGCCGCAGTTGAAGGTGCGGTACATTTCATGGCGGCTGACGTTGCCCGCCTGCTGCAGCCAGTTGAATACCGCCGGCCACTGCCAGCTCGCTTCGTCGATGGCGGCCTGCATGCCTTGCGGCAGTACGCGCGGAATGTTTTCCCAGAAGCCGCCGCCCGTCAGGTGGCAAATGGCGTGGACGTCGATTTTTTCAATCAGCGACAGAATCGATTTAACGTAGATTTTCGTCGGCGCCAGCAGATGGTCCGCCAGCGGCTTGTCTTCCAGCATGAGGGTGGCCGGATCGGCTTTGCTGACTTCCAGAATTTTGCGCACCAGAGAGTAGCCGTTCGAGTGCGGGCCGCTGGAGGCGAGCGCGATCAGCGTATCGCCCGGCTGCACTTTGCTGCCGTCGATGATTTCGGATTTCTCAACCACGCCCACGCAGAAACCGGCGACGTCATAATCTTCGCCGTGATACATACCCGGCATTTCCGCCGTTTCGCCGCCGACCAGCGCGCAGCCGGACTGTTTACAGCCCTCGGCGATGCCCGCGATCACGCTGGCGGCCGTATCGACATCCAGTTTGCCCGTGGCGTAGTAATCGAGGAAGAATAGGGGTTCCGCCCCTTGCACCACCAGATCGTTAACGCACATGGCGACCAGATCGATGCCGATGGTGTCATGGCGCTTGAGGTCCATCGCCAGACGCAGCTTGGTGCCGACTCCGTCAGTGCCCGAAACCAGGATCGGTTCGCGGTATTTTTGCGGTAAGGCGCATAAGGCGCCGAAACCACCCAGGCCGCCCATAACTTCCGGGCGACGGGTTTGCTTCACTACACCTTTGATACGATCCACCAATGCGTTACCCGCATCAATATCCACGCCTGCGTCTTTATAGCTGAGAGAGGTTTTGTCGGTCACTACGGAGTCCCCACGGAGGTTACAATTTGTGGTTAAAAACAGTTGTCGGTAAAAAAGGAGCGCGCTAATTCTACCAGCGCGAGCAAACGTTTGCGAGCGATGAGTCGCCGGGCCGCCATTTTTCCTCATCGGCGCAATTTCCTTCAGCGCTTGATCTGGATCAGGCTTAATCGTATGTCGTTCGGTCAAAAAAGCGGTATAATCCGGCGATTTTTTTATGGCGCCCACCCCGCGGGCCGTCGCTTCTTGACGTTGAAAAACGCTCCCGGCGTTTTTTTATGACGGGTTATATCCCGCCGGCCGCCGCAAGCGGAGTTTAAAACGCATGACGTTTTTTTGACCGTCCACTGTCTAGGGAGAATAATGATGAAGATCGTCGAGGTGAAACACCCGCTCGTCAAACATAAACTCGGCCTGATGCGTGAAAACGATATTAGCACCAAACGCTTTCGCGAGCTGGCTTCCGAAGTGGGAAGTTTATTGACCTATGAAGCAACGGCCGGTTTGGAAACGGAAAAAGTGACCATCGATGGCTGGTGCGGGCCGGTTGAAGTCGATCAAATCAAAGGCAAGAAAATCACCGTCGTACCTATTCTGCGCGCCGGGTTAGGGATGATGGAAGGGGTGCTGGAAAACGTTCCCAGCGCCCGCATTAGCGTGGTGGGCATCTATCGTAATGAAGAGACGCTGGAGCCCGTGCCCTATTTTCAGAAACTCGTTTCCAATATAGATGAACGCATGGCGCTGGTGGTTGACCCGATGCTGGCGACCGGCGGATCGATGATCGCCACGATCGACCTACTGAAAAAAGCCGGCTGTCAGAGCATCAAGGTGCTGGTGCTGGTTGCCGCGCCGGAAGGGATCGCCGCGCTGGAAAAAGCGCATCCGGATGTCGAGCTTTACACCGCGGCGATTGACAAGGGGCTTAATGAGCATGGCTATATCATGCCGGGGCTTGGCGACGCCGGCGATAAGATATTCGGCACCAAATAACCGCCAGGCCGGCTTAGTGAGTTTGCTGACAAACTTCGTTTCCCTCCGTCATCCCCGCGCAGGCGGGGAGCTGTTCTTCAGATAATGCGTTGATATCAGAAAGATTCCTGCCTACGCAGGCATGACGAATTTGGCGGTGGGCGGTAAGTGACCACTTTATCAGCAGTCTGGGTCGACGTAATTCGTCGGCTTTTTTATGGCGGTCGTCGCTTGGCGACGTTTAAAAACGCTCCGGGCGTTTTTTTTATGGCGGATTATATCTGTCCGCCATCTTTGGCGCCGGCGTTTGCCCGCCGGGCGTAAATAGCAGTTTTCCAGAAATAGCCACGTTACAGAGGATACAAAGATGACTCGTCGCGCCATCGGGGTTAGTGAACGTCCGCCGTTGTTGAAAACCATTCCGCTGAGTTTCCAACATCTGTTTGCGATGTTCGGCGCCACCGTTTTAGTCCCCATTCTGTTTAAGATTAACCCGGCCACGGTGTTGCTGTTCAACGGCGTCGGCACCTTGATCTATCTATTTATCTGTAAAGGAAAAATTCCGGCCTACCTGGGGTCCAGCTTTGCCTTTATTTCGCCGGTGCTGCTGCTGTTGCCGTTGGGATATGAAGTGGCGCTGGGGGGATTTATCGTCTGCGGCCTGGTGTTCTGTCTGGTGGCGCTGATCGCCAAGAAAGCGGGAACGGGATGGCTGGACGTGCTGTTCCCGCCGGCGGCGATGGGCGCGATCGTCGCCGTTATCGGTCTGGAACTGGCCGGCGTGGCTGCCGGAATGGCCGGTTTGCTGCCTGCCGACGGCGCCTCCGTCGATAGCAACGCGGTGATCATTTCTCTGACGACGCTGGCGGTGACCATTCTGGGCTCGGTGCTGTTTCGCGGCTTTCTGGCGATTATTCCGATTCTGATCGGCGTGCTGGCCGGTTATGCGCTCTCATTCGCCATGGGCGTCGTCGATCTGACGCCGATCGCACAGGCGCACTGGTTCGCCTTGCCGACGTTCTATACCCCGCGTTTCGAATGGTTCGCCATTCTGACCATTCTGCCGGCGGCGCTGGTGGTGATCGCCGAACACGTCGGGCATTTGGTCGTCACCGCCAATATCGTGAAGAAAGACCTGATGCGTGAACCGGGCCTGCATCGCTCCCTGTTTGCCAACGGCCTGTCCACCGTACTCTCCGGTTTCTTCGGCTCCACGCCGAATACCACCTACGGCGAAAATATCGGCGTGCTGGCGCTGACCAAGGTCTATAGCACCTGGGTGATTGGCGGCGCGGCGATCCTCGCCATCCTACTGTCCTGCGTCGGCAAACTGGCGGCGGCGATTCAGGCCGTGCCGGTTCCGGTAATGGGCGGGGTATCGCTGTTGCTGTACGGGGTGATCGGCGCTTCGGGTATCCGCGTGCTGATTGAGTCCAAGGTGGATTACAATAAGGCGCAAAACCTGATTCTGACCTCGGTTATTCTGATTATCGGCGTGAGCGGCGCGAAGGTGCATATAGGCGCGGCCGAACTGAAGGGGATGGCGCTGGCGACGGTCGTGGGGATCGGCATGAGCCTGTTGTTCAAGCTGATTAGCCTGTTTCGCGGCGAAGAGGTGATTCTCGACGCGCCTGAAACCGAGAAGTCGGCCTCGCGCTGAGAGCGGGTATCGGCGACCCGGTGGGCGGAGTCACCAAGCCGGCTATAGGACGGAATACGGCCGCGGCCGCATCTTATCGCCGCGTAGGGGCGCCGCACGCGCGGGCTCAACAGGGCCCGCTTTCTGTGATAAACTCGATTCGTTTTCCTGCCTGTCTTGCTTGAGGTGATTCTGAACACGCCGGCACAGCTTTCATTGCCACTGTATTTACCTGACGACGAAACCTTCTCCAGTTTCTATCCGGGAGAGAACGCGTCCCTTCTTGCCGCGATTACCGCCGCTCTGCATCAGGAGCACGGCAGCTATATTTACTTCTGGTCGCGGGAAGGGGGAGGGCGCAGCCACCTGCTGCACGCGGCATGCGCCGATTTGTCCCATCGCGGCCAGGCGGTCGGCTACGTGCCGCTGGATAAACGCGCCTATTTCGTGCCCGACGTGCTGGAGGGCATGGAGCACCTGGCGCTGGTGTGCATCGACAATATTGAGTCGATCGCCGGCGACGAAGCCTGGGAAATGGCGGTGTTCAATCTCTATAACCGTATTCAGGAAACCGGGCGCGCCCGCCTGTTGATTACCGGCGATCGTCCTCCCCGGCAGCTTAATCTGCATTTGCCCGATCTCGCTTCCCGGCTGGACTGGGGGCAGATCTATAAACTTCAGCCATTGTCGGATGAAGAGAAGGGGGAGGCGTTGCAGCTGCGGGCGAAACTGCGCGGTTTCGAACTGCCGGAAGATGTCAGCCGCTTTCTGCTGAAACGGCTGGATCGTGAAATGCGCACGCTTTTCATGACGCTGGATCAGCTCGATCGCGCCTCCATCACCGCCCAGCGTAAACTGACCATTCCGTTTGTAAAAGAGATCCTCGGGCTGTAGTCCCGCGATTTCCCGTGGTTTACAGGATTTCCAATACCTGTTCCGGCGGACGGCCGATGCGCGCCTGGTTGCCGGCCGTCACGATGGGACGTTCGATCAGCTTTGGATGTTCCGTCATCGCCTTAATAAGCTGCGCTTCGCTCAGATCGGCATCGGCAAGATTCAACTGGCGGTAGAGTTCTTCTTTGCGGCGCATCAGATCGCGTGCGCTGCTCAGCCCCAGCCGGTCAATCAGGCGGGCCAGCGTTTCGGCGTCGGGCGGCGTCTCCAGATATAGCACCACCTGGGGGGCGATGCCCTGCTGCTTCAGCAGCGCCAGCGTTGCGCGGCTTTTGGAGCAGCGCGGGTTATGGTAAATCGTGACGTTTTTAGTCATGCGCGTTTTCCTTTATTCCATCAGGATTTCTGATACTGACGAAAACGTTGTTGCAGCTGACGCAGCTGATCGATGCGGGCGTCGTAGCGCGCCTGTTCCAGACTGCCAAGCTTCACCAGCGAACTGGCGTTGCTCAGCAGACGGATCGACTGGTCGAGATTTCCGGTCAGCGCCAGGCTTTCCGCCCGGGCGGACAACTCTTCCGCGCGCGTCCCCTGCGCGGCGGCGGCCTGCGCCAGCAGGTCCCAGCCGTTAGGATCGTCGGCATGGGCGTAAGTGTAGCGGTAGAGGATTTTACTCGCGGCGGCGGGCTGTTTCCCTTCGATATAGGCGTTCGCCAGATTGAGCTGGAGCACCGGATTGGTTTGTACGCCCGCCGCCTTTTCCAGCCGGGCGATGGCCTGCGCCGCGCGCTGGCTCCCCAGGTCGATATCGGTCATAAGATCCAGAAACCAGGGGTTATTGGGCGCGCTATTCAGTAAGGGCTGTAATACGCGGCGGGCGTCATCGTATTTTTTGGCCTGATAAAAACGGATCGCCTCGCCGTACTTGGCCGCCAGCTGTTCGCGGACATTTCCCTTCGACCAGTCATGCAGTAAATCATCGCTTAGCGGCCGTTCCGCCGAACCGTACATGCCGAAAGTGCGCACCTTGGCGAACAGAAAATCCTGAGAAGATTGCACCGGCGAGGAGCGCATCTGATTGGCGCGGTTGCGCGCGTCGGAGAGGCGGCTTTCCGGCAGGGGGTGCGTCAGCAAAATTTCCGGCGGCTTGGAGGAATATCGCGACTGGTCGGCCAGCTTTTGCAGAAAATTCGGCATGGCCTGCGGGTCGAAGCCGGCGCGCTGCAACACCTGAATGCCGATGCGATCCGCCTCCTGTTCGTTGGCCTGCGTAAAGGTAATCAACCCCTGCTGGCTGCCGGCAATGGTTCCGCTCAGCGCCGCCATCCCCAGCTGCGGGTTAGCCATCGCCAGCAGAATGGAGCCCAGGGCGCCGACCCAGGTCAGCGGCGCGCTCTTCTGCTGCGACTCCATGGTGCGCGCCAGGTGGCGCTGGGTAACGTGCGAAATTTCATGCGCCAGTACGGACGCCAGTTCGCTTTCGCTGTCGGCATAGCGGAACAGCGCCGAGTGCAGAACGACGTTGCCGCCGAAAAAGGCGAAGGCGTTGATCTCGTCATTGCGGATCAGGAAAAAGTGAAAAGGCGTGCGTACCGAGTCGGCCTGCTTGACCAGCCGGTTGCCTAATTGGTTAATGTAGCCGGATAACAGCGGATCGTTAATCAGCGGCGCGCCGGCGCGTAGCTGGCGGACGTAAAAATCGCCCATCGCCAGCTCCTGATTGATGCTAAGCGTGCCGCCGGCCGTGGTGCCGATCTCCGGCAGCCGATCCTGCACCTCTGCCTGAACAGGCGGGAGACTACCGGTCAGCAGCGCCCCCGAGAGGATGGCCACGACTATTTTTCTTAACCGACTAGACATAACGGAAGATAACCTTATCAACATCTATACGTGAGGGTCTGTTAACCATCTTAGCCAGCGCTGTCGCACAAAGAAATATTTGTCCGGGAAAATCGTGGGGGCGAGCGGGAATATCGTCGGCCCGACGCTCAGGCGGGAACCGGGCGTAAACCGGCGCCTTTGACCAGACGCCGGCGATGCGCGACTCAGGCCGTTTTCAGGTAGTCCAACACGATATCGTGGTGGTTACTGGTTTTAAAATCATCAAACACCTTGATGATTTTGCCCGTCTCGTCAATCAGGAAGCTGATGCGATGAATGCCGTCATAGGTTTTCCCCATAAAGGTTTTCTCGCCCCAGACGCCGAAGGCTTGCGACACCTGATGATCTTCGTCGGACAGCAGGGTGAAATTCAATAGCTCTTTTTCGACGAAGCGAGACAGTTTCTCCGGTTTGTCGGTGCTGACGCCCAGAACCTCAACGCCATATTTTTTGAGTTCGTCCATGTTGTCGCGCAGGCCGCAGGCCTGAACGGTACATCCCGGCGTCATGGCTTTGGGGTAGAAATACACCAACACTTTCTGTCCCTGGAAGTCGGTTAAATTTATTTGCTCGCCGTCCTGATCGGGCAAGCTAAATTTCGGTGCGATATCACCGGCTTTCAGTGTATTCATCACTACTCTCCGTCTTTTTCTTCATGCTGTGGATAGTTCACGACGCTAATACTGCCTTGTGCGTGCAGTTCTGTACATAGCTGATAAAAGGCTGGCTCAATAATTGAACCATCCAACGTGGCAGGACTGTGCGCGGTGATTTGAATATATAGCCGCGGCGGCTGATCTCCCTCGGCGGGCCGGGTTTTGGACACCAGTTCGGCGATATTCATCCGATGTGAATCGAACAGATCGGTAAAACGCTCGATGATGTGCGGAGAGTCCGCCACATCCACCTTAACCCACACGGTGGACGGCATCGGCGGCCTGGCCTGCGATTCCGTGCGTTTCATAACGATCAATAAATCCATCTCCGCCCCTTTGAGCGGTAGGGTGGACTCAATCTGCGTAATCGCGTTCCAACTGCCGGAAAGCAGCATGATAAACGTAAACTCTTCGCCCAGCATGGCAAGGCGGCTATCTTCGATATTACAGCCGCAACTGCTGACGTGACGGGTGATCGCGTTAACGATTCCCGGGCGATCGGCCCCCACTGCGGTGATAACCAGATAGTGTTCTTGTAAGCTCGACAAAATCGCAGGTCCTGTGCTTCCTCTCGAAAAGCACATGGTAAACATAAAAAATTGCCGGGAGCAATTTTTAACGCCGCTTGCGGCGGCCCGGAGGGCGGCGGGCAGGGAAAGCCCGCCGTAAAAAAGCCGGGAGCAATTTTTAACGCCGCTTGCGGCGGCCCGCACAACATTTCGCGATTGCCGGTATTTCGCGCTAAGGTAAGCATTGGTGACCACAGACAGAGCGCCTTCAATCATGCGCCGTCTCGAACAGTGCCGAAGGCTCATGTCGGCCGGAGGCAGCCTCTCCGATATCGCCGCTCAGTCGGGTTTTGCGGATCAAAGCCATATGACGCGTCATTTCGTGAAAGCCTTCGGCCTTTCTCCAGGTCACTGGCGGCGCATGTTCAATGCGTCGTAGCCTGCTTGCACAATCGTTCAATACGGCCAGCACTCTGCCTGCTAGCCTGAAGCCGTCATCATATAGAGGAGAGACGATATGTATAAATCGATTAATTTTGCCCAAAAGTTAGCGTTATTCGACGAGCATTGGCAGCCGAAAGTGATTACTGAGATGAATGACTATCAATTTAAGATTGTTAAAATTCAGGGCGATTTCATTTGGCACTCCCATCCCGAAACGGACGAAACGTTTATCGTGCTGGAAGGCCAGTTGAGAATCGATTTTCGTGACGGCGATGTGCATATCAATGCCGGCGAGATGTACGTTGTTCCGCGCGGTGTGGAACATAAACCCTATGCCGAGCACGAAGTCAAAGCGCTGCTGATTGAACCGAAAGGCGTGCTAAATACGGGTCACGAAGGTGGCGAAAGGACGGCGGAAAATGATATTTGGATTTGAGCGGCCGGGTAACATGCTGCGTAAAACATTCTGCCGGTGACGCATAATTCGCAGTAAACGGGCCGCTTTGGCCGTAAAACATCAGAAGCATTTTTAATTTCGTTTACTGCATCATAAAAAATAGGCGCCAGACACAGACAACGCCGTTGTGCGCTTGCTTTTGCATAGGGGTCAAAAGTACCATGAAGCACTTGTTTGTGGAGGGAATGGCCAATGTTTACGGGAAGTATTGTTGCGCTGGTTACGCCGATGGATGCCAAAGGCGCCGTCGACCGGGCGAGCCTAAAAAAACTTATTGATTATCATGTTGCCAGCGGGACATCGGCAATTGTCTCCGTCGGGACGACGGGCGAATCCGCCACGCTGAGCCACGAAGAGCATGGCGATGTGGTCATGACGACGCTGGAACTGAGCGACGGCCGCATTCCGGTGATCGCCGGAACCGGCGCCAACGCCACGGCTGAAGGCATTTCACTGACCAAACGCTTCCACGATACCGGCGTGGTGGGCTGCCTGACGGTAACGCCATACTACAACAGGCCGACTCAGGAAGGGCTGTATCAACACTTCAAAGCGATTGCCGAGCATACCGATCTGCCGCAAATTCTCTATAACGTCCCTTCGCGTACCGGCTGCGACATGCTGCCGGAGACCATCGCGCGCCTGTCCGAAATTAAAAATATTGTGGCCGTTAAGGAAGCGACGGGGAACTTAAGCCGGGTTAGTCAGATCCAAGAGCTGGTTAGTGAAGACTTTATTCTGCTGAGCGGCGATGATGCCAGCGGTTTAGACTTCATGCAACTAGGCGGCAAAGGGGTGATTTCCGTTACGGCGAACATCGCCGCGCGCGAAATGGCTGAACTTTGCCGGCTGGCGGCGCAAGGCAATTTTGCCGAGGCGCGTCGTTTAAATCAGCGCCTGATGCCGTTGCATCAGAAATTATTTGTCGAACCCAATCCTATTCCGGTGAAGTGGGCCTGTAAGGAGTTGGGACTGATGGCGACCGATACGCTTCGCCTGCCGATGACGCCGTTGACCGATGCCGGTCAAACGGCGCTGGCGCGCGCATTGAAGCAGGCTGGTTTGCTGTAACCGTTAGGGAGATTTAATGACTGGTTCATTACAAAAGTCGATGGTGGCGAAAGTCGTTGGCATATCGTTAGTGATGTTGTTAGCCGGCTGTTCCAGCGATCAGCGCTATAAGCGTCAGGTCAGCGGCGATGAATCTTACTTGCAGGCACCCGCGCAAAAAACGTTGAACACGCCGTCCGGTATGATCTTACCGCTGCAAAATGGGGATTACGATATACCGCCGGTAGCGCAGAACGGCGCCGTGGGCAAAGCGCTGGATATTCGTCCGCCGCTGCAGCCATTGGCTTTGTTGAATGGTTCCCGCACCCAGATTTCTGGCAACACGGCAACGCTGTTCCTGGAGAGCAGCGCGCAAAACAGCCAGCTTTGGCCGCAGGTGGTGCGCGCGCTGCAGGATAAGAATTTCGCTATCGCCAACCGCCAGGATGCCAACCAAACGCTGACGACGGATTGGGTCGACTGGGTGCGTCAGGATGAGGATCTCCAATACCGCGGCCGTTACCAGATAGCCGTTCAACAGCAGGGGTATCAGACGGCGGTGGCGGTGACCCTGTTGGCATTGGAGCAGCAGAATACGCCGGTTACCGATCCCGTTCAGGCGCAGCGCTATACCGGGCTGATGCTGAATACGATTACCGAATCGCTGGATAGCCAGGCGACCGAACGTGAAAACGCGCTGGCGCATCGTACCAGCGGTTCGCTGGATGTTCAGAGCGGCGCGGACGATACCGGCCTGCCGCTGCTGGTGGTGCGCGGACCTTATACTCTGGTGTGGGATCGCCTGCCGGCGGCGTTAAGCAAGATCGGTATGCAGATCGACGAGCGCAGCCGTCCTCAGGGTTCCGTTTCCGTGACCTATAAGGCGCCGGGCAGCGGCGTATGGGAAAACCTGGCGGCGAAAGATCCTGAACTGCCCAACGGCAAGTATAAATTGCAGGTCGGCGATCTTGATAACCGCAGCAGCCTGCAGTTTATCGATTCCAAGGGACATACGCTGAGCCAGTCGCAAAACGACGCGCTGGTGTCGGTCTTCCAGGCGGCGTTCAATAAATAACTTGTAAAGGTCGGATTATCCGACCTTATCTTTATTCAATGACCCAAGGTGACTGGGGTTGCAGTAAGGCAAAGCGCACGAATTCCGCGGCGTTTACTCAGGCAAAGGGTACAAGCGGGCGGGCGCTGTTGCTCGTGCGGCAACGTCAGATAGCAGGGGATGGCGTTAAATTCTTGGGCCGTGCGCGATAGGCCCTCATGTGTGGAGTAAATTAAAGATGCAAAAGCTAGCTGAGTTGTATCGTGGTAAGGCGAAAACCGTCTATACCACCGAAGATCCTGACCTGCTGGTGCTGGAGTTTCGCAATGATACGTCAGCAGGGGACGGCGCCCGTATTGAGCAGTTTGATCGTAAGGGAATGGTGAATAACAAATTCAACCATTTCATCATGAGTAAACTGGAAGCGGCCGGGATCCCGACGCAAATGGTAAGCCTGCTCTCTGATAACGAAGTGCTGGTGAAAAAACTGGAAATGGTGCCGGTGGAGTGCGTGGTGCGTAATCGCGCCGCGGGTTCGCTGGTAAAACGCCTGGGCGTCGAAGAGGGGATCGTTCTTAATCCTCCGCTGTTCGATCTGTTCCTGAAAAATGACGCCATGCACGATCCGATGGTCAATGAGTCTTACTGCAAAACCTTTGGCTGGGTAAGTGAAAAGAATCTCGCCCGCATGAAGGAGCTCAGCTATAAGGCGAACGACGTTCTGAGTAAACTGTTTGATGACGCCGGCCTGATCCTGGTGGATTTCAAACTGGAATTCGGTCTGTTTAAAGGCGAAGTGGTGCTCGGCGATGAGTTCTCGCCGGACGGCAGCCGTCTGTGGGATAAAGCCACGCTGAATAAAATGGATAAAGACCGTTTCCGTCAAAGCCTCGGCGGCCTGATCGAAGCGTACGAAGAAGTGGCGCGTCGTCTCGGCGTTACTTTGGACTAACGGCGCAATCGTTTACGTTCGGGTTGCCGGGCCAGGAGCGGCAACCCGAACGAACTTTTACCTTTCATTCTGCGCCGCCTCATTATTAGTGTTATCATTTTCCGCTTTGGCGCAAGCCGCTCGCTCACTATTTTCTTTTCTGTTATACGGGCAAGGATTTTTCATGGCCTATTTTGATCCGACGTTGCTGATTCTGCTGGTTCTGGCAGGGCTGGGCATTATCAGCCACAACATGACCGTTACGCTGGCTATTCTGATTTTATTGGCCGTGCGCATTACTCCGTTGAACAACTATTTCCCGTGGGTGGAAAAGTACGGGCTGACAATCGGGATAGTTATTCTCACCATCGGCGTGATGGCGCCGATCGCCAGCGGGAAAATTACCGCGGCAGACGTTATCAACTCATTTCTGAGCTGGAAATCGATACTGGCGATTGTTATCGGCGTATTGGTGTCCTGGCTGGGGGGGCGGGGCGTTTCCCTGATGAGCAACCAGCCGTCGGTGGTCGCCGGACTGCTGGTGGGGACGGTGATGGGCGTGGCGTTATTCCGCGGCGTTCCTGTCGGGCCGCTGATCGCCGCTGGCATCCTCTCTCTGCTGATCGGCAAAACCTGATCGCCGTTGCCGCCGATGGACAGCCTTTTTTCCGATTTCGTCGACAGCCAGCGCCGGCAGCGGCGCAGCGGCGTGCGGCGCCTGATGGTGCTGAGCGGGGAGTCCGACTGGTGCGAGGCGCAGGCGCTGACGCTGCGTCATCAACTGGACGGAGACTGGCTGTGGGTCGGTCCCCGCCCGCCGCAGGGCGTGACACCATTACCCGCCGGCAAAGTGCGTAATTTGCTGGGGCAGGAGTTTACCCATGCGATCTTTGACGCGCGGCGGGGGCTGGACGTGGAGGCCTGGGCGATGCTGGCGGGCACGCTGCGGGCGGGAAGCTGGCTGATACTGATGGCGCCGGAGTGGCAAGCGTGGGCGACCCGGCCGGACGAGGATAGCCTGCGCTGGAGCGAGTCTCCTCAGCCGCTGCCCGCTCCCCGTTTCATCCGCCATCTTCAGCGCCATCTACTGGCGGATGACGAGGTGGCTATCTGGCGCCAGGGGAGCGAACCGTTCGTCGGGCCGCTGCGCCGGCGGCCTGACTGGCGGCCCGCCGCCGACGCGCCGACGGCGCAACAGCGGCATATCCTGCGGCAATTAAGCGCGGCGCCGCCGGGCGTGTATGTGGTTACCGCGCCGCGCGGCCGGGGAAAGTCGGCGCTGGCGGGTATGTTGACCCGGCGCTGTACGGGAGCCTGCTGGGTTAGCGCGCCTTCCCGAACGGCCTCCGATGTCTTGCGCCATCATGCCCGCGGCGATATTCAGTTCTGGGCGCCTGACGCGCTGCTGGAACATTGCCGCCGACATCCGCGGCCGACGGTCGAGTGGTTATTGATCGATGAAGCGGCGGCGATCCCCTCTTCGCTACTGATGGCGCTGCTGCCGCACTTCCCGCGCATTTTGCTGACCACCACCGTGCAGGGATATGAGGGCACCGGCCGCGGCTTCTTGCTTAAGTTTTGCGCCGCGCTGCCGCGGTGGCGCGCCTTCACGCTGGATGAGCCGCTGCGCTGGGCCCATCACGACCCGCTGGAGCGCGTGCTGGATAACGCGCTGCTGTTCGCGGAACCCTATGACGCGGGGTATGACGGCGATCCGGCGGTAGTCGAACTGCGCGAGGAGAACGCCGACGACTGGCTCGCGCACCCGCAGCGTCTACGGCAGTGCTATGCGCTGCTATGCAGCGCCCACTATCGCACTTCTCCCCTGGATTTGCGCCGCCTGCTGGATGCGCCGGGCATGCGCGTGTGCAGCGCCGGCGTATCCGGCTCGCCGCGCGGCGTGCTCTGGATGGTGAATGAAGGCGGCCTATCCGCGACGCTGGCGCATGAAGTCTGGGCCGGGCGCCGGCGTCCGCGCGGCAATCTGGTGGCGCAATCGCTGGCGGCGCACGGCGGGCAGTGGATGGCGCCGATGCTGCGTTCCCGGCGCATCAGCCGTATCGCCATTGCGGCGTCTTGTCGGCGGCGGGGAATAGGGCGCGCTCTGGTGGCGTTCCAGCAGCAGATGGCGCAGCGGCAGGGGATGGATTATTTGTCGGTCAGCTTCGGCTATCAGCCCGATTTAGCGGCTTTTTGGCGCGCGTGCGGCTTTCAGCTCGTGCGCATCGGCAGCCATCTTGAGGCCAGCAGCGGCTGCTACAGCGCGATGGCGCTGCTGCCGCTGAGCGCCGAAGGCCGTTTGCTGGCGGAGCGGGCGACCCGGCAGCTGGCGCGGGATTGGCGCTGGCTGCGGCGTATTATTCCGCTGGATTTATCACTGCCGCTGGATGAGACGACGGACCTGGATCGCGAGGACTGGCGCGCGCTGGCCGGTTTTGCCTTCGCCCACCGGCCGATGGAGCCAAGCCTGGCGGCGCTGTGCCGGCTGACGCTCGCTTCGGCTCTGACGCTGCCGGCGTTGCGCCTGCTGGTCGATACGCCGCTGGATAGCGAACGGATGGCGAAGACCCTTGGCCTGCCGGGAAAAAAAGCGCTGCTGCAGCGGTGGCGCGCAGAAACGGCGGAGGCGCTCTATCGGCGGGATAGCGCGGCCTGCGCCCGCTGGCGGCATTGGGCGCAGGGCGAGCGACCGGAGCCGCCCGCGAATAGCGTGCTTGCGTAACGCCTTCTTTTTGCCTCTAATGCCGATCGTTTAAGCATCGAGATACACCGGGCGACCACCTGGGGGGAGGCGTCCCTACGGGAACCTCCCCCGGTGTTTCCCCTAAAAATCAGCTTAAGTGGACGGCATTATTTTCTTTGCCCCCGGCCTATTTGCCGCAAAAAAATGGAACATCTCGTTCAGGAATTCCCGATTTCACCTGCAATAGCGCGGCGTATAGTGGCTATCAGCCGTTATTGACGGGCCGGCCGCGCGGATAGGCGCAGCGAGCCGGCCGCTTTCAGGAGAACAAGAGTGGATCAGGAATATATTGTCGTACACCATCCCGCCGCGCCGCAGCGGCTATTTTTACTGTTTCACGGCGTCGGCGATACGCCCGCCGGCATGGCGTCGGTGGGCCGCTATTTCGCCGCCGCTTTTCCGCAGGCGCTGGTGGTGAGCGTCGGCGGACCGTTTAGCGCCGGATTCGGAGAGGGCCGCCAGTGGTTCTCCGTGCAGGGCGTGACGGAGGAGAATCGGCTGTCCCGTATTGAAGCGGCGATGCCGCGTTTTGTCGCCGCCGTGCGTGACTGGCAGCATAAAAGCGGCGTCGGTTTTCAACACACCACGCTGGTCGGCTTCTCTCAAGGCGCCATCATGTCGTTGGAGGCGCTAAAGTCGGAAGCGCATTTGGCCGGACGGGTTATCGCATTCAGCGGCCGCTTTGCGGCGCTGCCGGAAAAAGCGTTCAGCGATATTAAGGTGCATTTGATTCATGGCGACGCAGACGGGGTCATCTCCGTCGAGCTCGCCCGCGCCGCCGCCCGGCGTTTTCAGGCGCTGGGCGCATCGTTTACGCTGGATATCGTCTCCGGCGTCGGCCACGGCATCGACCGGCAGATGCTCAGCCATGCGCTGACGCAGCTGCGGACGTGAATAAAAACTGCGCCGCCAGGGGCCGTGCGATCCTGCGATAGGCCGCGCGGGCTCATCGATCAGATACGCTCGACAACCATCGCGATGCCCTGTCCGCCGCCGATGCACAGCGTCGCCAGCCCCAGCGTTTTGTCATAGCCGTGCAGCGCGTGGACCAGCGTGACCAGAATGCGGGCGCCGCTGGCGCCGATCGGATGACCGAGCGCGATCGCGCCGCCGTTGACGTTCACCTTTTGCGGATCGAGCCGCAGCTCGCGTTGTACCGCCAGATACTGCGCGGCAAAGGCTTCATTGGCTTCGATTAAGTCGATATCGCCGATGGTCAGACCCGCTTTGCTTAAGGCTTTTCGCGTCGCTGGGATCGGCCCCAGCCCCATCACTTCGCTGGGTACGCCGGCGGAGGCCCAGCTGCGGATGCGCGCCAGCGGTTTGATTCCCAGCCGTCGCGCCTGCGATTCGCGCATCAGCACCAGCGCGGCTGCCGCATCGTTGATGCCGGAGGCATTGCCGGCCGTGACGGTGCCGTCGGCGGAAAACGCCGGACGCAGTTTAGCCAGCGACGCCAATGTGGTCTCGGCGCGGGGATATTCATCCCGATCGAAAATGCGCGCTTCTTTCTTGTCGCGCAGCGACAGCGGGGTAATTTCAGCCTTGAAGCGGCCGCTCTCAATCGCCGCGGCCGCCTTCCGCTGGGAGTCCAGCGCGACCCGATCCTGCTCTTCTCGCGTTATCTGATAGCGTGCGGCGATATTTTCCGCGGTTGTGCCCATATGGTAGTTATTGAAGGCGCACCAGAGGCCGTCTTGAATCATGATATCGATGAGTTTGCCGTTTCCCATACGGTAGCCATGGCGCGCCTTATCCAGCAGATAGGGCGCCGCGCTCATATTTTCCATACCGCCGGCGACGCAAACCTGATTATCTCCGGACAGAATGGACTGCGCGCCTAGCGCGACCGCTTTTAAGCCCGAGCCGCAGACTTTGCTCACGGTAAACGAGGGCGTTTCGATGCCGATGCCGGCGGCGATGCCGGCCTGGTGCGCGGGATTCTGCCCCAGCCCGGCCTGTAGTACGTTCCCCAGAATGACTTCATCAATTTTCAGGGTATCCGGTAAAACCGACAGACAGTCGCGGATGGCGGCGGCCGCCATTTCAATCGCCGACGTATTCGCCAGGCTGCCGGCGAATTTACCGATGGCGGTTCTTTTGGCATTAACAATAACAACGGAATCGTTCATGGTCGCCTCGATTAATTTATTCTCATGGGTTGTAATTCGGGGGAGATAATAAAGTTCGCCTCGGTTTTCCGGCTTAATTCCTCAACGGTGATGACGGGGCTGATTTCGCTCAGTACCATTTGCCGATGAATAAAATGGAATACCGCCAGTTCGGTAACGACCATGCTGACTTTATTTACCGCGGTCAGGGGATAAGTACATTGATGCAATAATTTGGCGTCGCCGTTTTTAGCGCAGTGCTCCAGCGCGATAATCACTTTTTTCGCGCCGACCACCAGATCCATGGCGCCGCCCATGCCGGGAACCATTTTTCCCGGCACCATCCAGTTTGCCAGGCTGCCGTGTTCGTCGACCTGTAAGCCGCCCAGCACGCAGATATCGACATGCCCGCCGCGGATGAGGGCGAAGGAGAATGCGCTGTCGAACATGGCGGCGCCCGGCACCATGCCGCACGGCTGCCCGCCGGCGTTGACCAGATAGCGGTCCGGTTCGCCGACGGCGCCTAATCCCAGAAAGCCGTTTTCCGATTGAAACGTGACCTGAATCTCGTCCGGCACATAATTGGCGACTTTTGTCGGCAGGCCGATGCCTAAATTAACCACATCGCCATTTCTCAGTTCCGCCGCCACACGGCGGGCGATAATCTCTTTCGCATCCATTATTTCTCTCCCAAATACAGGTGATCGACCAGGGCGGCAGGGGTGACAATGCATTCAGGAGCTAATTGTCCAACCGGAATAACCTGCTCGCATTGCGCCACGACTTTTCGCGCGGCGAGCGCAATCAGGGGATTGAAATTACGGGCGGTGAGTTTATAAATAAGGTTTCCGCTGGCATCGGCAATGCTGGCTTCTAAAATAGCCAAATCCGCTTTTAACGGCAGCTCTAATAGATACGTCATATCATCGAGAGTTATTTTCTGTTTATTTTCCTCAACGACCGTACCTACCCCGGTGGGGGTGAGAAAACCGCCGAGCCCCGCGCCGCCGCTGCGGATCCGCTCCGCCAGCGTCCCCTGCGGCACCAGTTCGACGTCTAATTCGCCGGCAATCATCCTGCGCCCGGTTTCCGGGTTCGTGCCGATATGCGAAGCGATGACTTTTTTTACCTGCCCGTTGGCAATAAGCGGGCCGACGCCGGTATCGACAAAACCGGTATCATTACCAATAATGGTTAGGTCGGCGACGCCGGATTTAATGATTTCATTTACTAATAATTGCGGCGTGCCGACGCCCATAAAACCGCCGAACATAATCGTCATTCCATCATATAAATATGAGCGGAATAGGCCGGCATCAATGATTTTATTATTCATTGTGGTGTAATCCCATAATATGGCCGCGAGCGGCCAAAGCGGATAGTTAATTACCCGCTCTGTTTACTCGTTAATTTGCTATTGATGACGCTTAAATATCCATATCCAATATGGCGGAGCTTAATCCTTTGCCGTGCATATCCAATGCCAGCGAACGGGTGACGCCGCCGCCCAGCGCGCCGTACATCACAAAATTCAGCGCGCCGATCGCCGGTAATTCATAACGGACGACGTCGCCGCTAACAATATCGGCAAACCACGCTTTTACTTTTTCCGGCGTTATTTTTTCTTTTAATAACGCGTAATCTTCAGCGCGGTAGGCAATAAGAGAGATATTGGAGGTATTTCCTTTATCTCCGGTGCGGGAGTGGGCAATTTCGCGTAGTTTCATTATTTAATCTCCAGGTAATCAACGGCTGGGGTCACCAGGGCGCGCGGCAGTAAAGTGGAATCCATCGCCAATATCTCTTTGACGCTTTTGTTGACGCCGCCGCCGCCGGCAGGACCGTTGGTATAAAGCGTTTCCACCTCGTTGCCGATTTTGACGGCCTGCGCTCTTGAAGCGCAGCGCGCCGCAACGCGGGCCCGCACCTCATACGGCCGGCTCTCTTGCGAACGCTGGGCTCCATGCAGGGCATCTACGCCGATCAGGTCGTAACGCACCTCCTGCGGCTCAAGCCGGCAAAGGGCAAAGCGATTTTTGACGATATCCAGCGCCAGGCGTCCGCGGGCGACGGCGCCGGGGCCGGCGTAGGAGATTTCGCCTTCGCCGATAAAACCGTCCTGATAACCGACGGAGACTTTGAGCGTATCGGTTTTCGCCCGGCCGGCGGCGCCCTGAACGCGCACGCGATCGTCGCCCTCCTGCTCGAAGGCGACGCGGCTGAAGTCGGCTATCACATCGGGCGTGATATAGCTGTCCGGGCGGTGTATTTCATACAACAGCTGCTCTTTACAGGTATCGACGCAGACGCGGCCGCCAGAGCCTTCCACCTTGGTTATCACCGCGCGGCCGTCTTCGGCGATCTCGGCGATAGGGAAGCCGAGACGCTCCAGATTCGGCACATCCTTGAAGCCCGGATCGGCATAGTAGCCGCCGGTGATCTGACCGGCGCACTCCAGCAGGTGGCCGATGCAGGTGCCTTGCCCTAAACGCTGCCAGTCATCCGCCGCCCAGTTGAATTCATACCTCATGGCCGCCAGGAACAGGGAGGGATCGGAAACGCGTCCGGCGATGATGATATCCGCGCCCTGATGCAGCGCTTCGACCAGCGCGTCGGCGCCCAGGTAGGCGTTGGCGGAAATAATCTCTTTACCGCATGAGGAAATAGGTTCGCCTATCTCATCCAGGCGCGCGTCCTGAGCCAGCAGCAGGGTATGCACGTCGTCGCCGGTGACCACGGCGATTTTCAGCTTCTCCGCCCCCAGCTCTTTGGCGATCTCCAACACGCGCCGGCCGGCGGCGACCGGGTTGGCGGAGCCCATGTTGGTGATGATTTTGATCCCTTTTTCCAGGCAGCGCGGCAATACGGCATACATTCTGTCGGCCAGCAGTTCGTTGTAGCCTTTGTCCGGGTTTTGCTGTTTCTGCTTCTGGCCGATGGCGATGGTTCGTTCCGCCAAACATTCAAAAACCAGATATTGAATGTCGCCTTTCTGCGCCAGTTCTACTGCGGGTTCGATACGATCCCCGGCGTAGCCGGCTCCGGATCCGATACGGATAGTTTTCATGGAAATACCTTTTCTATTAATGGAACATGCCCGCCTTTATCTGTTTAAAACGCGCGGCGGCGGATTCTCTATAGTGGGAACACCCCGAAAATGACGCAGGCGAACGTCATGATGACGCTGGCGGCCCAGAGCACGGGAATGGAGAACTTCTGGTGGTCGGCTAAATCCACGCCCGCCAGGCTGACCAGCAGGAAGGTGGCCGGCGTCAGCGGGCTAACCGGGAAACCGGTGGTCATCTGTCCAAGCACCGAGGCCTGGGCGACCTGAATCGGTGGCACGCCTAACATATCAACGGTATGGGCGATAACGGGCATGATGCCGAAGTAGTAGGAGTCAGGATCGAATACCAGGCTCAGGGGCATGGAGATCAGGCCGACGATAAACGGAATATGCGAAGCGAAAGATTCGGGCACGAAACTGACGGCGGAGAGCGACATCGCTTTGAGCATACCGGTGCCGCTCATGATGCCGGTAAACGCGCCGGCGGCGAACAGGATGCTGGCCATCATCAAAGCGGCCTTCGCGTGGGCGTTAATCCGCTCTTTCTGCATTTCGACATTGGGATAGTTGAACATCAGGGCCAGCGTCAGGGCGATCATAAAAGCGACGGTCGGCGATATTTTGGTGAAAACCATGGTTCCGATAACGCCAATGACCAGGGCGATATTGAGCCAGAACAGGCGCGGGCGGCGCAGCGCTTTTTCGGCGTCGGTCAATTCTTTGACGTGCTGCTCGTTGCCGATGGCGTCCCCGGCCAGCGGATTGCCCGAGGCCAGACCCAGCCGTTTTTCCTCCTTTTTCCCCCAGTAGTAGCCCATCAGCACCATGAAGGCCAGACCGCAGATTTGCGCCGGAATCAGGGGAATGAAAAGATCGTGCGTCGTGATATTCAATGCCGCGGCGGCGCGGATCATCGGCCCGGTCCACGGCAGGAAATTAACCCCGGCGCTGAGCGCGGTAATCCCGACCAGGATGCGTTTATCCATGCCGAGTTTATTGAACAGAGGCAGCATGGCCGGTATGGTGATCAAAAACGTTACGGCGCCGTTGCCATCGAGATGGGCGATAAGCGCCAGCACGCCGGTGCCGATGATTATCCTGACCGGATTGGTTCCGACAACGCGTAAGATTCCTTTAATGATGGGATCGAACATGCCGGCGTCGGTCACCACGCCGAAAAAGGCGATGGCGAACACAAACATGGCCGCCATAGGCGCTAATTTGGTAATACCGTCAACAACATATTTGGCCGTGTCCGTACCGCTGCCGGCGACGAGCGCGCCAAGTACGGGAATAACGATTAACGCCACTAGCGGCGACATCCGTTTAGTCATAATGAAAAATAGCAGGGTAGCTATAGTAAACACCCCGATTAGGGCCAGCATAAAGAACTCCTCTCTATTTATTATTACCCGCATTATTTATGCGTCGCCGAGGCGGCGCTGAACTTACCGATTCGCATCGCTGCTTATGGAAGATCATCGGATCGCCGTTAGCTGTTTACCGGCAACGCTAATTAATTTGGGTGTTTGTGTTGTATAATTGTTTCATTCACAATAAATTAAACAACTCGATAAAAATTCAACCAACAGCCAGCAGGATAAAATGAATGCATATTTTAGCGTCGTTTGATTTTTGTCTGCGCTATTTTTATCACTGTGCGGGTAGTGATGCTAACTGGTAATCACAATGGTTTTATTCATAAACCAGATGAATTTATTTTATTTGCTGAACAAATAAATTTATTTGATCTGCTCTATTTGTTTATAACTTTATGTTTTTAATGGTAATTGTTTTCATTGTAATGTTTTTTATTTTTTTCTATTGTGATGGCGGTTGGAATGTGTCTTTTACCTTATAAAATAGATGGGGATAAAAAGAATAAATAATTGAGGCATGGATCATAAAAACCAAGCAAGACTGTTGTTTTCTGTTGAGTTTGGCTTTTGTTTAAATGACACTCTTTTTTATTTCTATATTCAAGGTCGTTATGAATTTATCCATAAAACAGCTGAGAGCGTTTATCGCGTTAACGGAAACCGATAATTTCACGCGAGCGGCGCAGAAAATAAATCTTTCACAGCCGGCATTTAGCGCATTAATTGCCAGCCTGGAAGAGGAAGTCGGCTATCGGTTATTTGATCGGGATACGCGTAAGGTTCAGCTGAATGCGGACGGCATTCATTTCATCGATATCGCCCGACGTTTGATTCAGACCCATGACGACGCCGTCGTCGAAATTAAATCTTATGCGACGGGCTATAAAGGGAAAATCGTATTGGCCGTGCTGCCGTCAATGGCCGTGGAGTGGCTGCCCCAAGTGCTGACGCAGTATCATCATGATTACCCCAAGATTAAGGTCGAACTGCTGGATACGCAATGGGACCGCTGTTTGAAGGCCGTACTGGACGGGCGGGCGGATCTTGCGTTGACCGCCGGGCAACCGTCGCCCGGCACCTTCAGCTCCCGCATGCTGTTCGCGGATAATTTTTATCTCATCTGCCATCGCAATCATCCGCTGGCCAGGCAGAGTACGGTGGATGTCGCCGAGGTGGCCGAACATGCCTTCGTCGGGTTTTGCCAGGGAACCAGCATCCGGCAATATACCGATCGCCTGATGGAGCCGTATGGGTTTAAGTACGTGCTGGAGGTGCGTCAGTTGACAACCATGATGGGGCTGGTGGCGGCCAATTACGGCGTCAGCATCGTGACCAGCCTGACGCTGTTTCAGTTCCAGCACAAAGATATCGCGATTATCCCTTTCAGGGATCTGTCGCTAAAGCGGGGGATTTATCTGGTGACCGATAAAGCGCGGCAGCTTTCCGTCTGCGCCAAAGAGTTCTATGACTTTCTCCAGGCCAGAGCGGAGAGTTTTGTTCCCGATTCGGGATAAAAAGGCGCTAAACCGCCTCTCCATCCCGGAGGTGCCGGCGGGCAGATGACGCTATTTCACGGCTTTTTCTGCGGCCAGTCATCATCTTCATTATCCCATTTATCGTTGTTGTCACGATGCGGGGGCAGCTTGGGTTTGTTCATCAGAAAGCGCTTATGATCGACGTTACGCAACGCCTTAATGCCGTTTATCAACATACCGATCAGGATAATCAGGATTATCCACCAGTAGTCAGCCAGCCATGTCATGATTACGCTCCGTCGACGTTGTGTATAAAACGGGTGAACAGCTGCGGCAGGTGTTCGCATAGCCAGTCATAGCCCGCGATATCTTCGCCTTGCCAGGCCGCTAGAATCATATCGGAGGTGAGCTGTTTTTCCGCATGCCGGGCTAATGGGTAGTAGCTGATATGCCAGGGCTCCGCGGCGACGCCGCCGAGATCGTGCGCATAAGGGCGGTAAAAGCCGTATTGATGCATGTGTTCGCTCAGCCAGTCGTTAAGCGGGGCGAAGTAGCCGCCTGGCTCATATTCCCAGGGCTCCAGCTGTAGCCGCCGCCCCTCCGGCAGCAGGCTAGGGTCGTAAACGTCGAGATCGCTGCCCCAGTGGTGGCGGCTGCCTCCCGGCATCGCCGACCAGCGTAAAATCGCCTCGCAGCGTTCGCCGTCGGTAAGCGGCGCGACATCCAGCGGCTGGCCATCCTGGCCCGTCACCGGACGTTCTCCCCGGAATTTGCCATTCCAGATTAATCGCTGGCGATGAAAATCACGAAACGTGCTGGCGGGTCGCAGATTAAACCCGTTCTCCTCCGCCGCTCGCTGTAGCGCCTGAAAGGCGGTAACCGCTTCAGGCTGAAGACGATGATGACCGCTGAGCGCGACCAAATGGCTATCGCTTTTCCCGGTTATCATGGCATGAGTAATCATGCGATCAATTGCTCCATAATGCGCTGATACATACGACTCAGCAGTTGCAAGTCCGCGGCGCTGACGCACTCATCCACCTTATGGATGGTGGCGTTGACCGGCCCCAGCTCCACAACCTGAGCCCCCATGCGGGCGATAAAGCGTCCGTCGGATGTGCCGCCGTTGGTAAGCAACTGCGGCGTGACTTCGTTGTAGTGCCGTACCGCGTTCACCACGGCATCGACCAGTTCGCCCCGCGCGGTCAGAAACGGCTGGCCGGAGAGAGTCCAGTCAAGGGTATAGTTTAGCTGATGACGGTCGAGCCGTTCCGCCACGCGCTGTTTAATCATTTCATCCGTCAGCTCGGTGCTGAAACGGAAATTAAACTGGACGAACAGCTCGCCGGGGATGACGTTATTGCTGCCGGTGCCGGCCTGAATATTGGCGATTTGCATGCTGGTCGGCGGGAAAAACGCATTGCCCCGATCCCATTCGGTTTCCACCAGCTCTTTGAGCGCCGGCATAGCCCGGTGTACCGGATTATCCGCCAGATGCGGATAGGCGACGTGCCCCTGAACGCCATGCACCCGCAGATTGGCGGTGATAGAGCCGCGGCGGCCGTTTTTCACCACGTCGCCCACCACCGCGGTGCTTGATGGCTCGCCCACCAGGCAGTAGTCGAGCCGCTCATTGCGCGCCATCAGCGTTTCAACGACCTTGACCGTGCCGTCTAGCGCGCTGGCTTCTTCATCGGAGGTGATGAGGAAAGCCAGACGGCCCTGATGGTCCGGGTTGGCGGCGACGAAACGCTCGGCGGCGACCACCATCGCCGCCAGCGAGCCTTTCATATCCGCCGCGCCGCGGCCGTATAACATACCGTCGCGGATCGTCGGCTCAAAAGGCGGATGCTGCCAGCGGCTTTCGTCGCCGCTTGGCACCACGTCGGTATGCCCGGCGAACGCCAGCGTTCTCCCCGTGCCGCGCCATGCCCAGAAATTCTGGGTATCGCCGAAATTGATCTCTTCAATGGTGAAGCCGATGGCCTGCAGACGTTCGGTCATTAATTGCTGGCAGCCTTCATCGTTGGGACTGAGTGACGGGCGTTTAATTAACTGTTGGGCTAGTTCGATAACCGGACAAGACACGTTATTTGTTCTCCGCAATAAATTCTTGATAGCCGTCCGCGCTGAAGCCAAGCAGCGCTTTTCCATGGTCGGTGACTAACAGCGGCCGCTTGATTAGCGCTGGTTGTTCAAGCATCAATGCGATAGCCGCTGTTTCAGCGTCGGCGGTATTGCTATCGATGGCGCTGCGCTGTTCAGCGCTTAGTTTACGCCAGGTGGTGCCGCGCGTGTTGATTAATGGCCGCCAGCCGGCCAAAGCGATTAAATGCTGAAGGAGCGGTTGGTCCAGACCGTCGGCGCGATAGTCATGAAAACGGTAATCAATCTGTTGCTCTTCTAACCAGCGGCGGGCTTTTTTAATGGTATCGCAGTTTTTGATACCGTACATGGTGAGCGTCATGGGGCGTAATGTCCTTTCAGATGCAAAAGTTACGTGATAGGCGTTGAACGGCTCGGCATGGGCGCGCGAGCCTGACGCCGTCATCGCCCAGCATGCCGAAAAAAAACGGCGAGATCCACCGTGAACGGCGGTGTGAAAATGTGGCGGAGTACGCTTTTTGTACTTTGAGAACTATTTATCTGGCTAAAAAATGTGCGTATACTATGCGCGGTTTATTACCATGAGGTTAGTATGATCGAAGTCGAAGTGGGTAATTGGAAAGATTTTATTGAAGCCATGTTACGCAAATAATAATTAAAGTTCGCACCTGTCGTTGCATACCGGGAATAAGATCGAATGAAAAAGCAGCATTGAGAACCAATGCTGCTTTATTTTTTAGCCTAAATGAGGAAACCTGAGTGATTAAAAGAGGCTATTATTAATCGCCGCCTAAAAATGCATATTTTTTATATAACTTATTGTTATTTTTCAGATAAAGCGTATTTCGCCACGGCGGTTGCGTGTAAAACACTGGTGTCGAAAAGAGGAACACTGGCGTCATCGGCGCTCAACAGCAGCGGTATTTCCGTGCAACCGAGAATAATGCCTTCGGCGCCTTGCTCTACAAGCCGTCGGATGATCTCGCGGTATGACTGACGCGAGCGCGCATCGATTTTCCCCTGGCACAGCTCTTGGTAAATCACGCGATTCACCAACTCCCTTGCGGCCGGCTCCGGGGTGATAACCGTTATGCCGTAGCGTTGATAAATTCTCTGCCGGTAAAAATCCTGCTCCATGGTGTAGCGGGTTCCCAGCAGACCGACCTTCTTCATTCCGCGACGAAAGATATTTTCACCGGCGGCGTCGGCAATGTGTAAAAGGGGAAGCCGGCTGGCGTCCTCGACGGCGTCCGCCACTTTATGCATGGTATTGGTACAGATAACGATGGCCTGCGCCCCCGCGTTGCCTAATCCGATTGCGATATCGGATAATACCTGCGCCGCCCGTCGCCAATCACCTTGCGCCTGCAACTGCTCTATGTCGTGGAAATCGACGCTGTGCAAAATAATTTTGGCGGAGTGCAGTCCGCCGAGCCGGTTTTTGACATATTCATTAATCGTGCGGTAGTAAGGGATGGTCGATTCCCAATTCATTCCCCCAATAAGCCCCAGCGTTTTCATCGTGGTTTCCTCTGCCTGATTGATACCATAAAAAGTGATGGTTAACGACCAACGTACCAGACCAGTATATTAATCTGGTCAAAATTCACCTGCGCATCCTTTCAATGCGCTTTTTTCGCGACTTTTATCACTTTTTATCCATCTTCAGCTGGACAAACGGGCAATCTATTGCTGTACTGTACGCGACACAGATTTTGTGTCTTTCATTCATGTTAAAGGTAAGTTTGATGTCTAAGATTAAAGGTAGCGTTAAGTGGTTTAATGAGTCCAAAGGATTCGGTTTCATTACTCCAGAAGATGGTAGCAAAGACGTATTCGTACACTTCTCTGCCATCCAGAGCAACGGTTTCAAAACTCTGGCTGAAGGTCAGCGTGTAGAGTTTGAAATCACCAGCGGTGCGAAAGGTCCATCTGCTGCTAACGTTATCGCTATTTAATTATACCGATTTCTTGAAAAACCCGCCTTATGGCGGGTTTTTTTTATGGCGCTTATTGCGCCGCCAACCCCTCTTCGAACCGCCGCGCCGGCATTTTTATGCCGATAATCCGCTGCTGCGCTCAGTTTCCCCGTCTCATTGGCGCTAGCCTGTTTCCCGGTAATAAAGTCAAAGGGGACGCAGACGTCTTACTTTGTTACAGAAGGCGATTGTTTTGCCGCCCGTAAGGTTTTAAATAGAAGCAATATTATCCGTTCGCTGGCTTATCCAGCATCTGTAATCAGGTAGGTAAGTATGGAAGGTATCAGTATCGCTAAGCTATTGGTCATCGGTGCATTAATTATTTTACTGTTCGGAACCAATAAGTTACGCAGTCTTGGGGGCGATCTTGGCGCCGCAATCAAAGGCTTCAAAAAGGCGATGAATGACGATCAGTCCGCTAATAGCGCAGCGTCAGACGAACCCGCGGCCTTAAATGATACGCAGCATAAAAAATCGTAATCCGGCGATATCAACGAAAACGGACGGCGTTCGCCGTCCGTTTATGCTTCCCGCTGCGTAAAATGTAATTTAATGTAAAAATCTGATTCTACGCCTTACCTTTCCGGCTTATTTCACTTCGATGCCTTTAGCCTGCAAATCGGCATGATAGGACGAGCGCACGAAGGGGCCGCAGGCCGCGTGGGTAAAGCCCATCGCCATGGCTTCGGCTTTCATTTCATCAAACTCTTCAGGGCTGACGTAGCGCCGTACCGGCAGGTGATGGCGACTCGGCTGCAGGTATTGCCCCAGCGTCAGCATGGTGACGCCATGGCGGCGCAGATCGCGCATAACTTCCACGATCTCGGCGTTGGTTTCACCCAGCCCGACCATCAGCCCGGATTTGGTTGGGATATCCGGATGTGCGTTTTTGAAGTTTTCCAGCAGCTTGAGCGACCATTCATAGTTGGCGCCCGGGCGAACCTGACGATAGATGCGCGGCACGTTTTCCAGGTTATGGTTGAAAACGTCGGGCGGCGTCACCGTCAGAATATCCAACGCCCGATCCATCCGTCCACGGAAGTCTGGAACCAGCGTTTCGATACGTATTTGCGGATTCTTACGGCGAATGGCGCTGATGCAGTCGGCAAAATGCTGCGCGCCGCCGTCGCGCAGGTCATCGCGGTCGACCGAGGTGATAACGACATAGCGCAGTCCCATATCGTGGATGGTCTGAGCCAGCTTTTCCGGCTCGTTGGCATCCGGCGTAAGCGGTCGGCCATGGGCGACGTCGCAGAACGGGCAGCGGCGGGTGCAGATGGCGCCCAAAATCATAAAGGTGGCGGTTCCGTGGTTGAAACATTCCGCCAGATTGGGGCAGGAAGCTTCTTCGCAAACCGAGTGCAATCCATTTTTACGCATCGCGGCTTTGATGCCCTGGATGCGGCTGGAATCCGCCGGGAGCTTGATTCTCATCCATTCAGGCTTGCGTAACATTTCCTGGCGTTCAGTCACAACAGTTCGCACCGGGATTAGCGCCATTTTATCGGCATCGCGGTATTTTACGCCGCGTTCGATCTGAATCGGTTTACTCATGTTTGCGTCAGTTCCAGTTCTGAATCGTTCTTTTTGAATTTGTTAATAAAATTCAAATGATTATACGTTTCGTTAAAATTTTTTTTAAAAAACTCTAAAAATTATATCATCTTTAACCGGCAACGTTCAGCTATTGCCCCAGCAAAATGAAGAAAGTATGTAAATAAAATGTGATTGTCATCCGGTTATTTTACATCGACGGCGGCCTGATGCGACGGCGTCGGCGCACCATGTTCAGCCAAGTCCCAGTCTATCAGCTCATACTGCGGGTAATCCAATAGCTGCTGAAACGACCGGATCAAGACGGGAGCGATATCTTGCGGCGTGACGCCAGGGACGTAGTCGCTTATCTGCGTCATCTCCATTCCGGCATAGCCGCAGGGATTGATGCGCTGGAAGGGCGCCAGATCCATCGCAATGTTCAACGCCAGCCCGTGAAAAGAGCAGCCTCGGCGGATACGCAATCCCAATGAGCAGATTTTACGTTCGCCGATATAAACGCCTGGCGCATCCGCGCGGGCGCGGGCGGCAATCTGAAAATGGGCCAGCGTGTTTATCACCGTGTTTTCAATGGCGGTGACTAATTGCCGAACCCCCAGCTTGCGCCGTTTTAAATCAACCAGGACGTACATAACCTGCTGGCCCGGGCCGTGGTAGGTCACCTGACCGCCGCGGTCGCTCTGTATCACCGGGATATCGCCGGGCGTTAAGAGATGCTCGGCTTTGCCGGCCTGTCCCTGAGTGAATACCGGGAGGTGTTGAACCAACCAGATTTCATCCAACGTGCGATCGTCCCGCAGATCGGTGAACTCATGCATCGCTCGCGAAACGGGTTCATAAGGCTGTACGCCTAGTTGGCGTACGATAATCTTATCCTGTAGCAAACTTATCATCTTCAGGTGAAGGAAGGGTTGGGGAGATTATAGCGGCGGGAGGGGGCTGCGAACAGTATTGCGCATGTTTTCCCGCCGTTGAGATTGCGCGCCGGAGCGTCCGCCGCAAGCGCGTTACAGCACCATCCGTACGATTTCAATGTTACCCAGCTCTTCATACAAGGTTTCCACCTGTTCGATATGCGTTGCGTTAATGGTAATTGAAACGGAGTGATAATTACCCTTACTGCTGGGTTTTATCTGCGGCGTGTAATCGCCGGGGGCATGACGCTGTACGACTTCGACGACCAGATCGACCAGCTCGGGTTTGGCGAGCCCCATAACCTTGTAGGTGAACGGGCAGGGGAATTCGAGCAGTTCATTTAATTTTGTTTTCATCTGCGCTCCAGTGTGACGTTGGGATGATATAAAGTATAACTCCCGCCGGAAGGGCGGGAGTTAATGATTTCTTAAATATGGGGATGATTTGCCGCTTTACAAGCGGGATCAGCCGAACCAGTGGTGGAACATCAGTTTGATGTAGTCGATCAGGCGGCTGAAGATACCGCCCTCTTTGACTTCATTCATTACCACCAGCGGACGCTGGTCGATGGTTTTGCCGTCCAACTGGAAGTTGATGGAGCCGACGACCTGATTTTTGCCGAGAGGCGCGTGTAGTTCGGTGTTGGTCAGCACATAGCTGGCCTTCAGATCTTTCATCCGGCCGCGGGGAATCGTCAGATAAACGTCTTTTTCCACTCCCAGGGCAACGCGGTCGTTGTCGCCAAACCAGACCGGCTCTGAAGCGAACTCTTTGCCCGCTTTCAGCGGCGCCACGGTTTCAAAGAAACGGAATCCCCAGGTCAGCAGCTTTTTACTCTCGGTTTCGCGCCCTTTAAAGGTTCGTCCGCCGAGCACGGCCGAAATCAATCGCATCTGACCTTCTGTTGCCGAGGCGACCAGGTTATAACCGGCCGATGAAGTGTGCCCGGTTTTTATGCCGTCCACATTCAGGCTGGTATCCCACAGCAGCCCGTTGCGGTTGGTTTGACGGATGTTGTTGAAGGTGAACTCTTTTTCTTTATAGGTCGCGTACTCTTCCGGAACGTCGCGGATCAGCGCTTGCCCGATCAATGCCATATCCCGGGCGGAGCTAAACTGGCCGGCGGCATCCAGGCCGTGTACGGTGCCGAAGTTGGTATTTTGCAGACCTAGCGCTTTGACATAGCCGTTCATCAGGTTGACGAAGGCATCCTGGCTGCCGGCGACATAGTCAGCCATCGCGACGCAGGCGTCATTGCCGGATTGCAGGATGATGCCGCGGTTAAGCTGGGCGACGGAAACGCGATCGCCGGGCTTCAGGAACATCAGCGACGATCCCTGGAATACGGGATTACCGGTAGCCCAGGCGTCTTTATTGATGGTAACGATATCGTTCGGGGTGATTTTTCCTGACTTTATCGCCTGACCGATGACATAACTGGTCATCATCTTGGTCAAACTGGCCGGATCGCGGCGGGCGTCGGCATTCATTTCCGCCAGTACTTTCCCGGAGTTGTAATCAATCAGAATGTATGATTCCGCATCGATTTGCGGAACGCCGGGGATCATCGTCGTGACATTGACGTCATCGGCATGAGCAAAGGAGGATACGCTAACGGCGAGCAGAGCGCCAAGCGCAGTACGTTTAATAAAACGAGACGTGTTTACAGTATTCATGATTGGAACAACAACATCCGTGGGTATAAGTTAAAAAACGAGCCACACTATAGCAGATGAGAAATAGGCGGGCACCAGGCATTACGTTACGTGATTTTGCGAAAGAGACGCGGTGTTTACTGCCGTCGCGTCTCTTCGCCGCCGCTCTCAGGCGCTAGTATGCTCTTCCGTTAGAGCGAACCGGGCGCGGCAGTAATAAAGGACTGCTGCCGTGCTTCGACTGACAAACGTTGTTGAAGTTCAGCCGCTTGCTGACGATTTTGGAACGGCCCCAATTGCACGCGATAGAGTCCGCCGCTGGCGGTGACATCGCCCGTTACGTGAAACCGGGCGCTGAGGCTGCTTAGCCAGGTCTGCGCCCGCTGCCGGTCGCTCAGCGCGCCGACCTGAACGACGTAGCGTCCGCCGCTCTCCGTGGCGTCGGCCGCCCGCTCCGGCGCGGCGGAAACCGCGGTTTCCGCGCTCGACGGCGTCGTCGTCGACGTGGTTTCCAGCACGCCGGCAGGCAGTGCGGAAGGCGTCCCCAGGAAGCCGCCGCTATGGGAGGATGAGGCCGCCTGCGGCGCACCCTCATCCTCCGGCGCACTCAGCGCGCTGTTGTCGATAGGGGAGGCGGCGACCGCCGGCGCGGCGGCGCTTTCCATCGTGGGCGTGCCGAGTCCGCTTGCGCCCAGGCTGGGACGGCCCGGCAGGGCGAAGCTCTGCTTGGCTACGCTGGTGCCGACAGTGCCCGGACCGGAGAGCGTGCCGTCCGGCGCGACATTGATAAAGTCAACCTTGACCTTGGTATTGTTGGAGATGTTCAGCCGGTCGCCCGCCGCTTTCGACAGGTCGATAATCCTGCCCGGCGTATAGGGGCCGCGATCGTTCACTCTGACCACCAGACGGCGGCCGTTGCTGAGGTTAGTGACGCGAACGTAGCTGGGCAGCGGCAGCGTGGGGTGCGCGGCGGTTAAGGCGTTGGGATCAAACAGCTCGCCGATGGACGTGCGATTACCGCTGGCCTCTTCGCCATACCAGGCTGCCAGACCGGTTTCGCTGAAGTTCTGCGGATTTTTTACAATCGTATAGGTTTTACCTTTGAGGGTGTAGTCCTGCAAGGTTCCCGGATTATAGGGTTCATAGCGCGGCTCGGCGCCGCCGATCTCCTCTACCGGCCCGTTGTAAACGTTGCCGACGGGCTGGGGCGATTGCTGTTCCGTGACGGTACAGGCCGAAAGCGTCAGACTCAAGACGCCGATCCAAAGCCAATCCTTACGCATTGCTCACCTCGGTTTATAAGTTTTTGGATAGCATTTTGCGGTGAGTATGTATCGACATAATGATACCGAATCCCGCCATTAGGACGACAAGCGCCGAACCGCCGTAGCTGACCAGCGGTAAAGGTACGCCAACAACCGGTAGGATACCACTGACCATCCCGATATTGACGAAAACATAAACGAACAGAATCAGCATCAGCCCGCCGACCATCACCCGGCCGAACGATGTCTGCGCGTTAGCGGCAATCACCAAACCGCGCATAATCAAAAACAGATACATCGCCAATAGGATCAGTACGCCGATTAATCCTAGCTCCTCCGCCAGCACCGCGAAGATAAAGTCGGTATGGCGTTCCGGCAGAAACTCCAACTGGGATTGCGTGCCGTGCAGCCAGCCTTTGCCGGAAAGCCCGCCCGAGCCGATGGCGATCTTCGACTGAATAATATGATAGCCGGCTCCCAGCGGATCGCTTTCCGGATCGAGCAGCATCATGACCCGGGCCTGCTGATAGTCATGCATCAGGAAGAACCACAGGATCGGGATAAAGGCCGCCAGCAGCAGCAGCGCGATGCCGATCAGGCGCCAACTCATCCCGGCGAGAAAAAGAACGAACAGCCCGGACGCCGCAATCAGAATCGAGGTGCCCAGATCCGGCTGCGCCGCGACCAGCAGCGTCGGCGTAAAGATAATCACCAGGGCGATGCCGGTATTTTTCAGCGATGGCGGGCACATATCGCGGTTGATAAACCGCGCCACCATCAGCGGAACGGCGATCTTGGCGATCTCCGAAGGCTGGAAACGCACCACGCCCAGGTCGAGCCAGCGCTGGGCGCCTTTACTGATCTGGCCAAAGATATCGACCATCATCAGCAGGATAACGCAGATCACATACAGGTAAGGCGCCCATCCTTCATAAACGCGCGGAGGAATTTGCGCCATGATCGCCATAACGATCAATCCCAGCACGATCTGCACGATTTTCCGCTCCATCATGTCGACGTCCTGACCGCTGGCGCTCCACATGACAAATAGGCTATAGCCCAGCAGCGCCAGGATGCAGAGAAGAAAAGGAAGGTCGATATGGATTTTCGTCCAGATCGAGCCTTTTTGTTGGCTATCGGTCATGGATGTCGGTTACTCGCTCTCGCTGCCCGGCGGCGCAGGCGGCGCCGTCGGCAAGTCTGTATTGTTATCGCCCAGCAGAATATGGTCAAGAATCTGGCGGGTGATGGTGCCGACCGCCGGGCCCGCGCCGCCGTTTTCCAGAATGATCGACATCGCCACCTCCGGTTTGTTATAGGGGGCGAAAGCCACCATCAGCTTATGGTCGCGCAGGTGTTCGGCGATCTTGTGCGCGTTGTAGGTCTCATTTTCTTTCAGGCCGAAGACCTGCGCGGTGCCCGATTTCGCCGCGATCTTGTAAGGCGCGCTATCGAAACTTTTACGGGCCGTGCCGTTAGGACGGTTGGCCACGCCGTACATGCCGTCTTTGGCGATCTCCCAGAAGCCGGAATGGATATCGCCGATCTGCCGCTGTTCCGGCTGACGGTATGGCACTATCGCCCCATTTTCTCTGGTGCTGTACAGCAGATGCGGCGTTTTTATCTGCCCGTCGTTAATCAGCGTGGTCAGCGCCTTGTTCATCTGTATCGGCGTGGCCGTCCAATAGCCCTGTCCGATGCCGACCGGGATGGTATCGCCCTGATACCAGGGCTTCTTAAAGCGCTTGAGTTTCCATTCGCGCGTGGGCATATTGCCGGCGCTCTCTTCCGAAATATCGATGCCGGTTTTTTCGCCGTAGCCAAATTTGTTCATCCATTCGGCCAGGCGGTCGATCCCCATGTCATAGGCGACCTGATAGAAAAAGGTATCGGCGGACTCTTCCAATGATTTGGTGAGATTAAGCCGGCCATGTCCCCATTTTTTCCAATCGCGGAAGCGTTTTTCCGACCCCGGCAACTGCCACCAGCCGGGATCGAACAGACTGGTGTTGGTGGTAATCACCCCGGAGCTTAAGGCCGAAACCGCGATATAGGGCTTGACCGTGGACGCCGGCGGATAAACGCCCTGGGTGGCCCGGTTGATCAGCGGGCGGTCGGGATCGTTACGCAGCTGGTTATAATCCTTGCTGGATATGCCGTCTACGAACAGGTTCGGATCATAGCTGGGGGTGGAGACCATCGCCCGGATTCCGCCGTCGCGCGGGTCGGTGACGATGACTGCAGCGCGGCTGCCTTCCAGCAGTTTCTCGATATAGATTTGCAGATTGAGATCGAGGGTCAGATAGATATCTTTCCCCGCCTGCGGCGGCTGTTCGTGGAGCTGGCGGATCACCCGGCCGCGGTTGTTGACCTCGACCTCTTCATAGCCGGGTTTGCCGTGCAGCAAATCTTCATAATGGCGTTCGATACCCAGCTTGCCGATATCGTGGGTCGCGGCGTAATCGGCGAGCCGCTCTTCTTTGTTCAGCCTTTCAATGTCTTTGTCGTTGATTTTGGAGACATAGCCGATAACGTGGGTGAGCGCCGAGCCGTAGGGATAGTAGCGCCGCTGGTAGCCTTTTATTTCCACGCCGGGAAAGCGGTATTGGTTGACGGCGAAGGTGGCGACCTGCACTTCGTCCAGATTGGTTTTCACCGGGATGGAGGTAAAACGTCGCGAACGCTTGCGCTCTTTTTCAAAATTTTCCAGATCGTCATCGCTCAGGTTGACGATCGGCCTTAAGGCGTTCAGCGTCTCCTTTAGGTTATCCACTTTTTCCGGCACCAGCTCCAGCTGATAGATCGTCCGGTTCAACGCCAGCGGAATGCCGTTGCGGTCGTAGATAATGCCTCGGCTGGGCGCGATGGGCACCAGCTTGATGCGGTTTTCGTTGGAGCGCGTGCGGTAGTCATCGACGCGTAAAATTTGCAGATGATAGAGATTAGCGATCAATACGCCGGAAAGCAGCAAAACGCCGAAAAACGCCACGAGGGCGCGACGCACGAATAGGGCGGACTCAGCCGTATAATCACGAAAGGGTTTGCGTTCTATTTTCATCCAGCGCTTTATTTCACCAGTGTCGTCATATCGCCTTACTCCCGATGGTAAGGATGATTCGTGGTGATGCTCCAGGCCCGATACAGGCTCTCCGCCACCAGTACGCGCACCAGCGGATGAGGCAGCGTTAACGGCGAGAGCGACCAGCTTTGTTCCGCCGCCGCCTTGCACTCGGGCGCCAACCCTTCGGGGCCGCCGATTAACAGGCTGACATCCCGGCCGTCCTGCTTCCAGCGTTCCAACTGCCGGGCCAGCTGCGGGGTCTCCCATGGCGTTCCGGGAATGTCCAGCGTAACGATACGGTTGCCTTTGCCCACGGCCGCCAGCATTTGCTCGCCTTCGCGCTCCAGAATGCGTTTGATATCGGCGTTTTTGCCCCGCTTACCCGCCGGAATTTCCGTCAGTTCGAACGGCATATCTTTGGGAAAGCGGCGCAGGTAGTCGGTAAAACCCGTCTGTACCCAGTCCGGCATTTTGGTGCCGACGGCGACCAGTTGCAGTCTCATGCTAGCCCCAAAGCTTTTCCAGTTCGTATAATTGGCGGCTCTCTTCCTGCATAACGTGGACCATCACGTCGCCCAGGTCGACGACGACCCAGTCCGCGACATTTTCGCCTTCCACGCCGAACGGGATCAGCCCGGCGGCGCGCGACGCCTGCACCACATGGTCGGCGATGGACGCCACATGGCGGGTGGAGGTGCCGGTACAGATAATCATATAGTCCGTGATGCTGGATTTACCCTGCACGTTCAGTGCAACGATATCCTGACCTTTTAAATCGTCGATCTTATCAATAACGAAATCTTGCAGAGCCTGACTTTGCAATGGTTCCCCCTCGGTGGTTATCCATCCGCGACGGATGGGCGCTCATTATGCTATACCCTTCATACTTCAAGCTGCAGGCGCGTTGGCTTTGTTACTCGCTCCCTCCATGGAGCTCGCCCCGTTGGGGCCGCCGCAAGCGCTGTTCAAAAAACGCCTTGGCGTTTTTGTCCTGCAACTCGAATTATTTTGGCTATAACTTGCTGTGGGAATACCGCTTTTCGCGGCCTAATTGCCGAGATTATCGGTTTTTCCCTGTTATTGAAACCAGCGGCGGAGTATATCACAGCGCCGCCGGCGAGTGGTATAAGGCCCGACGGGCGCGTCACCGGTAGAGATGATGCTCGTCGATATAACGCAGCACGGCCGGGGGCGCTAAATCGTCGCAGCTGAGATGCCGCTGCCGCCGCTCGCGTATTTCCGTCGCTGAAATAGTAACCAACGGCGTATCGGCTAAAAAGATCAAACCGTGCGTTTGCCGGTGCAGGGCGCGCGGATCCGGCGTGAGATGATCCTCCAGCCATTGCTGCAGCGCAGGCGTCTCCATCTCCGAACGATAGCCCGGGCGGGCGCAAACCAGCAGATGGCAGACATTGAGAATATCTTGCCAGCGGTGCCATTGATACAGCGTCAGTAATGAATCCTGTCCAATGATAAACGCCAGCGGCCTGGCATCTCCGAACTCCGCGCGCAGCGTTTCCAGCGTGTCTATCGAGTATGACGGCCGCTGGCGCCGCAGCTCGCGATCGTCCACGCTAAACAGCGGATCGCCGGCGACCGCCAGTTCGACCATTCGCTGCCGCTGCCGCGGGCTGGCTTCAGGCTGCGGGCGGTGGGGCGGCACGTTGTTCGGCAGTAAAACCACCTGGCGTAATCCAACGATATGCGCCAGCGCGCTAACGGGGTGCAGGTGTCCGTAATGGATCGGATCAAAGGTTCCGCCGAAAAACGCCGTTAGGGCGTCGGGCTCGGTCGGTTCGATTATCTCGGCGCGCGTGGTCGAACTAGTTAACATCTAACAGGCTCTCAGGCAGATCTTTGCCGCACAAAATCATGGAAAGGGTTTCCAACTCAGGCCAGACAGACTGACCGTAGTTCTGTTTCAGGACAATTTCCAGTTTGGACAACAGGCCGATGGCCTGCTGCAACTGCGGCATCGTCAGCCGTTGCAGCGCCTGAGTCAACAGATCCCGGCGATTCTGCCAGACCTTATGCCGATCGAACAGCGAGCGCAGCGGCGCCGCCGCCATCTGGCGTTTCAACGTCAGCAGCAGCAGCAGTTCGCGCTGTATCGTCCGCAGCAGGATGACGGGTTCGCACTCTTCCTGTCTGAGCTGATGCAAAATATGCCAGGCGCGTTTGCTTTTGCCGGCCAGTAGCGCGTCAAGCCAGTGATACGGCGTGAAATGCGCCGAATCGTTGACCGCCTGCTCCACGCGCGGCAGCGTGAGCCTGCCGTCAGGATAAAGCAGCGACAGGCGTTCCAGCGCCTGCGCCAGCGCCAGCAGGTTCCCTTCATAACAGTAACAGATAAGCTGGCTTGCGGGTTCGTCCAGCTCCAGCTTCATGGCTTTGGCGCGCTGGGCGACCCAGCGCGGCAGCTGCGCCTGTTCCGGGGTCTGGCAGCTGACGTAAGCGCCGTTTTGCGACAGCGCTTTGAACCAGGCGCTGTTTTCCTGGGCCTTGGTCAGCCTATTGCCGCGCAGTATCAGTAAAATATCCTGATGCAGTAAGCCGGACAGCTTGACCAGATTTTCCGTCATTGCCGCATTCGGGCCGTTGTCAGGCAGGATCAGCAATAGCGTCTGCCGGGCGGCAAACAGGCTGAGGGATCGGCAGGTGCTGAAGACGGCGTCCCAGTCGGTATGCATATCCAGCGTGAAGCTAAAATGTTCGCTGAATGCCTGCTGTTGGGCTGCCCGCCGAATGGCGTCCAGGCTTTCCTGTAGCAAAAGGGGGTCGTTGCCGCAGATGAGATAACAGGCGCGCAGCCCCTCCTGGAGCTGCGCGGCGAGTTGTTCCGGGTAAAGGCGGATCATGAACGCGGGGGAGCGGCGCTTGGCGAACTTTGCCGGCGGTTTTTCACTTCCTTGCCGCCTTTAACCGTTAGCAGATTGCGCACCAGCCGCGCCGCCGCCTGGTCGCGCATTTCCTGGCGGATAATATCCTGTTCGGCGTCTTTCGCCAGCGCGGCCAACGGGTTGTCAAAGAACGTGCGGAATACCGTAACGTTGAGGGGATAAATATTGTCGCCCGGTATCAACACCTGCGCTTTCAGCGTCAGGACCATTTGGTATTCGGCGGTTTTCCCGTCCTGGAAAATAGAGACGGTATCTTTCGACTCCGTTGAGCTCAGGATCCGCAGCGAGGGGATGTCCTGCCGCGCGGCGTCGGCAACGATTTCCACGTCATTGGCGCGCAATTGTTCACGCACGGCGCGCGTCAGCGGGCCATAGGGATCGCTGCTGTCGAGCGCCAGCTTTTGTAGCTGCGCAGGCACTTGCGTGGTGCCGCGCAGATGGAAACCGCAGCCGGCGGTGATAAGCACCGCCAGCCCCAGCAACAACGTAAACAGACGATGTCGCACAGATCCTCCTCGCCTTAACCCACAACCAGGTTAAGCAGTTTGCCAGGGACATAAATCACTTTACGCACGGCGACGCCGTCCAGATACTTCGCTACCAGCGGCTCCTGGGCCGCACGCTCGCGTACCTGATCCTGCGTGGCGTCGGCGGGGACGGTGATTCTACCGCGAACCTTGCCGTTAACCTGAATCACCACCAGTTTGCTCTCTTCCACCATCGCCTGCTCATCCGCTACCGGCCACGGCGCGGTGTCGATATCGCCTTCTCCCTGCAGCGCCTGCCACAGCACAAAGCAAACGTGCGGCGTGAACGGATAGAGCATGCGCACCACGGCCAGCAGCGCTTCCTGAGTCAGGGCGCGATCCTGTTCACTCTCCTGCGGCGCTTTGGCCAGTTTGTTCATCAGCTCCATAATGGCGGCGATGGCGGTGTTGAAGGTCTGACGGCGGCCGATATCATCGGTGACCTTGGCGATCGTTTTATGCAGATCGCGACGCAGCGATTTCCGATCGTCGGTTAAGGCCGCGAGATCCAGCGCCTGAACCGGGCCTTTCTCCGTATGGTCGAAAACCTGCTTCCAGACGCGTTTCAGGAAGCGGTTGGCGCCTTCGACGCCGGACTCCTGCCACTCCAGCGTCATCTCCGCCGGCGAAGCGAACATCATAAACAGGCGAACGGTATCGGCGCCATATTTTTCCACCATCACCTGCGGGTCGATGCCGTTGTTTTTCGACTTCGACATCTTGCTCATGCCCGCATAGATCACCTCGCGGCCCGCTTTATCGACGGCCTTGACGATGCGGCCTTTATCATCGCGCTCAATGGCGACGTCCGTCGGAGAAACCCAAACGCGTTCGCCGTTATTGCCGACATAATAGAAAGCGTCCGCCAGCACCATGCCCTGGCACAGCAGACGTTTGGCGGGTTCGTCGGACGTCACCAGGCCCGCGTCGCGCATCAGCTTGTGGAAGAAGCGGAAATACATCAGGTGCATGATGGCGTGTTCGATCCCCCCCACATACTGATCGACCGGCAGCCAGTAGTTGGCCGCGGCCGGATCCAGCATCCCTTCGTCGTACTGCGGGCAGGTATAGCGCGCGTAGTACCAGGAGGACTCCATAAAGGTGTCGAAGGTATCCGTTTCACGCAGCGCCGGCTGACCGTTCACGGTGGTCTTCGCCCACTCGGGATTGGCTTTCAGCGGGCTGGTGATGCCGTCCATCACCACATCTTCCGGCAGGATCACCGGCAGTTGATCTTCCGGCGTCGGAATGACGGTGCCGTCTTCCAACGTCACCATCGGAATGGGCGCGCCCCAGTAGCGCTGACGGGATACGCCCCAGTCGCGCAGGCGGTAGTTGACCTTGCGCTCGCCAATACCCAGCGCCACCAGTTTGTCGGCGATGGCGTTAAAGGCGGCGTCAAAGTCCAGGCCGTCGAATTCGCCGGAGTTAAACAGCCGGCCTTTTTCCGTCATCGCCTGGGCGGATAGATCGGGCTCGCCGCCGTCGCTGTCCAGAATAACCGACTTGATGGTCAGCCCGTATTTCGTGGCGAACTCCCAGTCGCGCTGATCGTGGCCCGGCACCGCCATCACCGCGCCGGTGCCGTAATCCATCAGTACGAAGTTGGCGACCCAGATCGCCACTTTTTCGCCGTTCAGCGGATGAATGGCATACAGGCCGGTGGCCATGCCTTTCTTCTCCATGGTCGCCATGTCGGCTTCGGCGACTTTGGTATTGCGGCATTCATCAATAAAAGCGGCCAGCGCCGGGTTATCGGCCGCGGCCTGTATCGACAGGGGGTGTCCCGCGGCGACGGCGACGTAGGTCACGCCCATGAAGGTGTCCGGACGGGTGGTATAGACGCTGAGCTTTTCCTGGCTGCCGGCCACGTCAAAGGTGATTTCGACGCCTTCCGAACGGCCAATCCAGTTGCGCTGCATGGTTTTAACCTGTTCCGGCCAGCTTTCCAGCTTGTCCAGATCGTTCAGCAGCTGATCGGCGTAGTCGGTAATTTTGATAAACCACTGCGGAATTTCTTTCCGTTCGACTTTGCTATCGCAGCGCCAGCAGCAGCCGTCAATCACCTGTTCGTTGGCCAGCACGGTCTGATCGTTCGGGCACCAGTTCACCGCGGAGGTTTTCTTGTAAACCAGGCCTTTCTCGTACAGCTTGGTGAAGAACCACTGCTCCCAGCGATAGTAATCGGGTTTGCAGGTGGCGACTTCACGATCCCAGTCGTAGCCAAAACCCAGCAGTTTGAGCTGGTTTTTCATATATTCGATATTGGCGTAGGTCCAGGGCGCGGGCGCCGTGTTGTTTTTGACGGCGGCGCCTTCGGCGGGCAGACCGAACGCATCCCAGCCGATCGGCTGCAGCACGTTTTTACCCAGCATGCGCTGATAGCGAGAGATCACGTCGCCGATGGTGTAGTTACGAACGTGTCCCATGTGTAGACGGCCGGAAGGGTAGGGCAGCATGGAAAGGCAGTAATATTTTTCCTTGCCGGGCTCTTCGGTCACTTTGAATGTTTTTTTCTTTTGCCAGTGAAGTTGGACGTGCGCTTCTATCTCTTCTGGGCGGTATTGCTCTTGCATGGCTGCCAGGTGTCCTATTAAGTCAACGAATAGCGTGTTCTGATTCAGAATAAATGATCCGCATAGCATAGCTGATAAGCGGCTGAGGCAACAACACTCTGTATCCGGCTGGGGAATATTTCTAATCTGTGAGGTGAAAACGAATGAAAATCGCGCAAATATCGCCGTTATCCCGGTTTTAGAAAGAAAATGGTCTAAAATAGAGGAAGATAGGTCGAAAATCTGTCGGTTTGCCGGATCCCGGCGCGCAAGAGCCGCGTAATCTTATTCAACCGGTGTTTTCAGGAGGACGCATGAGTAAAGTTGCCCGCTATTACCGCGAGTTAATGGCTGCGATAACGGCCCGGCTGGATAAGGGAGAGCGCGATATCAATGATATGGTGCGAGGCGCCCGGGAGACGCTGCAGCAAAGCTCCGGGCTTACGCAAAAAGAGAGCGAACAGGTGATTCGGGCCGTGCAGCGGGATTTGGCGGAGTTTGCCCGCAGCTATGATGAAAACCGCGACGAGTTCACCGACAGCGTGTTTATGCGGGTGATTAAAGAGAGTATCTGGCAGGAGCTGGCGGATATCACCGATAAAACGCAGCTGGAATGGCGCGAAATCTTTAAGGACGTCAGCCAGCACGGGGTTTATCACAGCGGCGACGTTGTGGGGCTGGGCGATCTGGTCTGTGAGAATTGCCATCACCATATCGCTTTTTATACGCCGGAAATTTTGCCGCTTTGTCCGAAATGTTCGCATAATTTGTTTTATCGGCGGCCGTTCCAGCCATAAGCCGGAGTTCGCTGTGCCAGCGCCTATCTCGCCGCTTTCCCGATCTCTCCTTCTCGCCATGCCGTCGTCAGAAATCGCGATAAGCCGACATCGCGCCCACCTTCAATTGCGGGAATATTTTTTACGGAAGAATAGCGTTAAATAATTTGATTAAAGTTCCGGATAACGACGCCAGTTAGTGGAACCGTGAATTTTGCTGCCTGAATTTAGGTGTTATGCTTATTTCCGAATCTTACCGGTGAGCCGGTAATCAAAGCATTTACGACAGACTTTAAACTTAATGCGGTTAATTACCCTTTAAATGCATGTGGATATTGCTGAGGCTTTATTATCCAATGCCTGCGGCATTGCGAAACGGATGAAAATAATCTGAGGTGATATATGGAACATAAACCTTCTTCCGCATATCTGGCGCCGAACTCTCTTCATGATGAGGAAGAGAGGCTGATCAGGGATATGCAGCGTGATGTGCTTAGCGCGCTGACCAGCAGCATGAGTTTCGGCGACACCGGAAATTACATGTGTCATCGGATTCAGCGACTGGCTCCGGGCGTATTGGTTTCTGTCTGCCGGATTGCGGACAACCGGATGTGCCCATGGGCCGCGCCGGATTTTCCGGTGGAGTACGGCGAACATTTTGCCGACATGGAAATCGGCGAAGGGGTCGCCAGTTGCGGAACGGCCGCGTACCGGAAGGCGTCTGTCATGGTGTCTGATATTGCAACGCATCCCTTCTGGGAACCTCATCGGCATGTAATGATCCCACACGGCCTGCGTTCTTGCTGGACTTATCCGGTGATGCGGCGGGATGGCAGCGTGGCCGGAACGTTCGCTTTCTATTTCCGGCAGACGCATGAGCCTGACCCATGGCTGGAGCGCATTGCGGAAGCCAGCGTGCACTTGTGTACGCTGGCAATAGAGTTGGAAGAGGGGCGGATGGCTCTCACCCAGGCCATACAGTTTGACACGTTAACGGGACTGCCGAATCTCAACAACCTGCGTGAATACCTTGGCGGATTGGTAGTCGCTGATGCCCCGGTTCGTCATGTGGCGCTTTTTTATGTCAGGCTCGATCGTTTCGGGGATATCAATACGTCTTTCGGACACCGCATTGGCGACTGTATCCTGATTGAAATGGCGAACCGCCTCAATCGGTATCTAGATGCGGGGGCGTTCCTTGCGCGTGGCGATAGCGATACTTTCATTATAGTGATGCAGGACTGTGATATTCACAGCGCCACCCGGGTTGCGGAGGGTATGCTTGAGGTTATCCGGCAGTCAGTGGTGGTGGAGTCGTTGCCGGTAAGTCTGTCAGCCAGTGTCGGGATCTGTTCCTTCAGCACGGTAGACGTCTCGTTTGATGAAGAACTTAATAATGCCCGTAATGCTGCCTCTCGTGCCCGGGAGGAAGGGGGCGGAAGATACCGTTTCTTTGACCCGGAAATGAACCGTATGGCTTGTGACCGGCTGATGCTTGCTACCGCATTGCGGTGCGCGATTGCAAAGGGAGGGCTCCGGCTTGAGTACCAGCCTCAGGTTAATCCGATGGATGGGCGACTGACCGGCGTGGAGGCCTTGGCCCGGTGGTCTGATCCGGCGCTGGGCGAGATTTCTCCTATGCGGTTTATCGCCGTGGCGGAGGAAAACGGAGATATCGGGGCGTTATCTCTGTGGGTAATGGAAGAGGCTTGCCGACAGATGGCAGACTGGCGCAAAGGCGCTATCGCCGTTCCCGTCGTGTCCGTTAACCTTTCTCCGGCCAATTTCCGTGATTCATCATTACCGGATGTGCTTGGCAATCTGTTGCAGAAGTATCAACTGCCGGGCAACGCGCTGATGCTGGAGATCACGGAGGGGATGATTATGGACATGACGCCCTTGACGATGGCGGTGATGACGCGTATTCGCGGGATGGGCGTGGGGCTGTCAGTGGATGATTTTGGTACTGGTTTTTCAAGTCTGTCTAGGTTGGTCTGCTTGCCGGTGACGGAAATTAAAATCGACAGGGCGTTTATTCGCAAAATTGATAAAGATGCCCGCAGCCGTTCCCTGGTAGCGGCGATAGTTAGCGTAGGTGAAAACCTGGATTTGAATGTGGTTGCAGAAGGGGTAGAGGAGGAAGCGCAACTCTCCTTCTTGAGACAACTCGGGTGTCCGGTTGTGCAAGGATTCTATTATTCGCGCGCGGTGCCTGCCAAAACGCTTTGTAGAATGATTTCAGAGGGCTGGGGGGGCTAATGGTGCCTCGGAATGCTTCCCATCGCATTTCATTAATCATCGTAGAGCGTTGCCGGGCCATTCCCGAATGATTGCCGGTTCGGGATGCGGAGAGGATTCCCCGGCGCAGATATACCCGATAGCGTTCGCGGCTTGCCGCATCGCCGGCGCGGCTGCCGTCTTTGTTTATCCCCAGATGCCTACTTAAGTAAGCAACTGGGGGGTTATGTGGTTACACCTTCGACGCAGCTCGCATTATGCGGCCGCCGGCATGGAAGGCGGATTAGTGCAGGATTTTCGCCAAGAAATCTTTGGCGCGATCGGACTGCGGATTATTGAAGAAATCGTCTTTCGGCGTATCTTCAATGATTTTTCCCTCATCCATAAAAATGACGCGGTGCGCAACCTTGCGGGCAAAGCCCATTTCGTGCGTGACGACCATCATGGTCATCCCTTCCTGGGCCAGCTCCACCATCACGTCCAGCACTTCGTTGATCATTTCCGGATCAAGCGCCGAGGTCGGTTCGTCGAACAGCATGGCGATGGGATCCATGCACAGCGCGCGGGCGATGGCTACGCGCTGCTGCTGACCGCCGGAAAGCTGCCCGGGATATTTGTTGGCGTGCGCCGCCAGACCCACGCGCTCCAGCAGCTTTTGCGCTTTGTCTCTCGACTCTTCACGATTCCGCTTCAGCACTTTTACCTGCGCCAGCGTCAGGTTGTCGATAATGGACAAATGAGGAAAGAGCTCAAAGTGTTGGAATACCATGCCTACTTTTGAGCGCAGCTGGGCCAGATTGGTTTTTTTGTCATTAACGACGATGCCGTTGACTTCAATCTCGCCTTGTTGGATAGGCTCCAGGCCATTAACGGTTTTGATTAAAGTGGACTTTCCGGAGCCGGAAGGGCCACAAACCACGACCACTTCACCTTTCTTCACTTCCGTGGAGCAGTCGGTTAGCACCTGAAATTGGCCATACCATTTAGAAATATTTTTCAGGAAAATCATCAAACCGTCCTTTTTTTCAGATAACTGACCAGCATTGAAGCGCTGATGCTGATAATAAAATAGACAAATCCGGCAAACAGGATCATTTCAATTTGTGTTCCATCACGTTCTCCGATGGTGGAGGCGGTACGGAAGAAATCGGCCAGGCTGAGTACGTAAACCAGCGACGTATCCTGAAACAGGACGATGCCTTGGGTCAGCAGCAACGGCACCATGGCGCGGAATGCCTGCGGCAGAATCACCAGCTTCATCGACTGTCCGTGCGTCATACCGAGCGCCAGCGCTGCCGATAACTGTCCGCGCGACACGCTGAGGATACCGGCGCGGATAATTTCAGAATAATATGCGGCCTCAAAGAGTGAAAAGGCAACCATCGCCGAAATTAACCGAATGTCCGTCTTCGGCGACAGGCCAAGCACGTTTTGCAATAGGCTGGGCACCACCAGATAGAACCACAGTAATACCATAACCAATGGCACGGAGCGGAACGTGTTAACGTACAGCTTGGCGAACCAGCTGATCGGCTTGAACGAAGAGAGGCGCATCACCGCCAGAACGGTTCCCCAGATAATGCCGACGACGACCGCGGTAACCGTGATTTTTAACGTGACCACCATGCCCTGCAGCAGGTAGGGCAGGCTCGGCACGATGGAACTCCAGTCAAATTCATACATGGATTATTTGCTCCCCATATTGCCCGGCAAACGGATTTTCTGCTCGACTAGCTGCATGATAAACATAATGATTATGTTGATACCGACGTAGGCCAGGGTAATCGCGGTGAAAGACTCATACGCATGGGCGGAGTAATCCAGCAGTTTCCCTGCCTGCGCGGCCATATCCACCAGCCCGATCGTCGAGGCGATGGCGGAGTTTTTGACCAGATTAAGCATCTCCGATGTTAACGGCGGAACCACCACGCGGTAAGCGTTGGGGAGCAATACGTAGCGGTAAGTCTGCGGCAGCGTCAGCCCCATAGCCAGCCCGGCGGCTTTTTGGCCGCGCGGCAGCGATTGAATGCCGGCGCGCACCTGTTCACACACGCGGGCCGCGGTAAACAGGCCCAGACAAATCATGGAAGATAAGAAGAACTGGATATTGGGGTCGAGTTCAGACTTAAACCACATGCCGATATCGGTCGGCAATAGCTCCGGCACCACCAAATACCAGGTGAAAAATTGTACAATCAGCGGGACGTTGCGAAACAGTTCAACGTAACAAGTACCAATTCCCGCCAGGAAACGGTTGGGGACGGTACGTAAGATACCAAATAGCGATCCGACTAAAAACGCGATGATCCAGGCACATATAGATAATGTGACCGTTACCTTCAGGCCGGACAATATCCACCCCAGATAGGTGGTATTGCCGAATGGAGCTTCTTGCAGAAATATGCCCCAATTCCAATCTATTGACATAACAAACTCCGGTAAAAAAGGGCAGCGTGGCTACCCTGAAGATTGATGAGCGGCGTACTACCCATAATCTTTCAAGTTGCAGGCGCATGGGTGTTTATCGCGCCATCGCTCGTCCGGCCGTTGACCAGAGCAAGCGCTGGCGGATTTACTCGTTGCCGTTTTTTTGCATCTCAAAATTTATTGGATATGCATGGCGATGGGGAACGACCATCGCTGTCCGTCTGCCTTGCCGCGAATCAGCAATCATAGGGCAGGCGATTCTGCCCTTATTTTCTTTATTAATTAGTTTAATGCCTTATCGTTTGGCGCTTTGAACAGGGCTTTCATTTCGTCAGACAGCTCAAAGTTCAAATTGAGGTTTTTGGGCGGAATCGGCTGCTTAAACCAGCGATCGAACCATTTTTCAGCCTCGCCGGAGGTTTGCACTTCGGCGATGGTCTCATCAACCAGCTGCTTGAACTGAGGATCGTCTTTACGCAGCATACAGCCGTAGGCTTCTTCCGACTGCGCGGTGCCGACGATGTCCCACTGGCCCGCATTTCTGGCCTTGGCGCGTTCGCCGGCGAGTAATGCGTCATCCATCATAAAGGCGACGGCGCGGCCGCTTTCCAGCGTGCGGAAAGAGTCGCCGTGATCTTTGGCGCTGATAATGCGCATCTTCAGCTGTTTTTCGTCATTCAGCTTGTTCAGCAGAATTTCAGAGGTGGTGCCGGAGGTCACGACAACGGGTTTGCCGGCCAAATCCGGGAAGTCTTTAATGCCGGAGTCTTTTTTCGTTAGCAGACGGGTGCCGACGACGAAAATGGTGTTGGAGAACGCCGCTTGCTTCTGACGCTCCAGGTTATTGGTCGTCGAGCCGCATTCCAGATCGAAGGTTCCGTTCTGCAGCAGCGGAATACGGTTTTGAGAGGTAATAGGCAGCAGTTTGACCTGGAGATTAGGGGCATCCAGTTTTTTCTTCACCGCTTCTACGATTTTATCTGAATAAGCCTGAGAGTAGCCGACGACTTTCTGTTGGTTGTCATAGTAAGAGAAAGGAACTGACGATTCACGATGGCCGATAACGATAACGCCATTATCTTTTACTTTTTTCAGCGTGCCAGTCAGATCTTCCGCCTGGGCCAGGCTGGCTGTGGTACTCAGTAGAAGCAGCGATAGTGCCAGTTTACGCATTTGCATGTTTGAACTCCTTTGCTGTAGTGATGGCGCTGTAGTGATGGCGCTAAACTAATGATGACGTTCAGATACTTCCCTGGTACAAAAATCATGCACCGCTAAAGAGCGAAGTAACGACGTATACTGTTAAAAAATAGCTCATTGTAAATAACTTGATGTATAAATGTTTGTTTTTTGCGACTCGCTTTGCACCAGATAACGGCAAGAAAACCATTGTGCACATATTTGGTGCAATCCTTGCCCTAAATATGTGCCGTCTCTGTGCGAAACGATAAAAAAACGTCGAGACAACCATTTACCATATATTTAACAGGCAAAGATCATGCCATAAATAACTAAAGGCATGCGTTAACATGCCTTTAGCTTGGGGGAGGGGGGTTAACGGCGGCGCTGGCTAAAGATCGCGGCGGCAAATCCGCATAGCAGAGTGATAATCCATAGCGGCCAGGAGCCGAAGCGGGCGTAAGGCGTAAGCCCGGAGGCGGGAACGACCTGCGCGTCCAATACCGCACGGGTAAACTGCGGCAGGCTGGCGCTGATTTCACCGTCGGGGGCAATGACTGCGGTCACGCCATTGTTGGTGCCGCGCATCAACGGGCGGCCCAGCTCCAGCGCGCGCATGCGGGCCATCTGGAAATGCTGCCACGGTCCGATGGAGTGGCCGAACCAGGCGTCGTTCGAGATGGTGAGCAGCATATCGGTATCCGCGCGGAAATTATCCCGCATCTGTTGTCCAAGAATAATTTCATAGCAGATGGCCGCGGTCAGCTTATAGCCGTGAACGCTTAATTGCGGCTGAATATAATCGCCGCGGCTGAATGAGGACATCGGTAAATCGAATAGCGGCGCCAGCGGTCGCAACAGTGCTTCCAAAGGAACAAACTCGCCGAAAGGAACCAGGTGATTCTTGTTGTAGCGATTGGTTGTTGGATAATGATAGGGCGTTTTATCGCCCAGCACGATAATGCTGTTGTAAAAGTCATACTGCGATCCGCGTTGACGCGCATCGACGATGCCGGTGACCAGGCTGCTATCGTACCTGCGCAGAATACCGTCTATCTGGGAAAGATAAGCCCCCTGGCGGCTTTCGATATCGGGAATGGCCGACTCCGGCCAGATGATAATCGGCGCTTTCTCCATATAAGGTAGGCTGCTATCCAGATAAATTCGCAGCGTATCCTGTAGCTGTTCCGGATTCCATTTCAGTTCCTGAGGGATATCCCCCTGTACCAGCGCGACGTTTACCGCGCGTTCAGGCAGCAGGTTGAACCAGTGAATGCCGCGCAGCGGCCACGGCAGCGCCAGCATCGCGATAGCGATAAGCGCCGGCCCGACGCGGCGCTGACTCAGGGCGAAAACCAGCAGGCCGCTGATGCTCATCAGCAGGAACGTGATGGCGTCGACGCCCAGCAGCGGCGCGATCCCTTTCAGCGGCCCGTCAATCTGGCTATAGCCAAACTGTAGCCACGGAAACCCGGTCAATACCCATCCGCGCAGAAATTCAGTCAGTTGCCACAGCGCCGGCGCAGCGATAGCCAGCCGCCACCAGGTGGTTTTCGGCCACAGCCGCGTGAGGATCGCGGAAAAGATCAGGGGATAGAGCGCCAGATAGGCGGCCAGTAGCGCCACCAGCCCGATATTGATGGCTTCGGGCATGCCGCCGAACTGGGCAATGCTGACATACACCCAGTTTACGCCGCTGCCGAACAGGCCAACACCCCAATAAAAACCGAGCCAGGCCGACTGACGCACGCTGCGGTTCAGGGTGAGCGCCTGCAGTCCCATCAAGGCGATAAGCGCGGCGGGCCAGAAATCAAAGGGAGAAAATGCCAGCGTGCCGCAGGCGCCACACAAAAGCGCCAGCAGGGCGCGAATCTGCTGGCGTTGAAAAAGAGAGGCTAGAGCCATTATGAAATTAGTCTTCCAGTTGAGGTTGAGGCGCGTTGTCAGGAATTCTGACGTGTACCTGAATAATACGTCGGCTGTCGGCCATCGCGACTTTAAACAGATAGCCTTCTATCTCAATGGTTTCTCCGCGCGCGGGCAAGTGCCCGAACGACTGCATGATTAAACCGCCGATGGTATCGACCTCTTCATCGCTGAACTGCGTGCCGAAGGCCTCATTGAAATCTTCGATATCGGTAAGCGCGCGGACGGTATAGGTCTGACGGTTAAGCTGGCGAATATCGCGATCTTCTTCATCGTCATACTCGTCTTCAATCTCGCCGACGATCAACTCAAGGATATCTTCAATGGTGACCAGCCCGGACACGCCGCCGAATTCATCAATCACAATGGCCATGTGATAGCGCAGCGAGCGGAACTCGTTCAGCATCCGGTCAACGCGCTTACTTTCCGGCACGACGACGGCGGAACGCAATACCTTATCCATGCTGAAGGGCTCGGAATCGCTGCGCATAAAGGGCAGCAGATCTTTCGCCATCAGAATGCCTTCGATATGATCTTTATCTTCGCTGATGACCGGAAAGCGGGAGTGGGCGGATTCGATAATGACGTCCAGGCACTCTTCCAGCGTTTGGTTATGCTTTAAGGTAATCATCTGCGAACGTGGGATCATGATGTCGCGCACGCGCTGCTCGGCGATATCCATCACGCCTTCAAGCATATCGCGGGTTTCCGGATCGATAAGATCGTTCTGTTCCGAATCACGGATCAGCGTCAGCAGATCGTTACGATCTTTGGGCTCGCCGTGAAAAAGCTGATTGAGGATAAGAGAAAAGAATCCCTTTTTGGGACTGGGGCTATCGCTGTTTTGAGAATGGTCGTCGCTCATGGCGTTTTAATTAAAATCTCTCATGTTGATGAATCGTAATCAGCAGAGCGGGAGAACGGCGTCGCCTGACTGACGTGGAAAGTAAACAACTTAACGTTGTAATACAGAATTATTTCATTATTGCGGCCGCGGCCGAATCACGATGATAGCAAGGTTCGCCGGGAAAACGCCCTGCGGGCGATTTTCCCTGATAGCCAGCACGGCCGTTTATTATTCAGCAAAGCCGTCTTTTTCCGCAAGATAGGGATCGGCATATCCCATATTTTGCATGATTTCCGTTTCCAGCGCTTCCATCTCTTCGGCTTCGTCGTCTTCGATATGGTCGTACCCTAGCAGATGCAGACTACCATGGACAACCATATGCGCCCAGTGCTCCTCCGGCGTTTTTTCCTGCTCGACGGCTTCCCGCTCAACCACCTGGCGGCAGATAATCAGGTCGCCCAGCAGGGGAAGTTCAACCTCCGGCGGCGCTTCGAATGGAAATGAAAGCACATTGGTCGGCTTATCTTTGCCCCGGTAGGTGTGATTCAGATGCCGGCTTTCCGCTTCGTCCACGATACGGATAGTGACTTCCGATAACGCCTGAAACTGGGGCAGCACCCCTTCCAGCCAGCGTTGAAAATCCTTTTCGTCAGGCAACCCCTGAGCCTGCTCGCTGGCGATTTGCAAATCAAGGATAACCTGACTCATTTGTGTTCCTGCTCCGCAGCGGACTGCGCTTCTTGTTTACGCTGTTCCGCCAAGGCGTCCTTACGTTTCTGATCGGCGGTTTCCCAGGCTTCATACGCATTAACGATCCGGGCTACCACCGGGTGGCGCACCACATCTTCGCTGCTGAAGAAGTTAAAACTGATCTCCTCGACGTCGGCCAAGACTTCGATGGCATGACGCAGGCCGGATTTCTGGTTGCGCGGCAGGTCAATCTGCGTGACGTCGCCGGTGATGACCGCTTTGGAATTAAAGCCGATGCGCGTCAGAAACATCTTCATCTGTTCGATGGTGGTGTTCTGGCTCTCATCCAGAATGATAAACGCATCGTTCAGCGTACGGCCGCGCATGTAGGCCAGAGGCGCCACTTCGATCACATTGCGTTCGATCAGCTTTTCGACTTTTTCGAATCCCAGCATTTCAAACAGGGCATCGTACAGCGGGCGCAGATAGGGATCGACTTTCTGGCTCAGATCGCCGGGCAGAAACCCCAGTTTTTCGCCGGCTTCAACCGCCGGGCGCGTCAGCAGGATACGGCGGATCTCCTGGCGCTCCAGGGCATCGACGGCCGCGGCGACCGCCAGATAGGTCTTCCCGGTACCCGCCGGCCCGATGCCGAACGTGATGTCATGATCGAGCACATGCGCGATGTACTGCGCCTGATTGGGCGTACGCGGTTTGATCACGCCGCGTTTGGTTTGAATATTCACCGCTTTGCCGTAGTCGGGGACGCTTTCGGCCGATTGTTCCAGCGCGCGCGACTCTTTGATGGCGAGGTGAATATGCTCGGGATCAATGTCGCTGGTGGTGCCGCGCACCGGGGCGGTATCGACATATAGATGCTTCAGGATATCGGCTGCAGCGTCAACGCAGACCGCTTTGCCTACCAGCTTGAATTTGTTATCCCGCCGATTGATTTCGATACCCAGGCGGCGTTCCAACTGCTTAACGTTGTCGTCAAACGGTCCGCAGAGGCTAAGCAGGCGCTGGTTGTCTGCGGGTTCAAGGGCAATCTCTTTTGTCGTTACGTTCAAATTATTCCTCTTTGGCTTTATCGGACAAGTCGAAGACCTGTTGTCGGACGCGCAGTTTTCGATGCGCCATATGCAGGGATTATTTATCGCTAATGACGGATGGCGCAAGTCGCAATATCGATATTGGGGTGGCGATTCGCAAAAAAAAAGGGGTGGCAATGCCACCCGCAATACAGGTATCGCTTGCCGTGATGGCGACGATTAGGGCTGATAGATGCCCACGCCGATTTCGTTTTCTTTACGGGTGCGGGCAATCACCGCAGAGGGCGATTCATGCACGCGCAGATCCATCTGATCTTCGGTGCGCACCACAATGCCGCGCAAGGAGTTGGGGTAAACGTCGACGATTTCCACATCGACGAATTTACCGACCATATCAGGCGTTCCTTCGAAATTAACCACGCGGTTGTTCTCCGTGCGTCCCGACAACTCCATAACGCTTTTACGCGACGTGCCCTCCACCAGAATACGCTGGATGGTGCCCTGCATACGTCGGCTGTACTGCATGGCCTGCTGGCTGATGCGATCCTGCAGGATATACAGACGCTGCTTTTTCTCTTCTTCCGAGACGTCGTCCACCATGTCCGCCGCCGGGGTTCCCGGTCTGGCGGAGTAAATAAAGCTGAAGCTCATGTCGAAGTTGACGTCGGCGATCAGCTTCATGGTCTGTTCGAAGTCGGCCTGGGTCTCGCCGGGAAAACCGACGATAAAGTCGGAGCTTATCTGAATACCGGGGCGCGCGTTGCGCAGCTTGCGGATAATCGATTTATATTCCAGCGTGGTATGGCTGCGTTTCATCATCGTCAGCACGCGATCCGAGCCGCTTTGCACCGGCAGATGAAGAAAACTCACCAGCTCCGGCGTATCTTCGTAGACGCTGATGATATCGTCGGTGAACTCAATCGGGTGGCTGGTGGTGAAACGAATACGGTCGATACCGTCAATCGCCGCCACCAGACGCAGCAGTTCCGCGAACGAGCAGATCTCGCCGTCGTAGGTCGCTCCGCGGTAGGCGTTGACATTCTGCCCCAGCAGATTGACTTCGCGTACGCCTTGTGCCGCCAACTGCGCGATCTCAAACAGCACGTCATCGCACGGGCGGCTGACCTCTTCGCCGCGGGTATAGGGCACGACGCAATAGGTGCAATACTTATTGCAGCCTTCCATGATGGAGACGAACGCGGTCGGGCCTTCCGCCTTCGGTTCCGGCAGCCGGTCAAACTTCTCGATTTCAGGGAAACTGATATCGACGATGGGGCTGCGGGTGCCCTGCACGTGGTTAATCATTTCCGGCAGGCGGTGCAGCGTCTGCGGGCCGAAAATAACGTCGACATAGTGCGCGCGTTCGCGAATGTGCGCGCCTTCCTGCGACGCCACGCAGCCGCCCACGCCGATAATCAGGTCCGGGTTATTCTCTTTCAGCGCTTTCCAGCGACCAAGTTGATGGAAAACCTTTTCCTGCGCTTTTTCGCGGATGGAACAGGTATTCAGCAGCAGAACATCGGCCTGTTCCGCGACTTCGGTCAGTTCATAACCGTGCGTACTTCCCAGTAAGTCGGCTATCTTGGACGAATCGTATTCGTTCATTTGACAGCCCCAGGTTTTAATATGCAGTTTTTTTGTCATCGACTTGCCATTACTCAGTGCGGGTAAGAAAGCTTTCCCTTTATTGGGGGCGCGTATTGTAATCTTTTGCTGGCGTTGTGACCAGCATCCGCAAAGTACGTCTTTATAAAAAAGCGCGGCGCTTCTATAACATTTTAGGCCGTACTGAAAAAGTCCGGTGAAATCCAGTACACTGCCTGTCAGTGTTTTCGTTGCTGTTACCAAGCATATACCCTAAATAATTCGAGCTGCAGGACAAAAATGCCAAAGCGTTTTTGAACGCCGCTTGCGCTGATCCCGAAGGGGCGATCTCCATGGTGGGAGCGAGTAACAAAGCCAACGCATAGGCAGCTCGAAGTATGACGGATATAGACAGATTAGGGATAAAACCGGTATGCATTATGATGCGATCGTCGTCGGCGGCGGAATGGTGGGAGCCGCCGCCGCATTAGGATTGGCCCGAAATGGTTTTCAGGTGGCGGTGGTTGAGTACGAACAGCCGGCGCCTTTTGCCGCCGGCAGCCCGCCGGATCTGCGTATTTCGGCCATCGGCTATGGGTCCGTCGCGCTGTTGAAGCAACTGGGGGCCTGGGAGCGGGTTGAGCGGATGCGCAGCGCGCCGTATCGCCGCCTGGAAACCTGGGAATGGGATAATGCCCGCGTGGTTTTCGACGCGGCGGATATTCATGTGCCTGAACTGGGTTTCATGGTGGAAAATCGGGTGTTGCAACTGGCGTTATGGGCGTCGTCGCGCGAGCTTGAAAACTGCCGATGGTACTGCCCGAATCGGTTGAAAAGCATGCAGCGCACGGCAGAAGGCTGGCGTCTCTCGCTGGATGACGGACAGAGTCTGACGACAACGCTGCTGGTTGGCGCTGACGGCGCCGATTCTCAGGTGCGGCAGCGGGCGGGAATCGGCATCAATGGCTGGCAGTATCGTCACGCCTGCATGTTGATCAGCGTTGAGATGCCGTCGCCGCAGCAGGACGTCACCTGGCAGCAGTTTACGCCTGCCGGTCCGCGCGCTTTCTTGCCGCTATTCGACCATTGGGGATCGCTGGTGTGGTACGACAGCCCGCAGCGGATCCGTCAGCTTCAGGCATTGCCGTTAACGCAGTTGGATAAAGAGATTGCGGCAACCTTCCCCGAACGCCTGGGGAGCGTTACCTCGCTGGCGGCCGGATCGTTCCCGCTGACGCGCCGTCACGCGCAGCGCTATGTACAGCCGGGGCTGGCGTTGCTGGGCGACGCGGCGCATACCATTAATCCGCTGGCGGGGCAGGGCGTTAACCTGGGCTACCGGGATGTGGAAGCCCTGTTGGACGTGCTGATTAAAGCCCGCGACGCCGGTGAAAGTTGGTATTCGGAAGCGATATTGCGCCGCTATCAGCGCCGCCGTATGCCGGATAATCTGTTGATGCAAAGCGGAATGGATTTGTTCTACAACGCGTTCAGCAATGCGTCGCCGCCGCTGAACGTGGCCCGCAATTTGGCTCTGATGGCCGCGCAGCGCGCCGGCGCGCTGAAACAGCGGGCGCTGAAGTACGCCATCGGCGTTTGATGCTTGCCAGCAGTTTTAAGGGACGCAAACGGCGTCCCTTCTTTAAGGCCATGTTAGGTTTACCGCCGCCGCGCATAAGAAAACGGGGCGGCGTCTTGCGACTGCCGCCCCGTATCTTGCTGTTTTACCAGCTTTATTTGGCTGGGGTACCAGGATTCGAACCTGGGAATGCCGGAATCAGAATCCGTAGAGTGACCTAATAAAATCAACTAATTACATTAAATACATTGGGTTATGATTTTTATATGGTTATTTATCCAGTGTTAAATATTTGCGCTGCCGCCACTTTTGCCGCCATTCAGGAAGCCAGCGGGTTGAGGCGTAGTGCGTCCTCCAGGTGGTTGGGGCTAAAGTGGGCGTAACGCATCGTCATCTTAATATCGGTGTGGCCGAGGATGCGTTGCAGTACCAGAATATTACCGCCGTTCATCATAAAGTAGCTGGCAAAGGTGTGGCGCAGAACGTGGGAACACTGGCCAGCAGGTAGCACAATATCAGCCCGTTCCATTGCCTTCCTGAACGCGTTATAGCAGCCGCTAAACAATCGCCCGTTATTCTTAGGGAGGGCGTTATACAGCGTTTCGCTGATTGGTACCGTTCGGTTGCGCTTGCCTTTGGTTTTGGTAAAGGTGATTCGATAAGGCGATAGCTGGAAGCGGGTTAACTCTTCCGCTTCTGACCAACGCGCACCGGTAGACAAACACAGCTTAACAATCAATAACAGGTCTTTGGCTTTGCTGGCTTCGCATTCGTGCAGCAGCCTGGCGATCTGGTCTTTCTGCAAAAAGGCCATTTCACTTTCAGAGGTTTTGTAAGGCCGCACGCTTTCTAACGGGTTCGCTGCGTTCCATTCGCCCAGTCGAGCCAGTTCGTTGAACAGCGCCCGAAAATACGACAATTCACGGTTAACGGTGGTTGGGCTGATTTTGGCGTCACGGCCATTATGAGATATTTCACCGTTAAGCCGTTTTTCTCGGTAAACGGAAAAATCGCGGGCGGTAAAATCGGTTCCCAACGGATCGCCCAATGAGGCGGCGGCACAATCAAGAATACTCTTTCTACCTTCGCCATCATTCAGCGTGATGCCGTGGGCGCGATACCACACATCAATCAAGTCAGATAGCTTGCGTGTGTCGCGCTTCTCTGCCGTCCACGGCTTTTTTTCTTCCTGTTCCATGGTAAAGCGTTCAAAGGCGACAGCTTCCCCTTTGGTGGCAAATTGCTTGCGCACCCGCTTGCCTTCGCGTCCGTGTGGGTAGCACTCACACATCCATTTTCCTGATGCTTGTTTACGAACTGCCATACAGCCCCCTGCTAACTGAGGGCTGTATTTTTACTGTATATAAAAACAGTGGTCAATGTTTGATATTGCTAGGGTAAAACATGTAGTAGGTGGCGAGAGGCCACCTACTATTTAGAGGTAACGGTATGATTGAGGGGCGGTGATGTTTTCACCTAATGCGCTGAGTTGTAGGGGGGTATCATAAACACGTAAGTCACCAATCTTTATAGCAAAAGCCTTCTCTTTGCTGCCAAAATATTCATCAAAGAAATTTTTGCTTATCCCTGCATGTTTTTTCGTCTTATTCCATACCTTAGATGGTTTGTCTTCAATAACATCGTCAATGTCGAATTCCGCAACAACCCTACCTACAGGCATTGTAGAATAAATAACCACTGATTTAACATCGGGGTTCTTAAAAATACCCTTACGGAACTCAAACCTTTTTGAGCCATCAAGTATTTTTTCAACAAACTCTGGCTTAATTGACAATAATACTTTCATTGACTTCACCTAAATTTATTATGTTATCAAATTGACTATCAGTTAATTCCATTACACCCCAATATGCATTTGGATTTAGCCCAACATCATTGATGAGTTTAGCACGATTGAGTCTTTTTGGTAAAGCTAAGTTGTAAGTAAAACTAATTATATATGGGTATTTTTTCGTTTTATAAAAACCGCATAATTCAGATTTTGTAAATACGCTATACTTTGAACAATATTCTAAAAATTCTTTTTCAGTGATAAATGAATTTATATTTCTTACTTTTTCCACGACACAAAGTGAAGTAACAACTGAGCGATGATAAGCAGGGCCTTTATTATCATTTGTTCTATATATTATTATAATGTCATTGGGATTCATATTGGCTACATCAGCCATTGCGCATATATATATCTTCCTGATACTATTAGTATGAGATACGTCGGCCACAATATCAGGTGATTCGGTGATGAGTTTTGAATCTGGGAATAATCGTGTATGAAAGGTAGGGTAAATAGATAAAATAAATTTCCTTTCTTTATTCCTGTTATTGATATAAGGATAGTCAGATAATAAATCACCGGTAAGATGGTTAGCATTCATTTCTCTAACGAGTACATTTTCTATTCCGTTAGCAGAGGTTTTTTTTCCCACATTAACAAAACCATAAATTTGGAAAAGTCTAATCAGATAATCATGTTTGTCAAAAATCGTAACATAAATATCATCAACGCTGTCTTTTAGAGCATGGTCAAAGATTTTTTTTAAAAATCGTTGACCACGTAGAGTACCCTTAGGATTGAATTTAAATGTACCGACTTTAAGATGCTTATTTGAGGTGAGATTAGGTGCGACATCATTAACGATTCCCATTTCAATTTTCAAATACATGAAACCATCAATCTTGCCATAATCATCATATAAAACATATGCTAACTCGTCTGGGGATGTGGATTTTTTTTCAAACCATTCGACAAACCCATGAGCATAGTCATTTTTTAATGAGTCAAAAAAAGGATCAGAAAAATCTACTTGATTGAAAGAGATATACTTTAAGTTTTCCACTGTTCTAGCCCTTCTATAAAATTTATCTTAAATGATTTATTTTCGATATTTAAAAAAGTGGATTGAAATATACGAAATTAGCAGTATTAATATTGCATAACCTAGTTCGTTACTATGCGTAGGTACATATTTCATCATAAAAGAAATAGCAAGACCATAAAAGATATATGCTAATATTTTTGTAATCTTGGCTTTCGTGTTTTTAAATTTTGCAACAGCCGAAAAATCACTGAGTCTTTTATCGTCATTATGAGTAATTTTCCAATGATAAATCATAGGATCATTTTTTCCAAAAGAAATTTTATTAGTGAAATATTTACCCCATGTTTCTGACTCTAGAATTCTGCATCCTTGATAATTATTTCCTGATAAAGAACATTCATCATTCATATCTCTTATAACAAAAAAATGATATTTTTGAGGAGTACAAGATGAACATGCAAGCGTTGAGGATATTTCTGATGGTAAATTCCTCTGTTCATTTACCCTGAAATCAATGATGTCTGAACGCTCAAGGTTGCTTTTAAGAAAACTATCGGATGGGTAAAAAGTTTTCACTATTTTTTTTGTTTCTTGTTCATTTAAGAAAATTCTAAACCTAATGTAATGTACACAATCTTTCTCTCGTGATAAACACCCTTTTAATTTAAATATAACAAGCGTTCCATCACTTCTATTCTCAACTTTTACTCTTTGATCAAGGTTACCATTAATAAAATCTAATTTTGTATTCATGACTATACTGCCCTTATTAGTAAGTTCTAGTTTTAAAAACTTACTTGCAATATTTTCACTTTTAATTAAGTATTCATTAAATACAGAGGTAACTAGATCTCTATTCTTATCCAGATTACTACTTAAATCATTCAGATCTTCCTTTCTCTTTTTAAAGGGAAAGAAAACACATATGGAGCCTTTATCTGCGATGTCACTAGAATTAGGCATTGTAAATGCCAAGCCAAAATCGAGGCAATATATTTTTTTTGAGTTTATGTTCCAGAAATTAATATGCAATTCTTTGATAAATGGATCGTGCTTACCACCATAATCAGGGAATGTGCTGTAATCTTTGCATCCCCAGACAGCAAAACTACATGACATAACTATCTCCATATAATATTAGGTGAATAGGATAATCTCCGCCATTTATTTTTCTTTGTGTTTTTTAATCTATTGTTTTTTATGACTTTTTGCAATCTATGGTTATTTTCGATAAAAATTTAATATCATCCAATCCACAATCAAACGCCATACCAACCCCGCTAACGCGCACTTTGCCTACAGGGATACGGGTCAGATCGCGAACGCTGGTTTTTCCTTCAATCTCAACCAACCACTTGCCGTCTGTCACTTCATCAAACTTACGATCGGCAATGTAGGTCACATCACTATCTACGATAACGATCGGATCTTGCAATCCATCGGGCAGGAACGCTTTATCAAACAGATAATAATTTGATTGCAAAAGCGCACCGCTCTGTAACTTGAAGCGCGGAATACTGACGATATCGTTCTTCCCATCTTCATACATCGGGCCGTTACCTGTAGTGAGCCACTGGAGGGATACCCCAGTTTCTAAGGCACATTGGATGACCCAATCAGAAGGGAAGATATCCCGCATGTAGCGGGTTGCTAGAGTGCTTTTTGATACACCCAAATGATCACTTAGCGCTTGCCTTGTACCAAATCCATAGGCTTCTACGAGGCGTTCAATGGCAGCACGACCACCGTTAGTTAAATTCATATGATTCCAAAAGCAATCTTGTGGTTGACGGATTCCAAAAGCGATCGTAGTATTTGCTTAGATTCCAAAAGCAAACATATAACGCTGAATAACACTAAATATAGGATTTTGCATCATGAGCACGAACATTACAATTTCAATTCCTGAACCGTACATCACTCTCGAAGAGTATTGCCGCCGTACTGGCACCAAGATGACTACGGCCAGAGCAATGGCCAATGATGGCCGCTTGCCCATTAAGAAAAAGGTCTTAAAGCCGGGTAAATCCAAAGCTAACGGCCTGCTTGAAATCAACATGGTGGATCTGCTCCTGCGGGCAGTCAGCGAAAGCCACTATGCCTCAGTGACCTTGAATCCCTGATTGCGATTCTGAGAGAGAGAACAGGGGGTTGCCATGTTTGATTATCAAATCTCTAAACACCCGCATTTTGATGCCGCTTGCCGAGCGTTTGCGTTGGCGCACAACCTTGAAGAGATCGCATCTGCCGTTGGTGTCCGTTCACAGGTATTGCGTAACAAACTGAACCCGGAGCAACCGCACCGGTTAACGTGTAGTGAACTGCTGGCTATTACCGATCATACGGAAGATGCCACCTTGCTGGATGGGCTGCTGCTGCAAATTAACTGCTTGCCGTCTGTACCTCGTAACGAGGCAAGTTCACACAATGTGCCGGTGTTCGCGTTAAGCGCCACGGCGGACGTGGGCGCGATCGCTGGGGAAGCAGTATCAACCGTACCTATGTCACAGGCGCGTAAAAACGCCATTCTCAACCGGGCAAACAGCGCGATCCGCAATCTATCGCTGATCGTGCTTTCTGTTGAAGCCCGATTCCAATCAACCCCGATGATGGCCGCAGCCGTGGATGTACTGAGTTCTGGTGCTGTGCCGGGTTTAGCGTGAGGGGGGAATAGTGATGCAACATAACCCAGAAATATGGCTGCAAGCTGCTGATGATGCGGCGAACAGCTTTTTATCTCAGCCTCCCGCGCAACGCGAGGCCGGTAATGATAACGGATATTGCAAGATTAGCGTTTTATCGTCATTGGAGGTGCTGGCCGATGCGGTTTATTACCTCAATTACCCGCTGTACCAATTTATAAAAATCCACGCGAACCAATGGTATTCGCATGGGATGTCGCATCCGCCAGAGTTTGCGGCTACCTGGGCGAAAAGACGTTAACGTAAAGGGGAACCATATGATTTCTATTGCTCGTTTACTTAAAAGCCAGTCACCCACGCCGCAACTGGCGAATCATGGCCACGGCTGGATTGAGTTACCTAATGGTCAACGCTGGCAACCGTCTGCCTGTCGTGTTCAGTTTGGCAAGGGACGTTTGCCGCATGTACGTATTAAGCGCCGTTCATGGTGGCGTCGTCTGATGGGGTTAAGGGGGTAATCATGATTTCTGCAAATGGAGTGTTGGAATTGCCCGCACAGCTTAAATCGCTGCGCCGTATGATTTCAGGAACGGATAACCCGGCGCAATTGTTTTGGGAGTCAGCCACGCAGCGCGAACGCGAAGATCTGATCTTCCATTGCCGCCCGAAGCTGGGAAAACGCCATGTTGGCTATAACTGGGCTGATTTTGACGTTAATCAGCGGCGTGTGTTGTGGGGCGGAATCTTAAGTTTGCGCCGCATGTATGAGAAAACCGCCGCATTTCAGCCAGGGCATTTCGGGCGAAGTGTGTTTGTTGTCGGTTGCTCCGAACCTGAAACGGAACTGAAAGAAAACCAGTCTATTAATTAACCCGTAATACGTATTTCTTTTTACAGCCTTAATTGGCCGGGGATTCGTATTACCTGAAAACAGGAAAAAGCCATGAGAAACATTGAAACAAGAAACATGAAAGTAGCCAATAACGATGTGTTGATTTCCCTGCTGAATAAAGCGCGTCTGGATGAAAAGAAAGACCAGCATTTAGCCTTTTCTCTGCGTCTTGAAGCGCTATCTATTCATGCTAAGCAAAAAGAGTTTACCGCAACGGAAATTATTGAGCTTTTACATAAAGAGGCTGTGCGTTTTGAACATTCAGCGCAGGAGCTTTGCATATGAGTATTAACGGCACTCCACTGAAATGGGCGGGCAGCAAAGCCCGCATTATGGAAACGCTGCGTGAACATTTGCCAGCCGGGAAACGGCTGGTTGAACCGTTTGCCGGTTCCTGTGCTGTCATGTTGAACACGGACTATGACGAATACCTGATCGCGGATATCAATCCCGATCTGATCAACCTTTATCTGTGCATTAAAAGTCTGCCGGAATCTTTTCTTGCCGATGCGCGGGGGATGTTTGACATACTCAATGATGAATATAGCTATTATCAGAGTCGTCTTGAGTTTAATTTTGTCATAGATATTTATCGTAAATCGCTATTGTTCTTTTATTTAAATCGCCATTGCTTTAATGGTGTGTGCCGGTACAACAAAAGAGGTGAATTTAACGTTCCTTACGGCAAATACAAAACGCCGTATTTCCCCGAAAAAGAGATCCGCCTTTTCGCTGAAAAAGCCCAGCGGGCTACGTTCCTGTGCTGCGACTTTGGCGAAACTCTGGATTTGGTTCGTCCGGGTGATGTTGTGTACTGCGATTCGCCCTATATGCCAACCTCAGATACGGCCAATTTCACCCAATACCATACTGATGGATTCACCAAACACGATCAGTACCGTTTGGCCACAAAGTTGGCTTCTGTCGCCAGAAGTGGAAGACCTGTAATTGCTTCAAATAGTCGTATTGCCGCTGATGCCGGTTTATATGCTGGTTTTGAAATCCATCATATCACCGCCCCGCGCACGATCAGCGCCAACGGTAATCGCAGCCGTGCTGATGAAGTGATTGCGACGATGGGGCAGTAATATGCCCCTTTTACAAACCGAAGAACACAACGGAGCCTATCACGCTGCCCTTAACTGGCAGCGTGAGCAATTTTCTCCTGGTGTACCGGGCGGGGTGAGCTACGTTGAGCGCATTCTTTGGCATGTAGATAAGACCGATCATGACTGGCGGCATCCGTATTTTGCCGACCTGCCGGATTACCTGGCCAAGTATTTTGGTCAGCGCTATGAAACCCTGTTTAAATCCGATGAACACAAAGGCCGCCGCCGAGCCAATACGTTTTTACGCCGTACGTTGGGTGAAAGCGTATTGCCACGCCTGCGCAAAGTGTTGCCGCGCTATCAAACAACATTCCTGTCCGCTGGCGATATTCCATTTCCATTCTCTGGTGATCTGGAAAGACTGCCGACCTATGACCGCGATGATATCCGCCGCCTGTCTGTCCTGTTGGCTGATTTTATGGCAGCCAGCTTTAGAGATTATACCGAGCGCGGCATTAAGAATGCTGCCGATCTGGATATGCGAGATATCACCCTGTTGGCATTTCGTCACTTGGGACGGCTGACGCTACAGGCGGGTACTCAGCCGCCATATTGGGCGCAGTTCGTCAAAGGTCGTAGGCCGCTGCCAACGCATAGCGCTGAATCCGGCCTATTACGCATGATGTCGCCGGAATGGTGGCGTGTGCGTATAAAGCACCGCCGCGATCTGCAACGTGAGCATATGGCTATTGCAGTTGGGCAGGTGCAAAAGGCGGCATCCGCGTATGTTTCCCGCACTACGCTGGGCGAATGGATTGCACAAAAAAAGCGTAACCGTGAGTTTTTTAAAACGTTCGATCTCGAAAATCCTGAAACCGGCGAGCGTGTTTCTTTAAACGATATGGTGAACGGCAGTAATGCCAATCCGGCCATACGCCGCTGTGAATTAATGGTCAGAATGCGCGGCTTTGAAGATCTGGCCAATGAAATGGGTTGTGCGGGGGAGTTTTACACCGTCACCGCGCCGTCAAAATATCATGCCGTACATAGCGGCGGTGGTTTCGTTAGCCAGTGGAATGGCGCTAACCCGCGAGACACGCAAAAGTACCTTTGTCGCGTGTGGGCGAAAATCCGCGCCGCATTATCGCGTGAGGAAATCAGCGTATTCGGTTTTCGCGTCGTCGAGCCGCATCACGATGGTACACCGCACTGGCATATGTTGCTGTTTATGCAACCTGAACATGTCGATCAGGTGCGCGACATTATGTGCTATTACGCCCGTCTTGAAGATTCCGAAGAACTACAAAGTGAAAGGGCATTAAAGGCGCGTTTTCACGTCGAACCTATCGATCCCTCCAAAGGTTCGGCAACCGGTTATATCGCCAAATACATTTCAAAAAATATTGATGGCTTTGCCCTGGACGACGAAAACGACGATGAAACCGGGGAAAGCCTGAAAGATATGTCAAAAGCGGTTTCCGCCTGGGCGTCACGCTGGCGTATCCGACAGTTTCAGCAAATCGGCGGTGCGCCGGTAACGGTTTATCGTGAACTGCGCCGCCTGCGTGATATCCAGCTTGATGATGCTCGAATGGATGCTGTGCTGGCGGCGGCTGATGTAGGCGATTGGGCGGCCTACACCCAGGCGCAGGGTGGGGCATTGGTATCACGCGACAATCTTGTCGTGCGTCTGGCCTACGAAATCACCGAGCAGGGCAACCAATACGCGGAGGACGTGCAGCGCGTACAGGGTATTTATTCGCCGCTGCTGGGGGAGGCATCGGAGGTCGTTACTCGTCTGGTTAAGTGGAATATTGTCCCGAAGTTGGCCGAAGCGTCAGCGGAGGCGGGTTTTTCTGGCGGCGACGCCGCCCCTTGGAGTTCTGTCAATAACTGTACGCCGGGGAGCTGGCGACGATTATCGGAGTTGTTAAAAGGGCGGGGTTTTAGCGGAAATAATGAGCAGATTAACATCCTTTTACGGGGCGGTAATCTGGCGATAGAAGGGGATCGTATGCTGAAGATGGCTAACGGTCAGTTAAATGAGGTTGAAAAATCAACGGATTGCGATTTGTGGCCAGGGTGGAATTGGACGACAGGATAGATACGTAAAGAAACCGTTAGCTTATATAGTATTAATTCAGAAACATTTTGATATACTGTTTATATATACAGTGATGTTGAGGGGGATTTGTGCCGGATTTGCTTTTTGAAACGCTGGTGTTGCAGCGTATTGATTTAGTGGCGCGGTTGGTGACGGAACGCCAGTGTGATGATGCCGATCGCGAATTGGCGATTAATTGGATTGCAGAATTGACAAGGGAATTAGTTAGTCGGCTGGATGAGTACGGAAATAAAAACCCCCAGAACGGGGGCAATTCAGGCCGCAGGGCTTTGCAATAGGGTTAACAACATCTGACGCCGTTCAGGGTTTAAGTTATCAACAATCCCCTTTAATAAGCTGTCTTGAGATTTGGCACTGGGGCTAAGCGTATGTGAAAAGGTCACATTCAATACAAAGGTGTGACCGCATTCCACATCCGAACAGGCACAATACAAATCGGAGATATGGCGGTGTTTACGCACAGTTTTGCGGATCACCGCCTTGCCGTTACATTCAGGGCAGAATACTTTCATTACGCGCATGTTTCTGGCTCCAAGCAAATCAAACTGTTGGAATTTTAACGGTTTTCGCCTCATGCCGCACCTGACTTTGTTGTGTCATCACTAAAAATTAGGTGTAAATGTGCCGGAATTTCACGATCGGCGCTGATAGCGTCACGAAAGCGGCGCTGTATCGGGATAATTTCATCTTTTCGGTACGTATCGCGGGCTTTCTCAGGATCGCCTAGCCCTGCGGCATTCTGCGGGATAATGCCGCACAATCCAGCCGGGAAGCGGTGAGCGTTCAGTACATCCTGGGCGCTGATGTTTTTCACGTTGGCAAACTCATCTTTGGCGCTGATATCGCCCATCTGGATAAACTGGACGCCTTCTTTATCGCCGTTAGGGATGTTTACCAGGATGGTGGAGAAGTTGCCGATCCCCTTGCTGCTGGTTAACTGCCTTTCGATTTCCTCTTCAATCTCATCCGTCATATTCGGATCGCTGGTATAGAGAATGCCGCCCGTATGCGCCCCGTTGTGATAGTAGCGGCGGCGGAAAATCACCGCTTCACTGTTCAGCAGCGCGGAATGGATACCGCCGATATAGTCCGGCAGGCCGTAGATCTGCTGTTGCGGGTCGTACATCTTGATAAAAATTACATCCTCTGGCGGGTAAACCAGCGGTTCGCCGTCCTGCAATACCACAAATTCCCCAGTTTTACGGTGTCGGGTATAGAGCGCGGGCAGAGGCACTAGGTCAACCACGACACCCCAGCCGTTACGCACTTTCAGAATGGCGATATCGCCAAAGGTGAGGTAGTCGAACACCGCCGATCCGATCTCATCATGCGTCAAGCCGCCGCCCTGATAATCCGATATCACCATATTGCGGCGGGCGTAGACAATCCCGCCATGTTGGCCGTTCAGGTTGATAAGCTGCGCCAGGGCTAGGCGGTCAATGGGTAACGTGTAGTGGTCGAAATTATTGTCATACCAGATATCGCGGTAATCCGTGCCGGTGGTTAATACCGGCTCAGGTTTGCCAAACGTGATGATGCTCATTTTTTTGCGCGGGGCGTTTTGGGCTTCCTGTCCGCGTCGTTGTGCTTTCCTTTTCATGCTGCCTTTTTTAATCTCCATCGTGATTGGGGCTTGTTCTCATAGTTCAGCGGCTCATTGTCCAGCGCGTGAGCGATAGCAAAGAACGCCTCCGCGTGGCCGGTTTCGGCGCTGCGGTCAGCAACAAAGGTCATGCCGTTGCCGCTGGCCGTGGTGGTTTTTCTGATGGCCATAAACGAGGCGGGGATCGCCTTTTCATCCTGATCCCACTCGATACGCTTACTTTCCACTACGTCAGCGGCTTTCATCACCAGGCGGTTCTTGGTTTCCACGCCATAGCGAATGGCCGTTGCCTGGCGCATGGCAAAATACTGGATATTTTCAAATACGCCGGTACCGATGCCGGTAATGTCCACGCCGATATAGGTAAAGTTGTATTGCTGGAATAGTTTTTTAATCTGGTTGGCCTGATAGCGAAAGTTCATTCCCTGCCAGTTGATTACCCGCAGTACCCGGAATTTTTCGCCTTCAAAAACGGGCGGGGCGACGATCACAAAGGTGGACAGGTCACCGGAACGGGCGGGGTCATAGCCGCCCCAAACTTCCCGGTTGCCAAAGGGCCGCGGGGCTTTGGGGTCATGGTCTTGCCAGATTTCCGGATCTACGCCGCAGCGCTCCAGGTCGTCAAAGCTAAATACCGCGTCTTTGCTGTCCACAAACACGCACATATACAGCATGTTGAACGTGTCCACGTTGTAGCGGTTGCGCAGCTTATCGAGGCTGGCCAGATTGAACCCGCCGCGGATCGCATCTTCCATCGTGATAACGTAGCGCCACTGGCCGTCAGGACAGAGCCGCCCGCCGTCGCGCAGTTCGTCAAAGTCGGGGAATATAACCCCGGCGCGTTTCTTGTTGCCGCGCTTCCATTCCTCGCCTGTCCAGAACGGATAAGCCTGATGGGTTTTGTCGCTGGGCGTGGAAAAATAGGTGGTGCGCCATTTGTCATGGGTGGCCATTGCGCTGGCCACTTCATTGAGGCGGGCAAAGTTTGGCACCCAAAAATATTCGTCGCAGTACAGATGCCCGCTATACGATTGCGCGGTGTTTTTATTGGTGGACAGGAAACGCAGTTCTGCCCCGTTACTGAGGCGGATCGGGTTGCCGGTCAGGGTGATATCAAAATATTGCTGCGCAATATTGACGATGTAGGAGCGAAACACTTCCGCCTGGGCGCGGCTGGCTGACAGGAAGATTTGCGGATCGCCGGTCAGAACCGCGTTTTCAAAGGCTTCAAAGGCGAAATACCAGGTCGCCCCGATTTGGCGGCTTTTCAGGATATTGCGCACTGCCTCGCCAATATTGGCGCGTAGGTGTTTCTGATAGCCGAAAAGGTGTTCTTCCACCCAGGCGTCAAAATCCTCTTTGCTTAGGCTGGAAATATCATTCTTGCGGTACTGGCGTTTTTTCGCGGGGCGCTCGTCGTCTTCCTCATATCTGCCGCACTGACGGCTGTTTTTGGCTTCTGCCAGCTTTTCCTTATGTTTATTACTCTGCGCCCGCAGCTTCACGGCGTGAGCGATCAGCGTATCGAGTTCTTTTAACTCCAGTTCGGTTTTATTATCGCGCCCGACCAGTAATTGATAACGGCGCTCGATCGCTTCTTCTGTACTTTCATGGCTGAGCAAATCAGACCAGCTAAATTTTTGCGCCCAGTAGTAAACCATCCGCGCATTCGGCAGATTTAAATCAGCGGCAATTTCTTTAGGTGTCGCTCTTTTTAAATAGAGCGCCCGCGCCACACCTATTAATTCATCGGAATATTTGGCCATGCCGCTATTATGCGGTGTTATTTTTATTATTTATTTTGTGTTAAGTCGGAGATATTCGGGAAAGGATGAATAGCCGAATGTATAAGAATTAAATTCCTCGCCGCGTTATTTTTATTCGTCAATAATCCATTTGTCGCAACGAAACGGAAAATAATAATGTCGCAGTTAATGACTAACTGGATCTGTATTGCCACGGAAGGTGAAACCGTTGATAAACGGCAAATGGAACGCCAGTGGTTAATTGATGCCGCCGAGCTTTACGATCCTGCGCTTTATACCGCCCTAATTTGGCCGGAACATGAAAAATGGTTCGGCAATATGGGGGAGGTATTGGCCGTTAAGGCGGAAGATGGCGATGACGGGTTAATGCGGTTGTATGCGCAACTGCGACCAAATAACTACTTGTTGCAGGCCAATCGGGACGGCCAAATGATATTTTGCTCGGTGGAACTGACGCCGGACGGTAACTGGCGTGGAACGGGAAAACACTATCTGCAAGGATTAGGTGTCACCAATACCCCTGCCAGTGTTGGCACAACACGCCTTCACTTTAGCAAAGGCAGAAAAGGGAATCGCCTGTTTGGCGCGTTAAAGCCGCTGGTGATTGATGAAGTTAAGGAAATTAAAGGAAAGACGATGGCAAAGGAAGAAAAAAAGACGTGGCATAGCCTGTTCGGTATTAAACCGAAAAATTTTGCTGAGGAAGAAAGCGCAGGCAATGAAGGGGGCGGCGATAAATTGCAGGCGCTGGCGGAAGCCTTAACCGCACTGGAAGAACGTGTGGATGCGCTGGAAACCGGACAGGAAGAAGTACAGGAAGATCTGGACGTGGTGAAAGAAGTCGTCGATACGCAGGAATTTGCCACCCTGCGCAATAACCTGCCGCAGATTATTAAAAACTTTGGCAAGCTGGATGAAAAAATCACCAAGTTACCGCAACGTAAAATTGGCGAGAAAGAAAAACGCTTTAGCCATTTGGTTTAATTCGTCGCGGTAATAGGCAGTCGATTATTTCATTTACTTTTATTTCGCCAATAAGCGAGAGGGATTTCTATGTTTTTAAATCAGCGGGCGCGTGACTATTTAACGTCGTTTGCCGCCGCTCTGTCAGAGGCGCATGGGGTGCCGGATGTATCCCGTTATTTTGCGCTCTCCGATCCGAAAGAAACGCAACTGCGTGATGCGCTGCTGGAATCGGTGGATTTTCTTTCCATGATTACCGTGGCAGACGTGGATCAGCTTTCCGGTCAGGTGGTGTCTGTTGGTAGCTCTGCGCTGCATACCGGGCGTAAACAGGGTGGGCGTTTTATTCGCGGCGTCGGCGTGGAGGGGAACGAGTACAAACTGGTCGAGACGGATTCTTGCGCGGCGCTGCCGTGGGATCTGCTGTCTGTTTGGGCGAATGCCGGTGGAGAAAACGAGTTTTTCCAGAAGGTACAGGCGTTCTCTAATCAGGCGTTTGCGCTGGATATGCTGCGCATCGGCTTTAACGGCACGTCTGTGGCCAAATCGACCGATCCGGATAAAAACCCGAACGGCGAAGACGTCAATATTGGCTGGCATGCGTTGGTCAAGACCTTCAAAAAAGGCCAGCAGATCATCACTGATGCGGTGACGCTGGATGAAAACGGTGATTACAAGTCGCTGGATGCGATGGCATCCGACCTTATCAATACCAAGATCCCGCAGCAATACCGCAGCGATCCGCGTTTGGTGGTGTTGGTCGGCGCTGACCTGGTGGCGGCGGAGCAATACCGCCTGTTCCAGAAAGCCGATCGGCCCACTGAGAAGATCGCCGCGCAGATGCTGGACAGTACGATCGCCGGACGTCATGCCATTGTCCCGCCCTTTATGCCCGGCAAGCGCATGGTGGTGACCACGCTTAGCAACCTGCATATCTATACCCAGCGCAATACGCGCCAGCGTAAAGCCGAGTTCGTGGAAGACCGCAAACAGTACGAAAACAAATACCTGCGTAACGAAGGCTACGCTGTGGAATACCCGGAACTGTACGCGGCGATCGATGAATCAGCGGTCACTATCGGCACGGTACCAGAGCCAGAAAACCCGCCTGCCGGTGACGGGGCGTAATCATGGCGCTTTCACCCGCTCAACGTCATAACGCCCGGTTACAGGCTGAACAGCAGCTATCACGCTGCCAGCCCATTACAGGCGGGCATAGCCTGCATCTACAGATCCGGGCGTTGGAAAATGACATTGAACGGTTGAAAAGCCAACCCATGATCCGTGACCGGGTGGAGATGAAGCGGCGGGAACTGCTGCCGCGCTGGTTGCCTACGGTTCGGGCCTATCTGGACAGCGGCGAGGTGTACCAACATCCCATCTTTGCATACTGCATCGTCTGGCTGTTTGACGTTGACGAGTTTGATCAGGCGTTGGACTGGGCGGATATCGCCATTGCGCAGGGACAGCGCACCCCGGACAACATCAAGCGCAGTTTTGCCGCGTTCGTGGCGGATACGGTGCTGGAATGGGCGGAGCAGACCGCAGATAGCGGGCAGAGCGTGGAGCCGTATTTCTCCCGCACGTTTAACAACGTGGTGGAAAATTGGCGGCTGCATGAGGAGATTACCGCTAAGTGGTTCAAGTTCGCCGGGTTGTTGCTGTTGCGTGACGATCATGGGCAGCCGAGGGCGACGGCATCGGATGATGTAGCGCTGCTTGAGAAAGCGGATTTACTGCTGGCCCAGGCTGAGAAATATCACCGCAAGGTCGGTGTTGGCACGATGCGTAAAACCATCGCCGCCCGTATCCGGTCATTGCAGAAGCATTAAAACGACTACCGCAAGCCAGGCGGGCGCGGCTGAGGCAATACACATTTTGTGTGATGTGCCGTGGAAGCCGGTCAGCCCGCCTTTTACGGGGGATTTATGTTTAGTGGAACACCGGTTGATTATCAGGATGCGGTACTAGCCAACAATGGATTTTGGCCGGATCTGAACCTGCGCGATTTTCAAGCGCAGCGCACCATCCCGGCAGATATTGACGCCGGAACGGTGGCACAGGCGTTGTTGACCGCAGCCGGTGAGGTCAACGCCGATTTACTCCGCGTTGAACAGCAACACAGGGATAGCGGCTATGGAATGGCCAGCGCCGTGCCAGGCGTGAGCCTGGACGGAAAAAATCTGTTGTGTGCGCAGTATCAAAAAGCGGTGTTTGCCAGAGCGAAAGCCGATCTGATCGGTGAGTTCGTCACCATTGGCCGCCGCGAGTCTCATCCGGGACAGGATGGAGATGAAACATGCAAGGGACTGCTGGCGGAGGCGGCGATCGTTATCCGCCGTATGAAAGGGCTAAAACGCGCCACGGTGAGGCAGGTATGAGCCAGTTGGATGCATTACCAGGTTTATCAGGAAAAGTTTGCCTGAACGTGTGATGCAGGGATTTGACAGCCTCATGGATGAGGTGAGTTTTATCCCCGCCCAGCGGGATTTGGGCGAGGGACAGTATCAACTGGCGGTCATGCAGTTTGATGCGGTGCTGAGCTGGGAGCGTTTTCCTTACCGGGAATGTGATCCGCGTAATTTATGTGCGCTGCTGCTGGTCTGGCAGACCAATCAGGATGAACAGCCCTTTATGGATGCCGGGCTGGATATGGAATTACCGACGCTGGATATCGATGTTATCGACCAGAAAACGGCGGTGGTGATGGTGACGCTCAAGCTGGCTGAATCGCTGGCCATTATTGAGGATGCAAAAGGGATCATCCCCTTTGATGGCAAGCGTTATCGGCTGGCCGATCCTGAAATCTGGTTTGCCACGGAAGGGCAAATCTTTGGCGCGGATGAAACCGGCGCGGTAATCGGTCAGCCCGCATGATTATCAACGGTGAACTGAGTAAATCACAGCTTAAGGAATTACGTCAGGCGCTGCAAAAGCTGAATTTTCCGCCCAAAAAACGCCAGCGCCTGCTGTGGCGATTGGCTAAGTACGGGGTGATTAATGCTGCTGGTCGGCATGTTCGCCAGCAACAAGCTCCGGACGGGGAAGCCTGGGAAAAACGTAAGGGAAAGCGGCGCGGCAAGATGCTGCGCAATCTGCCTAAGTTGCTGCATATCCGTGAAATGCCTGAAATTGATGCTGTGCAGGTTTACATGCAAGGCGGTGGGTACCGAAACGGCAGTACGCCAGTACCTGCGGGTGTGGTGGGATTTAGTCAGCAAAACGGTATGCGTGTTTCCGTCAAGCGTTCACAGGTTCAGCGTGGCAAGTCCGATCCCAAACGGATGGCCACACGGCGTCAGGCAAGGAAGCTACGGGCGTTAGGGTACAAAGTGAAACGCGGTACCCGATGGCGTAAGCCGCCGTATAAGGAAATTGAAGAAACTCTGCGTTTCGATCAGGCCGGCTTACTGATTAAGAAATTAAGCGGTAAGGCAGCAAAAGCCGCCTGGACAGTGGATGTTCCCGCCCGTCCGTTTTTGGGCATGAACGATGATGAATTTAACAAGGCGCTGGCACGTCAGCTACAGGCGATCGGCTTTGGCTGGAACGTGAAAGCGCAGGATATCAAGGGGTAGGTATGAGTTGGCCAACGGTACAGGTTAACCAGGTTAACCAGCTACAGGGCGAAACCAACGAGATCGAACGGGTGGTGCTGTTCGTCGGCGCGGGAACGGGCAAGGACAAGGTGGCCAAAACCGTGCCGGTAAACACCCAAAGCGATCTGGATGTGTTGCTGGGCGCGGCGGATTCGGTGCTGAAACGCACGGTAAATGCGGCGATGTTAAACGCCGGTCAGAATTGGAGCGGCTTTATCTGTGTCCTGCCTAAAGATCTGCCCGTCGAAGGTATCGATCAGGTTTGGACGGAAGCCGTAAAAGCCGCGCAGCGTGTTGCCAGCGTGGAAGGGGTTGTCCTGACATTGGGCGCGACCAAAGACACGATCCAGGCTGCGGCCAGTCTGCGGGCGGAGTTGATCGCCAAATTTGGCCGCTGGACGTGGTTTATTCTGGCAGTAGATGGCGTACAGGCTGGGGAAGATTGGGCGGGTTATCTGTTGCGCCTTAGCGCCTTGCAGGAGGGTGCGGCGGTTCCATCCGTTCAATTGGTGCCTCGACTGTGGGGCAATGAGCCGGGCGTATTGGCTGGCCGTCTGTGCAACCGGGCGGTGACCATTGCCGATAGCCCGGCGCGGGTGCAGACCGGCGCATTGCTGGAAATGGGCGCAACCGATCTGCCGGTTGATGCAACCGGTTCGCTGTTAGAACTGGCCACCTTGCAGGCACTGGAAGCCCAGCGTTACAGCGTCCCGATGTGGTACCCGGACTATGACGGTTATTACTGGTCGGATGGTCGCACGTTGGACGTGGAAGGCGGCGATTACCAGGCTATTGAAAACCTGCGCATTGTCGATAAGGCGGCGCGGCGGGTGCGACTTCAGGCCATTGCCAAGATTGCCGATCGTAGTTTGAACAGCACACCGGGCAGCATTGCCGCGCACCAGGCGTATTTTGCCAAGACACTGCGCGAAATGTCCCGCAGCAGCCAGATTAACGGCATAACGTTCCCCGGCGAGGTCAAGCCGCCGCAGGATGGCGACGTAGCGATCACCTGGCGAACCAAAACCAAAGTGGAAATTTATATTACGGTGCGTACCTATGAATGCCCGAAAGGCATCACGGTAAGCCTGATTCTGGATCAATCGCTGGAGAGTGAATAATGACGAAACGGATTTCCGGCCAGTCGTTTGATTTCAATATGGATGGCGATCTGGTTCATGTTGAAAAAGTTGGCCTGAGCATTACGGATAATACCGCCGCCGCCCAGACGCAGGGTGTTCCCGATGGTTATGTGTCGGGTGATGTGGCGGCAGAAGGGGAAATGGAACTCAGTACCAAAAGCCTGGCTATCGTGACCGCCAAAGCGCGTAGCGCGGGGTCGTGGCGCGGTATCGAGCCAGTTGATTTGATGTGGTATGCCAAAGCCGGTAATGAAGAAATCAAGGTGGAGGCGTTCGGCTGCAAGCTGATTGTGAGCGACATTCTGGACAACGATCCGAAGGGCGGCAGCGTAGTGACGCACAAAATCAAGTACGTGGTGACCAGCCCGGATTTTGTGCGTATCAACGGCATTCCGTATCTGGAATCGGAACTGACGGAAAAACTTATCGGGTAAGGAAACCCCATGCAGGAATATGAAAAGTATGTGTTGTGGCTGCTGACGCTTGGGGGCGTTATCGCCGCTGGGCAGGTATTGGCCAGTGATGAAAAGATCACGCCCCGCCTGTTTATTGGCCGGGTTATTTTGGGGGCCGCTACGTCAATGGCTGCGGGGGCTGTGCTGATTTGGATACCAGGATTATCGCCGCTGGCGATCACCGGGTTGGGGGCGGCGTTTGGGGTTGCCGGTCACCAGGCGGTTGAAATCTGGCTACGGCGTCGGGGAAGCAGTTTGTTAACAGGGAGCAAGGGAAAACATGACGTTAAGTGAGAAACAGCAGCTTTTTGCCCAGTTGATTGCCCAGCTAATCGCCTGGGCGGGGGAGCGTGGCTATCGGCTGACTTTTGGCGAAGCCTACCGCACGCCGGAACAGGCGAAGCTGAACGCAAAAAGCGGCGCAGGGATTGCCAACAGTCTGCATACGCAGCGGCTGGCGGTTGATTTAAACCTGTTTATCAACGGGGAGTACCAGACGCAGACCGAGGCTTATTTGCCGCTGGGGGAATACTGGGAATCGCTGGGCGGCAGTTGGGGCGGGCGCTTTAAATCGCGCCCGGACGGCAATCACTTTAGCCTGGAACATAACGGGGTGCGCTGATGAATAAGCACTGGTTGGTTGTCGTCGTGCTGGTCGGCGTTTTTGCCGCAGGTTGGCAGGTGGCCAACTGGCAGCGCGATAGCGTAGAGCTTGTCGTCACCAATGCCGCCAACGCAGCCGGTGAGCAATCCCGCCAGGCGATGCAGACCGTCGCCAGCCAATCAGGGCAGAAGCTGGAAAGCCAATTGGAGGCGATACGTAATGCGCCAAACAAGGAAATTTACCGGGAGATCGTTAAGCCGGTTTTTACTAACGTGTGTCTGTCTGATGAATTTGTCAGCCTGTACAACGCCAGTGTTGAAAGAACCGAACGTGCATTATCAGGAAAACCTGAAAAAGAAATGCCCGGTCATTAATTTACCGCGCTTAACGGGGAATACCGGCACCGATGCCGCCATGCCATTAACGGGCTGGCCGGAAATATATGCCGATTGTGCCGCCCGGCATAATCAGTTAGTGGATGAAATAAATCAAAGGGAACAGTTGCCATGAGCAAGATTATATTAACTATCGCAGGAAAGGAATTAACGTTTGAGCCGAATACGGTTGCGTATAACGGCCTGATTAATGAAATGGCAATGGATAATAAAATTGCCCCGGCAGTGACTTATTTACGCCGTATTGCCAGCGCGGAAAGTAAAGCCGATTTGGACGAGTTATTAAAATTGCCGGGTGCCGCTTTGCAAATTACCGAGGCGGTAAATACTCACTATGCGCCCAAACTGGATATTGAAGTAAAAAACTAACCGAACGGTTGCGGGCCATTGACAATAATTTTATCGAACAGGCTTTAACCCTGCGGCGGCATTATTTACCGCATGAGCCGGACGATACCGATAATTTAGCCCGCGCCGTCTGGCTGGATAATTCTTACTGGGAAAAAATGCGTATTGCTGTGGGAAACGGTATTACGCTGGCATTTAAAGGCGACTCATGAAGCAACTGGATTTTACCTTAAGCCTGATCGATAAACTGACGCGCCCGATTAAACAGGCGCAATCGTCAGTGACCGGCTTTGCGGAAAAATCACAGGCGGCATTCAAACGGATTGCGATCGGTGGCGCGGGGCTGTTTGCCACCGGTCTGGCGATCCGTGATGCGCTAGCCCCAGCTATTGAAATGAATGATGCGCTGTTGTCTGCATCGGCCCAGGGCGTGAGTGACGCCACGCTAAAGCAGGTTGCAGAAAATGGCCTGAAATACAGTGTCCAATACGGTAAATCAGCGCTGGAGTTTGTGCAGTCCACAGAGATGATTAAATCGTCAGTCGGTGGGTTATCTGACGGCGAACTGCCGCGCATGACGACTATCACCAACACGGTGGCGGCAGCGCTGAAAACCACGTCAGCGGAAACCACGGAATTCATGGGCCAGATGTTTGCCAATTTCCGCACCGATGCCCAGGCGCTGGGGAATGTGGATTTTGCGGAACGGGTTGCCGGGAAAGCCGCCTATATGCGCCAGGCATTTGGCACCGAAATGGCCGCTATCAAGGATTTGATGGAAGGCTCAAAAGGCGCGGGTACCAATTTCGGCATAGGCATGGATGAACAAATGGCCGTGCTGGGCGAGTTACAGCGCACATTAGGCAGTGAGGCCAGCGGCTCGTATGAATCCTTTCTGACCGGAGCCGCAGAGGGCGCTGAAAAACTGGGGCTAAACTTCACCGATGCTACCGGCAAGATGCTGTCTATGCCGCAAATGCTGGAAAAATTGCACGGTAAGTACGGGGCCAGCATTGAAGGGAACCTGAAAGCACAGAGGGAACTGGATGAGGCCTTTGGCGGCGGCTCTGCGGTGATAAAACAACTTTACGGCAACGTAGGCGTATTGCAGCGGCATATTACTGAACTGGGCAGCAGCGACGGCATGAAACGCGCCACGGAAATGGCGGAAAAAATGGCGAACCCCTGGGATCGTCTGGTTGCGGTCTGGTACGCCATACGCGCGGCAATGGGGGCCACACTGTTGCCGGTGCTGTATCCGCTGATCAATAAGATGGCGGATGCCGGTCAGACATTGCTCAGGTGGCAAACGTTGTTCCCCAACATTGCTAAGGTGATCGGTTATGCCGTGCTGGCCGTGCTCAGTTTGGCTGCGGCTGGGGCCGTGGTTAACATCGTGATGGGGGTATCATCGTTCATCATGATCGGCCTGAAAGGATTATGGGCTGGATTAACGGCGGTGATGAAAATTCATATCGCGGTTATCTGGCTGTATAACAAGGCGGTAATAGCCTGGTCAGCGACGATGCGCCTATTACGCGGTGTGCTGCTGGCGGTGCGTATGGCCACCGTTTTAACTGGAGTAGCGTTTAACTTTGCGCTGTGGCCGGTTTTACTGGTTATTGCTGCGGTGGCCGCGCTGGCCGCAGGTTGTTATCTGCTGTACCAGCATTGGGATCAGATCGTCGCGGCGGTGATGCAGATCGAGGCGTTTAAAACGCTGGCAGCAATCGTGCAATGGGTGGGGGAAATATTCTCATCCGTATGGGCATCTGTTGTTGAAGGCTGGAATAGCGTCGTTGAATTTATCAGTAATTTTTCGCTGATGGACGCAATGGGGAATATGGTTTCCGGCATCGGTGAGCTATTTAACGGTCTATGGGATGGCCTGCTGAGTTCGTTTTCCAGCACTTACGGCTGGATTATTGAAAAGCTTAATCACATTCCAGGCGTGAATATTGATATGCCCGCCAGTTCCGCGCCCGTCAGTGTTTCACGGCCTGCTGAGTCTGTGACCACAACACCGGGGCAGACGGGGAGTGCGCCAGCAGTTACTGTAGGTTCATCCTATTCTAATCATATTGCACGTCCGGCTGAATTAGTCCCTGCCGTACCGCAGCCAGTTGCACCAACACCCACGGCGATAACTGGTGCGCTGGTTACGGCATTACCGGCTGCGTCCGCCCCGATAGTCAATATGCCAGCGCTACCGGCTCCGGTATCCCATGTCACTGTGATGCCGGCCCCCTTAAAAGAACCGGTCATGCCCGCGAGCATTAAGCCAGGTAATAATGAGTTATTAACCGGTGGAAAATTAAAAGGTATAGAGCGCGGGGGAATAAATAAAGAAATCAATAACAGTAGTAAGTCCTATACCGATAACAGTAAACATTTTGGCAGCGTGGTTATTCATACGGATAAAGGCATGACGCCGGAACAATTAAGCGAGTGGGAAGAGTTGCGCTAATGGATGAAGCGAAATATATCGACTTATTAATTACAAATCGTGATTTTAATTTAAATACCGGTCATGAACCCATTGTGTGCAATAACCGCGTTAGCATCGGGCAGGATTGTGTACACGCCATTATTGAAAGCGGGCTAACGACAAAGCTAATCGCTGAACGTAGCCCAACATTACGCGCCGATATTATGACGCAAATTATTATTCTCATTGAAGATGATGAACGCATTATTCCCGGCACGGTTGTACTGAGCGAAGAAACGCAAACACGGTTATGGATCACCGCAGAGACCTATGATTTTGGCCGTATTCAGGTGAGTGCTGATTATGACGACTAAACCGCAGATTGATTATGAGCAGGTATTGATTGATGCTGGAATGCCGGTCACGACCGACGCCATAACGGAACAGTTTCAGACGCAGGTCAAGGCGGAAGGGTTGATCACCAACACGTCGCGTATGTCGCCGTTCTGGCGGTTGATTAACGTGATTGTCACCACGCCGGTGCTGTGGCTGAAAGGCGTCCTGATTAATGTCGTGCTGGCCAATATGTTTCTGGCCACAGCAACAGGCGCGTTTCTGGAGCTGTTCGCCTGGGGCGTAAATGTTGTTCGTAAACCAGCCACGGCAGCGAGCGGAGCGATCCGGTTTATCAAGTCGAATGCCGGTGCGGCGGTATTGGTGCCTGCTGGAACGGTGATCCAGACCGAGCGCATTAATGGTCAGGTCTATAGCTTGCGCGTCACGGCTGATACCGCGATCCCCGCAGGCAGCGCCAGCGGGTTAGTGCCGGTGTCGGCAACCGGTGACGGCGGCGCGTTCAATCTGGCACCAGGTTACTACCGTATTTTGCCTGTGGCCGTGACTGGCATTGATCGGGCGGAAAACGAAGAAAACTGGCTGCTGACGCCAGGCGCGGATCAGGAAGCCGATGACGACCTGCGCGATCGTTGCCGCAACCAGTACAACCTGGTCGGCAACTATCACACCGATGCGGTATACCGCAGCATGATTGCGGCCGTCGCGGGGCTGAGCATCGACCGTATTTTCTTTTTGCACGATGCGCCACGCGGGCCGGGAACGGCTAACGCCTATCTTTTATTGGATTCCGGCGTGATTTCAACCCCGTTTATTACGGCGGTTAATGACTACATCACCGCGCAGGGGCATCACGGCCACGGTGATGATATGCAGTGTATGGCCATGCCGGAAACGCAGCATGATTTAACCGTCACGCTGTATGTAAACAATCCGGCCAACGTGACGGCGGACGAATTAACCGCGCTGCGTACGGGGTGTGAAAATCTGGTGCGCTGTGCATTCCGCGAAAACAGCGAGTATGACGTGAAAAAAACATGGCCGTATGCCCGTTTCTCTTTCTCCAATCTGGGGCGTGAGCTACATCGGGAATTCGCCCTGATCGATTCTGTGACATTTTCCCTGGGCGATATCGTCAGCGCGTTAAACATTCCGCGTCTGAAAACGTTAACAGTGGTGATCCGGGATGCCTGAATTTAAACAGCAATTGGATAGCTTACGCCTGCCGTCATGGATGGATAAAGGCGAACCGGCCAAATTACTCCGCGCCGGTAAAGGGTATTGGCAACAGGTGAATGACTGGATGCGCTGGCCGTTGCAGCAATTGGACGCGGAAACCTGTCCGGTGCCGTTGCTTAACGTGCTGGCCTATCAGCGGGATATCGAACGGTTTAACGGGGAGCCGCTTAGCCTGTACCGCAAGCGGGTGAAGTATGCGTTTATCAACGCGAAAGATGCGGGCAGCGTGGCGGGTTTTATCGCCATTTTCCAGCGGCTGGATATTGGCGACGTGCGGTTAAAAGAGCGCCAGGCGGGGTACGACTGGGATGTGATATTGGTGCGCATCAACGATGAGCAATTGAGTACCTACAACGCATTGATGATGAGTCTTATCCGTCAATATGGCCGTACCTGCCGCCGTTACGGTTTTGATGTGTTGAACGCGGTATCGGTCAGGAGCCATGCCGGTGAATTTGGTCATGATTCGGCCTATCACACGGCTAGTGCAGTGGTATCACACGGCTTGATTACAGGTAGTCAGTTAGTCGGCGCGCCGGGATTTACGGCATCAACGGAATTTTATACAGCCAGTTTGTGAGGGACGTATGGCACAGAGTGCAGTAACCCGCGCCTTTGAAGCGTGGAATGTCAGCAAGATTTTAGACGGCTTGCCCGCCGTGCCGGATAAGGTGGTTTTTGCTCTGATCCCCAATCAGGATGAAAACAAACCGGTAAACCGTGACGAGAGAATGCCAGCGGCAGCAACCATTAAACATACGGCAAATATCACGCAGTCGGGCGTACTCAATGATAATGCGGTGGTGTATTCGGTGGTGTTGGATACCACGGTTGGCGATTGGGAGTACAACTGGATCGGTCTGGTAGATAGCAAAACCAACACGGTATTGATGATTGTCCATGTGCGTACCCAGCAGAAGCTGAAAACGCAGAACGGCCAGCAGGGTAATAGCTTAACGCGCAACCTGTCGATGCAGTTTGATGGCGCAGCGGAAGCGACGCAAATCAACGTATCGGCGCAGACGTGGCAGGTCGATTTTTCCGCGCGTCTGTTCAGCATGGATGAAGCGCACCGGCTGGCCATGCAGGACTATTACGGCGTAGCGGCATTTTTGAATGACGGTTTTAAGGTATCGCTGGCCGGAACGCAGGCCACCATTGCGCCGGGTGTTGGTTATGTCGGCGGGCTGCGGGTACAGCAGGATGTCGCTGCAAAGTTGGCGGTTACGGCCAATACGGCGGTGTGGTTGGACGTTAGCCGCCAGGGAACGGCTACGGGAGCCTGGCAGAATCGCATTACGTTTAAAGCGGCTGCTGACCTGAAAAATTATACGGATGCGGCAGGTTACGATCATTATGTGGCGAAAATTGCCACCCTTGTTAACGGACAGCTTGCGGATAATCGCAAGGTATCGCCCATTGCCGCGTTAGACGAAGTTTTTTTAAAGAAAGCAGGCGATACCATGACCGGAGAACTGCTTTTCTCGTCCGCTGATGCCATGCGTCTGATTAACGGCGATTATGGCGTTATTCTGCGTAGCGATGGCAGGGATTTTTATCTGCTGTTAACCAACAAAGGAGATAAAACAGGAAGTTGGAACGCCTTACGCCCGTTTAAAATTAACCTCGCTACCGGTGAAGTGACCATGGGGCATAACGTTGATGCTGATACGTTATTGGAAAAGGGAAAACGCGTCTACAGCCCGAACAATAAGCCAACGGCCGCCGATGTTGGGGCGCTGACTGATGTGGACGCGACGAAAAAATTCGCTTCCCTGGTCAGCCCGGCACTGACAGGAAAGCCAACCGCGCCAACCGCTGATCAAGCCTCCAATGATACACAACTGGCTAATACGGCATTTGTAAAAGCGGCGATTACGGCGTTAGTAAACGGATCGCCCGGCGCGTTGGATACTTTGCAGGAACTGGCGAAAGCGCTTGGCAATGATCCGAATTTTTCCACAACGATATTAAACGAGATAGCTAAAAAACTCCCCCTATCCGGTGGTGCGCTATCTGGCCAGTTGACGATTAATAACATCCTGAAAGTGACGGCTTCAGGGCCAGCATTGCCTGACTCACAAGGGGCGCATATTTGCTGGAACCGGGTTAACGGCGCGGGGAGAACGGATTTTGTTAATCACCGGGGCAGTGGCGTTGGCGGTTTTACTTTTTGGAATGGTAATAATGAGTCATTAAAAGAGCTGGCGTCACTGAATGGCGATGGCGCGCTCCTTGTGGTTGGCGCTATTTCAGAAGGGGGGAAGCGCGTTTACAGCCCAAACAATAAACCCACCGCGGCGGATACCGGTGCGCTGCCTGCTAATGGCGGCACGCTGACGGGGAATGTCACGATCGCTAACGACTCGGCGATCCAATGGGAGAGAAATAGCGATTACGCAAGGATTGGATTTAAGAATGATGCGGATGGAGACACCAATTCGTATCTGTATTTTCGCACCGGCGATAACGGCAATGAGTATTTTCGCTGGGAGCATTCAGCATCTACATCATCTGCCGCTGAATGGATGTCGTTAAAAGCCGATGGGCTAAGGATAAAAGGCAACCTTGCCTATCATGCAGGCAATAAACCCACAGCGGCAGATGTCGGCGCTATTTCCGTTAGTGAATTAGCAGGTATCCCATTACCGTGGCCGTTAGCTACGGCGCCGAACGGCTGGCTTAAGTGCAATGGCCAGGCATTCGATAAGACCACCTATCCAAAATTAGCGGCGGCCTATCCGACAGGCAAACTTCCCGACCTGCGCGGCGAGTTTATTCGTGGTTGGGATGATGGGCGAGGGGTCGATGCAGGGCGAGCATTATTGTCAGCACAAAGTGATGCGATGCAGCCTATAACGGCAGGCTGGGTAATTGACGATCAGGCGACGGATGCAAACTATCCGCCTTCTGGCGCTCTGTATTTCGATGGCCTGGGTACGGTTAATTATGATTCAGTGTCAGATAGAAGCGGTAAAGGTGCCAAAGCGCATTTTGATTCGTCGCGTGTTACCCGTACAGCAAGTGAAACCCGCCCCCGCAACATGGCATTTAACTACATCGTGAGAGCAGCATAATGAATAACTATTCAACTGAAATTAAAACCGCCGAATTAAATGAAAACGGCCTGAGTAAGAATGCAGGTTGGGTAACGGTGTATCACGTTCATCCTGCAACGCGCGAGTATCTGAGCGCCAGCTATGAGTATCTGATGGCTGGCGTGGGATTGCCTGCCGATAGTTATATTGACGCGCCAGAACTGCCAGCCGCGGGACAAGCTTTATGCCGTAGCGCTGATGGTAAATCATGGGAGCATGTGCCGGATTATCGCGGCCAGATAGTTTACGACACTGAAACCCGACAAGCGCTGACAGTAACACATATCGGTAAACTGTCAGAGGGTACAACCTTGCTGACTCCGGCCACCGAGTTTGATAAATGGGATGGTTCTCAGTGGATAACGGATACCGACGCCCAGCAACAGGCATTGATTCAGGTGGCTCAGCAGGAATTATCGACACGGCATACAGTCGCAAATGATCGTATTCAGGCACTGAATGACGCCGTGGAGTTAGGTATTGCCACGGAAGAAGAAACCGCAACGCTGAACGAATGGAAAACCTATCGTGTACTGCTTAATCGTGTGGATTTGGCTACGGCTCCTGAGATTGTTTGGCCGGAGGCTCCGCAATAATGTGGCGTGAAGCCGATATCCGTTTCCCGGCCAATATGGGCGCGGTCAACTGCGCTATTGTGCCGGTGCATCCGTGGATCTATGGCGTAGGCCAGAAAACGGCTACCGGCAATTATCTAAGCCCGGCCAATGCCGTGGCCTATCTGACCAGCCGGTTACAGGCCGCCGCGGGTGAAATCACCGTCATGGTGATTATGGTCTGTAGTACCGCCCACGATGATTTTATGCGGCGGTTAAATGCCATGACGGCAGTATTTCCAGCCCCGGCGTTTACGTTGGTGGCCCGAATGGCGCAGGCGGCGGCAGAGCTAGACAGGGTAAAAATGCAGTTGCCCGCTAAAAGCCAGGCATTGCCCGCAGTCGTACCCTTGTCCGTATCAACCAATCGCCAGGCGTTGAACGCGCAGCGCATTGCTGCCGCACAGCAGCAGGCCGCAGCCAGCAGCGGTATTGATGGCATCAAAGGTCAGTTATCTAGCTTTACAGCCGCTCGCAATAGTCTGCTGGGGAAAATCAGCCAGGGGCTGAGCGCGTTACAGCAGGGTAACGCCCGCGTCTGGGTATTTACAGGAAAAGGACAAAGCAGCGTGATCGCTGCTGAACTGGTGAAGAACGTCCCGCAGCCGTCCGCCGTGTATACGGCGGCCATGATGTTTGTGGGTGAATCACTTGATGCATTGGAAGGCATGATCCATGAGCCAGATAATTACCCTCGCCCTTGACGGTGAAGCTATCCCGCTGAAAAGCCTTACTGTCACCCCGTCTATGCAATTCCAGGATAAAGACCAGTCTGGCCAGACGTCGAGCACGGCGAACGCGGAGCAGGGCATCAAGCCTAAAGAATTACGCGTATCCGGCATTATTCCCTTTACCGATGCAAAAGTATTAACCCGTCTGTGGGCGATGGCTGAGGCGAAAGAAGGGGGCCAGCTTAAGCGTTACCGTGTGGCCAACCATACGGCGCAGGCCATTAATTTTCGGCTGGCTACCTTTACCGGCTCGATTGACGCGCCGAAACAGGATGGGAAACAGGCATGGCTGGTTACCTTCACGTTACGTGAACATATCAGTGTGGCAGAGAAACGCGATACCCGCGCCGGGAGCAAAACGGAGTCGAAAAAGCAGACGCCGGGCGTTAAAGGGGGCAGCAGTTCAGCAGAGAGTGAAGAACAATTAAGCTGGTTTGAAAGCAAGGTGCTGAAACCGGTCAATGACGCGTTGGGGTAAGGGATGAAACCAATTAAGCGGTTGATGTTATCCGGTGACGCCGTTCACCTGGTTAACGTCAATATGGTGCTGGAACTGAACGCCTGTGGCCGTGGTTTTATCACGGTCGAAACCGATCAGGATTACACTGGAAAACTGGTGCGGCTGGATGTGGGTTATACCGACAGTGTGTTGCGCTGGTTTACCGGCTATGTTGAACGTTCACAACCCGCCGACAATGGCTATCAAAAACTGTTTGTGCGTGAACTGGCGGGGATCTTTGAACGGATGTGGCCATGTTCGTTTCAGCATCCCACGCTTAAGCAACTTGCCGCCTGGCTGGAGGAAAACAGCGGTTTAACGGTGTATCTACCGGAAGCCGAGTATGTCACCACGCCGATCCCACATTTCACCCATAGCGGTACCGGCTATCAACTACTGGCCAACATCGGCGCGGCATTTGGCATTGATGATTATATTTGGCAACCGCTGCCGGATGGCGGTCTGTATATTGGCAGTTGGTCACATTCGATATTTGCAGATAAACCCATCGAGATCCCCGCAGAATTCAGCCAGGCGCAGGCGGCGGGCAACAGTATGACGTTGCCGCTGATCCAATCTGTACGGCCCGGTGTAGTTGTCAATAATCAGCGCATTACATCGGTCAGGCTGACGGATGATGATATTGCGATCATCTGGACGCCCGTTAGTGCGGCAACAGGAACGCGGGTACAGCGAACACCGGCGCAACGGCAGATTGATGCAGCCTACCCGGAATTATCGGCGGGGCTTCATCTGCCACGGTTCGCCCGCGTCGAAGCGCCAACGGAAGGCGTGACTAGTGGCAACGTTGCCGATCCGTTCCGGCCCCGTTATGCCGTCGATCTGCAACTGCTGGATGCAGACGGCAACCCGGCTAAAGACACCCCCATTTATCCCGCTGTACCGCTGCCGGTGCCAATGGCGGGCGGTGAATCGGGCATGTTTCAGTTTCCGCCTGCGGGAACGCTGGTAGAGGTCAGTTTTACCGAAGGTCGCCCGGATAAGCCCTTTGTCCGGCAGACGCTGGCGCAGGGGCATAGCCTGCCGGATATCAAGCCGGGGGAACAGCTACAGCAGCAGCGGGCGGAAGTGTCGCAGCGTGTCACGGTGGCGGGCGACTGGGAACGGCAGACAGACCAGACAATCAGTGAATCATCTATGCGACGGGTTGTAACCGCAGACGAAGAAAGCCGCACGATCGTAGCCAGAGAAACAACCATCCAGGCCACGGATAAAACCACGGTGCTGGGTACGGCCACATTGCTGGCCGGGGCGATTGTGCAGATAGCTGAAGGGGATTATAGCCTGGCTACGCAAGCGGGCTATGTGGCCAGCATCGGTAAATCGGCTACGGTAGACGTCGGTCAAAGCCTGATGGAGAAAATCGGCCAGATCCGCAGCAGCATAGCCGGGGCGCGTCAGGATATCATTGCCCCGGTGGTATGGGTCGGTAGCCAGCAAATCAACGTCATGCAGTTGATGTTAGACACGCTGGACGTGGTAAAAGAACTGGCTAAGGAGACGGCCAACCATACCCACAGCAACACCGGCACGCCGTTGAATGCTCCGGCTATTGCGGCAACCGGCACCAAATCAGGGGCGCTGCAAACGAAATACAGTCCGGTGATTGGGGAGTGATAACAATTGATCGACGCAACCGATCAATAATCCATAATCGATCTGTATAAACGTTTATAAAATAAACTAACCCGGTGTCATTATTTGATTGGATTGCAAACGATAATGATGACACTAGGGAAAACCAAGCCCGCCGAGCGCGGGCTTTTTTACGCCTGTCATAAAACGCGCTCAGACGCCCCATAAAGCGCGCTGCCTACATATCACACCATCACGAACCTATAACCTCAATCACCGCGTCACGCCCCGCAGGCGCTGCCAACGCACACGCAAAATAAATGGTCGCATGACAAAATCGGCGCTACACCGCACCCGCCTGCGGTTTTCGGATCAGAGAAATTTTTCAGTTTTATTTTTCTACAAACGGGTACGCCAGCCCGCGCCGCTGCTGGGGTTTTGGTGGAAACACCAAACTGAAAAGATTGAAAGGAATTTCAGTGTTTTTCAGTTTTTAGGATCTCTTATGGATCTGTTTGTTTTTATCTAATTGATTTTTTTGGTTTTAATTTTTTTTCGTGGGTTAATTGGGTGAATTGATTCTTGATGGAGAAGATAACTAAGGTTTATTAAGCCTGTAAAACAATGAATTATAGTTGTTAGCTTATTTCTAAAAATGAAAAGCCTTACTATGCTTTTTATGATCTACACACTAAATATCGGAGGCACAATGAAAAGCAAAGTTACAGTTAAAAGTAACATCCCTCAAATGACGAAAAATCTAGAGGAACTCGAAAATAATCCCTTACAGGTGACGTTAAGTGAGAGTATCAATTCAGAGTTCTTGGCTGGGTGCTCGAATTTTACTTCTCTAGAAGATATGTTTTCTAAGTCCGGTTTTAAGATCGAGACACAAGAGGACTTCGCCGCTATCCCTGATGATGAATGGGATAATTTTATCGCAGCTAACACAACTTATGAGAACTGGCATGATTTGCAGGTAGCGGCAATTGAAGGGGTTGTTTCAAGGCACGTTCACAAACAACTGACAAAAGGATTTAAAAAACTTTAATACCTCATGTTAGCGTTTAACATGAGAAAGAAAGTCACTATCTCGCGTGGCTTTCTCTCTTAATATCCTCTTCTCTGTCGCCACTTTGTCGCCACGCATAAGAAAACGGGGCGGCGTCTTGCGACTGTCGCCCCGTATCTTGCTGTTTTACCAGCTTTATTTGGCTGGGGTACCAGGATTCGAACCTGGGAATGCCGGAATCAGAATCCGGTGCCTTACCGCTTGGCGATACCCCAAAAATGTGGTGGCTACGACGGGAATCGAACCTGTGACCCCAGCATTATGAGTGCTGTGCTCTAACCAGCTGAGCTACGTAGCCAAATCTTACTGCTTTTTTTGCTGCCTTGCAACAAATATCTTTAATCATCAAATAGTTGGCTGGGGTACCTGGATTCGAACCAGGGAATGCCGGTATCAAAAACCGGTGCCTTACCGCTTGGCGATACCCCAATAACTAAAACTATTATCAAACTTCGAAAAACTACTTCAAGCCGAAGACGGTATGGTGCGGGAGGCGAGACTTGAACTCGCACACCTTGCGGCGCCAGAACCTAAATCTGGTGCGTCTACCAATTTCGCCACTCCCGCAAAAAGGTGGTGGCTACGACGGGAATCGAACCTGTGACCCCAGCATTATGAGTGCTGTGCTCTAACCAGCTGAGCTACGTAGCCAAATCTTACTGCTTTTTTTGCTGCCTTGCAACAAATATCTTTAATCATCAAATAGTTGGCTGGGGTACCTGGATTCGAACCAGGGAATGCCGGTATCAAAAACCGGTGCCTTACCGCTTGGCGATACCCCAATAACTAAAACTATTATCAAACTTCGAAAAACTACTTCAAGCCGAAGACGGTATGGTGCGGGAGGCGAGACTTGAACTCGCACACCTTGCGGCGCCAGAACCTAAATCTGGTGCGTCTACCAATTTCGCCACTCCCGCAAAAAGATGGTGGCTACGACGGGAATCGAACCTGTGACCCCAGCATTATGAGTGCTGTGCTCTAACCAGCTGAGCTACGTAGCCATCTTTTCCGCGTCACCTTCATCGGCGTTGCGGGGCGCATTATGCGTAGTTGACCTAATTGCGTCAACAAATTTTTTCCCGAAAAGCGCCTGCCCGGTGCCGTTTGTTTGGCTTATGAACAGTCTGGCGAGAAAAACGTCAAAAACCGCGTTTTTCCGATAGTTCAAAGTAAGAAAAACAGGCAGGTACGCTCCGTGCAGATGGCTGACAGCGTTAAATATAACTCGCCCCGTTGACCGGGCGCGCCCTGCTGGCCGCCGCCAGCGGCGTTCAAAAACGCACGCGTTTTTGTCACGGAAAACACGGGGGGAGGTTCCCGTGGGGGATGCCTCATCCGTAGTTGCCTCGGGGATTCCGAGCTGACGGACCGGTTGCCATTAAACGTAACGGGCCTGTGCGGCCCGTTATCGAGGTAAAAACCGAATGGGTGATTAGTACGCGGACTGGTGCACGCCCACCGCACGGCCTGAAGGATCGTCCATTTTCTTGAACGATTCATCCCACTCAATGGCTTTCGCCGAAGAACAGGCGACGGAAGGGCCTCCCGGCACGCATTCCGCGGCGCTCGGCACCGGGAACAGCTCTTCAAAGATTTCACGGTACAGATAGCCTTCTTTGGAAGTCGGCGTGTTGTACGGGAAACGGAAGTGGGCGGTTTCCATCTGCTGGTCGCTGATTTGCTGGGCGGCGACCGCTTTCAACGTATCAATCCAGCTGTAGCCTACGCCGTCGGAGAACTGCTCTTTCTGGCGCCATGCCACGCTGTGCGGCAAGTACGGGGCGAAGCATTCGCGCAGGATATGTTTTTCCATTTTGCCGTTGCCGCACATTTTATCGCGCGGGTTGATGCGCATCGCCACATCAAGGAATTTTTTATCCAGGAACGGCACGCGCGCTTCCACGCCCCACGCCGACATCGCCTTGTTGGCGCGGGCGCAGTCATATTGGTGCAGCGCCAGCAGCTTACGCACGGTTTCTTCGTGCAGCTCTTTGGCGTTCGGCGCTTTGTGGAAATAGAGGTAACCGCCGAACACTTCATCGGAGCCTTCGCCGGACAGAACCATTTTAATGCCCATCGCTTTAATTTTACGGGACATCAGGTACATCGGCGTAGAGGCGCGAATCGTCGTCACATCATAGGTTTCAATGTGATAAATCACGTCGCGGATCGCATCCAGCCCTTCCTGCTCGGTAAAGTGAATTTCATGGTGAACCGTCCCCAGGTGGTCGGCGACTTCCTGCGCGGCTTTTAAGTCCGGCGCGCCTTTCAGGCCGACGGCGAAGGAGTGCAGCTGCGGCCACCAGGCTTCGCTGCGCTCGCCGTCTTCAACGCGACGAGCGGCGTATTTTTTCGTGATGGCGGAGATAACGGAAGAATCCAGACCGCCGGAGAGCAGCACGCCGTAAGGCACATCGGACATCAGATGGCTTTTTACCGACTCTTCCAGCGCATCGCGCAGGGCGTCGGCGTCGGTTACGTTATCTTTTACATTTTCATAATCGAACCAGTCGCGGTGATAGTATTCGCGGATCTCTCCATCCTTGCTCCACAGGTAGCTGCCGGCCGGGAACTCTTTGATGGTGCGGCATACGGGAACCAGCGCCTTCATTTCAGATGCGACGTAAAAGTTTCCGTGTTCATCGTAGCCCATATACAGCGGGATGATGCCCAGGTGATCGCGGCCGATCAGGTAAGCGTCTTTTTCGTTGTCGTAGAGCGCGAAGGCGAACATGCCGCGCAGGTCGTCGAGAAAATCCGCGCCTTTTTCCTGATACAGGGCCAGGATGACTTCGCAGTCGGAACCGGTCTGGAACTCATAGCGGTCGGCATATTGCTGACGCAGTTCCTGATGGTTGTAAATTTCGCCGTTGACCGCCAGAACATGGGTGCGTTTTGCGTTGTAAAGCGGTTGAGCGCCGGTGTTTACGTCGACGATAGACAGACGCTCATGGGCCAGAATGGCATGCTCGCTGTCATAGATGCCGGACCAGTCGGGTCCGCGATGGCGCATTAATCGCGATAATTCCAGCGCTTTTTTGCGCATTTCAACCGGGTCGGTTTTCAGATCAAGCACACCGAAAATAGAACACATAGATAACTCCCTTAGCTCGCCGGCTTAGCCAGACGAAGAATGTTTCAGATCGGATGCGATTCACGGACGCCAATATTGCACGCCGCTTTTTCCGCATCATGATGGCAAATGCTGTATCAGTGACACTGATTTAGCATCAAAACGCTATAAGAATTCAATATCATCTAATGAAAAAAGCCATGTGAATGACGTTTGAATAATATATGCGGTGTTTTAATGAATAATCGATAAATATCATCCGCGGAATCGCCGTATTTTTAGTGATTCCATAACATGACCTTATGTTTGGGGCATTATCCGCCCTCGCGGAATCTATGGGGTATGGGACGCTTCCAGCAAATATTGCAGCAGCGCGCCGTTTAGCATCGCGCGTTTCACCAGCGCAAAGGCGCCAATGGCGGAAAGATGATTCAGGCCGGATACTTCAACGGGGAGATCGTCCCTAAAGCCCTTCAGCGCCTGAGCATTAATACTGCGTTGAATGGCGGGCAGCAAAATTTTTGCGGCGGCGGTAATTTCTCCGGCGATCACTACCTTTTGCGGATTGAATAGGTTGATGGCGATCGACACCGCTTGGCCCAGATATCGCCCCGCGTGTTCAATAACTTCGCGCGCCAGCGCGTCGCCGCGGTTGGCGGCTTGGCAAATCGCGTCAATCGCGCAGTTATCCGGAGATAATTTCCCCGGGTAGCCTTGTTGCAATAAGCGCCGCACCCGCTGTTCGATGGCGACGTTGGAGACGGCCGTTTCCAGACAGCCGAAATTACCGCAGTGACAGCGCTCCCCCAGCGGATCGATCTGGATATGGCCGATTTCGCCGACGTTGCCTTTGCTGCCGAGAAATATCTGTCCGTTAACCAGAATACCGGCGCCGACGCCGCGATGAACCCGCACCAGGATCGAATCCGGCGAGTCCATCGTTACGCCGAAGTAATGCTCCGCCAGCGCCAGGCTGCGAATATCGTGACCCACAAAGCTGGCGACGCGGAAACGGCGCCGGATATTCTCCACCAGCGGCCAGTTATCGACGCTGATATGCGGCATATAGCGGATAACGCCCGCCGTCGGGTCGACCAGGCCGGGCACCGCCACGGAAATGGCGATCAGCTCGCGGATACGCGGCCGGTAATGATGCAGAAAATGTTCGATGGCGGCAAACAGGGCGGTTTCCACGCTCTCCTGCGTTTTTTCCGGCAGCGCGTAGTGCTCTTCCCCAAGCGACTTTCCCTGTAAATCATACAGCGCGATGGTGGCGTCGTGGCGGCCGAGACGCACGGCGATGGTATGAAACGGGCGCGTTTCGCTCACGATGGAGATGGCGCGCCTGCCGCCGGTCGAGGCTTGCTGATCCACTTCTTTGATTAACCCGCGCTCCAGCAGCTGACGGGTGATTTTTGTGACGCTGGCGGGAGCAAGCTGGCTCTGTTCCGCTATCTGTATGCGCGAAATGGGGCCCTGCTGGTCAATCAGGCGGTATACGATCGCGCTGTTTAATTGTTTAACCAGATCGATATTCCCTATCTGCGCCTGTCCGCCAATGGTCATGAAAAATTACTCTCGTAAGGTCAATTCGTTGTCGCCGCCAACGTATCGTTGCCGTTAACCAAGGTTTTGAGAATGCGATAATCGCGATCAAAAACGGTCAGGTTAGCGACTTTACCGCTTTCAATGCTTCCCAGACGGCTGTCCAGACCGATAGCGCGGGCGGGGTATAGCGTCGCCATTCTGAGCGCCTCATCCAACGGGATCCCCGCCTGTTCGACGCTGTTGCGCACCGCGTCTATCATGGTGAGCGCAGAGCCGCTGAGGGTTCCGTTTTCATCCACGCACCGGCCGTCGCGACAGTATATGGGTTTGCCGGCAAAAATGAACTGGTCTATATCCGAACCTGCGGGAGCGGTGGCATCGGTGACCAGCACCAGTTTTTCCCCCTTGATGCGTTTACTGTTGCGAATGTTGGCCCAGTCCACGTGGAAGCCGTCGGCAATGATGCCGCAATAAATCTCGGGCGCGTCATAGACCGCGCCGACCAGACCTGGCTCACGGCCGGTGATATACGGCATGGCGTTGAACAGGTGGGTCGCAAAGCGGATACCGGAGGCGAAGCCTTGTTTGGCTTCGGCCCAGGTCGCATTGGAGTGGCCGGCGGAAACCATGATGCCGGCTTCGGTCAACTGACGGATGACCGCTGCGGGGGCCTTTTCCGGCGCCAGGGTGATCTGGCTGACGACGTCCGCATTCTTACACAGAAAATCCACCAGTTCCGGCGTCGGCAGGCGAATAAACGCCGCGTTGTGCGTACCTTTTTTGCGCTCGTTTAACCACGGCCCCTCAAGGTGCAGACCCAGCGCCTGGTTTTTGTGTTGCGCCAGATAGGCGCGCATCACCTCTACGCCATGTTTCATCAATTCATCGCTACAGGTGATAAGCGTCGGCAGAAAGCTGGTGCAGCCGGATTTCTGATTGGCCTGCTGCATTATCTCCAGCGTCTGAACGGAAATGGACTCCAGAGAATCGTTAAACTGCACGCCGCCGCAGCCGTTTAGCTGTAGATCGATAAATCCGGGCGCGAGCAGCGCGCCGCCGAGGTCGACCCTTTCCAGCCCGTCGGCCAGTTCGCCGATCGGACAAACGCGATCGATCACGCCATCGGCGATGATAACGGCATGATTATCCAGTACCTGGTGGCCGGTATAAATTCGGCCATTTGTTAAGGCGTACATCATCAACTCCTTGCTATGTCCTTTCTCTTTCACCTGTACATTTACGCGGCATAGATTAAAGGTTTTTCATATTTTCCGTTTCTAATTCTCGAAAGTATTTAACGGTTTTGACTTTCAGTTCCATGGTGGACGGCTCGTCGCACACCATGATGGCCTTAGCGTGCAGCTGCAGACAGCTGATGGTCCACATATGATTCACGTTTCCCTCTACCGCCGCCTGCAGCGCCAGCGCTTTGTTGCGTCCGCTGACCAGGATCATCACTTCTTCGGCATCCAGCAGCGTCCCGACGCCCACCGTCAGGGCATATTTCGGCACCAGATTCACGTCGTCGTTAAAGAAGCGGGAGTTGGCGATACGCGTCTCTTCCGTTAGGGTTTTGATTCGGGTGCGGGAGGCCAGGGAAGAGGCCGGTTCATTGAAGGCGATATGCCCGTCGTTGCCGACTCCCCCCATAAACAGATGGATTTTGCCGTAAGACTTCATTTTCTCTTCGTAGCGGCGGCACTCTGCGTCGATATCCTCGGCGTTACCGTTCAATAGGTTAATGTTTTCTTTTGGAATATCAACGTGATCGAAAAAGTTGCGATGCATGAAGCTGCGGTAGCTTTCCGGATGATCTTCGGGCAGGCCGACATATTCGTCCATATTGAACGTGACGACGTGCTTAAAGCTCACCTGTCCGGCTTGATGCATTGCCACCAGCGCCTTATACGCCTCCAGCGGCGAGCTGCCGGTGGGAAGGCCCAACACGAAAGGGCGCGCGGCGCTGGGGTTGAACGCGTTGATTCTCTGGGCGATATAGCGGGCCGCCCATTTACCGACTTCAACCGGGGTGGTCAGGGGAATGAGTCTCATCGGTGCTCTCCTGGTTTTTCAGTAGGATTCGACTGAATGGCGTCATCGACGATTTTTCAGCGTTGAGATAAAACTGGCGGTAGTTTAGCCTGTTTTTTTTTATCTTGAAATAAGATGGCCTTTTATTTAGGTATAAACTTTTTGTATGTGATTTTTTGGTGATTTTAATCACATAATATTCGGTGATAATTTGCGTAGCGAAATATTTTGCATACACTCCGCGCCGGGATTGCATGCTGTCGCTTAGCAGACAGCGAGCTGGTTTAACGGGCGGTTGTCGCCCCAATTAGGGTAAAGAGAGGAAACGTGAGTATTCTTGGCTATTTACAAAAGGTTGGTCGGGCGCTGATGGTGCCTGTCGCGACGCTGCCCGCTGCCGCGATCCTGATGGGGGTCGGCTACTGGATCGATCCGGTTGCCTGGGGCGGCGAAAATGCTTTGGCCGCGCTGTTTATTAAATCCGGCTCGGCCATTATCGGGAATATGGACGTTTTGTTTGCGGTAGGCATCGCTTACGGTTTGTCGAAAGATAAAGACGGCGCCGCCGCTCTGGCGGGGTTCGTCGGGTATCTGGTCCTGACGACGCTCTGTTCGCCGGATGCGGTCGCCATGATTAATCGCATTCCGGTGGAGCAGGTGCCCGCGGCATTCGGCCATATCAAGAATCAATTCGTGGGGATTCTGGTGGGGATCATCTCCGCCGAATTGTATAACCGTTTTAGCCAGGTCGAATTGCCGAAAGCGCTCTCTTTCTTTAGCGGACGCCGTCTGGTTCCTATCGTCACCTCGTTTCTGATGATTCTGGTTGCATTCATCCTGATGTATGTCTGGCCGGTTATTTATAGCGCCCTGGTCTCTTTCGGCGAATACATTCAGCAGCTAGGCTCGGTTGGCGCCGGCATTTACGCGTTCTTTAACCGGCTGCTGCTGCCGGTGGGGCTGCATCACGCTTTGAACTCGGTGTTCTGGTTTGATGTGGCGGGTATTAACGATATCCCCAATTTCCTGGCCGGACAGCAGTCGATCGACGCCGGTAAAGCCGTGGCCGGCGTGACCGGCCGCTATCAGGCCGGATTCTTCCCCATCATGATGTTTGGCCTGCCCGGCGCGGCGTTAGCGATTTACCACTGCTCCCGCCCCGAAAACAGAGGCAAGATCGGCGGGATTATGCTTGCCGCGTCATTTGCCGCATTTTTCACCGGTATTACCGAACCGCTGGAGTTCTCCTTTATGTTCGTGGCGCCGGCGCTCTATTTCCTGCATGCGGTGATGACCGGCATTGCGGCGTTTATTGCCGCCAGTATGCATTGGATTGCGGGCTTCGGCTTCAGCGCCGGGCTGGTGGATATGGTGCTCTCATCCCGCAATCCGCTGGCAACGCAGTGGTATATGCTGATACCGATGGGGCTGGTCTTTTTCGTCATTTATTACCTGACGTTCCGCTTCACCATTACGCGCTTCAATTTGCTGACGCCGGGGCGTGAACCGGCGGTGAGCGGCGGCGAAGCCGACGGCTATGATACCAATACCGCGGCCTCTTCGGCATCCGGCGAAACGCAGGCGCTGGGACGCGGCTATCTACGGGCTATCGGCGGTAAAGAGAATCTGGTCGGGATTGACTCCTGCATCACCCGACTGCGCTTGAGCGTGGTTGATGCCGCCCGGGTGGATGACGCCCTGGCCGGGAAGCTCGGCGCGGCCGGCGTGATTCGCCTGAATAAACAGAGCGTGCAGATTGTCGTCGGCACGCAGGCTGAGTCGATAGCTTCCGCGCTGAAGAAAGCCTGCGAGGAGTAGCGCCGGCGCGCGTTTTGCCCCCTATCCGAATAACGCGGCGTAAGATAAATTGGCGGGATGAGCGTGCGCGCTCATCCCGTTTCTTTTTTTTAATGAAACTAACGGTTGTTTCCCGACGTGGCTTGTTGGATCATTAGCGGTTATATGTCGTTTTAGCATTGAGGAATCAAGAATGAGTGAGGCTGAAGCCCGCCCAACCAACTTTATCCGTCAGATTATTGATGAAGATCTGGCATCCGGTAAGCATGACCATATTCAGACGCGTTTTCCGCCGGAGCCTAACGGTTACCTGCATATCGGGCATGCCAAGTCCATTTGCCTGAATTTCGGCATTGCCCAGGATTATCAGGGGAAATGCAATCTGCGTTTCGATGATACCAATCCGGTCAAAGAAGATATTGAATACGTTGAGTCAATCAAGCGAGATGTTAACTGGCTGGGCTTCTCATGGAGCGGCGACGTTCGCTACTCCTCCGATTATTTCGACCAGCTGCACCACTATGCGGTTGAGCTGATCGGCAAGGGGCTGGCGTACGTCGATGAACTGACGCCGGAGCAGATCCGCGAATATCGCGGTACGCTGACGTCGCCGGGTAAAAATAGCCCGTACCGCGATCGCAGCGTGGAGGAAAACCTGGCGCTGTTCGAAAAAATGCGCAACGGCGGCTTTGCGGAAGGAACCGCCTGCCTGCGCGCCAAAATCGATATGGCATCGTCGTTTATCGTGATGCGCGATCCGGTTTTGTATCGCATCAAGTTTGCCGAACACCATCAGACCGGCGACAAGTGGTGCATCTACCCGATGTATGATTTCACCCACTGCATTTCCGATGCGCTGGAAGGCGTCACCCACTCGCTGTGCACGCTGGAGTTTCAGGATAACCGCCGTTTGTACGACTGGGTGCTGGATAACATCACCATACCCTGCCATCCGCGCCAGTATGAGTTCTCCCGCCTGAATCTTGAATACGCCATTATGTCCAAGCGTAAGCTGAACCTGCTGGTGACGGAAAAGATCGTCGAAGGCTGGGACGACCCGCGCATGCCGACGATTTCCGGTTTGCGCCGCCGCGGCTACAGCGCCGCCTCTATTCGTGAATTCTGCTATCGCATCGGGGTAACCAAGCAGGATAACAATGTTGAAATGGCGGCTCTGGAATCCTGCGTGCGCGACGATCTGAATGAAAATGCGCCGCGCGCCATGGCGGTGCTCGATCCGGTGAAGGTGGTGATTGAAAACCTGCCTGAGGGGCATGAAGAGTGGGTGACGATGCCGAACCATCCGAATAAACCGGAAATGGGCACCCGTCAGGTGGGGTTTAGCCGCGAAGTCTATATCGACCGCGCGGATTTCCGCGAGTCGGCCAATAAACAATATAAACGCCTGGTGTTGGGCAAAGAAGTTCGCCTGCGCAACGCTTACGTGATTAAGGCGGAGCATATCGATAAAGACGAGCAGGGTAACATCGTCACTATCTACTGCAGCTACGATCCGGATACCTTAAGCAAAGATCCGGCTGACGGACGCAAGGTAAAAGGGGTGATTCACTGGGTGTCGGTAGCGCATGGCCTGCCGGCGGAGTTCCGGCTGTATGATCGCTTGTTCAGCGTGGAGAATCCCGGCGCGGCGGAAGATTTTCTGGCGACCATCAACCCGCAATCGCTGACGGTGGCTCATGGCTTTGTCGAGGCCGGTATGGCGCAGGCCGAAGCGGAAAAAGCGTATCAGTTTGAGCGCGAAGGCTACTTCTGCGCCGATCGGGTTTATTCCAGCTCACAGCATTTGGTGTTTAACCGGACGGTAGGCTTGCGGGATACCTGGGTGGGATAACCGGGAATTCGGTTCACGGCAGGAAATAAAAATAAAACCGCCTTGGCGGTTTTATTTTATGACGACGATCTGTCCATCGCCTTTCGGACCGGCGCCGGCGACATGGAGCATGGCTTCCGGCGGTTCTTATGCGTCTCATCCATGAGAGCCGTCGCGCGCGACGTTAAAAACCGCTCCCGGCGATTTTTTATGCGGTTGATTTATCTTTTTGCATCGTGCAGGGTTTCGTCTTCACGACAATCCCCGGCGCTGCAATGACCATACAGATACAAACTGTGGTTGGTCAGTTTGATGCCATGTCTTTCCGCGATTTCGCGTTGGCGTGTTTCGATATATTCATCACGGAACTCAATGACTTTGCCGCAATCCAGGCAAATCAGATGGTCATGATGATGTTGCTGCGTCAGTTCGAAAACCGATTTACCGCCTTCAAAATTATGACGGGTTACGATTCCAGCATCATCAAACTGATTCAATACGCGGTAGACGGTCGCCAAACCGATCTCTTCACCCATATCAATCAGTTTTTTATATAAATCTTCCGCACTGACGTGATGGCACTCTGGGTCCTGCAGCACTTCCAGGATTTTCAGTCTTGGAAGAGTGACTTTCAGGCCGGCCTTCTTTAATGCGGTGTTATTGTCAGTCATGCGGATTTAGTCCTGTTGCTTACTTGATCAATGGAGGCGATTTAGCCTATGACATCGGTCGGCTTAAAAAATGTAAAAGCGCTCCAATTATAGAACCGTGCATTCAAAATGAAAACAATGGAATGTTAACAAAATTATTCCCACACACTATACGGATGTATCATGCAATACATTGTTGGTAAATGGGCGGCGCCAGTTGAATGCACAAGACCGATGTGGGTATTGTACATGGTTATGGAAGGAAGTTAAAAAAATGTATCAATCTTTATGAAAGGCTTCTCCTATTGATTGATCTGGCTCCGACGATGGAGGCGGTCAGAGCCAGGCGTCCGTTTTAGCCGACCAGTTCCTTCAGGTTCAACTCTTCGCCGATCTGCTTTACCCAGGCGGTGACGCGCTCGCTGGTCAGTTCGGGCTGACGATCTTCGTCGATGGCTAAACCGATGAAGTGGTTATCGTCCGCCAGGCCTTTGGAGGCTTCAAAGTAATAGCCTTCCGTCGGCCAGTGTCCAACGATGGTCGCGCCGCGCGGTTCAATAATATCGCGGATGGTGCCCATCGCGTCGCAGAAGTACTCCGCATAGTCTTCCTGATCGCCGCAGCCGAACAGGGCGACCAGCTTACCGGTAAAATCAATTTCTTCCAGCGTGGGGAAAAAGTCATCCCAGTCGCACTGGGCTTCCCCGTAGTACCAGGTAGGGATACCCAGCAGTAAAATATCGAAAGCTTCAAGATCTTCTTTACTGCTTTTGGCGATGTCATGAACTTCGGCAACGTCGGTCCCCAGTTGCTGCTGGATGGTCTTGGCAATGTTCTCGGTATTGCCGGTGTCACTGCCAAAGAAAATTCCTATGAGTGCCATGAATTGAATAACCTCTTGATTCTTAATGATAAGGTGCCGTGTATTACCCGCTTATCGGCTAATAATAACAGACACTTTGCGCATGAGAAACTCGTATCGGTAAGGATAGGCAAATAGCGGCATGTATTTTGTCGGGGCGAATTTGCGCCGCTGGCGGCGTCAAAAACCCGTTCCTGTTTGAATTTTTTCGGCGGCACGGCGTATGGAGAAAAAAAACTTATGTTTATTGAAAGTTATGAGGTTGTTCAAAGAATAGAAAATAAGCCGCGTAAGTACCGTCCCGTCTCTAAATATTCCCGGTGTTTTGTCGATTAACAAGCGGGATTAAATCTGTTTCAACATGAGCGCGTTTTTGCGTCGGGTTGAGGTGGCGATAGCCTATTAATATGAATTTCCACTGTTTTACTGTCGATTAATAGCAAAAAACTTCCTTTTCATTCGTGCCTTAAGTCTGGAGTAAGCTATGAAATTTTTAAAAAATATTGCCATCAGGACGGCCATGCTGTGGGTGCTTGGCACTTTCTGCGTACTGTGGGGCGGCGTATCGCTATATACCCTATTTTCTTTCAAGGAGATGACGGCGACATCCAAACTCAGCGGTCTGTTAGTGGAAAACTTAAACTTTATTAATCAAGGCAACGATCAATATTTTCGCATGGTTACGCGCCTGGCCCGCGCCGTCGATGCCCGCCAGAATGGTGATGACGAAACGGCGGATAAGGAACAGGCGTCGGCGCTGAATGCGCTTAATGCCCTGAAATCCGGGCTGGCCGCATTTAACGCCGTCGATCATGCCGGATTGAGCGACGCGCTGGTTCAGGCGGTGAGTCGGGATTGGAGCAATTTGATTACTCAGGGGGTCGAGCCTCTATATCAGAAAGCGGCGGCGCGCGCGCTGGACGACTATTATGTTCAGGCGAAAACCGTCGTTCCTCCGTTGAGCCGCCAGTTTGGGGCGTCGCTGACCGCGTTCAGTACCGCCGGTTCGGAGAAGTTCGTCGCCGCCGGTATTCGTTTTGAGCAGATCACGAAAATTGGCCAAAGCATTTTGCTGACGGGTTTGGTTATTGGTCTGGCGATGCTGTTCTTAACCGATCGCTATCTGGTGAAGTTTTTGGTGCGGCCGTTGAACGATTTGCGCGATCACTTCGGCGTCATCGCCTCCGGCCAGTTGGGCAAACCGATTGCGGATTTCGGCCGCAACTGCGTCGGCAAACTATTCCCTCTGTTGCGTGAAATGCAAACCAGCCTGGCGAACACGGTCAGCACCATCAGAAATAGCACCGACTCCATTTATCAGGGCGCTTCGGAGATCGCCGCCGGAAATAACGATCTGTCGTCACGTACCGAACAGCAGGCTTCCGCGCTGGAAGAGACCGCCGCCAGCATGGAGCAGTTGACCGCGACGGTGAAACAGAACGCCGAAAATGCCAATCATGCCAGTCAGTTGGCCCTGCAGGCTTCGACAACGGCGAAGAAGGGGGGCGGCATCGTTGATAACGTGGTGCAAACCATGTCGGAAATTTCCAACAGCTCGCGGAAAATCGCCGAGATCACCACCGTGATTAACGGCATCGCTTTTCAAACCAACATCCTGGCGCTGAACGCCGCCGTGGAGGCCGCCCGCGCGGGCGAGCAAGGCCGCGGTTTCGCCGTGGTGGCGGGCGAGGTGCGCAGCCTGGCGCAACGCAGCGCACAGGCGGCCAAAGAGATCGAAGGGCTGATCGCGGAGTCCGTCAGATGCGTGGATACCGGCTCTCATCTGGTTGCCGACGCCGGCGATACCATGCACGAAATCGTACGCGCGGTGACCAACGTAACCGACATCATGGGGGAGATCGCCTCGGCATCGGAAGAGCAGAGCAAGGGGATCGCGCAGGTCGGGCAGGCGGTGGCCGAAATGGATAGCGTGACGCAGCAGAATGCGGCGCTGGTCGAACAGGCTTCGGCCGCGGCGCTGTCGCTGGAAGAACAGGCCGCGCTGCTGAATCAAACCGTTTCACTGTTCCAACTCTCCGAACAGCATTCCCCGCGGGGAGTCATCGCCCCGGCAAAGGCCGCTCCTAAGGCCGCGGCAGCGGCGACGGTCCAAAAGGCGTTGCCGTCCGGAAATGATAACTGGGAAAAATTCTGATTAACGTTGCGGCGTCGGGGACGATGCCGCGCCGCCGGGAAGCGCGGCTGTTCAGCTTTTTGCGCCGGACAGCTGCGCCAGCAATATCTCTTCAATAAGTTCGCTACGGCTGATATTGCGCCGCGCAGCCAGGCCGTTAAGTATTTCGACCGCCTCGCTGTTCATTTTTAATTCTACCCGCCGCAGTCCGCGAACTTTGTCGCGCCGTAGCTGATTGCGCTTATTGATTCTTAACTGTTCGTCTCGTGAAAGCGGATTGGTCTTCGGGCGGCCCGGCCGACGCTCGTCTGCGAACAGATCCAGCGTAGTACGATCCGTTTGTTCTTTTGCCATAGGTAATGATGCTGCAAGGTATTCGGACCAAAATGCGCACGCTGCCGATGTGGCATAGGTCGCGTACATTTTGATGATGTGGTTACAATGCCTGTAGCTGAATCAGCCGTCTCTCTACTGCGGGCGCCATCATACCCCAGCGGTGCTGGCGGCGACAACGGTTAATCATCGGCGCTTGCCGATTAGCCCGCGTCGAGGAAACGATGAATGGCGCGCAAGACCGTCTCTGGTTTCTCCGCGTGAACCCAGTGTCCCGCGCCGCTCACCCTATATGCCCGGGCCATCGGGAACTGGCGCAGCAGGGCGTCGCGGTATTTGTCATCCAGATAGGGCGAGTTTTCGCCGCGAATAAATAAAATCGGCCCCCGCCAGGCGGCAAGCTCCCGCCAGCCGACGATGTTTGGGTATTGATCCCACAGCGCCGCGACATTGAACCGCCATTCCCCCTGCTGGAACGATTTCAGCAAAAACTGGATAACGTCTTCTTCCTGCAGATATTGACGCATCAGGGCGGCGGCCTCCGGGCGAGAGGCGATGCCGGCATCGGAGACGGCGCGTAGCGCGCGAAACACGTCATCATGTCCGCGCCTTTGATAATCGACCGGCGCGATATCGATCGCCACCAGCCTTTCCAGCCGTTGCGGCGCCAGCGCGCTGAGCGCCATCGCCACCTTGCCGCCCATGGAATGACCGATAACCACCGCCCGCTCAATGTTTAACTCATCCAGCAATTCCACAACGTCCTGCGCCATTGCCGGATAGGTCATCTGCGGCGAACGCGGCGATAGGCCGTGATTACGCAGATCAAGCTGCAACACATCGCGCCGGCTCTGCAGATCCCTGCCCAGGACGCCAAGATTATCCAGATTGCCGAACAGGCCGTGAATAAGCACCACGGGTGACTTGCCTTCAGGCCGGAGCGCATCACGCCAGCGATAATTTAATTTCATGGTGAAGTTCATTCAGGGATACAGGCGCTTAGGGTATCATGAGTCTACAACATTGGGTTACCGCGGAAGACGCGGGCATAATCGCATCGTCGGGCACAGAAATAGCAAGGCATAATCCGAGTTTTGCCTTGTTTGCGTTCTGTCGCTGTTCGAGCGCCGTTATTCGCCTGTATACTTCTTGACGATTGATATAAGTAATATACCCTTCATATTTTTAAGTTGCAGGCGCTTGTCTTGCTGAATGGCTCGCCCCTTTGCGGGTCTCGCTTCGCTGAGGCGGCCGAATGCGCTCTTCAAAACGACAACGTTTTGTCCTGCCTCTTGAAACCGATTGGGTATTAAACAGTATTGGATAAAGATGAAAACTATTGAGGTCGACGAAGAGCTTTATCGTTATATCGCCAGCCACACGCAGCACATCGGTGAAAGCGCATCGGATATTTTACGGCGTATGCTGAAGTTTACCGCCGGTCAGTCCGCCGCGAAGCCGGCGGACGTCGCGGCAGAGGCGCAGCCCGCCTTATCCTCGCGTCCTGGCGACCGGGTGCGGGCAATGCGCGAGCTCCTGTTATCGGATGAATACGCCGAGCAGCATAAGGCGATTAATCGCTTCATGCTGGTATTGTCCTCACTGTATCTTCTGTCGCCGCAGGAATTCGCGCTGGCGACGGAATCGCTTCACGGCCGTACGCGGGTCTATTTCGCGGGCGACCAGCAAACGCTACTGCAGAATGGCACGCATACCAAGCCCAAGCATATTCCGGGCACGCCATACTGGGTTATAACCAACACCAACACCGGCCGCAAACGCAGCATGATTGAACACATCATGCTGGCGATGCAGTTCCCGGCGGAGTTGACAGAGAAAGTTTGCGGAACCATCTAATTCATGACAGCGTCAGAGAGAAACGCCAATGGCTAATCATCCAAGAGCCGGACAGCCTACCCGGCAAAGCGATTTAATCAATGTGGCTCAGTTGACGTCACAATACTATGTTCTGCGTCCGGAGATTGGAAATGCGGCGCATGCGGTTAAGTTCGGCACTTCCGGCCATCGCGGCAGCGCGGGACGCCATAGCTTCAATGAGGCGCATATTCTGGCGATAGCGCAGGCCATCGCGGAAGAGCGCAGCAAGCAGGGCGTAACCGGACCGTGCTACGTCGGGAAAGATACGCATGCGCTATCCGAACCGGCTTTTATTTCGGTTCTGGAAGTGCTGGCGGCAAACGGCGTGGATATTATCGTCCAGCAGGATAACGGCTTTACGCCGACGCCGGCGGTCTCCAACGCCATTCTGACGCATAACCGTGAAGGCGGCGCGCTGGCCGACGGCATTGTGATTACGCCGTCTCACAATCCGCCCGAAGACGGCGGCATCAAGTACAATCCGCCGAACGGCGGCCCTGCCGATACCAATGTAACCAGCGTGATTGAACAGCGCGCCAATGCGCTGCTGGCGGACGACCTGCGCGGGGTTAAACGCATTACGCTGGACCAGGCCTGGAAGAGCGGCTATATCCACCAACGGGATTTGGTTCAGCCTTACGTCGAAGGGTTATCCAACGTGGTCGATATGGGGGCGATTCAGCGCGCGGGGCTGACGTTGGGCGTCGACCCGCTGGGCGGCTCCGGCATTGCTTACTGGCAGCGCATCGCCGAGCATTACAAGCTGAATCTGACGCTGGTGAATGATGCGATCGATCAGACTTTCCGCTTTATGACCCTGGATCACGACGGCGTGATCCGCATGGACTGTTCGTCCGTTTCCGCCATGGCCGGGTTACTGGCGCTGCGCGATAAGTTCGATCTGGCGTTCGCCAACGATCCCGACTATGACCGTCATGGTATCGTCACGCCTGCCGGCCTGATGAATCCAAACCATTATCTGGCCGTGGCGATCGGCTATCTGTTCCGGCACCGTCCTCAGTGGGGCGAGTCCGTGGCGGTAGGCAAGACGCTGGTTTCCAGCGCGATGATCGATCGCGTCGTGGCGGATCTGGGGCGTAAGCTGGTGGAAGTGCCGGTCGGCTTCAAGTGGTTCGTCGACGGACTGTTCGACGGCAGCTTCGGCTTCGGCGGCGAAGAGAGCGCCGGGGCGTCGTTCCTGCGCTTCGACGGCACGCCGTGGTCGACGGATAAAGACGGCATCATTATGTGTCTGCTGGCGGCGGAAATCACCGCGGTAACGGGTAAAAACCCGCAGCAGCATTACGACGAACTGGCGAAACGCTTCGGGGCGCCCAGCTATAATCGTATTCAGGCGTCGGCGACCCATGCGCAAAAAGCGGCGCTGGCCAAGCTGTCGCCCGAGCAGGTCTCCGCCAGTACGCTGGCCGGCGATCCGATCGTCGCGCGTCTGACGGCGGCGCCAGGTAACGGCGCCGCTATCGGCGGACTGAAGGTGATGACCGATAACGGTTGGTTTGCCGCGCGTCCTTCCGGTACGGAAGAGGCTTATAAAATCTACTGCGAAAGTTTCCAGGGGGCCGAGCACCGGGAACGTATAGAGAAAGAAGCGGTGGAGATCGTCAGCGCCGTGCTGGCCAACGCCAAATAAGTATGTAATCGGGCGAGCCCGTCTGTCGGATCGAGATACTCGGGGCAACCACGGGGGGGAGGCGTCCTTACGGAAACCTCCCCCCCGTGTTTCTCCTACAAAAACGCCTGCGTTTTTGAACGCCGCTTGCGGCGCCTTATTTACCCCAGCGCCACCATCAGCGCTCCGGCGGAAATCAGCGCCACGCCGATGCCGGCCGTCAGCGAAATTTTCTCCCCCAGCAGCAACACCGCCAGCACCACGGCGAATACCACGCTGAGCTTATCGATCGGCGCCACCTGGGCGACATTGCCGTTTTTCAGCGCGACGAAATAAAACAGCCACGACATGGCGCCGGCCACGCCGCTGAGAAGAATAAACAGCAGGGCCTTCTTATTGGCCATAATGTCACCGACCAACGCTATTTTCCCTTGCGCGACGACGACGCCGATCAAAAAAAGCGCCATGACCACGGCGCGGATCGCCGTTGCGGTATTGGCGTCCAGATTTTGCAGGCCGATTTTGCCAAATAGCGCGACCAGCGCGGCGCATAGCGCAGAAAGCAGAGCGTAGATTAACCAGCTACTCATGATGTGAGATCCCAGAATAAAATAGACAGGACGGTGAAATAAAATAGATTGCTGACGGCATGGACCTGCGGCCGCCATCCCGGTCTAAACATTTTCACATACCGCGTAAGCCGATTCCGGCGCGGATATGGCGGCCGCGCCCGTTACGGTTTGGCCGGCAAGCTTAAGGCTGAAATGTTACTCCGGGTGGGGGCGGATAACCAGATTCACGGCATAAACCGGTAACCTATGGCCGTTTCGGTCAAGAAATGGCGCGGTCGGGCCGGGTCGTCCTCCAATTTCTGGCGCAGATGTCCCATATAGATGCGTAGATAATGGCTGTGTTCCGCCGAGTTGGGCCCCCAAACCTGGGTGAGCAGCTGACGCTGCGTCAGCACCTTGCCCGGGTTCGCCACCAGCGTAGCCAGCAGGCGGAATTCGGTTGGCGTCAGGTGTAATTCCCGCTCTGCGCGTTTGACGATGCGGTTGGCCAGGTCAACGGTCACGCCGCTGAAACAGACCTGCGGCGTATCCTGCGGTGAAGCGCCGTGGCGGCGTAATGCGACGCGCGCCCTGGCCAGCAGCTCGCCGACGCCGAAAGGCTTGGTCAGATAGTCATCCGCGCCGGCATCCAGCGCATCGATTTTGTCTTGCTCGTCCGCGCGCGCGGAAAGCACGATAATCGGCGTACTGCTCCACTGGCGCAGATCGCGGATATAGTCGATGCCGCTGCCGTCCGGCAGCCCCAGATCGAGAATAACCAGTTCGGGCTTGCGCGTTGCGGCTTCAATCAAGCCGCGCCGTAAGGTTTCCGCGTCATACACGCGGTAGCCTTCGCTCTCCAGCGCCTGACGCACGAAGCGGCGGATCTCTTTTTCATCTTCGACGATTAAAATGGCGGCCTGCAATGGATTCTGTTCTCCTCAGGATCTTCAGGTCTGATTCCTTCAGGGCGGATATCGGCCCTCTCCGGCAAGGGATTCGCTAACTGTGCGCTATGCGAAATCCGCTGTCGAATTTTATTTTAACCGATGCGCCACCGAAGATCATGAGCGGGGAGACGTGTCGCGTTTTCGACCTTTTCGCTGACTAATCACATGATTTATTACCTTATTTTTTCATTTATCGCCCTGAGTGGAAGCGAGATCCGCTATGCTGGTTAGAGCGGATTTTTTTAGAAGGGGCAAATCATGACATTCGATCAGATTCCGGTCGGCATCAGCGCCTGCCTGCTGGGAAACCCTGTTCGCTTTGACGGCGGACACAAGCGTCTGGCATTTGCCGTCGAGCAGCTGTCGCCATATTTCCAGTTTGAGGCGGTCTGCCCGGAGATGGCCGTCGGCCTGCCGGTGCCACGTCCGGCGTTACGGCTGGTAAAAAACGCCGCGGAAGAAATAGTTCTGCGCGCCAGCAACGGCTCGCCGCTGGACGTGACCGCGCAGATGCAGCGCTTTTCCGCCCAGAAGGTCGGCCAGCTCCAGCATCTGTGCGGCTATATCGTCTGCGCTAAATCGCCCAGCTGCGGCATGGAGCGGGTCAAGGTGTATGACGCGTCGCAAAAGAACGCGCGCAAGAGCGGCACGGGATTATTTACGCAGGAGTTGCTGCGCCAGCTCCCCTGGTTGCCGGTAGAAGAGGATGGCCGTTTGCACGATCCGGGGCTGCGGGAAAACTTCATCGAGCGGGTTTACGCCCTGCATGAATTGCATCAGCTTTGGCGGCAGGGGCTTAATCGCGGGGCGCTGATGGCGTTTCACAGCCGCTATAAATTACTGCTGCTGGCGCATTCCCAGCCTGAATACCGCGAGCTGGGGCGCTTTATGGCGGGCATCGATAAATGGACGTCGCTGGACGACTTTGCGCGGGAGTATCGTCTGCGGCTGATGAAACTCCTCTCTCACCCGGCGACGCGGCGCAACCATACCAACGTGCTGATGCATGCGCAGGGGTATTTCCGCGCTTATCTTAACGCGCCGCAGCGCCGGGAGCTTGCCCAACTGATCGATCGCTATCGACAGGGGCTGCAGCCGCTTCTGGCGCCCATCGCCTTGCTGAACCATTACCTGGCGGAATACCCGGACGATTACCTTGCCGGGCAGCGTTATTTTGCGCCTTATCCCGAAGCGTTAAGGCTGCGCTACGGTCACTAACGGATAGCCCGAGGATGATTTATGACCACGAACCTGGTCTGGCTGCGTAACGATCTACGCACGACCGATAACCTGGCGTTGCATGCGGCTTGCCAGGACGCGCAGGCGCGGGTTATCGCCCTGTTTATCGCCACGCCGCAGCAGTGGCGGCGGCACGGCATGGCCCCGCGGCAGGCCGCCTTTCTGCTGGAAAATCTTGAGTTGATGCGCCAGGCGCTGGCAGAGAAAGGGATCGCGCTTTACTATCATGAATGCGCGGATTTTTCCGCGGCGGCGCGCTGGCTGGCCGATTTCTGCCGGCGGCAGGACGTTACGCGCCTGTTTTATAACCGTCAGTATGAAATCAACGAACGGCGGCGCGACGAACTGGCGGAATCGCTGCTGGCCGAAAGCGTCGAGTGCCGGGGATTTGATGACGGCCTGCTGTTGCCGCCCGGGAGCGTGCTGACCGGGGAGGGCAATATGTACAAGGTGTTCACGCCGTTTCGCCAGGCGTTTATCAAACGGCTGCTGGAAACCGATACCGCTAGCGTTCCGGCGCCGCGCCCGAGAAACGGCGCAGCGGTTGATCTCACGGCGTCATTGACGCCCTTCAGCTATCCTCGGCTGGCCGTCGACCGGGAATTTCCCGCGGGGGAGGCGGCGGCCCTGGGCCGACTGCGTCAATTCTGCCGCGAGCAGGCGCCGGATTATGCGCGCCAGCGGGATTTGCCGGCGCTGGCGGGAACCAGCAAGTTATCGCCTTACCTGGCTCTGGGCGTTCTCTCCCCCCGCCAGTGTTTTAACCGGCTGCGCGCCGAATGTCCCGCGCTGCTGGAACAGCGGGAGAGCGGCGCTTTTGTCTGGTTCAATGAGCTGGTCTGGCGCGAGTTTTACCGCCATCTATTGGTGTTCTGGCCGGATTTGTGTAAAAACCAGCCGTTCATTGCCTGGACCCGGCAGGTTCAGTGGCGTCAGGCGCCGGAGGATCTGGCCGCCTGGCAGCAGGGGAAAACCGGGTATCCGATCGTGGATGCAGCCATGCGGCAGATGAATCAAACCGGCTGGATGCATAACCGCCTGCGTATGATTTGCGCCAGTTTTTTAGTAAAAGATTTACTTATCGACTGGCGCGAAGGGGAGCGCTATTTTATATCGCAATTGCTGGACGGCGATCTGGCGGCGAATAACGGCGGCTGGCAGTGGGCGGCGTCGACCGGAACCGACGCCGCGCCCTATTTCCGCATTTTCAACCCGACCGCGCAGGGAGAGCGATTCGATCCGCAGGGGGCCTTTATTCGCCGCTGGCTGCCGGAGCTGGCGGCGGTGCCGGATAAAGATATTCATCAGCCTCATCGGTGGGCCGAGCGACAGGCGCACTCCCTGGACTATCCGCCGCCGATTGTCGATCACCAACAGGCGAGAGGGCGGACGCTGGCGGCGTTTGAAGCCGCGAAAAATTTCGCCGCGGCGAATGACGATCAAACAGAGAAGAGTTAACTATGCGTAACAGCGAGTTGGAAAAACTGATCAACCAGAAGCTTAACGTTGAGTCCTTTCAGGATTACGCCCCGAACGGCCTGCAGGTGGAGGGCCGGCGCGATGTGCGGCGTATCGTCACCGGCGTCACCGCCTCGCAGGCTTTGCTGGATGCGGCCGTTGAGCATCAGGCCGATGCCGTTTTGGTCCACCACGGCTATTTTTGGAAAAACGAAGCGCCGATCGTCGTCGGGATGAAGCGTAATCGGCTAAAGACGCTGCTGATTAACGATATTAATCTCTATGGCTATCATTTGCCGCTGGATGCCCATCCTCAACTGGGCAATAACGCCCAACTGGCTGCGCTGCTGGAGATCGACGTACTGGGGATGATTGAGCCGCTGGTGCCGTATGGCGAGCTGTCTCAAACACTTAGCGGCGATGCGCTGCGCCAGCGTCTGGAAAACCGCTTGGGGCGTGCGGTGCTGCATTGTGGGGATAATGCACCGCGACAGATACGGAGAATTGCCTGGTGTACCGGCGGGGGACAGGGTTTTATCGAATTGGCCGCCCGCTTTGGCGTCGATGCCTTTATTACCGGCGAAGTCTCGGAGCAGACGATTCATATCGCCCGCGAAATGGGGCTGCATTTTTTTGCCGCCGGGCATCATGCCACCGAGCGGGGAGGGATCCACGCCCTGGGGGAATGGCTGGCCCAGGAACATGGCTTTGACGTGACCTTTATCGATATTCCTAATCCGGCCTGATGACGAATGTTTCTTTATTAAGGGCATAGCTCGGCAAACGATAAAAATAAGCATAAAAATCCAGGTTGGTATCTTTTTTGCTTTTACCATAATGACAAGAAAAACATCAACGTGATGCGGGAGAGAAGATTGCAACGGGCGCGGTGTTATCTGCTGGGCGAGAAAACGGTGGTTCTGGAGCTGGAGCCGCCGATGACGCTGCAAAGTCAGCAGCGCATCTGGGGGCTGGCCGAACGTTTGCATCGCCATGAGGCGGTGCAGGAAGCGATCCCGGGCATGAACAATCTGACGGTGCTGCTGGCGCATCCGCAGCGGGCGGCGCTGGACGCCATTGAAAATCTGCAACGCTGGTGGGAAGAGAGCGAGTCGTTGCTTTTCGAACCCCGCGCCATTGATATCCCGGTGACCTACGGCGGCGAAGCCGGGCCGGATCTGGCCTGGGTCGCCGGCCACTGCGGCATGAGCGAAAAACAGGTTGTGGCGGCGCACGCCTCTGCAAGCTATACCGTCTATTTTCTCGGCTTTCAGCCGGGCTTCGCCTATCTGGGCGGGCTGGACGAAAAGTTGCACGCGCCGCGCCGCGCCGAGCCTCGGCTCCAGGTGGCCGCCGGCTCGGTCGGCATCGGCGGCGCGCAAACCGGCATTTACCCGCTATCGACGCCAGGCGGCTGGCAGCTGATCGGCCGCACCGCTCTGCGCTTGTTCGATCCGCTGAGTACGCCGCCGACGCTGCTGCGTCCCGGCGATAATATTCGGTTTCTGCCGCAGAAGGCGGGCGTATGCTGAAAATTATTCATGCTGGACTACACGCTTCCGTACAGGACGCCGGGCGTTTCGGCTTGCGTCACCTGGGCGTCAGCCAGTCGGGCGCGCTGGATATTCCCGCGCTTAAGCTGGCTAATCTGCTGGTGGGCAACGCGGAGAATGCCGCCGCGCTGGAAATCACGCTGGGAAAATTCATCGCCGCCTTTACCTCCCCCTGCTGGGTCGCGCTGACCGGCGCCGACTGCCACGCCGAGTTGGACGGTAAACCGCTGTGGACCGGATGGCGCTTTGCCGTGCGGGCCGGACAAATATTGAAAATGCATATGCCGCGCCACGGTATGCGCAGCTATCTGGCGCTGTCCGGCGGCGTCGCGGTGCCGGAAACCTTAGGTTCGCGCAGTACCGATCTGAAAGCGGGGTTCGGCGGATTCTCTGGACGCCTGCTGGCGGACGGCGACGAACTCGCGCTGGGACGCGCCGTCCGCACGCCGACCCGAGAAATAGGGGTTAAGCAACTGCTCTTTGGCAACCGCGTCAGAGCGTTGCCGGGGCCGGAATATAAAGAGTTCAGCGGCGATGCCCAGGAAAAATTTTGGCAGACTTCCTGGCATCTGAGTCCGCAAAGCAACCGCATGGGGTATCGGCTGCAAGGCCCGGAATTATCCCGGACGACCCGCAGGGAGATGCCGTCGCATGGCCTGTTGCCGGGCGTCGTGCAGGTGCCGCACAACGGCCATCCGATTGTGTTGCTGGCCGATGCGCAAACCACGGGAGGGTACCCGCGTATCGCCTGCGTGATTGATGCCGATCTGTATCATTTGGCGCAAATACGTCTGGGGGAGCCGGTGCATTTCGTCCGCTGTACGCTGGCGGAGGCGCACCGTGCGGCGCAGGAACAGCGGCGTTATCTTGATCAACTGGCGTGGAGGCTACATGATTATTGACCTGAATGCCGACCTGGGCGAAGGCGGAGAGCATGATGAAGCATTGTTGAAACTGGTCAGTTCGGCGAATATCGCCTGCGGATTTCATGCGGGAGACGCGCAAACCATGCGGCGGTCGGTACGTTGGGGCATCGACTATGGCGTGGCGCTCGGGGCGCATCCCAGCTTTCCCGATCGCGAGAACTTCGGCCGCAAAGCGATGCAGCTGCCGGCGGAGACGGTTTTTGCCCAGGTGGTGTATCAGATCGGCGCGCTGGCCGCGATCGCCGCCGCGGAAGGGGGAAGGCTGGTTCACGTCAAGCCGCACGGCATGCTCTATAATCAGGCCGCCCGCGAACCCGCGCTGGCCGACGCCGTCGCCCGCGCGGTGAAAATGATCAATCCGGCCTTGCGTCTGGTGGGATTGGCCGGCAGTGAACTGATTCGCGCCGGGCAGCGTTTGGGGCTGGTCACCCGCCAGGAGGTGTTCGCCGATCGCTGCTACCTGCCGGATGGATCTTTGGTGCCGCGTTCCCAGTCAGGCGCGTTGATTAACAGCGACGAACTTGCCTTAGCCCAAACGCTGGAGATGATTCAGCGCAAGCGCGTGCGCGCCAGCGACGGTTCCTGGGTCGATGTTCAGGCGGATACGGTCTGCGTTCACGGCGACGGCCAGCATGCGCTGACCTTCGCCCGTAAGTTGCGCAACTGTTTTTCCCAGCATCGGATTGACGTCGCCGCCGCATGATGGCGCGGAGGGCGGCGGCGCCTCGCGCATGCGCCGCATCGTTTTTTTATTTTATTATGGAGTGATTCATGCCGGAAGGACCGGAGATCCGCCGCGCGGCCGACACGCTGGCGGCCGCGATTGTCGGCAAGACATTGACCCGCGTCTGGTTCGCGTTCCCTGAGCTGAAACAGTATGAGCCGTTGCTGGCCGGGCGGCGGGTTGAGAAAATCGTCACCCGCGGAAAAGCGTTACTGACCTATTTTACCAACGGTCTGGTGCTTTACAGTCATAACCAGCTATATGGCGTGTGGCGGGTGGCGAATGCCGGGGAAACGCCGCAAACCAAACGCGATCTGCGCGTCAGACTGGAAACGGACGAGCGGGCCGCTTTGCTGTTCAGCGCCTCCGATATTGAAATGTTGACCACGGATTCTCTCTCATCGCACCCTTTCCTGCGGCGCATCGGCCCCGACGTGCTGGATTTGACGCTAACGCCGGAGCAGGTCGGCGAGAGGTTGCTCTCCGCGCGTTTTCGCCGCCGCCGGTTCGCCGGCCTATTGCTCGACCAGACTTTTTTAGCCGGTCTGGGCAACTATCTGAGAGTTGAAATCCTCTGGCACGCGCGGCTGGCCCCGCAGCACAGTGCGCAGGGCCTGAGCGGCGAACAGCTGCAAACCTTAAGCCAGGCGCTGCTCGATATCCCGCGTCTATCCTATAACACGCGCGGCGCGGCGGATGAGAATCGCCATCACGGCGCCGTTTTCTCCTTTAAGGTGTTTCATCGCGAAGGGGAAGCCTGTCTGCGATGCGGACATATCATTGTGAAAACCATGCTGGCGTCGCGTCCGTTTTACTGGTGTCCCGGCTGCCAGCGGTGAGGGAGTCCTGGAGGTTCGGGGAGAAATTTGTGCCGGTACGGCGATGGCGGCGCGCGCATAGCCGTCGTCGATTTTTGCGGCCTTAGTCGAAATGATGAACCCCGCGGGGTTCATCAGCCTGTTGATAACGTTAGATATTACTCGCCCCGCTGACGGGGCGCTCCGGTCTTCATTCTGGTTGAACGAATCGATCACTCTTTCGATAAATTGGATTCAAAATCACGTTTGCCGTAGCCGGTGTAGAGCTGGCGCGGACGCGCGATTTTAATCCCGTCGTCGTGCATTTCATTCCAGTGGGCGATCCAGCCGACCGTACGCGCCATGGCGAAGATCACGGTAAACATGGAAGAGGGAATCCCCATCGCTTTCAAAATAATGCCCGAATAAAAATCGACGTTCGGATAGAGCTTCTTCTCAATGAAGTACGGATCGTTCAGCGCGATGTGCTCCAGCTCCATGGCGACTTCCAGCAGGTCGTCTTTTCTTCCCAGCTCCTTCAGCACTTCATGGCAGGTTTCGCGCATCACGGTCGCGCGCGGGTCGTAGTTTTTATACACGCGGTGGCCGAATCCCATCAGACGGAACGAATCATTTTTGTCTTTGGCCCGCTTGACGAAGGCCGGGATGTGTTCAACGGAGCTGATCTCTTCCAGCATGCGCAGACAGGCTTCGTTCGCCCCGCCGTGCGCCGGTCCCCACAGCGAGGCGATCCCGGCGGCGATACAGGCGAACGGGTTGGCGCCGGACGATCCCGCCGTTCTCACCGTCGAGGTGGAGGCGTTTTGTTCGTGGTCGGCGTGCAGGATCAGAATTCGGTCCATGGCGCGTTCCAGCACCGGGTTCACCTCGTACTCCTCGCACGGGGTCGCGAACATCATATGCAGGAAATTACCGGCATATGAAAGGTTGTTTTTAGGATAGACAAAGGGCTGACCGAGCGAATATTTGTAACACATGGCGGCGACGGTCGGCATTTTGGATAGCAGACGGTAAGCGGCGATTTCACGGTGGCGTTCGATGCTGATATCCAGCGAATCGTGGTAGAACGCCGCCAGCGCGCCGGTCACCCCGCACAGTACGGCCATCGGATGCGAGTCGCGACGGAAGCCGTGGAACAGGCGGGTAATCTGTTCGTGGATCATCGTGTGGCGCGTCACCGTGGTTTTAAAGGTGTCGAACTGCTCCTGCGTCGGCGCCTCGCCGAAAAGCAGGATATAGCAAACTTCAAGGTAGTTGGACTTCTCGGCCAACTGAGCGATAGGAAAACCGCGGTGTAATAAAACGCCCTCTTCACCATCGATAAAGGTGATTTTAGATTCGCAGGATGCGGTGGAGGTGAAACCAGGGTCAAATGTGAACAATCCTTTGGCGCCCAGGGAGCGGATATCGATCTCCTGTTGTCCCAGCGTGCCGGTCAGCACGTTAAGCTCAATAGGATCTTTACCGTCTAGAGTCAGCGTTGCTTTTTTGTCAGTCATTTATAGTCTCCTAGCGCTTTAATTTTAAACTCTTTTCACCGAAGAAATACCGTACATGCCTGTACATCGGGTTAATGATGGACCGATGAAACTCTGTCGCGACGAATCGTCAATAGGGCACAGAGCAAGGCCGAAAATTTATGGACTTATCGCCCATTGCCTCAGGATGGAAACATCATCTCTCCAGATAATTAATCATTCTCGTCATTCGTCATAGTAATATCTATGACTTTTACAGGGATTATCCGCACCACTGTTACATAAGTTTCGGCAGTGGGGAAGAATAACCGCTGCGCTTTACTACAGCATAGGGAATTTATCGCCATAGTTGTAATCGCAATGTTTATTTTTTGTCAAAACTAATAAGTAATTTTGAATGAATTGTGAAATTCGTGATGCGAATCACTATTCAAGGGAAATGTCTCCAAACAGTTTGTATGGTAATTGTAATAAGAATGTGAAGCTCCTATACTTCGGCCAGGTCTCCGGGATACCCTGCCGTAGGAGCACCCAGCATGAAGTGAGCATGCGCTGTTTAGATACCGGAATGTCGATGTTTGAGCGCGTACCGCAAAACGAGTTTCAGGTTTTGGGCATTCATGCTGTCTGACCTCATACAGGTCCGGAGGAAGTCACAATAATAAAAACTGTGTGGGCGAATCTGTGAAAAAACAAAGACCTGTTAATCTGGATCTGCAAACGATCCAGTTTCCCGTTACTGCGATAGCCTCTATCCTTCACCGTGTATCCGGCGTTATCACCTTTGTCGCTCTCGGTATCCTGCTGTGGCTGTTGGGCCTCTCTCTCTCTTCAGAGGAGGGATTTCTGCGCGCCGCGCAGATCATGGATAGCTTTATGGTTAAATTTATCGTCTGGGGCATTCTCACCGCGCTGGCCTACCATATCGTCGGCGGTCTGCGTCACCTGATGATGGATTTTGGCTATATAGAAGAAGATCTGGTCGGCGGTAAGCGTTCCGCAAACATCTCCTTTGTTATTACCGTCGTGCTTTCACTACTGGCTGGAGTCCTCGTATGGTAAGCAATGCTTCTGCATTAGGAAGAAATGGCGTACAGGACTGGCTGCTGCTTCGGGCGTCCGCCATCGTTATCGTGCTGTATGTCATCTATCTGATTGGCTTTGTCGTCTCCGCCGACAGCATAACCTATGAAGTCTGGCGCGCGTTTTTCTCTATGGCGCTCACTAAGGTATTCACGCTGCTGACGTTATTTTCCATCCTGGTACACGCATGGATAGGGATGTGGCAAGTGCTGACCGACTACATTAAACCGTTGGCCCTGCGCCTGACTTTACAGTTGGCGATCGTGGTTGCGCTATTGGTGTACGTTATTTATGGAACCGTTGTGGTGTGGGGGGCGTAATGAATTTGCCAATTAGAGAGTTTGATGCGGTTGTCGTCGGCGCAGGGGGCGCAGGTATGCGCGCCGCCCTGCAAATATCTCAGATGGGCCTGTCCTGCGCCCTGTTGTCCAAGGTTTTTCCCACCCGTTCCCATACCGTCTCCGCCCAGGGCGGCATTACCGTCGCGCTGGGCAATACCCATGAGGATAACTGGGAATGGCATATGTATGACACCGTCAAGGGTTCCGACTATATCGGCGATCAGGACGCGATTGAATATATGTGCAAAACCGGCCCGGAAGCGGTGCTGGAACTGGAGCACATGGGGCTGCCCTTTTCGCGCCTGGACGATGGGCGTATTTACCAGCGCCCGTTCGGCGGACAATCCAGAAACTTCGGCGGCGAGCAGGCGGCGCGAACCGCCGCCGCGGCTGACCGCACCGGTCATGCCCTGCTGCATACGCTCTATCAGCAGAACCTGAAAAATCACACCACCATCTTCTCCGAATGGTATGCGCTCGATCTGGTGAAAAATCAGGATGGCGCCGTCGTCGGGTGCAGCGCGATCTGCATCGAAACCGGAGAGGTCGTCTATTTCAAAGCCCGGGCCACCGTGCTGGCGACCGGCGGAGCGGGGCGCATTTACCAATCCACCACCAATGCGCACATCAATACCGGCGACGGCGTCGGCATGGCGTTACGCGCCGGGGTGCCGGTGCAGGATATGGAAATGTGGCAGTTCCATCCGACGGGAATCGCCGGCGCCGGGGTGTTGGTGACCGAGGGCTGCCGCGGCGAGGGCGGCTATCTGTTGAATAAGCACGGCGAGCGTTTTATGGAACGCTACGCGCCGAACGCCAAAGATCTGGCCGGCCGCGACGTGGTGGCGCGCTCGATTATGATCGAAATTCGCGAAGGCCGCGGCTGCGATGGCCCGTGGGGACCCCATGCCAAGCTGAAGCTGGACCACCTGGGCAAAGAAGTGTTGGAGTCGCGGCTGCCGGGGATCCTGGAGTTATCCCGTACCTTCGCTCACGTCGATCCGGTAAAGGAACCGATTCCGGTTATTCCCACCTGTCACTACATGATGGGCGGCATTCCGACCAAAGTCAGCGGCCAGGCGCTGACGATTAACGAGAAGGGCGAGGACGTCGTTATTCCCGGCCTGTTCGCGGTGGGGGAGATCGCCTGCGTTTCGGTGCATGGCGCGAACCGCCTGGGGGGAAATTCGCTGCTCGATCTGGTGGTGTTCGGCCGTTCGGCGGGGGTGCATTTGCGGGAGTCGCTGCAAGAGCAGGGCGCAAGCCGAGACGCCGGCGATTCCGATATCGAGGCCGCCCTCGAACGTCTTAACCGCTGGAACAACAGCAGTTCCGGCGAAGATCCGGTGGAAATCCGTAAGGCGCTGCAATCCTGCATGCAGCATAACTTCTCCGTATTCCGTGAAGGCGATGCGATGGCGCAAGGACTGGAAGAGCTGAAGACGATCCGCGAACGGCTGAAATACGCGCGGCTGGACGATCGCTCCACGGAATTCAATACCCAGCGGGTTGAATGCCTGGAGCTGGATAACCTGATGGAAACCGCGTATGCGACGGCGGTATCCGCCAACTTCCGCACCGAGAGCCGGGGAGCGCACAGCCGTTTCGACTATCCCGATCGGGATGATAAAAATTGGCTATGCCATTCGCTGTATCTGCCGCAAACCGATAGCATGACGCGCCGCGAGGTGAATATGCAGCCCAAATTACGCCCGGCCTTCCCGCCGAAAGTGCGTACTTATTAATCGCGGGGGGATTGACTGATGAAACTTGAATTTTCCATTTACCGCTATAATCCGGATGTCGATAGTGCGCCGCGGATGCAGGATTACCGGCTGGAGGCGGAAGAGGGGCGCGATATGATGCTGCTGGACGCCTTGATTCTGCTGAAAGAACAGGATCCGACCTTATCGTTCCGCCGCTCCTGCCGCGAAGGCGTTTGCGGCTCGGATGGTGTTAACATGAACGGTAAAAACGGTCTGGCCTGCATTACGCCGGTGTCGGCATTGCGGCGCGGAAACGGTAAAATTGTCATCCGACCTCTGCCCGGATTGCCCGTTGTGCGCGATTTGGTAGTGGACATGGGGCAATTCTATGCCCAATATGAGAAAATAAAACCTTACCTGTTGAATAATGGGAAAAATCCTCCAGCCCGGGAGCATTTACAGTCGCCGGAGCAGCGCGAAAAGCTGGACGGACTCTATGAGTGCATCATGTGCGCCTGTTGTTCAACCTCTTGTCCGTCGTTCTGGTGGAACCCGGATAAGTTCGTCGGGCCCGCGGGACTGCTGGCCGCATACCGCTTCCTGATCGATAGCCGCGATACGGAAACCACGCCGCGGCTCGACAATCTGGACGATGCTTTCAGCGTATTCCGCTGTCACAGCATTATGAATTGCGTCAATGTTTGCCCGAAAGGGCTTAATCCGACGCGGGCGATCGGCCACATTAAATCCATGCTGCTGCAACGCAACGGGTAAGACGCCGTTACGCAACGGCACGGCTAATGGTTAAGCGATAAAAAGGCATCTCCCCCTTGAAGCGGATTCCGGGGGGAGATCGAGAAACCTTCAAAAGCGGGTTTATTGCATTGCAGAACCTGTTTTTAAAGGTTCCTTAATGGGGAAGGCGCGTAGCGCGAACCGTTACGGCAACCGATTAATACGGCACAAACGACATGTTAACCACGGCGAAAACTGAAGCTTATAAGCTTAAGGGATCATAATGCAGAACGGCGCAATGAAGGCCTGGCTGGATTCCTCCTATCTGGCGGGCGCAAACCAGTCCTACATAGAGCAGCTCTATGAAGATTTTTTAACCGATCCAGACTCCATCGATCTTAGCTGGCGTTCGATCTTTCAGCAGTTACCGACTGCCGGGGTTAAACCGGATCAGCTCCACTCCAAAACCCGCGAATATTTTCGTCGCTTGGCGAAAGATTCCTCTCGTTCTACCTCGTCGATTACCGATCCTGATAAAGATGCGAAGCAGGTTAAGGTATTGCAGCTGATCAATGCGTTCCGTTTCCGTGGTCACCAGCAGGCGAATCTCGACCCGCTGAATCTGCGCCCGCAGATTCCGGTGCCCGAACTGGATCTCGATTACCACAATCTGACCCAGGAAGATTTGCAGGAAACCTTTAACGTGGGGTCGTTCGCCATCGGCAAAGAGACCATGAATCTGGGCGAGCTGTATGAGGCGCTGAAACAGACCTACTGCGGGTCTATCGGCGCCGAGTATATGCATATCACCAATACGGAAGAGAAGCGCTGGATCCAGCAGCGTATTGAGTCCGTGATGGGGCAGCCGTCGTTTACCGCCGACGAGAAAAAGCGCTTTCTGAAAGAGCTGACCGCGGCGGAGGGACTGGAACGCTATCTCGGCGCCAAGTTCCCCGGCGCCAAACGCTTCTCGCTGGAAGGCGGGGATGTGTTGGTGCCGATGCTGAAAGAGATGGTCCGCCATGCGGGCAACAACGGCACGCGTGAAGTGGTGCTGGGCATGGCGCACCGCGGCCGCCTGAATGTGCTGATCAACGTGGTGGGGAAAAAACCGCAGGATTTGTTCGATGAGTTCGCCGGTAAGCATAAAGAGCACCTGGGCACCGGGGACGTGAAATACCATCAGGGCTTCTCCTCCGATCTGGAAACGGGCGGAGGACTGGTGCATCTAGCGCTGGCCTTCAACCCCTCGCACCTGGAGATCGTCAGTCCGGTGGTGACCGGCTCGGTGCGCGCGCGCCTCGACCGGCTGGATAACCCGGTCGGTACGCTGGTTCTGCCGGTTACCATTCACGGGGATGCGGCGATCAGCGGGCAGGGCGTGGTGCAGGAAACGCTGAATATGTCCAAGGTGCGCGGCTATGAGGTGGGCGGCACATTGCGCATCGTCATTAACAACCGCATCGGGTTCACCACCTCCAACCTGCTGGATATCCGCTCCACGGAATACTGTACCGATATCGGCAAAATGGTTCAGGCGCCGATTTTCCACGTTAACTCGGACGATCCGGAAGCGGTGGCGTTTGTAACGCGCATCGCGCTGGATTTCCGCAACACCTTTAAGCGCGACGTGTTTATCGACCTGATCTGCTACCGCCGGCACGGCCATAACGAGGCCGACGAACCCAGCGCCACCCAGCCGATGATGTATCGCAAAATCAAGAAACACCCGACGCCGCGTAAAGTGTACGCCGACCGTCTGGAACAGGAGAAGGTGGTGACGCTGGAAGACGCCACGGAGATGATCAACCTGTATCGCGACGCGCTGGACGGCGGGGAGTGCGTGGTGGAAGAGCGCCGCGAGATGGATATGCTCTCTTTCACCTGGTCGCCCTATCTGAATCACGAGTGGGATGAGCCCTACCCGAACAAGGTTGAGATGAAGCGTTTGCAGGAGCTGGCCAAACGTATCAGCGAGATCCCCGAGGCGATAGAGATGCAGCCGCGGGTGGCCAAGGTGTATCATGACCGCGCGGAAATGGCGGAGGGCAATAAACCGTTCGACTGGGGCGGCGCGGAGATGCTGGCCTACGCCACGCTGGTCGATGACGGGGTATCGGTGCGCCTGTCCGGCGAAGATACCGGCCGCGGCACTTTTTTCCACCGCCATGCCGTGGTGCACAACCAGAAAAACGGCTCCGGCTACACGCCGCTTGAGCATGTTCACAACGCGCAGGGGGAGTTCCAGGTCTGGGATTCGGTGCTCTCTGAAGAGGCGGTGCTGGCGTTTGAATATGGCTATGCGACGGCCGAGCCGCGCACCCTGACCATCTGGGAAGCGCAATTCGGCGACTTCGCCAACGGCGCTCAGGTGGTTATCGACCAATTCATCAGCTCCGGGGAGCAGAAGTGGGGCCGGATGTGCGGACTGGTCATGTTGCTGCCGCACGGTTACGAAGGGCAGGGGCCGGAACACTCTTCCGCCCGCCTTGAGCGCTATCTGCAGCTGTGCGCCGAACAGAATATGCAGGTGTGCATTCCTTCGACGCCGGCGCAGGTTTACCATATGCTGCGCCGTCAGGCGCTGCGCGGCATGCGGCGCCCGCTGATCGTGATGTCGCCGAAGTCGCTGCTGCGCCATCCGCTCGCCGTCTCTTCTCTGGATGATTTGGCGCACGGCTGTTTCCAGCCGGCGATTGGCGAAATCGATGATTTGGCCCCCCAGGCGGTCAAACGTGTCGTTCTCTGTTCCGGCAAGGTTTATTATGACCTGTTGGAACAGCGGCGTAAGAATGAACAAAAAGATGTGGCGCTGGTGCGTATCGAACAACTTTATCCCTTCCCGCACCAGGCGGTGCAGGCCGTGCTGGAGCCGTTCTCTCACGTCCATGATTTCGTATGGTGTCAGGAAGAGCCGCTGAATCAGGGCGCCTGGTATTGCAGTCAGCATCATTTCCGTGAAGTGATTCCATTCGGGGCTTCTTTACGTTACGCCGGACGTCCAGCCTCCGCTTCTCCAGCAGTTGGCTATTTGTCCGTACACCAGAAACAGCAGCAAGCTCTGGTTAATGACGCGCTGAACGTTGATTAAATAAAAGGATAGATAATGAGTAGCGTAGATATTCTTGTCCCTGACTTGCCTGAATCGGTAGCCGACGCCACCGTCGCCACCTGGCATAAGAAACCGGGCGATAGCGTCCAGCGTGATGAAGTGCTGGTCGAAATTGAAACCGATAAAGTGGTGCTGGAGGTGCCCGCGTCCGAAGCGGGGATCCTGGATAGTATTCTGGAAAACGAGGGCGCCACGGTGACCGCTCGCCAGGTGCTGGCGCGCCTGCGCCTGGGCGATAGCTCCGGCAAGGAAACCAGCGAGAAGTCCCAGAGTAAGGAGTCCACGCCGGCGCAGCGTTATACCGCGGGTCTGGAGGATGAGAGCAATGATGCGCTCAGCCCGGCGATCCGTCGGTTGATCGCCGAGCACGATCTGGATCCCGCTGCCATTAAAGGCAGCGGCGTCGGCGGGCGCATCACCCGCGAAGATATTGATAAGCATCTGACCGCGCAAAAAGAGAGTCGAAACGAGGATAAACCGGCGACGCCGCCGGCAGCGGAGCCGGCGTTGGGCGGACGCAGCGAAAAACGCGTTCCCATGACGCGACTGCGCAAACGCGTGGCGGAACGGCTGCTGGAAGCGAAAAACAGTACGGCGATGTTGACGACGTTCAATGAAGTCAACATGAAGCCGATTATGGATTTGCGCAAACAGTATGGCGAAGTGTTTGAAAAACGCCACGGCGTGCGTTTAGGCTTTATGTCGTTTTACCTCAAGGCGGTGGTTGAAGCGTTGAAGCGCTTCCCGGAGGTGAATGCCTCGATAGACGGCGAAGATGTGGTTTATCACAACTATTTTGATGTCAGCATCGCGGTGTCGACGCCGCGCGGTTTAGTTACCCCGGTACTGCGGGATGTCGATACGCTAGGCATGGCCGAAATTGAGAAACGGATCAAAGAGCTGGCGCTGAAAGGCCGCGACGGCAAACTGACCGTTGAAGAGCTGACCGGCGGTAATTTCACCATTACCAACGGCGGCGTCTTTGGCTCGCTGATGTCGACCCCGATTATTAACCCGCCGCAGAGCGCAATCCTGGGTATGCATGCGATTAAAGATCGCCCGATGGCCGTGGATGGCCAGGTCGTCATTTTGCCTATGATGTATCTGGCGCTCTCCTATGACCACCGACTGATTGACGGCCGTGAGTCCGTCGGCTTTCTGGTTACGATAAAAGAGTTGCTGGAAGATCCGACGCGTTTGCTTCTGGACATCTGATCGCCGGGCGGCTGGCCGTCGAATGCCTGCCCCCATAATTTATAATTATAGGTATGTGCTATGCAGGTCGTTGTTGTTAACGACGCTCTCGGAAATGAAAAACCAGAATGGATAGAACATCATGAATTTACATGAATATCAGGCAAAACAACTGTTTGCTCGATATGGGTTACCGGCGCCGGTCGGCTATGCCTGTACTACGCCGCGCGAGGCGGAAGAGGCTGCATCAAAAATTGGTGCGGGTCCATGGGTGGTTAAATGCCAGGTTCACGCCGGCGGCCGCGGTAAGGCGGGCGGCGTGAAGGTTGTCGGCAACAAAGAAGATATCCGCGCGTTCGCTGAACGCTGGTTGGGTAAAAATCTGGTTACCTATCAGACGGATGCGCTTGGGCAACCCGTTCATCAAATTCTGGTGGAAGCGGCAACCGATATTGATAAAGAACTCTACCTGGGCGCCGTCATCGACCGCGGCAGCCGCCGCGTGGTGTTTATGGCATCGACGGAAGGCGGCGTGGAAATTGAAAAAGTCGCGCAGGAAACCCCGGAGCTGATTCACAAGGCTACGCTGGATCCGCTGACCGGGCCGCAACCCTATCAGGGGCGCGAGCTGGCCTTCAAAATGGGCCTGAGCGGCAAGCAGGTCGCGCAGTTCACCAAGATCTTTATGGGATTGGCGAAGATGTTCCTGGAGCGAGATCTGTCGCTGGTGGAGATTAACCCGCTGGTCATCACCGCGCAGGGGGATTTGATCTGTCTGGACGGCAAGCTGGCGGTAGACGGCAACGCGCTATTTCGCCAGCCTGAGCTGCGCGAGATGCAGGATCCGACGCAGGAAGACTCCCGCGAAGCGCACGCCGCCCAGTGGGAACTGAACTATGTGGCGCTGGACGGCAATATCGGCTGCATGGTCAACGGCGCCGGCCTGGCGATGGGGACGATGGATATCGTCAAGCTGCACGGCGGCGCGCCGGCCAATTTTCTGGATGTCGGCGGCGGCGCCACCAAAGAGCGCGTGACGGAAGCGTTTAAAATCATCCTGTCTGATGACGACGTTAAAGCCGTGCTGGTCAATATTTTCGGCGGCATCGTACGCTGCGACCTGATCGCGGACGGTATCATCGGCGCCGTCGAGGAAGTGGGCGTTAACGTACCCGTTGTCGTTCGTCTGGAAGGGAACAATGCGGATCTGGGCGCGAAAAAGCTGGCGGACAGCGGTCTGAATATTATCGCCGCAACCAGCTTGATCGATGCGGCCCAGCAGGTAGTTGCAGCGGCGGGAGATAAATAATGTCCATTCTGATCGATAAAGAGACCAAAGTTATTTGCCAGGGCTTTACCGGCAGTCAGGGGACTTTTCACTCCGAGCAGGCGCTTGCTTACGGCACGCAACTGGTGGGGGGAGTAACGCCGGGCAAAGGCGGGACGGTACATCTGGGGCTGCCGGTATTTAATACCGTGCATGAAGCCCTTGCGGCCACCGGCGCGACGGTTTCGGTCATCTACGTGCCCGCGCCATTTTGCAAAGATTCGATTCTGGAAGCCATCGACGCCGGTATTGAACTGATTATCTGTATTACCGAGGGGATTCCGACGCTGGATATGCTGACGGTTAAAGTCAAGCTGGATGAGAGCGGCGTACGCATGATCGGTCCTAACTGCCCGGGCGTCATTACGCCGGACGCCTGCAAGATCGGTATTATGCCCGGCCACATCCATTTGCCGGGAAAGGTAGGAATCGTTTCCCGTTCCGGCACCCTGACTTATGAAGCGGTAAAACAGACGACCGACGCCGGACTGGGACAGTCCAGCTGCGTGGGGATCGGCGGCGATCCCATTCCCGGCTCCAGCTTTATTGATATATTGCAATTGTTTGAGCAGGATCCGCAGACGGAAGCGATCGTGATGATCGGCGAGATCGGCGGAACGGCGGAAGAAGAGGCCGCCGCCTATATCAAGGATCATGTGACGAAACCCGTCGTCAGCTACATCGCGGGGGTGACCGCGCCGAAAGGCAAGCGAATGGGGCATGCCGGGGCGATCATCGCCGGCGGCAAAGGCACCGCCGACGATAAGTTCGCGGCGCTGGAAGCGGCCGGGGTAAAAACGGTGCGCAGCCTGGCCGATATCGGCGATGCGGTAAAAGCCGTGCTTTCCCGTTGATATAGATTTCCTTATTCGACATGTTTGGCCGCCTGGCATAGATAAGGGCGGCCTTTTTTATATAACGGGCTTCCTGCCCGTCACCCTTCGGGCCGCCGCAGGCGGCGTTGAAAATCGCCCCGGCGCGGGCTGCCTTCTAAGCTTACGAGCGTCGCTTTTCAGTCCGTTTTTGTCGCGCATAATTATTGTTAATTAATAGCAACAATATGGTAACAATAAAGGCGCGTAATTATCGACTATAAATATAAGGCGGGAGCGACGAACATGATGAATGTGAAAGCCTATTGCCGCCGATGAGCGACCGCGGGCGAGGTGAAAAATATATTACTAAATTAATTTAAATTTAAACCAACAAATCACACCATATTAACAATAATGGCCAATGTGAAATTAATATAAACCATTAATTAACAAAAAGGGGTTAATTTGTTTTAGATCAGGATTTGGCTATGGATATATTTCAAGAAATACGCTTAAATTGCGCCAGATCAATTATCACCTGAAGGCGGATTTATCGCCAAAATTGATTTGAAATCAAAAACCCAATCTGGGTCACGTAAAAACCTATTTATTGTGCGGGATTACAGGCGTAATATACCGCTACTCTATCTTAGGATACGATACTTGTAATTATCGTGATTTTTCTTTGGCTTGCCGATGGATTCGCCGGCTTTTCGGCGTTTGCTGCGGCCTTGTGCCGAAGTCATTTATTGTTGTGTTCTTTTGGGTGTTTACTGACGGGTGTTTAGCGGCTTGCGAAGTGCCGTAAGCTAAAACCTTCCTGCGAGGAGCAAGGAGTCAAGATGTTTGATATAGTCGAACTGTCACGCTTACAGTTTGCCTTGACCGCAATGTACCATTTTCTGTTCGTGCCATTAACGCTGGGGATGGCGTTTCTGCTGGCGATTATGGAAACGGTATATGTGCTGTCCGGCAAGCAAATCTATAAAGATATGACCAAATTCTGGGGCAAGTTATTTGCGATTAACTTTGCCCTGGGCGTGGCGACCGGGCTGACGATGGAGTTTCAGTTCGGCACCAACTGGTCGTACTTTTCACATTATGTCGGGGATATCTTTGGCGCTCCGCTCGCCATTGAAGGCCTGATGGCATTTTTCCTTGAATCCACCTTTGTCGGCCTGTTCTTCTTTGGCTGGGATCGGTTGGGAAAAGTTCAGCATATGGCGGTCACCTGGCTCGTCGCGCTGGGTTCCAACTTCTCCGCGCTGTGGATCCTGGTGGCGAACGGCTGGATGCAAAACCCCATCGCCTCCGATTTCAACTTCGAAACCATGCGTATGGAGATGGTGAGCTTCGCTTCGCTGGTGCTGAACCCGGTTGCTCAGGTGAAATTCGTTCACACTGTCGCCGCCGGCTACTGTACCGGCGCGATGTTCATCCTGGGCATCAGCTCCTACTACCTGCTGAAAGGCCGCGACATCGCTTTCGCCAAGCGTTCCTTCGCCATCGCCGCCAGCTTCGGCCTGGCTTCGGTGTTGTCTGTTATCGTGCTGGGCGATGAATCCGGCTATGAAATGGGCGATGTGCAGAAAACCAAACTGGCCGCCATCGAAGCCGAATGGGAAACCCAGCCGGCGCCCGCCTCATTTACCCTGATCGGCCTGCCCAATCAAAACACCATGCAAAACGATTACGCCATCCAGATCCCGTATCTGATGGGGCTGATCGTCACGCGCTCCACCGATAAGCAGGTCACCGGTCTGAAAGAGCTGATGGAACAGCACGAAGTGCGTATCCGTAACGGCATGAAGGCTTATCAGCTGCTGGAAGAGCTGCGCGCCGGCAATACCGACCCGGCCGTCAGAGACGCGTTTAACCAGTCCAAACAGGATTTGGGTTACGGCCTGCTGTTGAAACGCTATACGCAGAAAGTTTCCGATGCGACCGAAGCGCAAATTCAGCAAGCGACCAAAGACTCCATTCCGCGTGTTGCTCCGCTCTATTTCTCTTTCCGTATCATGGTCGCCTGCGGCGTACTGATGCTGCTGATCATCGGCCTTTCGTTCTGGACGGTGCTGCGCGGCAAGATCGGCGAAAGAAAATGGCTGCACCGCGCCGCGTTGTACGGTATTCCCTTACCGTGGATTGCCGTGGAAGCGGGATGGTTCGTCGCCGAGTATGGCCGTCAGCCTTGGGCTATCGGCGAGGTATTGCCGACGGCGGTCGCGAACTCATCATTGACCGCAGGGGACATCCTGTTCTCTATGGGGCTGATTTGCGGTCTGTATACATTGTTCCTGATTGCGGAAATGTATCTGATGTTCAAATTCGCACGTCTGGGGCCAAGCAGCCTGAAAACGGGTCGTTACCACTTTGAACAACCCATAGCGGTCGCGCAGGAAGCACGGTAAACAGGAGTCCACTATGTTTGAATATGAAGTATTGCGATTTATCTGGTGGCTGTTGATCGGCATCCTGCTGATTGGTTTCGCCGTCACCGATGGTTTTGATATGGGGGTAGGGGTATTGGTACGGCTGATGGGCCGCAGCGATACCGAACGCCGCGTGATGATCAACAGTATCGCCCCGCACTGGGACGGCAACCAGGTGTGGCTGATCACCGCCGGCGGCGCGCTGTTTGCCGCCTGGCCGATGGTCTATGCCGCCGCGTTCTCCGGTTTTTATATCGCTATGATCCTGGTGCTGGCGTCGCTGTTCTTCCGCCCCGTCGGCTTTGACTATCGTTCGAAAATCGAAGATCCGCGCTGGCGCGGCATGTGGGATTGGGCCATTTTCATCGGCAGTTTTGTGCCGCCGGTGGTAATCGGCGTGGCCTTCGGCAACCTGTTGCAGGGCGTGCCGTTCCATGTTGATGCCTATCTGCGCCTCTATTACACCGGCAACTTCTTCCAACTGCTGAACCCGTTTGGATTATTGACCGGCGTAGTCAGCCTGATGATGATTGTGACGCAGGGGGCGACCTATCTGCTGATGCGCACCAATGGCGACCTGCATGTCCGCGCCAAATCGGTGGCGCAGATCACGGCGCTGATCATGCTGGTGACTTTCGCGCTGGCCGGCGTATGGGTTATTTATGGCATTGATGGCTATGTCGTCACTTCCGCTCTGAACACGGCGGCCGAGTCCAATCCTCTGCATAAAGAGGTCGCGCATCAGGCGGGCGCCTGGTTGATTAATTTCAACAACCACCCGGTACTGTGGGTGATTCCGCTGCTGGGCGTGGTATTGCCGGTGTTGACCATCATCATGGCGCGGATGGAGAAAGGGGCGATGGCGTTCCTGTTCTCCTCTCTGACCATCGCCTGCGTGATTCTGACTGCGGGTGTGGCGATGTTCCCCTTCATCATGCCGTCGGTCACCGTGCCGAATGTCAGTCTGACCATGTGGGATGCGACCTCTAGCCTGCTGACGCTGAAAGTGATGACCGTCGTCGCCATTATCTTCGTCCCGATCGTGCTGTCCTACACCGCGTGGTGTTACTACAAAATGTTCGGACGGATTACCAAAGAACACATTGAGCAAAACACGCACTCGATGTACTAAGTAAGGAGCTTAATTTATGTGGTATTTTGCCTGGATACTCGGAACGCTTCTTGCTTGTTCACTGGGGATCATTACGGCCCTGGCGCTTGAGCAGAGCGAGGCAAGCAAAAAGACTGAAGACAAAACTCAATGAGTGATTTAGTCGATAAGCTGTATCGTCTGATGGATAAGAGCCCGATTCGGGCTCTTTCCCTTATCATGGCGCTGTCGGCGGCAGGGTGCGTTTTCTGGGATCCTACCCGCTTCGCGGCAAAGACCAGCGAATTGTCGGTCTGGCAGGGCTTGCTGCTGATCTGGGCCGTGTGTGCGGGGGTGGTTCATGGCGTCGGATTCCGTCCTCAACGCCTGCGCTGGCGGGCGTTTTTCAGCCCGCTTCCCGCCCTGGCGATCCTGGCGTTGGGACTCTATCATTTCTTCCGTTAGCCTTACTCTCTATTCCATTTGGTTATGGGTTGCCGGCAACCCATAATTATTTTCTTTCCGCTGTTGCTATCCATTCCCAACCTCATTTCTCTTGCGTATAGTAGCGATGTTTATCGTATTGCCGGGATGTAGAGTGAGTAATAAGTTGTTCTGCTGGCCAGTTCGGGTCTACTTTGAAGACACAGATGCAGGTGGTGTTGTCTATCATGCACGTTACGTCGCTTTTTATGAAAGGGCGAGAACAGAGATGTTGCGTGAGCGCAATTTTCATCAGCAAGCCCTAATGCATGAGCATGTCGCTTTCGCCGTCCGCCGAATGTCCGTTGAGTATTTTGCTCCGGCGCGTCTTGACGATCTGTTGGAGGTGCAAAGCGAAATCGTTTCGATACGCGGCGCTTCTCTTACTTTCTTACAGCGCATCCTTAATTCAGACGGCAAATTACTGAGTCAGGCTGACGTTTTGATCGCATGTATCGATCCACATCAAATGAAGCCCATCGCGCTTCCTAAGTCTATTGTCGCGGAGTTTAAGCAGTGACTGACATGAACATTCTTGATTTGTTCCTGAAGGCAAGCCTTCTGGTCAAACTAATCATGCTGATTTTAATCTGTTTTTCCATTGCTTCCTGGGCGATTATCATCCAGCGAACCCGAATTCTGAATGCAGCGACGCGCGATGCCGATGCATTCGAAGATAAGTTTTGGTCAGGTATCGAACTGTCGCGTTTGTATCAGGAAAGTCAGACCCGTCGCGATTCGCTGACGGGAACGGAACAGATCTTCTATTCCGGGTTCAAAGAGTTCGCCCGCCTGCATCGCGCCAACAGCCATGCGCCTGAAGCGGTGGTTGAGGGGGCGTCGCGGGCAATGCGCATCTCCATGAACCGCGAGTTGGAAACATTGGAAACGCATATCCCGTTTCTCGGCACCGTGGGATCCATCAGCCCGTACATCGGCCTGTTCGGTACCGTCTGGGGAATTATGCACGCATTCATCGCCCTGGGCGCGGTGAAGCAGGCGACGTTGCAAATGGTCGCGCCCGGTATCGCCGAAGCCTTGATTGCAACGGCTATAGGGCTGTTTGCGGCTATTCCCGCCGTTATGGCGTATAACCGCCTTAACCAGCGGGTGAACAAGCTGGAGCAGAACTACGACAACTTTATGGAAGAGTTCCTCGCCATTCTGCATCGTCAGGCTTTCTCAAGCGATAGCGGCAAATAATCAGGGGGGATCATGGCTCGACTACGCAGAGGTCGTCGTGACCTGAAGTCCGAGATCAACATTGTTCCGCTGCTGGATGTGCTGTTGGTGCTGCTGCTGATCTTCATGGCGACCGCGCCGATTATTACCCAGAGCGTTGAGGTTGATTTGCCGGACGCCACGGATTCGAAAACGGTTTCCAGTAATGATAATCCTCCGGTCATCGTTGAAGTGTCCGGCGTCGGGCAATACAGCCTGGTGATTGAACAGAAGCGGATGGAGCAACTTCCGGCGGAGCAGATTGTCGCCGAGGCTCGGGCGCGTCTGACCGAAAACCCTAAAGCGGTATTTTTGATTGGCGGTGCCAAAGATGTTCCTTATGATGAAATCATAAAAGCGCTGAACCTGTTGCATCAGGCCGGGGTGAAATCCGTCGGGCTGATGACGCAACCAATCTGAATCGGCACGATGAGCGTCGGGCATATTTCTGGCAATACTGTTTTTGGGAATCGATTGTGCTAAAGGCAACCGAACAAAACGACAAGCTGAAACGCGCCGTTATTATTTCGGCCGGTCTGCATGTCATACTGATTGCTTTGCTGGTCTGGAGCTCGTTTTCGCAGACGATGGATGCCAGCGGAGGCGGCGGGGGCGGCTCGTCAATTGACGCCGTCATGGTCGATCCCAGCGCCGTCGTCGAACAATACAATCGTCAGCAACAGCAGCAGAGCGACGCGCAGCGCGCCGAGCAACTGCGTAAAAAACAGGCCGAGCAGCAGGCTGAAGAACTGCAGCAGAAGCAGGCGGCGGAGCAGCAGCGGCTGAAGGAGCTGGAAAAAGAGCGGCTGCAGGCGCAGGAAGAGGCTAAACAGCAGGCGCTGGCGCAGGAACAGCAGCGCAAGCAGGCGGAAGAGGCCGCGCAGCAGGCGAAAGCGCAGCAGAAACAGGCCGAAGCGGCAGCGGCTAAAGCGAAGGCCGAAGCGGAACAGCAGGCGAAAGCCGCAGCCGATGCGAAGAAAAAAGCGGAAGAGGAAATTCAACGGCAGGCGGCCGCGGCCGCGGCGGCGAAGAAAAAAGCGGAAGAGGAAGCCAAGGCCGCCGCGGAGGCCGCCAAGCAGAAAGCGGAAGAAGCGGCAAAAGCCGAGGCGGCGAAAGCGGCCGAGTTGGCGAAACAAAAGGCGGCTGCGGCGGCGGAAGCGGCAAAACAAAAAGCGGCCGCGGAAGCGGCGAAGAAAGCCGAGGCGGCGGCAGCGGCTAAAAAAGCGGCGGATGATAAAAAGCGCGCCGCCGCGGAAGCCGCCAAGCAGGAAGGCGTCGTCGACGATTTGCTCGGGGGGCTGGCGTCATCGAAGAATGCCCCCAGGTCGGGCGGCGGCGCGCCGGCGGGAGCCGGGAATAACAAACGCAGCGGCGCGTCCGGCGCGGCGCTGGACAGCTATGGCAGCCAGGTTAGAACGGCTATCCAAAGCAAATTTTATGACTGGCAGCTCTATAAAGGGCGGACCTGTACATTACGCATCAAGCTTGCTCCGGATGGGTTGTTGATCGATGTGAATGCCGAAGCGGGCGACCCCGCGTTGTGCCAGGCCGCGATCGCCGCCGCGAAACAGGCGAGAATTCCCAAACCGCCGAGTTCAGATGTTTATGAAGCTTTCAAAAATGCGCCGATAGACTTTAAACCGCAGTAACCGGGCTGTTTACCGATATGGGTTTAAGATTGTTACTATGGTAAACAAACCAGGTTATAGTGTTTTATTGACATTGGTTTGTTTTTGTTAAAATTCTGCTGTAGCCGGTATATTTATCGCAGGCGTTATCGTCTGGATAAGGGAGATTAAATGAAGCAGGTACTTAAAGTCGCATTAAGTTTTTTAATGCTATGGGCAACGTTGCTGCATGCCGAAGTGCGCATCGAGATTACCCAGGGGGTAGACTCAGCGCGCCCTATCGGCGTCGTTCCTTTCAAATGGGCCGGGCCGGGCTCAGCGCCTGAAGATATCGGCGGCATTGTCGGCGCCGACTTGCGCAATAGCGGTAAATTCAACCCCATTGACGCCGCCCGTATGCCTCAGCAGCCTGCGACGGCGTCGGAAGTGACTCCGGCCGCCTGGACCGCGCTGGGGATTGATGCGGTTGTCGTCGGTCAGGTGCAACCCAGCGCCGACGGCAGCTACGTTATCTCTTATCAACTGGTCGATACTTCCGGCAATCCGGGAAGCGTATTGGTTCAGAACCAGTTTAAGGTCACTAAACAGTGGTTGCGTTATGCGGCGCATACCGCCAGCGATGAAGTATTTGAAAAGCTGAGCGGCATTAAAGGCGCGTTCCGCACGCGTATCGCCTATGTGGTGCAAACCAATGGCGGCCAGTTCCCTTATGAATTGCGCGTGGCGGATTACGACGGCTATAACCAGTTCGTCGTGCATCGTTCTCCCGAGCCGCTGATGTCGCCGGCCTGGTCGCCGGACGGCAGCAAACTGGCCTATGTGACGTTTGAAAGCGGCCGCTCCGCGCTGGTTATCCAAACGCTGGCGAACGGCGCTATTAGGCAGGTCGCATCCTTCCCGCGTCATAACGGCGCGCCGTCTTTCTCGCCTGACGGCAGCAAACTGGCGTTTGCGCTCTCCAAGAGCGGCAGCCTGAATCTGTACGTGATGAATCTGGGATCGGGGCAGATCAGCCAGGTAACCGACGGGCGTAGCAATAACACCGAGCCTAGCTGGTTCCCGGACAGCCAGACCCTGGCTTATACTTCGGATCAGGCTGGTCGGCCTCAGGTTTATAAAACCAATGTCAACGGCGGTTCGCCCCAACGTCTGACTTGGGAAGGCGCTCAAAATCAGGATTCTGAAGTGAGCGCCGACGGTAAATTTCTGGTAATGGTGGGTTCCAATGGCGGAGTTCAGCATATTGCCAAACAGGATCTGGTAACGGGCGCCGTGCAAGTATTAACGGACACGTTCCTGGACGAAACGCCAAGTATCGCACCTAATGGCACTATGGTTATCTATAGCTCTAAACAAGGGCTGGGTTCCGTGTTGCAGATAGTTTCGACTGATGGGCGTTTCAAAGCGCGTCTTCCGGCCACCGATGGACAGGTTAAATTTCCTGCCTGGTCGCCGTATCTATAAGTGCAGATATGTACAACAAACTATTTAAGGACACAAAGAGATGCAATTCAATAAAGTGCTGAAAGGCCTGATGTTGGCTCTGCCGGTACTGGCAGTTGCCGCATGTAGTTCTAACAAAAATGCAGGTAGCGACCAATCTTCCATCGGCGCCGCCGACGGCAGCGGTTTCGAAAATGGCGGCGCCTCTTCTTCTGAACAGGCTCGTCTGCAGATGCAAGAATTACAGCGCAACAATATCGTTTACTTCGATCTGGATAAGTACGATATTCGCTCTGATTTCGCTCAAATGCTGGATGCGCACGCCGCATTCCTGCGTAGCAACCCGTCTTACAAAGTGACTATCGAAGGTCATGCGGATGAACGCGGTACGCCGGAATACAACATCGCTCTGGGTGAACGTCGTGCTAATGCGGTACAGATGTACCTGCAGGGCAAAGGCGTTTCTTCCGATCAAATCTCTATCGTATCTTACGGTAAAGAAAAACCAGCCGTTCTGGGTCATGACGAAGCGGCATATGCCAAAAACCGTCGTGCCGTTCTGGTCTATTAAGAGAATCGCATGAGCAGTAACTTCAGACATCGCTTAGCGGGTCTGTCGTTACTGGTTGGCGTAGCGGCTCCTTGGGCCGCTACTGTCCAGGCAGCGCCAATCAGTAATGTCGGCTCGGGCTCGGTAGAAGATCGGGTCACGCAATTGGAGCGTATTTCTAACGCTCACAGTCAGGTTTTAACTCAACTTCAGCAACAACTCTCCGATACGCAGCGCGATATCGATAATTTGCGCGGGCAGATTCAAGAAAGCCAGTATCAGTTGAATCAGGTTGTTGAACGACAAAAACAGATCTATCAGCAAATTGATGGATTAAGCTCTTCGTCCGCATCTTCATCCGCCGCCCAAGCGCCGAGCGCGTCGGGAGCGGATTCGGGGGCGGGGGCTGACAATAGCGCGGCGCCGGCCAGTACCGGCGATGCGAATAGCGATTACAATGCCGCTGTTGCCCTGGTGCTGGAAAAAAAACAGTACGATCAGGCTATCAACGCATTTCAGGCTTTCGTTAAGAAATACCCGGATTCAACCTATCAACCCAATGCCAACTACTGGCTCGGACAGTTGAATTACAACAAGGGTAAAAAAGATGATGCCGCTTACTATTTTGCCAATGTAGTCAAGAATTATCCTAAATCCCCCAAAAGCGCGGAAGCCTTGCTCAAGGTTGGGGTGATCATGCAGGAAAAAGGTCAGGCGGATAAAGCCAAGGCCGTTTACCAGCAGGTGGTAAAAATGTACCCCAATACGGAAAGCGCCAAGCTGGCGCAAAAACGCCTGTCCGCGTCCTGACCCCTTCTATTCAGGAATAAAAATCGCTCTCCATGGGCGATTTTTGTTCTTTAGCGCCTGAAGAATAAGCAGTCAGCCCTTTTTTATGGAAAATAGGTTGCGCTGAAAATTTAAATTAGTAATATATGCCGCCGTTGCCAAGGCAATAGCGAGATGCCGAAGCAGCATGAAATTTGGGTCGTTAGCTCAGTTGGTAGAGCAGTTGACTTTTAATCAATTGGTCGCAGGTTCGAATCCTGCACGACCCACCAATTTCAGCATTAAGTTTTAATGCCGGTTTATCATCAGCAGTTCCGCATTGCGGGTCGTTAGCTCAGTTGGTAGAGCAGTTGACTTTTAATCAATTGGTCGCAGGTTCGAATCCTGCACGACCCACCACTATCCGTATAGTCCCTTTTTTAGCAACGATTTTCCTCTGGTGTGATATCGCTCATCCCGCCGTCACTTAAAAAGTCTGCCCTTTGCCATTAGCATCTTTGCCTGTATATAACGCTCAGGCAGAAGGGAGCCGAATGGGAACGGCAAACGCCGGTGGCGAAACTGAAAGCGCACGCGCTTATGCCGCGCGTGAGTCGGTGCCGGTATGTCGTGAGCATTGGAAACTCAGCGCCGCTGCTGCAACGTTTCTGCCCCTCGTACGCCCTGCTGGGATAGCAAACGATAGATAAAGAAAAACGTCCCTGGGCGCTCCTGGCGGCGTGTAAGAAGATGAAATCTTTTTGTTCCCATACGCAGCATTCCGCTGAAAAATGAAGCTGGCCGTTGCGGCGAAGACGATCCGCCATAAAGTTCATTAGCTAAAATAAGTTTTTATTATGGGAAGTAATATTATAGATAAGATACTGATTATGAATGCTGACAATATCTCCGCTCGTCCTTTATGGCTGATGGCTGAATAAATATAAAAACCGGCAGCAAGGAAAACACAAAAATAAACGCACAAAAATTTAGGTGAAAGCCATGTCGGCGCCCCAGGGAGTGCAAAGGAAGAAATAAGGCCAATTCCCAAGATTAAAAAAGGAATTTTGTCCAAAGATACGAGAACCATAGCGATCACTCCTCAGAAGTATCAGCAACCGCCTGAGGTTGCATGGGATGGAGAACTGAACGAATTCTATCTATATCGGTACCACCGAAAGCTCCAACCGCAGCTCCAGCAACAAAACCAACGACTGTGACAATGGGTTCAGCCTGTCATCGCTTTTTAATCCGAACTGCGGGATAAAAACGCATTTTTGTCCGACGCGGTATTGGCTTTTGCGACGTTCCGCCACTGACCTTAGCATGATTTTTTACGCGAAGGGAAAAACAACATGCTGTTATATATGACCATTCGCTAAATAAAGTTTAATGATTTTCTGGGAATTCGTTAGCCTGTAAGGATTGGCCGCAGAATGAAGCGAATCACCTGCGTTCAGCCCCCTGTTTGCATTGTTCTGCGTTATGACCGCCCGCGAATTGCGGTATATTACCTTTCTTTAGTCCTCTTTAGGGGTAGCGGCCGCACTCCTCGTGCGCGCTTATCCCGATGTAGATATCAGTGGTTAGGGAGTTTTATGGTCGGTCCTTTGATTAACGGCGCCGCTATCCTTGTCGGCGGCGGGCTGGGTATTGCGCTGCGGCGTTTTATTCCCCAACGGTTGCAGGATGGGCTGCCGCCCGCCTTCGCTATGGTGTCGATAGCAATGGGCGTCACGCTGGTGATAAAAGTACAGCAGCTGCCCGCGGTGGCGCTGGCGATTATCATTGGCGTCGCTGCCGGCGAATTGTTGCGCATGGAGTACGGCGTGCAAAAAGCGGGAATGATGATCCAACGTGCGCTTAGTCGTATCTTGCCGCAGCCGGAGCGCCGCCTGCCGCAGGACGTCTATACGCAGAATTTTACCGCGCTTATCGTGCTGTTCTGCGCCAGCGGTACTGGCGTCGTCGGGGCGCTGACCGAAGGGCTAAACGGCGATTATCAGCTGCTGATCATTAAGTCAGCGCTGGATATTTTTACCGCGTTGATTTTTTCCATAACGCTGGGCTTCGCCGTCATGTCGATAGCCATTCCCCAGCTTATCGTCCAATCGTTGCTGTTTTTTTCCGCCAGGCTGATTATGCCGTTTATGACGGAGATCTCGTCCGGCGATTTTTCCGCCTGCGGCGGAATTATTATGATCGCGGTAGGGCTGCGCATTGCGCAAATTAAGAGCTTCGCCGTCGTGAACTTTCTCCCCGCGCTGTTTCTGGTTATCCCCATCTCGTTGTTCTGGCATCGCTTCTTTGCCTGAAGATAGGGGCGGCGTTAGCGGCTTGGCATGGCGGACGTCCCGCCCGCCGCCGCGGCGTTAAACAGACTCTCCGATAATTTTTAATCCAATAAACAAAAAAACAATTTTCATGCGAAAACAGGCGACTTTTCGCTTTTTTTTAGGTAGTTTGTTTAGGATAAAAAACATTTAGACCTAGACGAGAGCGCCTGTCTTTCGGGCTCCGAGCCGTGTCGTTATCATGGAAATCCATCATGAGCACTCTTTTTGATAGCAATGAAACTATTTATCCTTTCCCTGCTAAACCTAAACCGTTATCGGCAGCCGCCAGGCAGCACTATCGCGGCAGGATAAAGTCGTTATTACAACAGAGCAATGCCGTGATGGTCGCGCATTACTATACCGACCCGGAAATTCAATCCCTGGCGGAGGAGACCGGCGGCTGCGTCGCGGACTCTCTGGAGATGGCGCGGTTCGGCGCTACGCACCCGGCCTCAACGCTGCTGGTGGCGGGCGTGCGCTTCATGGGGGAAACCGCCAAGATCCTCAGCCCGGAAAAAACCGTGCTGATGCCGACGCTTGAAGCGGAGTGCTCGCTCGACCTGGGGTGTCCGGTGGATGAGTTTAGCCGTTTTTGCGACGCCCATCCCGATCGCGCCGTGGTGGTTTATGCCAATACCTCGGCGGCGGTGAAAGCGCGCGCCGATTGGGTGGTAACCTCCAGCATTGCGGTTGAGCTGATAGAACATCTGGACAGCCTGGGGCAAAAAATCATCTGGGCGCCCGATCGCCATCTGGGCAGCTATGTGCAAAAGCAGACCGGCGCCGATGTGCTCTGCTGGCAGGGCGCCTGCATTGTGCATGACGAGTTTAAAACCCAGGCTCTGAAGCGAATGAAGGCGCTGTATCCCGAGGCGGCGATTCTGGTTCATCCGGAGTCGCCGCAAAGCGTCGTTGAGATGGCCGATGCCGTTGGTTCCACCAGCCAACTGATCCAGGCGGCCAAGAGACTGCCGCAGCGAGAGATGATAGTGGCGACCGATCGCGGCATTTTCTACAAGATGCAGCAGGCCTGTCCGGAAAAAACTTTGCTTGAAGCGCCTACCGCGGGCGAAGGCGCGACCTGCCGCAGCTGCGCGCACTGCCCCTGGATGGCGATGAATGGCTTGCGGGCGATTGCCGACGGCCTGGAGCAGCGCGGCGACGCGCATGAAATTTACGTGGATGCCGCGCTGAGAGAACGCGCATTGATTCCGTTAAACCGCATGCTGGATTTTGCCGCCGCGCTGAAGTGAGATGTTAGCGGTATTGTTTGATAACTCATGATTTCCATTTGGCTGCGCCCAATAACGTTCAGTGAACCGGATGCCGCCGGTAAGCGGAAAAATAAGGGGAAAGGCCATAAATTCGCGCACTATTATTTATTGAGACAGGATGACGAGATGGATTTTTTCAGTACCAGTAACATCTTAATTCATATCCCTTTCGGGACGGGCGGATACGATCTTTCCTGGATAGAGGCGATCGGCACGCTATTCGGACTGCTTTGTATCTGGTTGGCGAGTTTGGAAAAAACCATTAACTATTTGTTTGGTTTGATTAACGTTACGCTATTCGCCGTTATTTTTTTCCAGATTCAGCTCTATGCCAGTCTGCTGCTGCAAATTTTCTTTTTTGCCGCCAATATTTATGGCTGGTATGCCTGGACGCGTAAGACCGCTGCGCATGAAGCGGAGCTTAAAATCCGCTGGCTTTCGCTGCCCAAATTGCTTGGCTGGTCCGCAGTGTGCGTCGTGGCCATTGGATTGATGACCTTTTATATCGACGCATTTTTCGCCGTGCTGACGCGTATTGCGGTTTCGGGCATGCAAACGCTCGGCGCCGGCGTGCAAATGCCGGCGCTGCAGCCGGACGCGTTCCCATTCTGGGATTCCACGATGATGGTATTGTCGATCGTCGCCATGATACTGATGACGCGTAAGTACGTTGAAAACTGGCTGCTATGGGTGGTTATTGATGTTATCAGCGTGGTGATTTTCGCCTATCAGGGGGTCTACGCGATGGCGGTAGAGTACGCCGTTCTGACGTTAATCGCGCTGAATGGTTCCTGGCTATGGATTAAGAGCGCGCGGGAAAACCATTCCAAACCGTTATCCGTCGCGGCGTAAAGCCGCAGACGCCGCGATCCGCATGAAACTTGTCTGTCAGATCGAGATACCCGGGGCGATCACGGGGGTGAGGCGTCGTAAGCGGGAACCTCCCCCCGAGTTTCCCCTACAAAAACGCGTGCGTTTTTGAATGCCGCTGGCGGCGGCCCGCAGGGCGAGCCCCGCTACGGGGCGAGTAATATCTGACTTTGTCAACAGTCTGAGGCTCCCGCTGGGTAGCCTGTTTTCCATTTGTGCGCGATTAATGATGGTGGTGATGGCCGGACGTATGGTTGATGTCGCAGGTGTCATCGTCACAATGCTGGTACTCCATCTGAATCGTGGAGTGATCGATCCGGTAATGCTGCAGCAGATAATCCTGAATACGCTTTAGCAACGCGTCATGATCGTAAGGCGGAATAACCTGAGCATGGAGGGTCATTAACGGTTTTTCGCCGACCTGCCATAAATGGACATGGTGGATGTTTCTAACCTCCGGTATGTTGAGGGTCAGCTCTCTCTTGAGCGCGTCAATGTTTATCTGGCCCGGCGAGCCTTCCAACAGTTCATGCATACTCTCTTTCATCAACGCCCATGCGCTGCGCAACACCAGGCAGGAGACCACGATGGAGAGGATGGGATCGATCGGCGTCCATCCGGTAAACAGAATAATCAAGGCGGCGGCGATCGCGCCGACCGAGCCTAGCAAGTCCCCCAGAACATGCAGCGCCGCCGCCCGGACATTAATATTTTTCTCTTCGCCGCCGCGATGCAGCAGCCAGAACGCCGCCAGGTTGGCCGCCAGTCCCGCAACCGCAATAATCAGCATCGGCAGGCTTGCCACCGGCTGCGGTTGATAAAAGCGCTGGATGGCCTCCCAGAAGATAAAGACGGTAATCGCCACCAATGTCAGCGCATTAACAAACGCGGCGAGGGTGGTCAGGCGCAGGTAACCGAAGGTGTGGCGGGCATTGGCTTTACGCTGCGCGAAACGTACCGCTAACAGCGCCACCAATAGCGCCGCAGCATCGGTCAGCATGTGTCCGGCATCGGCGATAAGGGCCAGCGAGCCGGAATACCACCCGCCAACCGCCTCCGCCACCATAAAGGTCGCGGTGACAATAAATGCGGCTAACAGCCGTTTCCCGTTTCCCGGTTTTGCTTCTGCGTGATGGGAATCTGTCATAACCTGTCCTGCGTTGGGTGCATGTTATTGATTCTTTACTGTAGCCGACGGTAGGCAAAATTTTCTGCTGATTTTCCGCGCCCCACGGCCTGAAACCCGGTTGTCGCGGGAATGCCGAGCATTTAAACATCGAGATACGCGGGGCGACCACAGGGGTGAGGCATCCCTACGAGAACCTTTCCCTCTGCATTTCCCCTAAAGACCGGCTTAAGCGAACGGTATCAGGCTGTTGCGGAGAATTTTCGATATCGGCGTTTTTTAACCTGGTCAAAAAGCCATTTATGCGTATTGAAAAGCATTTGATCAGGAAAATGCGGTCAATTTCAGCGCCATTAAGTGGTTTGCTTGACATATAATAGTCAACTTGCAATATAAACAGCTTCATTTCTCAATCTATCAGCTATTTTACACATATACTCAAAATCATTCGTGCTGCAGGACAAAACGTTATCGTTTTGAACAACGCGAAGCGCCGGCCCCAGCGGGGCGGGCTCCACGGATGGCGCGATAACAAAGCCAACGCGCCTGCAGCTTGGATTATGAAGGGGATAGGTGGCGCGCGTTGGATAGGGGTGAAAAATACGGCTCTGGAATCGATGGAATTACTATGAATTACCAAAATGATGATTTAAGAATTAAAGAAATCAAGGAACTTTTACCGCCGGTTGCCCTGTTGGAAAAATTCCCGGCTACCGATCGTGCCGCGGAAACGGTCTCGTTCACGCGTACCGCCATTCATAAAATTCTTAACGGCAATGATGACCGCCTGCTGGTTATCATCGGCCCTTGTTCCATTCACGATCCTAAAGCGGCGAAGGAGTATGCGGCCCGTCTGCTTAAACTACGCCAGGAGCTGAATGACGATTTAGAAGTCGTGATGCGGGTTTATTTTGAAAAGCCGCGCACCACCGTGGGATGGAAAGGTTTGATTAACGATCCTCATCTGGATCATAGCTATCAGATTAACGACGGGCTGCGCATCGCGCGCCAGCTGCTGCTGGATATCAATAATACCGGTTTGCCCGCCGCTGGCGAATTTCTCGATATGATCACGCCTCAGTACCTTGCCGATTTGATGAGCTGGGGGGCGATCGGCGCGCGGACGACGGAGTCTCAGGTGCACCGCGAACTGGCTTCCGGCCTCTCTTGCCCGGTTGGTTTTAAAAATGGCACCGACGGCACCATTAAGGTCGCCATCGACGCGATTAATGCCGCCGGCGCGCCGCACTGTTTCCTGTCGGTGACCAAATGGGGACACTCCGCTATCGTAAATACCAGCGGCAATAACGATTGCCATATTATTCTGCGCGGCGGCAAAGCGCCGAACTACAGCGCGGAACACGTCAAAGAGGTCAAGGCGGGGCTGGAAAAAGCCGGACTGCCGGCGCAGGTGATGATTGACTTCAGCCATGCCAATAGCAGCAAGCAGTTCAAAAAGCAGATGGAAGTGTGTGAAGACGTTAGCCGCCAGATTGCGCAGGGCGAAAAGGCGATTATCGGCGTGATGGTCGAAAGCGCGCTGGTGGAAGGCAACCAGAATCTGGAGAGCGGCGAGCCGCTGGTCTACGGCAAAAGCGTGACGGATGCCTGTATCGGTTGGGAAGATACGGAGGTGCTGTTGCGTCGTCTGGCGGAGGCGGTGCGCGAGCGTCGCGGTAAATGATCGCCGGGTAAAGGGCGAATAGGGCGGGCGCGATATTTAACGCGCCCGCAGGGGCGCCAGTAAGCCCGCAATAAAAAACCCGGCGATTACGCCGGGTTTTTTACGCAGGTCGGCCGGATTACTTGGCTTTGCCCTGATTGGCTACCGCTGCGGCTTTTGCTGCGATTTCATCAGCATTACCCAGATAGTAGTGTTTGATCGGTTTGAAGTTTTCGTCAAACTCATAAACCAGCGGCACGCCGGTCGGGATATTCAGTTCGAGAATTTCTTCTTCGCTCATGTTGTCCAGGTATTTTACCAGGGCGCGCAGCGAGTTGCCGTGAGCGGCGATAATAACGCGTTCGCCGCTTTTAATGCGCGGCAGAATGGTTTCATTCCAGTAAGGAACCACGCGTTCGATGGTCAGAGCCAGACTTTCAGTCAGCGGAAGCTCTTTGTCGCTCAGAGATGCGTAACGCGGGTCGTGCCCGGGGAAACGTTCGTCATCGCGAGTCAGTTCCGGCGGCGTCACGGCAAAACCGCGGCGCCACTGTTTAACCTGCGCGTCGCCGTATTTCTCAGCGGTTTCCGCTTTGTTCAGACCTTGCAGCGCGCCGTAGTGACGTTCATTCAGTTTCCAGCATTTTTCCACTGGCAGCCAGGCTTGATCCAGCTCGTCCAGAATATTCCACAGCGTATGAATAGCACGTTTCAGCACGGACGTGTAAGCGAAGTCAAAGGAAAAACCTTCATCTTTAAGCAACTTACCTGCGGCTTTTGCTTCTGAACGACCTTTGTCGGACAGGTCAACATCGTACCAGCCTGTGAAGCGGTTTTCGTTGTTCCACTGGCTTTCACCGTGTCTTACCAGTACCAGCTTAGTTACAGCCATAGCTAAACTCCTTCATATCCTAAGATTTCTGTGATAACTCGCTTCATTATAGGGGGGGAGGAGGGCTATCGGCAATCTCTAGTCGAGAGTCAACGCCATTTATCAGCGTTATTTTTGTGCAAAATCATTCTCAGCTTTATCGTTTCAGCTAATTCGCGTCATTCTTGAGCAGCGGCGGGTAAAACGCCGGGAGCGCCAGCCGGAAAAGCGACGGGGATGACGAGATCGCCGGCTACCGGAAGAAAAACTGATAGGCGGTGGCGGAACGATAAACCTTTCCCGGTTTTAACCAGCAATCCGGCTGCGGCCACTCCGGGTGGTTGGGGCTATCCGGTAGAAATTCGCTTTCCAGCGCTATTCCGGCATAGTTTGCATACGTGTGGTCTTCGCGCGACGGCGTGCCGGCGAGAAAGTTGCCGCTGTAAAGTTGCAAGGCGGGCGCGCTGGTAAATACGCTCATCGATACGCGTCCGTCGGACGACCACAGATTGGCGGCCGGGCCTGCGCCGGAGCCGCGATGCAATAGATAGGCGTGATCGTAGCCGCCGACGACAAGCTGATCCCGGTCGCGCAGAAAATCTTGTTCCAGCGTTTTAGGCCGGCGGAAATCCATTCCGGTCTCTTTCACCTCGGCGAGGTTATCGCCGGGAATGCCGGCGCCGTCTACCGGCAGGTAGTAGTCCGCAAACAGCTGCAGCCGATGCCGGCGGACGTCCGTCGGCGCGCCGTCGAGATTAAAGTAGGCATGATTGGTCAGGCACACCGGGCAAGGTTTCTCCGCTACGGCCTGATACTCGATTTCCAGTGCGTTACGGTCGGTCAGACGATAGCATACCTGTACGCTAAGCCGGCCGGGAAATCCCTGATCGCCATCCGGCGAGTGCAGTTGATAGGTGACCTGGGCGGCATCCTGACGGAGGATCCGCCAGCGCCGGGCGTGAAAACCTTGCGGCCCGCCATGCAACTGGTGTTCTCCCTGATTGGCCGTAAGATGAAAAACGTCGTCTGCGCGGCGGATAACGGCGTTGGCGATGCGGTTGGCGTAACGGCCGATCGACGCGCCGAGATAGGCCCGCTGCCGCGGATATTGCGCGGGCGACGCGCACCCCAACAGCACTTCGCGCGCCTCGCCGTTCGCGAAGGGAAGCCGGCAGGAGAGCCAGGTCGCGCCCCAATCCATCAGGCGCACGCGCATGCCCGCCTGATTCGCTAATGTGGTCAATTGAAACGGCTGGCCGTCCGGCGCGGCGGTTTTTTCATTCGGCATGATCTGCTCCTGTGGATGCCATCATCGATGGGAATCGCCGCCGGCCGTCGCTGCAATCTATGCATTCCCGCCACCAGCGCGCTTTACATTGATGGCGGGCGATGAGATTTCAGTCCGGGTAGCCGTTCGGATGCGTGGACTGCCAGCGCCAGGTGTCCTGAGCCATTTCCTGCAGCGAACGTTTTACCCGCCAGTTCAGGTCATTGGCGGCTTTTTCCGCATCGGCCCAATAGGCGGCCAGATCGCCCTGGCGGCGCGGCGCGAAGTGATAGGCGACGGGTTTGCCGCAGGCCTGGCTGAACGCGTCGACCACCTGTAAGACGCTGTAGCCGACGCCGGCGCCCAGATTATAAATATGAACGCCGGCGCGATTTTGCAGGGTATTCATCGCGGCGACGTGACCGTCGGCCAGATCGACGACGTGGATGTAATCGCGCACGCCGGTGCCGTCTTCCGTCGGATAGTCGTTACCGAAAACCGCCAGCGATTCGCGGCGGCCAACGGCAACCTGAGCGATATACGGCATCAGGTTGTTGGGAATGCCCTGGGGATCTTCTCCCATCTCGCCCGAGGGATGCGCGCCGACCGGGTTGAAATAACGCAGCAGCGTAATGCTCCAGTCCGGTTCCGCGTGTTGCAGATCCTGCAAGATTTGTTCGACCATCAGCTTGCTGCGGCCGTAGGGGCTGGCGGGATGGCCGGTCGGGAAGCTCTCCTGATACGGGATGCGCGGCTGATCGCCGTAAACCGTGGCGGACGAGCTGAAAATCAGATTCTTTACGCCGGCTTTCTTCATGGCCTCGACCAAGACCAGCGTGCCGTAGATGTTGCAGTCATAGTAGGCGACCGGTTTCTGCACGGATTCCCCTACCGCTTTCAAACCGGCGAAATGGATCACCGAATCAATGGTATGACGGGCGAAGATGTCATCAAGCAATGCGCCGTCGCGTACGTCGCCCTGATAAAATTCGGGCGCTTTTCCCGTCAGCCGCGTAATGGTCTCAACGACGCTGGCTTTACTGTTGCATAGATTATCGAGAATGATGGGCTGATGCCCGGCGGCCAGCAGTTGTACACAGGTATGGCTGCCTATGTAACCGCTTCCACCAGTAACAAGAACGTTCATAATGACCTCTGCTTGAAAATTTATAAAAAAATAACACGGCGCGTGGCTGAAAAAGGTGATCTGCAGCCGAAAAAAAAGCGCCTGTTATGGATAATTTTTTAACGGGAACGCATGCGATTGCGGTCTTTTTTTGTGCAAGTAAACGTCGTTTTTTATGCTGAACGTTTGAAAGTGGTAGCGTTCTCACTCGGGCGCGTTCCCTAAACAGTCCGCCCTGTAGGATTCTGATTTGGAGTTAAAAGATCAATCGGAATCCTGAGGAATTTCTGCTTACGATTTATTAGCGCTGCTCGGGGCGATCTCTTCGGTTTGATAGTCGTATCCCCCGTCTCTGGCGACAAACGTCAGGCGGTGGGTAATACACTGCGGAGCGTCTTCCGCATGGTGGGAGACGAATAGCAACTGCGTGTCGCCTTCCCCGATCAGAATATCCAGCCAGCGGCGGACCAGCTGGCGGTTGAGGGGATCCAACCCCTGCAAGGGTTCATCAAGGATCAGCAGCGCGGGATGTTTAACCAGCGCTCTGGCGATCAGCGTCAGCCTCTGCTGACCCCAGGAGAGCGATTGAAACGGCGCGTCGGCAATCTCGCCGTTAAGGCCCAGCAGGGTCAGCCACTGATTGGTTAGCTGCCGCTGGCGATCGGAAACCGCCTGATAGATGCCGATGGAATCAAAAAAGCCGGAGAGAATTACGTTGCGCACGCTGACGCTGACGCGATAGTCAAGGTGGAGGCTGCTGCTGACGTAACCGATATGCCGTTTGATATCCCAGATGGTTTCTCCGCTGCCGCGTCGGCGGCCGAACAGCGTGAGATCGTTACTGTAGCCTTGCGGATGATCACCGGTAATCAGACCGAGCAGCGTGGATTTCCCGGCGCCGTTCGGGCCGACAATCTGCCAGTGCTGGTTCGGCAGCACTTCCCAGGTTAAGCCGTGCAGAATCGGGCGGTCGTTATAGGTTACGACGCCGTTGCGCAGCGTAATACGCGGTTCATGCGCCGGAAGTTTGGTATGCAGTTTCGGATCTTCCGGTTCGGGCAGGGCGCTGGCGGACAGTTTTTCGCTGTAGGCCAATTGGGCGATAAGGGCTTCTTGTAACAGCGCCTCCCGTTCTCCTGTCCGGGTAAGCGTACAGTCGGCCAGAATGCCGACCCGATTGATGAACTCAGGGATATCGTCGAAGCGGTTCAAGATCAGCGCAACCGTATAGCCCTGAGCGGCCAGTTCGGGCAGATGCGCGGCAAGCTGCCGGCGCGAGGAGACGTCCAATCCGTCAAAGGGTTCGTCCAGAATAAGCAGATCCGGCTCAGGCATTAATGCCTGGCACAGCATGGTCTTGCGCGTTTCGCCGGTGGAGAGGTATTTAAAACGGCGCGTCAGCAGAGGATCTATGCCGAACAGCGCAGCCAACTGCCGGCAGCGTACGGGATCCTTGACCGCATCCTGAATCACTTCCGCGGTGGTGCGCCCGGTATCGTCTTCGCCGCTGCTCAGCATATCGGTGTTATTGCGTTGCCATTCGGCGCAAACCAACTGTTGCAATTGTTCGAACGACAGCCGGGCAATACGCTGAAAGCCGCACCGGCGTTCGCCGCTCAGCGGCGGCAATTCGCCGGACAGGGCACGAGCCAGCGACGATTTCCCGCTGCCGTTTGCGCCGACGAACGCCCAGCATTGATGTTTTTCGATCGTGAGCTCATCCAGACGCAGCACGCGGGTGTCGCTTAAGCGGAATAACCCTTGCGATATTTTCAACAACGACATTTTTCTCCCTTCCTACGGCAGGTGTAAACTTGAACCAACGGTATATCAGACGGCGGGCGTGTTTAGCAGAGCGTCGCGATGATGACCTTGTCGGCATTAAAATAAGCGTGGATAGGCTGCTCGGGCGCGAGCCGTTGCTGTAAGACGACGGCGTTAGGCACCGTTGCGCACAGCGTTTCCCCGCCGGCCAGCGTGACCAGCACCTCGCTATTTTCAGCGCCGGGCTGAATACTCTTGATCTGTCCGTTAAGGACGTTATCCGCTTCGCCCTCCGGCGGCGTTCCCGCGCACAGATTGACCCAGGGCGCCTTAATCAGCGCCAGCACCTCTTTACCCGGCGCGAGCTGTAAACGCTCGGCGCTTTGCTGGGTAATCAGCGCGCTTATCGACGTTTTGCCATCGGCGAGCAAAATTTCCAGATGCTGCTGCACCTGTTGATTGCTGCGTGCGAGCACGGTGCCGAAAAACTGATTTCGGGCGCTGGTTTGCAGTGAAAAACGCGCAATTGCCGCCAGCAGGCTATCTAGCGGTAAAGCGTCATCCTGTAATACATCAAACGCTTTTTGCTGAATTTGCGCGAGCAGGTCGTAAAGCTGAATCAGCCGCTCGCCATAGCGGGTAATTTGCGCGCCGCCGCCGCCTTTTCCCCCGGTCATGCGCTCAACTAACGTCTGCTCCGCCAATTGGTTCATTTCGTTGATGGCATCCCATGCGCTTTTATAACTGATGCCCGCCAGTTTGGCGCCCTGGCTGATTGAACCGGTATGGCGGATCTGTTTCAGCAACTCTATGCGCCGCGGGTCGGCAAATAGACGCTGCTGGAGTTTGAGGGTAAGAAGAATTTCAGCTTGCATGCGCGAGTCCGCCGAAGGTGAGTGACATTGGGTTTTAATAATTTGTATTGTCGCCATTTTTTTCATCGGGGGCAAATCGCACGAATGGCAGCGCTATTTTCTCTCGTTAAGTTACAATATTGGCTCATTGTGGCGACTATGGTAGCTTACGGTGATTCGGTTCGCCGGGTGAGCGGCTCGCGTAACGATAAGCGTTGCGATAAGTGAGGTAAGCATGTTGGAGTTATTAAAAAGCCTGCTATTTGCAGTAGCGATGGTGCCGGTAATGATGGCGATTATTTTGGGCGCCATTTATGGATTGGGCGAGGTGTTTAACGTTTTTTCCAAGATCGGCCATAGCGAAGCGAAAAAACAGCATTAATGGATTTTCCCCCCTGCGATTTCGATGTCCGGCGCTCTGCCGGACGCTTTATTTTCCAACGGCGATCCCGCTTTCTGAAAAGCGTATGACACGGCTTTAATTTTCGTTATATTATCCTCGATATAACGATGGGTATTGGGAGACGGGAATGAAAAAGCAGTGGATAAAATGGGTTACCGCACTGACGCTTAGCGTGGGCGTCGCGCTGCCGGCAATGGCGGCGGAAGAGAAAGTGACGGTGTTTGCCGCCGCGTCGCTGACCAACGCATTACAAGAGATCGCCACGCAATATCAGAAAGAGAAAAATGTCACGATCGTTGCCTCTTATGCATCATCGTCGACGCTGGCGCGCCAGATCGAGCAGGGCGCGCCTGCCGACATGTTTATCTCCGCCGATCAGCAATGGATGGATTACGCTCAGGATAAAAACCTGATGGACGCCGCTACCCGCTATACGCTATTGGGTAATGAGCTGGTGGCGATCGCGCCGAAAACCAGCGCGGTTAAAGACGTGGCCATCAATGATAAAACCGATTGGAAAAGCCTGTTGCAAGGCGGCCGTCTGGCCGTGGGCGATCCGGATCACGTTCCCGCCGGCATTTATGCCAAAGAGGCGTTGCAAAACCTGAAAGCCTGGGATGAGCTGTCGCCGCTGATGGCGCGGGCGAATAATGTGCGCGCGGCCATGGCCTTGGTGGAGCGTGAAGAAGCGCCGTTGGGTATTGTGTATGGTTCTGATGCCGTCGCCAGCGACAAGGTCAAAGTTGTCGGCATATTTCCGACCAGTAGCCATAAGCCGGTGGAATACCCGATGGCGATTGTGAAAGAGCATAAGAACGCGGCGGTGACGGGTTTCTACGACTATCTGAAAACGCCGGCGGCGGCCGAAGTGTTTAAACGTTTCGGATTTACTCCGCGTTAATGACGTCAGTGACCATCGATGTTAAGTGATTATGAATGGCAGGCGGTTGAACTCAGCCTCAAGGTGTCGCTTGCGGCGGTGGTATGCAGCCTGCCAGTGGGGATCCTGATGGCGTGGATTCTGGTGCGCTTTCGCTTCCCGGGTAAATCGCTGCTCGATAGCATCATCCATTTGCCGTTGGTGTTGCCGCCGGTGGTGATCGGTTATCTACTGTTGGTCGCCATGGGGCGGCGAGGGGTCATTGGCGCCTGGCTGTATGAGTGGTTTGGTTTTAGCTTCAGTTTCAGTTGGCGCGGCGCGGCCTTGGCGTCGGCGATCGTCGCTTTTCCTTTGATGGTCCGGGCGATTCGCTTGTCTCTGGAGGCGGTGGATACGCGTCTTGAGCAGGCGGCGCGAACGCTGGGCGCCTCTCCCTGGCGCGTATTTTTTACCATTACCTTACCGCTTTCCTTTCCCGGCATCGTGGTCGGCACGGTGCTGGCCTTCGCCCGTTCTTTGGGCGAGTTCGGCGCGACCATCACCTTTGTTTCCAATATTCCCGGCGAAACCCGAACCATCCCTCTGGCGATGTATACGCTGATTGAAACGCCCGGCGCGGAAGCGGACGCCGCAAGGCTGTGCGCCATCGCCATCGCGCTTTCGCTGGTTTCCCTGCTGCTGTCCGAGTGGCTGACGAACTGGAGCCGTAAACGGCTGGGGGGATAATGTTACAGCTCGATTTCGACCAACAGCTGGGCGATCTGCATCTCAGCGTCAAAGAGGATTTGCCCGCCAGCGGCATTACGGCCGTTTTCGGCGTTTCCGGTGCGGGGAAAACCTCATTAATCAATGCTATTGTCGGGCTAACCCGCCCGAAGTCGGGACGTATCGCGCTTAACGATCGCGTGCTGGTCGATACCCGGCTGCATATTTTTCTGCCGCCGGAAAAACGCCGCATCGGCTACGTTTTTCAGGACGCGCGTTTATTTCCCCATTACCGCGTCCGCGGCAATCTGCGCTACGGCATGGCCGGCGGAATGGACGGGCAGTTCGCCGATATCGTTCGCCTGCTGGGCATCGAGCATTTGCTGGGGCGTTATCCGCTGACGCTGTCGGGCGGGGAAAAGCAGCGGGTGGCCATCGGCCGCGCGTTGCTGACCGCGCCCGATCTGCTGCTGATGGATGAGCCGCTGGCCTCTCTTGATTTGCCGAGAAAACGGGAGCTGCTGCCTTACCTGGAGCGCTTGGCGAAAGAGGTGAATATTCCCATTCTGTACGTGAGCCACAGTATGGAGGAGGTCCTGCGGCTGGCGGATCGCGTACTGGTGTTGGATCAGGGGAAAGTCAAGGCGCAGGGCAAGCTGGAGGATGTCTGGGCCAGCAGCGCGCTACGTCCCTGGCTGCCGCGGGAAGAGCAGAGCAGCATATTGAACGTGCGCGTTCTTGAGCAGCACGATCGCTATGCGATGACGGCGCTGTCGCTGGGCGATCGTCACCTGTGGGTGGGAAAAGTGGATGCGCCGCTAAATACGCCGCTGCGCATCCGTATCAATGCCGCCGATGTCTCGCTGGTATTGAGGCCGTCCGCCGGCAGCAGCATCCGCAATGTTCTTCCGGCCAGAGTGGTCGAGTGCATTGATGTTGAGGATCAAATCGAAGTGAAGCTGGCGATCGGCGATCAAGCGCTGTGGGCGCGGATCACGCCGTGGGCGCGCGATGAACTCTCTCTGCATCCGAATATGCAACTTTACGCACAGATAAAAAGCGTATCGATCACCGCCTAAAGCGTGTTCATCGGTCGTTTGCGCCGGGGCATCCGCGCCGCCTGAAACCGCGGGTCCCCGCCTTACTGACTGCGGGGACGGCGAGGGGTGAACCAGGCGGGATTACCCCAGCACCCGGGTTCGGATCACGTCGGCGATCCCCGGTTCTTCATTGTGGCCGATAACCAGATCGGCGCGGGCTTTGACTTCGTCGGCACTGTTGCCCATCGCCACGCCGAGGCCGGCGTTTTCCAGCATGCTGAGATCGTTAAAATTATCCCCGAAGGCGACAACTTCGCTCATGCCGATCCCTTGTTCTTCAACCCACTTGCGCAGCAGCTTGCCTTTACTGTTGCCGGTTTGCGCGATATCGACCTGATCCTGCCATGACCATTCGCAGGCCAGGCCAAGCTCTTGCTCCACGATGGCGGAGAAATCATTTAGGGTCGGGATATTTTCGTGGTGGGTGGCGAATTTCCAGATGGCGAGCGCCGCATCCGCCTGGCGCGCCAAATCGTCAACCTGTCTGAAGGAGGGGCGCTGCAATTCCGGCAGCGACGACGCCCAGCTTTGCGTGCGGGCGACATGCCCGGTCGAATGTTGGTAATACATGGCGTCATCCGCGTACATCAGCCCATGGATATCAAACCGCCGCAGGAGATTCAGCACGCTTTTCGCCTGTTCGGCCGACATGGGATTGGCGTGAGACGCCTGCCCCGTCAGATAATCATAGACGTAAGTTCCGTTGCAGCAGATGGCCGGAGTATCAAGCTGCAGCGCCTGATAGAAAGGGTGAATGGCTGAATGATGACGTCCGGTCACGATGACCACTTTTATGCCCTGTTGGCGGGCCAGCGCTAGCGCGGCAAGTGATTCCGGCAAAATTTTTTTCTGTTGATTCAGGAGCGTTCCGTCGAGATCGAGCGCAATTACACGATAGGCCATAGTAGTCTCGCAAAGTGGCTGTAGAATAGAATATTAACGATGATGTTACACCGTATTTCAGACGGCGCAAAATAGGGGGGAGCTACGGTTCATCCGCCTTTGCTGAAAAGTCTGAGACGTAAAATTCGCATGAATTAAGGAGAGTACGATGCAGCAAGTGGTTTATGTCGCCAGTCCGGAGAGTCAGCAGATTCATGTTTGGCAACTTGGCGAGCAGGGCGATCTGACGTTATTGCAGGTTGTCGATATGCCCGGGCAGGTGCAGCCCATGGTGATCTCGCCTGATAAGCGCCATTTGTTTGCCGGCGTGCGCCCCGAGTTTCGCGTTATCAGCTACCGTATTGATGATAAAGGGTTATTAACTGAAACAGGGGCGGCTTCCTTACCCGGCAGCCCAACGCATCTCTCCACCGATCGCCAGGGGCGTTTCCTGTTTAGCGCCTCTTACAGCGGCGCCAGCGTTAACGTTATTCCTCTGGGCGAAAACGGTATCGCCGGGGAGTCAATCCAGCAGTTGGACGGGCTGGAGGGGTGCCATTCCACCAATATCGACCCCGCCAATAGCGTCGTCTGGGCGCCTTGTCTGAAAGAAGATCGTATCCGTTTGTACGATCTGAGCGCTGCCGGAGAACTGAGCGTGCGCCAGCAGTCGGCGTTGACCACCGCCGCCGGCGCGGGTCCCCGCCATATGGACTTCCATCCCAATCGGCATTTTGCCTATTGCGTTAACGAGCTGAACAGCTCCGTGGATGTTTATCAGCTCAATACGCCGGACGGCAAGTTGCGCAGAGTCCAGACGCTGGATGCGATGCCGGCCGGATTTACCGATACTCGCTGGGCGGCGGATATCCACATTACGCCGGATGGCCGTTTCCTTTATACCAGCGATCGTACCGCCAGTCTGCTGAGTATCTTCCGGGTGTCCGAGGATGGCGGCACGCTGTCGTTGACCGGGCATCAGCCGACGGAGCTGCAGCCCCGCGGTTTCAATATTGACCATAGCGGTAAATTCCTGATTGCCACCGGACAGAAATCGCAGCATATCGAGGTATACCGCATTAACGATTCCGACGGCGCATTACGGCCGCTGGCGCGTTATCCGGTGGGGAAAGGCGCGATGTGGGTGAGCGTGCTATAAGCGCCGTCGTTCCGGCAGGCAGCCCTTTTCGTCGTCCCCGCAGTCTGTAGGCGGGGACCTATTTTTCCAGACGGCGCGGGGGATAGGATTCCCGCCTGCGCGGGAATGACGGAAAAAGGCGCGCATAACGGGAATAACGTGATTAAGCGGCCGCCGTCAGCCGCGGTATTCGATGATGGATAAACCGGCGTTGTAATCGGTGCTGTAGATAATCCCTTCGGCATCGACAAACACATCGCAGGATTGAATCACGCGCGGTCGGCCGGGGCGCTTGTCCACCATTCTCTGCGGCGCGGCCGGCACCAGCGCGCCGGTCTCCTTCGGCTGATAAGGGTTGCTGATATCGTAAACCCTGACGCCGGCGTTCTGATAGGTGGCGAAAATCAGCGTCGAGCTGATAAAACTGCCCGGACGGTTTTCGTGCAGGTTATGCGGGCCGAAGTGCGCGCCTTTTTTCACATAGTCGGTTTCGGCCGGCTGCGGGAAGGTGGCGATGCTGACCGGGTTGCTCGGCTCCCGAATATCGAATATCCAGATAAGTTTTTCGCCATCCTCCTGATTATCCAGCACGGCTTCGTCGAGTACGATAAGCAGATCGCGATCGGGCAGCGGCAGCGCGGTATGTGTGCCTCCGCCGAAAGGCGGGCTCCAGTTTCGGTGGCTGAGCAGCTTCGGCGCGGCGCGATCGCTGACGTCCAGCAGGGTTAATCCCCCGTCGCGCCAGCTGCCGTAGGCGGTATCGCCGCTGACGATGGCGTGATGCAGCGCGTAGCGTTTACCCTCAGGCCAGGCGGGCTTCTCGCCGCCGGCGGTGTGCATGCCGGGCAGCCAGTAGCGTCCGGCGACTTGCGGACGCGTGGGATCGGCCAGGTCGATGGTCAGGAAGATATAGTCGCTGTAGCCGTCAAGCAGCGCGGAAACGTAGGCCCAGCGGCCACCGACATACCAGATGCGGTGAATGCCGATGCCGTCCAGCGATAGGAAGCTGATTTCGCGCGGCTTATCCGGCGTAGAGATATCAAAGATGCGCAGTCCGGCGCTCCAGCTTCGCTCCTGCCGCTTGCCGCCGAGCGTTTCGGCGACCGAGCGGGTGTAGTAAACCTTCTCTTCCGCAAAGCTGGCGTCGGCGAACAGATCGCGGGCGTTGACCACCAGCAGCAGATCGTCGTGCGTCTGTAGGTGAATGCTCCAGGTTCCGGGCGGGGCGGCGATGAACCCGGCGGGCCTGGGGTTTTTCGCATCGCGCACGTCGACGATGGATACGCCCTGCGAGACCATATGGCCGATATAGGCATAGCCGCGATGAACCATGACCTGCACGCCGTCGGGCCTGCCGCCTTGATCGCTGTGTCCGATGAGCCGCATGTTGCGGCTGTATTCCGGCGTGGGCAGAGGAGTGTCTCCCATCTTTTTTCTCCGCTTATTTAGCCTGTTTGGCTTCCAGCGTGGCGAACCACGGGGCGATAAAATCGTCCGTCTGGCCCCAGCCGGGGATGATTTTGGCCAGTCCGGCGACGTTGACCGGGCCAGGCTGGCTGACCAGCAGCGCCTGAGGGATCGCCGCCGCTTTGAACTCATACGCGGCCGGCGTCGGTTCGCCGGCGATTTTATTGGCGATCAGTCGCAGGTTCACCTTGCCAATCAGCTTAGGATCGACCGCCACGCTGACTTTCCACGGGCTGTTGGCTTCGCGCATCAGTTGCAGATCCTGATTGGAGATATCGATGCTGTAGATTTTTATTTCGGAACGGCCGTTCTCTTTCAGCGCTTTATAGGCGCCCTGGGTGAATGCGTCCCATGAACCCCAAATCGCATCGATTTTGCCTTTCGGGTATTTCGCCAGCACGGCGCCCACTTTGTTGGCCGTATCGCCCTGAACATCGGAAGAGACGGCGCCGATGGATTCCAATTCTTTAATACCGGGATTGGCCTTCAGGATTTGCTGATAGGCCGCCTGCCGACGCTCCATCGGCGGGAAGCCGGCCACCCACAGTTTGATGATGTTGGCTTTGCCGTTAAAGTCGTTAACCAACTGGCCGAGCGATTCGTTGGTTAACGAGGCGTCGTCCTGCTGGGTGACGGTGACGCCGGGGATCTCGCCGTTGACGGCGGTATCGAAAACCGAAACCGCAATGCCGCTGTCGACGATGCGTTTAATCAGATCGGTCGAGTAGGGGTCGCGTCCCTGGGACAGAATGATGCCGTCATATTTTTGGCTGATAGCCTGATTGACGAAATCCTGAAAGCGGGCGTCGTCGCCGTTGCTTAGAAAGGTGCTGACTTTGAAGCCCAGCTTTTTGCTCTCTTCCACCACGCCGGAGATAAACTGCGTGGTGTTGTCGTCAGAGCCCAAATTGCGGATAACGGCGACGCGAACCGGGCCGTTATGCTGAGCCAGAGCGGCGGGAATCGGCGCGACGGCGGCGGTTTCGGCGGCGAACGCCGGTAAAGCCGTCGCCAGGCTCAGCGCAATCAAGGCCGGAGTGAATCTCTTCATTATTATTAGCTCCATGGTATGCCGGCAATATACCCTGTAACACGAACGATTTGGGGTATAGGACCATCTTATTGTTTTTGCTTGAATATCCGTCGAGGTTATGGCTGTCTGGATGGCTATTTACAGGCGATAGCGCATCATAACCGCTAAGCGCCGGCTGAGGAATGGGGCCTGTTATGACTTTTAGGAGCAAGCTATAACGTTTAGTTTGTCTGGGAGGGGGATGTTTTTAGCGCGGCAGACGCGGCGCCAGACGGCGCGGCGTCGCCGGAGATCCCGGCCTGCGCGGGGAGCTCCTCAGACTGTTGACAAACCTATCGTCCATTATCGCCGCTCACCGGACTTTGTCAGCAAACTCATCTCCTTTTTATGGCTTACTTCTTCGTTTCCTGTTCCTTTTTCAGGCCGCGCGCCCAGCGGGGATGGTGTTTCCTCGCCCATTGCTCGGAAACCTTGCCCTCAATCATGCCTTTAATCGAACCTTTGACCCAAAATGCCATATACATATGGATCAGAATCGCATGGATCAGTACGATGGCCGCCGCGGCGTGAATCAGAATGGCGTAACGCACCACGTCGATAGGAAACAATTGGGCGAAATAGGGGCGCCACATAATGACGCCTGTAATCAGCAGAACCAGCGTTAGCCCCATGATGCTCCAGAACATCATTTTCTGACCGGGGTTATATTTGCCCACATCCGCCACTTCGTGCTCATTGCCCTTCAGCACTTCGATGATATTCAGAAACCAGGGAATATCGCGCAGCTTGGGGATGTTGTGCCCGACGAAGCGGATAAACATCGGGATCAGGCAGATGACGATCAGGATGCCGAAAAAGGGGTGCATGATGCGTCCCATCTGCGGGGTGCCGAAGGTTTGCGTCAGCCACTGCAGGGTGGGAAAGAACAGCGCAATCCCGGATAGGGCGACCAGGAAAAAGCTGATCACCACGATCCAGTGACAGATGCGGTCAATGAATTTGGTGCGCAAAATCATTTTCTGTTTACTCATGTTTGTTCTCTCCCTCGTTCTCGTGCTCAATCTCTTCCGTGTTCGGGCCGATGCCGACGTAGTGGAAGATTAATCCGGCAAACGTCATGACAAATCCGAGCGCCGACAGGGGCTTCAAAATGCCTTTCCACAGATTGACCGGCGTGGAGATCTGCGGGTTATCGGGAAGATTGTGGTACAGCGACGGTCTGTCGGCGTGGTGCAGCACATACATCACGTGCGTGCCGCCCACCCCCTGCGGATCGTAAAGACCGGCGTGTTGGTAGCCGCGTTTTTTCAGATCGACGATCCGCTCCTCGGCGACGCTTTTCATCTCCTCTTTGGTGCCGAAACGAATCGCCCCGGTCGGGCAGGTTTTCACGCACGCGGGCTCCTGGCCGACGCTGACGCGATCGACGCACAGCGTACATTTATAGACGCGGTTGTCCTCTTTATTCAGCCGCGGGATATTAAAGGGGCAGCCGGCGATGCAGTAACCGCAGCCGATGCACTGTTCGGATTGGAAGTCGACGATGCCGTTGGCGTATTGGATAATGGCGCCGGCGGACGGACAGGCTTTCAAACAGCCCGGTTCGCTGCAGTGCATACAACCGTCTTTGCGGATCAGCCACTCCAGACGGTCGTTTTCCTCTACTTCCGAGAAGCGCATCAGCGTCCAGGATTTGGCGCTCAGATCGGCCGGGTTATCGTAAACCCCGACGTTATGGCCGACTTCGTCGCGGATATCGTTCCACTCCGAGCAGGCCACCTGACAGGCTTTGCAGCCGATGCAGGTGGTCACGTCGATCAGTTTCGCCACTTCGCTTTTATCGTCGCGGGCATGCGGCGGCGGCGTGAAGGCGTTGGTGGCCGAACGTTTAATAATATCTTGAGATTGCATTGACATAGTTGGCTACCCTTACACCTTCTCTATATTAACCAGAAACGCTTTATATTCAGGCGTCTGTGAATTAGCGTCGCCGACGCTGGGGGTGAGCGTGTTCGCCAGGAAGCCTTTGCGCGTCGCCCCTTCGAAACCCCAGTGGCAAGGAATGCCGACGGTTTCAACGGGTTGACCGGCGATGTTCAGCGTTTTAATGCGTTTGGTCACCACCGCTTTGGCTTTGATATAGCCGCGCTGGCAGGAAATTTTCACTTCATCGCCCGCTTTTATTCCTTTGCTTTGCGCCAGGTTTTCGCCAATTTCAATAAACTGCTCCGGTTGCACTATGGCGTTCAGCCGCGCGTGTTTCGTCCAGTGACGGAACAATTCGGTAATGGAATAGGTGGTGGCGACGTAAGGGAAGTCTTTCGCCGACCCCATGGTTTTCGCGTCGCTGGCGAACAGGCGCGCCGCCGGATTCGACACCACGTCGGGATGCAGCGGGTTGGTGCCCAGCGGCGTTTCTATCGGTTCGTAGTGTTCCGGGAACGGGCCGTCCACCAGTTTGTCCATGGAGAACAGTCTGGCGAGACCTTCCGGCTGCATGATAAACGGCCCGGTATCTTTGCCCGGCGGCACGGTGTTGGCGAAGTCGGGAATATCGATTCCGCTCCATTTTTGACCGTTCCACTCCATCAGCTTGCGTTTCTTGTCCCACGGTTTGCCCTGCAGGTCGGCGGAAGCGCGGTTGTAAAGAATACGGCGGTTCTGCGGCCAGGCCCACGACCAGTTCGGCGTGCAGCCCATGCCGGCATCGGCGTTGTCGCGCCTGTCCATCTGGTTGCCGGCTTCCGTCCAGCAGCCGGCGTAAATCCAGCAGAAACTGGCGGTGGTGCCGTCGTCGCGCAGTTGGGAAAAGTCGGCGATCTGCTGGCCTTTTTTCAGGATCAGTTTGCCGCCGTCGTCATAGATATCGGCCAGCGCCACCCCGTTGGCCTCGCGCGCCACCTCTTCCGGCGTCGGGTCTTGCGGGTCGCGGTAGTTCCAGTTGATGTTCATCAGCGGATCGGGGTAGGCGCCGCCCTCTTCCCGGTAGAGTTCGCGCAGGCGGGTCAGCAGCTTGCCGAGGATTTTTCCGTCGTGCAGCGCCTCTCCCGGCGGCTCCGCCGCCGCCCAGTGCCACTGCAGCCAGCGGCCGGAGTTGGCGATGGAGCCGTCCTCTTCGGCAAAGCAGGAGGAGGGCAGACGGAACACTTCCGTTTGGATCGACGCGGTATCGACGTCGTTGAACTCCCCGTGGTTCTGCCAGAACGTCGAGGTTTCCGTGGCTAACGGATCGATGGTCACCAAAAACTTCAGTTTGGATAACGCTTCGACGGCTTTGTTTTTATTGGCGAATGCGGCGATGGGGTTGAAACCCTGCACGATGTAGCCATTGATTTTGCCTTCGGTCATCAGTTCGGTCTGGGCGATGATGTCGTAGCTGCGATCCCATTTCGGCAGCCAGTCATAGCCCCAGCTATTGGCCGCCTGGGCGTTCTCGCCAAAGAAACTCTTCATCATGCTGATAAAGAATTTCGGGGTGTTTTTCCAGTAGTTAACCTGATCGGGCAGTAACGCCGCCGGCGTGATCTGTCCCAGATAGGTTTGCAGATCGGTCTGTTTTTCCGACGGCAACGGCATATAGCCCGGCAGGTTGGTGGTCAGCAGGCCGAGATCGGTATAGCCCTGAATGTTGGAGTGGCCGCGCAGGGCGTTGACGCCGCCGCCGACCATGCCGATGTTGCCCAGCAAGAGCTGGATGATGGCGGCGGCGCGGATAATCTGCGCGCCGTTGGTGTGGTGGGTCCAGCCCAGCGCGTACATAAAGGTGGCGGTTTTTTCCGGAGCGCTGGTTTCGGCCAGCGTGCGGCAGATCTCCTCATAGGCTTTGGCGGGGGTGCCGCACAGCGAAGTCACCATGTCGGGAGTGTAACGCGCGACGTGTTTTTTCAGCAGATTCCATACGCAGCGGGGATGGGAGAGCGTCTTGTCGCGTTTGGCGAAGCCCGCGGCATCCAGTTCGTAGTGCCAGCTGGATTTATCGTACTGGCGGGTTTCTCGGTTATAGCCGCTGAATAGGCCTTCGTCAAAACTGAAATCGTCGCGTACGATCAGGCTGGCGTTGGTGTAAGACGTCACATATTCGTGATGGACTTTGTCATGGGTGATGAGGTAGTTGACGATGCCCAGCAAAAATGCGGCGTCGGAGCCGGCGCGAATCGGCGCGTAGAGGTCGGCCACGGACGCGGAGCGGTTGAAGCGCGGGTCGACGACGATCAGCTTCGCATCGTTATGGGTTTTGGCTTCGATGGCCCATTTAAAGCCGACGGGGTGCGCTTCAGCCGGGTTGCCGCCCATCACGATAATCACGTCGGCGTTTTTGATATCGACCCAGTTGTTGGTCATGGCGCCGCGACCGAAGGTCGGGGCTAAGGCGGCGACGGTCGGGCCGTGGCACAGGCGAGCCTGACAATCGATGGCGACCATACCGAGCGAACGGGTGAATTTCTGGTCGAGCAGCCCGGTTTCGTTGCTGGCGGCGGAGGAGCAGAGCATCCCGGTGGTCACCCAGCGATTCACGGTGTCGCCTTTGGCGTTGGTGCGCTGAAAATTGGCGTCGCGGTCTGCTTTCATCAGGCGCGCGATGCGATCGATGGCGTCATGCCAGCTGATGCGCTGCCATTTATCCGAGCCCGGGGCGCGATATTCTGGATAAAGAAGACGATTCTTGCTGTGAATATAGTCCACCAGGCCCGCGCCTTTCGGACATAAAGAACCGCGGCTGACCGGGTGGTCGGCGTCGCCTTCGATATGAAAAACAGAGGGTTTGGCGTTTTTTGCGCCATCGCCCAGGCTGTACATCAGCACGCCGCAGCCGACGGAGCAGTAAGTGCAGTTGTTACGCGTCTCTTTCGCCCGCAGCAGTTTGTATTGACGTACCGATGCCATTGCTTCCGTCGGGGTAAAACCCAACACCGCGAGCGTGGTCCCTGCCATGCCTCCCGCGCAAACTTTAAAGAAACCTCTTCGATTCAGTTGCATTAGTTTCCCTATATTTTTATGTATAATTTTTGTTGCAGGCAATTTAACAACACTCAAACTGTGGGTTTTGCGCCAAATCAAAAAGTAAGTATTTAAGGTCTGTTCCTAGGGGTTTAAGTGCGGGATTTTTGTGCGCTGTATCACGTTTTATATAGCGCTTGGTTAGCTTTGTGTTGCTTGGCGGTTGCGTTCGGTAACACGGAGAGGCGGGTGATATCAGGTGTTAAAACGGAATGTTAAAAAGGCAGAACCTGAGTTCTGCCTTGGGGGATGATATAAATCCGCCGTTCCCGCCTGCGGTCGCGGGCAGGGCGGTAACGCGGTTATTTCACCTGCATACCGGGCTGCGCGCCGCTGTCCGGGCTGAGCAGGAAAATGTCTTTGCCGCCGGGGCCGGCGGCCATGACCATGCCTTCCGAGAGACCGAAGCGCATTTTGCGCGGCGCCAGGTTGGCGACCATCACCGTCAGACGCCCCTCCAGTACGGACGGATCGGGATAAGCGGTGCGGATGCCGGAGAATACCTGGCGGGTTTCGCCGCCCAGATCCAGCGTCAGACGCAGCAGCTTATCGGAGCCGTCAACCAATTCCGCCTGTTTAATCAGGGCGATACGCATATCCACCTTATCAAAATCATCGAACTTGATGGTCTCTTGAATGGGGTTATCCGCCAGCGGACCGGCTGCGGCTTTTGCCGTCGCCATATCCTCTTTGGAGGCATCCACCATGGCGTTAACCTTATCCAGATCGATACGGCTGAAGAGGGCTTTAAAGGTGTTTACCTGATGGTTAAGCAGCGGCGCGGCGATTTCGTCCCACTTCAGCTCGTGGTTAAGGAAGGCTTCGGCACGCTGCGCCAGCGCGGGCAACACCGGTTTCAGGTAGGTCATCAGCACCCGGAACAGGTTGATGCCCATAGAGCAGATGGCTTGCAGATCGGCGTCGCGGCCCTCTTCCTTCGCCACCACCCACGGCGCCTGTTCATCCACATAGCGGTTGGCCAGATCGGCCAACGCCATGATTTCGCGGATTGCCCGGCCCGATTCACGGTTGGCGTAAGCTTCGGCGATGCTTTCCGCCGCGTCGGTAAAGGTTTTATACAGCGCTTCATCCGCCAGTTTTTCGGCCAGCCGGCCCGCGAACCGCTTGCTGATAAAGCCAGCGTTGCGGGAGGCCAGATTGACCAACTTGTTAACGATGTCGGCGTTCACGCGCTGGACGAAGTCTTCCAGATTGAGATCGATATCATCAATACGCGAAGAGAGTTTCGCGGCGTAATAGTAGCGCAGGCAGTCCGCATCCAGGTGTTGCAGGTAGGTATCGGCCTTGATAAAGGTGCCGCGCGATTTCGACATCTTGGCGCCGTTGACCGTCACATAACCGTGAACAAACAGGTTGGTCGGTTTACGGAAACGGCTGCCTTCCAGCATGGCCGGCCAGAACAGACTGTGGAAATAGACGATGTCTTTACCGATGAAATGGTACAGATCGGTGGTGGAGTCTTGGCGCCAGAATTCGTCGAAGTCAAGATCGCCGCGTTTGTCGCACAGATTTTTGAATGACCCCATGTAGCCGATCGGCGCATCCAGCCAGACATAAAAATATTTCCCCGGCGCATCCGGCACTTCGAAACCGAAGTAGGGGGCGTCGCGGGAAATATCCCACTGCTGCAGGCCGGCGTCGAACCACTCCTGCATCTTATTGGCGACCTGCTCCTGCAGCGCGCCGGAGCGCGTCCAGGCCTGCAGCATTGCGCCAAACGCGGGCAAATCGAAAAAGAAGTGCTCTGATTCGCGCATCACCGGCGTGGCGCCCGAGACGGCGGATTTCGGATCGATCAGATCGGTCGGGCTGTAGGTCGCGCCGCACACTTCGCAGTTATCGCCGTACTGATCCGGCGCCTTGCATTTCGGGCAGGTGCCTTTCACAAAACGGTCCGGCAGGAACATGCCTTTTTCCGGATCGTAAAGCTGAGAGATGGTGCGGTTTTTAATAAAACCGTTCTCTTTTAGCCGGGTGTAAATCAGCGCGGACAGTTCACGGTTTTCTTCGCTGTGCGTGGAGTGATAATTGTCATAGCTGATGTTGAAGCCAGCGAAATCTTTCTGATGCTCCTGACTCATCGCCGCAATCATTTGCTCCGGCGCTATTCCCATCTGCTGCGCTTTCAGCATGATTGGCGTGCCGTGGGCGTCGTCCGCGCAGATAAAGTAAACCTGGTTGCCGCGCATTCGCTGGTAACGAACCCAGATATCCGCCTGAATGTGTTCAAGCATATGACCGAGGTGGATCGAACCGTTAGCGTAAGGCAACGCGCACGTTACCAGTATTTTCTTTGCGACTTGAGTCATGAGGAACTTGCTTTCTTTATTGGTGATTGAGGGTCATTGATGTTAACCGATAGCGCCTTACTGCGTAAACCGCTGCCTTGCCTAAAGCTGCGGCTGATTGGCGAATCCAGCGTTTAAAATCTTTTACCTTGCGCCGCGTAAGTCTCCTTCCCCTTCTGATATGCTATGACGGCTTTTACGGTTAAATAATGAAAATTTTAAGGAGCCGGAATGAATTCCAAATCCCCCGAACAGCGGCCAGAGGCGCTGCATGCCATGGTGACCGGGGTACTATCGACCTTTCAACACCCGACGCTGAAAAACAACCTGACCACCCTGAACGCGCTGCATCACTGCGCGCTGCTGGATGATGTGCTGCATATCGAATTAGTCATGCCGTTTGCCTGGCTGAGCGGGCTGGAGGCGTTAAAAGAGACGGTGAGCGACGAACTGCTGCGCCTGTCCGGCGCCAAAGCGGTGGAGTGGCGCCTTACGCATAATATCGCCACGTTGCGCCGGGTGAACGATCAGGCCGGCGTCAAAGGGGTTAAGAATATTATCGCGGTGAGTTCCGGCAAAGGCGGCGTCGGCAAATCCAGCACCGCGGTCAATATGGCGCTGGCGCTGGCGGCGGAAGGCGCCAATGTCGGTATTCTGGATGCCGATATTTACGGCCCGTCGATTCCGACGATGCTGGGGTCCGCGAGCGAGCGCCCGACTTCGCCGGACGGCCAGCACATGGCGCCGATCATGGCGCACGGGCTGGCGACCAATTCGATCGGCTATCTGGTCACTGATGATAACGCCATGGTGTGGCGCGGTCCGATGGCGAGCAAAGCGCTGTTGCAGCTGTTGCAGGACACCCTCTGGCCGGATCTGGATTATCTGGTGCTGGATATGCCGCCGGGAACCGGGGATATTCAATTAACGCTGGCGCAAAGCATTCCCGTCACCGGCGCGGTGGTGGTGACGACGCCGCAGGATATCGCGCTGATGGATGCGATGAAGGGGATCGCCATGTTCGAGAAAGTCAGCGTGCCGGTACTGGGGATCGTTGAAAACATGAGCGTCCATATTTGCAGCAACTGCGGCCATCTGGAGCCGATTTTCGGCACCGGCGGGGCGCAAAAACTGGCGGAAAAATACCATTGCGCGCTGCTGGGACAGCTGCCGCTGCATATTTCGCTGCGTGAAGATCTGGATCGCGGCGAACCGACGGTGGTCAGCCATCCGGACAGCGAGTTCACGTCTCTCTACCGTGAGCTGGCCGGCCAGGTCGCCGCTCAGCTTTATTGGCAAGGCGAAGTGATCCCGACGGAAATCTCTTTTCGGGCGCTGTAGGCGGCGGACGACGGGGGCGGGATAAGCGCCGGCATTCGGCCGCTCCCCGCCCGTGCAGTGGTGGAAACGCTGGCGTGAACAGCCTTAACTCCCTATAATTGCCGCGTCACCACACCGCTTGGTGTATCCCTCTTTTTTTATGTTAATCAGGTCTTTAATACCATGACTGATAAGTCTCACCAGTGTGTCATCATCGGGATAGCGGGCGCGTCTGCTTCCGGTAAAAGTCTTATTTCCAGCACGTTGTACCGTGAATTGCGTGACCAGGTCGGTGATCAGCATATTGGCGTGATACCTGAAGACAGCTACTACAAAGATCAAAGCCACCTGACGATGGAAGAGCGGGTGAAGACCAACTACGACCACCCCAGCGCCATGGACCACAGCCTGCTGCTGACGCATTTGAAAATGCTGAAAGCGGGTCAGGCGGTGGAGCTTCCTCTATACAGCTATGTTGAACATACGCGTAAGCAGGAGACTGTGCATCTTGATCCGAAGAAAGTCGTGATTCTGGAGGGGATTCTGCTGCTGACGGAAGCCCGCCTGCGCGATGAGATGAATTTTTCCATTTTCGTCGATACGCCGCTGGATATTTGCCTGCTGCGCCGTATGCGCCGCGACGTCAACGAACGCGGCCGCTCAATGGATTCCGTGATGGAACAGTATCAGAAAACGGTGCGTCCCATGTTTATGCAATTTATCGAACCCTCAAAACAATACGCCGATATTATCGTCCCGCGCGGCGGGAAAAACCGTATTGCGATTGATATTCTGAAAGCCAAGATAAGCCAGTTTTTCGAATAATCTTTTTGGGTTTTTACTCAGTGTATACTCTAAATAATTCGAGTTGCAGGAAGGCGGTAAGCGAGTGAGTCCCCAGGAGCTTAGATAACTAAGTGACTGGGGGAATGACAAATCTGCCGGGAGCAGATTTGAACGCCGCTGGCGGCGGCCCCAACGGAGCGAGGCCCATGGATGGGCCGAGTAACAAAGCCAACGCACCCGCAACTTGAAGTATGACGAATATAGATGTGTGTGGAGAAAAAAATGAGACTGTGTGACCGTGATATTGAAGCCTGGTTGGACGATGGCCGATTGATGATTACCCCGCGCCCGCCGACGGAAAGAATTAACGGCGCGACCGTTGATGTCCGTTTAGGAAATCAATTTCGGGTATTCAGAGGGCACACGGCGGCCTTTATTGATTTAAGCGGCCCGAAAGATGAAGTCAGCGCGGCGTTGGACCGCGTGATGAGCGATGAAATTAACCTGCCGGAAGGCGAAGCCTTCTTTTTGCATCCGGGAGAGCTTGCGTTGGCGGTCACGCTGGAGTCGGTGACATTGCCGGATAATTTGGTCGGCTGGCTCGACGGACGCTCTTCTTTGGCGCGTTTAGGCTTGATGGTTCACGTTACCGCGCACCGGATCGATCCCGGTTGGCAAGGAAGAATTGTGCTGGAGTTCTATAATTCAGGTAAGTTGCCCTTGGCGCTGCGTCCCGGAATGATGATTGGCGCGCTGAGCTTTGAGCCGCTTTCAGGCCCGGCGGCCCGTCCTTATAACCGCCGTCAGGATGCAAAATATAAAGATCAGCAGGGAGCGGTGGCGAGCCGTATCGACAAAGATTAATTCAGACAGTTGACAAACCTATCACCCTTTATCGAACGGTGATAATGGAATGGAAGAGTAAAGCGTCCGCGTCAGGGACAAAGGCGTAGGGAACGCCTTTGAACGTCGCTTGCGACGGCCCTGAAAGGGGGAATCTCAGGGATGAGATTCCTATTCGCGCGGCTCGAGCATACAGGGACGTACTTGCCGCGTCTTTACGAGCCATCCATTATCGCCGCTCATCGGACTTTGTCAGCAAACTCATTAATTGCCAATACTGTCTGTGATGAAGCGTACGACAATGAGGATGGCATGAGAAGATTTCTGACAACGCTGGCGATTCTGCTGGTTGTGTTGGTGGCAGGAATGACGGCGCTGGTCGTACTGGTGAATCCCAATGATTTTCGCGCTTACATGGTAAGGCAAGTCGAAGAGCGAAGCGGTTATCAGTTGCGATTGGATGGCGATCTGCGCTGGCACGTCTGGCCGCAGCTTAGTATTTTATCCGGCGGCATGGCGCTGAGCGCGCCGGGATCGACCGCGCCGGTGGTCAGCGCGGAAAACATGCGTCTGGACGTTAAGCTCTGGCCGCTTCTCTCCCATAAACTCGCCGTTAAACAGGTTATGCTGAAAGGCGCGGTCATCCGACTGACGCCGGACAGCGAGGTTAAACAGACCGGCAATTCGCCTATCGCCCCGCCGGGATCGTCTGCTCAGGAAGGGCGGGGGTGGCGGCTGGATATTGATAAGATAAGGATCGCCGACAGCCTACTGGTTCTGCAGCGTAACGATAATGAACATATAAACGTTCGCGATATCAATTTATTGATGGAGCAGGATAGCAACCGTCAGGTGCATATCGAGCTCTCCAGCCGCATCAACCGCGATCAGCGGGATATCGCTTTCTCCCTGGCGGCCAATATGGATATGGCGCATTTCCCGCAGCAGGTAACGGCGAATATCGAAAAGCTGGAATACCAAATTCAGGGCGCGGGCATTCCCGGCGGCGGTATTTCAGGCAAGGGCAGTTTGCAGGCCAGCTATCAGCATCAGCCTGAAAAAATCACGCTAAGCCAGCTGGCCCTGAGCGCCAACGAAAGCCAGCTCACGGGAAGCGGCAGCGCGACGTTCGGCGCTATTCCCGACTATGCGCTGGATTTGAAGTCTGACAACATCGATCTGGATACGCTGCTTGGCGTCCGAGCGACCACGCAAAAAGGCGCCTTATCCGTTCAGAGTAAAGCGGGAAAACCGGTTATCTCCTCTGAAGAAGAAGATAAAACCCACGATGACGCGCTACAGGGGTTTAGCGCGCGGTTGTCGTTGCAGGCGGCAACGTTGATCTATCGCGGGCTTAACATCAGCCGGTTTACTCTTCAGGCGACCAATCAACAGGGGCTGCTGAATATCGCCGCGCTGAACGGCAGGCTGGGCGAGGGACGCTTTTCTCTGACCGGAAAAATGGATGCCGACGCTTCCCCCGCGATTACGCTGCAACCCGAAATTCATGATATGGATATCGCGCCGCTGACGGCCGCGTTTGATTTGCCCGCAACGCTGAGCGGTAAATTCTCGATGAACGGCCAATTAAGCGGCAATGCGTTGACGCTTGCCGCCATTACCCGGCAATGGCAGGGGAGAGCGGCTTTGAAAGTCGCCAACCTGCGTTTACAAGGATTGAATGTTCATCAGATGGTGCAGATGGCGGTGGCGCGCGGCAACAGCAGCATTCAGGGAATGGAGCGCTATGAGCGTTATACCGAGATCCGGCAACTGACGGGAAATGCCCAGCTGAACGCCGGAAAACTGCGCATCAGCGATCTCAACGGCAGCTCTGAGTTTCTGTCGCTGACCGGGAATGGCCAGCTCGATCTTTTAGCCAGAACCTGCGACAGTGACCTGGGCGTGAAGGTGCTTTCAGGGTGGCGCGGCGACGAGCAGTTAATCAAGATATTGCAAAATACGGTCGTGCCGCTGCGCATCTACGGCCCCTGGGATAAGTTGAGTTATCAGCTGCAGGTAGAGCAGCTGTTGCGTAAGCGCTTACAGAACGAAATGAAAAGACGGTTAAATGATTGGGCCGATAAAAATAGTCAGAGCCAGAAAGGTAAGGACCTGAAACAGCTGCTCGATCGGCTATAAGGCGCTTTTCAGACGGCGCGGCGCCGCTGGAGGTTCCCGCCGTCAGTAGGCGGGGATCTGCTTTTTCAGACGGCGCGGAAGCGCTGGAGATCACACCTCGAAGTCAGGCTGCGGCTCGGCATTGCGCGTAATCAACACCTTCACGATGCGATGGCTCTCCACCGTTAAAATGGTGAAGGTGTAGCCGTCGATGGATAACGTATCGCCAGCTTCCGGGATCCGCTGCGAATGCTCCATCAGCAGGCCGGCCAGCGTATAGTATTCCCGTTTTTCATCCAGCTTGATGGGGACGTACATGGTCAGATCTTCCAACGGCAGATAGCCGTTGGCCGTCCAACTGCCGTCGGCATTCTGCTGAATGTCATGGCGGGCATCCACTTCCTCGCCGGCTAACGGCAGATTGCCGGCGATGGTTTCCATCACATCGCTCAATGTCACAATGCCTTCCACCGAACCGAACTCGTCAACCACAAACGCGAAGTGAGTACGCGCTTCCCTGAATTGCTCGAGCGCCAGCAACAGAGAAAGCTGTTCGGGAAAGACCAGGGGCTGACGCACCAGCGTCCGCAGGTCAAATGGCGCATGGTCCAACTGCTGCTGTAATAGATCCGTGACATTGACGACGCCCAGTATCTCGTCCGATTTCTCGCTATCAATGATCACCATACGCGTGTGCTGGTTGTTTTTTAAGATCCGCGCCAGCTCATCTTGCGAGGCAGAAAGCTCAACCGGATCAATATCATGGCGGGATGTCATAATACTGCTGATGGCGCGCTGCGACATGCCCAGAACCCGCTCTATCATACGGCGTTCCTGCAGATTAAAAACTTCCTGTCCGGTCTGGGTGTTGTCCGCAATCATGGAGGAGGTTTCGTTATTCAGCTCGGCCTCTTCATGTTCTCCCTTCAAAATCCGCAGCACCACCTCCGCCGTGCGCTGGCGCAAGGGGACGGACGAGGAGAGAAAGCGCCGACGGTTAAACATCGATACCTGATTAAACATCTCAATCAGGACCGAGAAGCCGATTGCCGCATAGAGATAACCTTTGGGGATATGGTAGCCAAAAGCGTCTGCGACTAGGCTAAAGCCAATCATCAGCAAGAAGCTCAGACACAGAATAACAATCGTTGGATGCGCGCTGACAAAGCGGGTTAACGGCTTGCTGGCTAACAGCATCAGGAAGATGGCGATGGTTACCGCGGACATCATCACTAATAGATGTTCCGTCATGCCGACGGCGGTGATAACGGAATCCAGCGAGAAAATGGCGTCCAGTACGACAATTTGGGCGACGACGGGCCAGAAACGGGCTCCCTTGCGCTGCGTATGCTGTTCCTGATCCTTACCTTCCAGCCGCTCATTGAGCTCCATTGTCGCCTTAAACAGCAGGAACACGCCGCCGACAAGCATAATGACGTCGCGTGAACTGAATGCGTGTCCGAGCAGTGTGAAAAGCGGGGTCGTCAGGGAGACGAGCCAGGAAATCGACGACAGTAAAATCAGACGCATCACCAGCGCCAGCAGCAAACCGACGACTCGTGCTTTATCTCTTTGTTCTTTAGGCAGCTTTTCAGCCAGAATGGCAATGAAAACGAGGTTATCAATACCCAGCACCAGCTCCAGCACTACCAGCGTCGCCAGACCGGCCCATATTGTTGGATCAATGATCCACTCCATACTTGTTATTTCACCTTTAATTAAATACCACGCCGGATAGCGTATCAGGGCAAGCGCGGATGAACCAGAATTTGTAGGGGTATTTTATGGTGATGAATCAAAGCAATGGTATAGAGACTGAGGATTTGACGATGTAAAATTTACAACTCCAGATTGTTCTTGTTTTAGTTGACTCAGTCAGCTGTACCCATGAAAACAATGTAAAAAGGCGTGTTAAACAGGCGGCCATGCACGAAATGTACTAACCAGGGACAATATCCATACAGTATTTTCATCCTCGCTGATTTCATACACCATACGATAATGATGATGAGGGAATAGTTCACGAGTACCGGGGATCTTGCTGGGAACGCCCATTGCTGGCTGCTCTTCAAGGCTGATGGCACTTTCACTAAAGTGATTATCCATCTTAACCGCAGCAACCGGATTATCAGCTGTAATATAGTCCCATATATCAGCACGATCTTGCTCGGCCTCAGGGGTCCAGATCACTATCACGATTTGTTATTGCCTGCCGTCACCTCGTTGCGGCGCGCAGCAAATGCTGCTTCGACCTCGTCGTTTGTGCGGCCACGGCCAGCCGTCATTGACTTACGGGCAATGTCGACTTTGCGGCGGAGGTAGGTATCATAGTCACGACTCTGCCTGCGCTGCTCAATATAGCCTCGCATCAATTCTCGAATAACCTGAGCAGCAGGCCGATCGTCGGCTGCCGCTTCCGCCATGAACGCATCGCGCAGCTCAGGCTCCAACTTCATGGTGAAAACTGCTTTTGTCGTCATAATGCCCCCTATAAAGATATACCGAGTATATACCAAAGCATTATCTTGTGACGTACTATTTAGGGGGAGGGGCAACATTATAGGCCGATTCAATGTTCGGCTCTTGTTGCTGCCCTGGTAAGCGGAACGGCGTTATTCCGGCGCAAAAATATCACCGTTGCCTAAAAAAAAGGCAAACAATCCCTTTTGTGTGGGGTATAGCCATGTTAGGGCGCGTAGCGTTTGAAGTGTATTCAATCAGTGAATAGAATATGTCGCCATAATTATTGTGGTTTTGTGGCGCATAGAACGTTATCAACAATCAATCTTCATAAAATATGCCGATTTTATTCGTTAAGTCGGCTTTTTGTTCTAATGGATGTGGGATGGTTATGGATGGACGTAGTCTTTTTCTGAAAAGACCCGCTTAGGACATCTTCTCCTTGTGCTCTGCAATTAGTAGTCAATACTATTAGAACGCAAAATTTAGTTTTGCAACAGGGATCGTCTTTTTCAACAAAAGACGGGTGTCTCAGTAACATTTTTGTTACCAAACTCACCCCCTGAATAAAAAATAAAATCTCGCACATAGACTGTGCGATTCGCGGCGCCAAATCTGACTCCGTAGAGCGGTTCCGTTTTTTACAGTGCATTGGTAGCTATAAGCCAAGGGCGGTAGCGTGTCTGATGCTACATGATTTATAACGGTTGATGATGATGCGAAAATGCAAGAATTTACCCTAGTGTTTATAAGTGCATTTATTGTCCTTTTTTTCGCAAGAAGGGCGGCGCTGACTATTGGGTTAGTGGATAAACCCAATATCAGGAAACAACACCACGGCGATGTTCCTCTGGTTGGTGGCGTTTCTATTTATCTGGCGTTATGGGTTTTATATGCACTCCAACCTGAATGGCTGCCCTATTTCCCTCTCTATATGGTTTGTACCGGTGCGCTGCTGATCGTCGGCGTATTGGATGACCGTTTCGACCTTCCCGTATTACCCCGTATCGTTTTGCAGGCGCTGGTCGCTGTCGTAATGATGTATGCCGGTCTCTATTTGACCTCGCTGGGCAATGCGCCATTTGGCTATGAAATCTTTTTAGGCGCATGGGGTTATGTCATTACGCTGTTCGCCGTATGGGGAGCCATCAATGCTTTCAATATGATTGATGGCATTGATGGCTTACTGGGGGCGCTTTCCTGTGTTACTTTTGGCGCGCTTGCCGTTCTGTTCTACTTTGGCGGGCAGGACGAGCTGGCGCAGTGGAGCCTATGCATGCTGGCGGCAACGCTGCCTTATCTATTATTAAACTTGAGTGTTTGCGGCGATAAATTCAAGGTATTTATGGGCGACGCCGGCAGTACGCTGATTGGTTTTACGGTAATTTGGCTGCTGGTGCTGGCGACGCAGGGAGAAGAGGCCGTTATGCATCCGGTAACCGCGCTGTGGCTGATAGCTATCCCTTTAATGGATATGGTAACCGTAATGATTCGCCGCACGCTTAGGGGGGATAGCCCGTTTAAATCCGACCGCGAGCACATTCATCATATTTTGCTGCGCTCGGGGTTAACGCCGCGCCTGGCGTTGTCTATGATTGTCGGTGCGGCAATTTTATTTGCGGCAATTGGCATCATTAGCGAGCGCAATGGCGTATCTGAGTCTATTATGTTGAGCGTATTTCTTGTGGCTTTTGTCGGTTATTTCTGGTCAACCCCGCGCGTATGGCGAGTCGTGGCAGGGTTTAGACGCATTAGCCATGGCCGGCAGAATACATTGATGAACCGCATGGCGCAGCGGCGTTAACAGGTAAATTACCCGCTTTTTGTACGTTAGACCTTGGGTTCATTCGAATAAATCTTCTCTATAATAATCGATCATTTTGTAGGGATTTGCGCAATTTTCAATCAAAAGCGATGGCATACACAGGATGATAAAGCACAAGTTAAAATTGTTACCGTTGGTGGTGTCAACCGTTCTGCTCAGTGGTTGTACCCTCGTCCCCGGAACGCATCTTTCCACCGGTGGTAAAGAAGTAATTGAACAGCAGGATGCTGATTTTGACATTAATAAGCTTGTCAACATTTACCCGATGACGCCTTATCTGGTGGAAAAAATGCGCGCTAAACCGCTGGTGGCGCAGAATAATCCGGCGCTTGAGAGCGAATTGCAGAGTTACGAATACCGTATCGGTATCGGCGATGTCATCATGGTTACCGTTTGGGATCACCCGGAACTCACCACGCCGGCGGGGACGTATCGTACCGCGGCGGATACTGGCAACTGGGTGCACTCCGACGGCACTATTTTCTATCCTTATATCGGTAAGGTAAAAGTCGCCGGTAAAACGGTGACTGAAGTTCGCGACCAGATTATGAGCCGTCTGGCGACCTATATTGAATCTCCTCAGGTTGACGTCAGCATCGCCGCCTTCCGCTCGCAGAAAGCCTATGTGACGGGCGAGGTGGCTACCTCGGGGCAACAGGCGATAACCAACGTGCCGTTGACGATACTGGATGCGATCAACAAAGCGGGCGGCCTGACGGAAAATGCCGACTGGCGCAACGTGGTGTTGACCCATAACGGCAAGGAGCAGCGTATCTCGCTGCAGGCGTTGATGCAAAACGGCGACCTGTCGCAAAATCGCCTGCTTTACCCCGGCGATATTCTCTATATTCCCCGCAATGACGACCTGAAAGTGTTCGTGATGGGCGAAGTGAAGAAACAGAGCACCCTGAAAATGGATCGCAGCGGCATGACGCTGACCGAGGCGCTGGGCAATGCCGAAGGCGTCGATCAGGCGTTTTCCGATGCCACCGGTATCTTTGTCATTCGTTCGCTAAAAGGGGCGCAAGGGCCGAAACTGGCCAATATTTATCAGCTTAACGCCAACGATGCCACCGCCATGGTGATGGGCACCGAGTTCCAGCTTCAGCCTTACGATATCGTCTATGTGACCACCGCCCCGGTGGTGCGCTGGAACCGGGTTATCAGCCAGTTGGTGCCGACCATCTCCGGATTTAATGATTTGACCGAAGGCTCGCTGCGTGTGCGTAATTGGCCGTAGAGATAACAATGTTTGATTCTATTTTAGTCGTATGTGTCGGCAATATCTGCCGCTCCCCGACCGGGGAGCGGCTGCTTAAGCAGGCGTTGCCCGCGAAACGCATAGCTTCCGCCGGATTAGGGGCGCTGGTAGGAAAACCTGCGGACGCGACCGCCGCCGAGGTCGCTTCTCAGCATGGCCTGTCGCTCGACGGGCACAGCGCGCAGCAGCTAACCTCTTCGCTCTGCCGCCAGTATGATTTGATCCTGGTGATGGAAAAAGGGCATATTGACGCGGTGGGGCGCATCGCCCCGGAAGTCAGGGGTAAAACCATGCTGTTCGGCCACTGGCTCAATCAGCAGGAGATTGCCGATCCCTACCGCAAAAGCCGCGAGGCGTTTGAATTCGTCTATTCACAACTTGAGCAGTCCGCCCGCAAATGGGTGCAAGCACTAAATCTTTAATAAGTCAGGGAAACCCATGGCAGAGAAAATTTCAGTAAAAGCATCTGAAACCGCGTCAGATGAGATTGATTTAGGGCGTTTGTTAGGCACGTTGCTGGATAATAGATGGCTGATAATCGGCGTGACCGCCGTATTTGCCATTATTGGTATTCTGTATGCGACATTGGCTACGCCGGTGTATCGCGCCGATGCGTTGATTCAGGTAGAGCAAAGTCAGGGTAATTCGCTGCTGAATGATATTACCAGTATGCTGCCGGATGCCAAGCCGCAGTCGGCGGCGGAAATTGAATTGATTAAATCGCGTATGGTCATCGGTAAAACCATTCGCGACCTTTCTTTAGATACGGTGGTTGAGCAGAAATATTTTCCGGTGTTCGGCAAGGGTCTGGCGCGCATTATGAAAGATGAGCCGGGAAAAATTGCCGTTTCTCGTCTTGATGTACCGGACTCCTGGCAGGATGAAAAGATTGAATTAACGATATTAGGTCCGACAAGCTACCAGCTCATAGCCGGTGATATTGTTAATTTTACCGGCAGTGTTGGTAAGTTAGAGATCCACGATGGTCTTAAGCTATTAGTGAGTGATATTGCAGCTCCGGAAGGCACCGTTTTTGGTTTAAGGAAATTAAATGAATTAACCGCCATTAAAGATTTACTGGAGAATCTTTCCATTGCCGATACTGGTAGAGATACTGGGGTGCTACAGCTTAGTCTGGAAGGGGAAGATCCTGCCAGTATTAGCAAGATTTTAAATAGCATTAGCCAAAACTATTTGCAGCAAAACGTTGAGCGTAAATCGGAAGAGGCGGGCAAAAGCCTGGAGTTTCTTAAAGAACAGCTGCCCACCGTGCGTAATTCGCTGAACGAGGCGGAAAATAAGCTTAATCAGTATCGTCAGCAGAATGAGTCAGTGGATCTTTCTCTGGAAGCTAAATCGGTGCTGGATACCATGGTTTCCGTCGAAACCCAGCTAAATGAGTCGACCTTTAAAGAAGCGGAAATCTCTAAGCTCTATACCAAAGAGCACCCGGCCTACCGCGCGCTGCTGGAAAAACGCAGAACGCTGGAGCAGGAGCGGGACAAGCTGAATAAGCGCGTGGGCGCAATGCCGAAAACCCAGCAGGAGATCCTGCGCTTAACTCGTGATGTGCAGGCCGGGCAGGAAGTCTATATGCAACTGCTGAATAAACAGCAGGAGCTGAGCATTAATAAAGCCAGCGTGGTGGGGAATGTGCGTATTATTGACCCTGCCGCGACGCAGATAAAACCAGTTAGTCCTAAGAAAGCAATGATTGTATTGCTAAGTTTAATTCTTGGTGGTGTACTTTCTACTGCCTTTGTAGTTCTTAAGACTATGTTACATAAAGGTATTGAAAGCCCGGAACAGCTGGAAGAGCTGGGGATTAATGTGTATGCCAGCGTGCCGCTTTCTGAATGGCAGCAGAAAAAAGACCGGGAGTTATTTACGCGCAATAGGGGTAAAAAAACCAATGCACGCGCCAATGAATTATTAGCGACCGGCAACCCAACCGATTTGGCGATCGAGGCGATCAGAAGCCTGCGCACCAGCCTGCATTTTGCTATGATGGAGGCGAAAAATAATGTGCTGATGATCTCCGGCGCCAGCCCGGCAATAGGGAAGTCTTTTATCAGCGCCAACCTGGGGGCGGTGATTGCCCAGTCGGGCAAGAAAGTGCTGATCGTCGACTGCGATATGCGCAAAGGCTATGCCCATGAACTGCTGGGGACAGAGAGCACCAACGGATTATCGGATTTGTTGTCAGGGCAAACTGCCGTGGAAAAGGCGGTAAGGAAAACCGCGGTGGAGAATATGGACTTTATTCCCAGAGGGCAGATTCCGCCCAACCCTTCCGAGCTATTAATGCATAGCCATTTCTCTGACTTTATCGATTGGGCTTCCCGACATTATGAGATCGTGCTGCTGGATACCCCGCCGATTCTGGCGGTAACCGATGCGGCCATTATCAGCCGTCATTCCGGCACATCGCTATTGGTGGCCCGTTTTGAGATGAATACCCTAAAAGAGATTGAGGTGAGTATTCGCCGTTTTGAACAGAATGGCGCCGAGATTAAAGGCGTTATTCTTAATGCGATTGTCAAACGAGCGGCGAGTTATTATGGCTACGGTAATTATGACTACTATACCTATGAGTATAAAAAATAGATAATCTGACGTTTAGATTTTATTCAATATTAATTCGATTTTAAAATAAGTTCGTCTTCATTGAAGGCGAACTTTAAATTTGGCTATAAAACTAAGTGTTTTCCCTTATATCTCCCATTATTATCTATTGCCATAGAGGGCGAAGCGTTCTGGCGTCATTCCCAATAATACAGGGTTTAAAACAACGGATTAACAGATTGTAAATAAAATTGCATGTTGAATTTCATAAAAAGCAAAAATCGTTTATAAAATAGAACTTCTGAAGTTATATTTAATGTTTATTTTAGATGGAAATTAAATATACCTTTTGGATAAAACCATTAATAATATAAAAATCAAATTAGATAAATTTAATATGATTGCCTGTTTATTGTTGCTTTCAACGGTGAAATATAATGCGAGTTAAAGTGGTTATTCCTGCTTATAATGGCGGCGAATTGTGGCGGAAGGCTTGTGCCGCTATAAAAAAACAATCTGAAGATTTTGAATCCGTATTGGTAATTGATTCATCCAGTAGTGATGATACCCGTCAAATAGCGGGAGATTCTGGTTTTCAGATTATTAACATTAAGAAAACGGAATTCAATCATGGGGGAACCCGAAATCTGGGAGTCGAAAAAGCTGCGGATGCGGATATAGTGATATTCCTTACGCAGGATGCCATACCGGAGTCGGGGTGTATTAAATCTATCGTATCGGTTTTTAATAATCCAAAGGTGGCGGTTGCCTATGGCCGCCAGCTACCCCATGATGATGCTAACCCTATTGCGGCGCATGCGCGTAATTTTAATTATGGCGCAGAAAGCCATATACTAGGTTTAGACGATAGAAAGAAGTATGGTATTAAAACAGTTTTCTCCTCTAACTCTTTTTCCGCCTATCGTACCGATATATTTAGAACGCTAGGAGGTTTCCCTTCTAATACTATCCTGGGCGAAGATATGTACTTTGCGGCGAAGGCCGTGTTAGCCGGCTATAAAATTGCCTATGTTGCCGAGTCTGGCGTAAAACATTCGCATAACTATTCCGCTTGGGAAGAGCTTAAACGATATTTTGATATTGGCGTTTTTCATCATGATGAGCCCTGGATTAGAGAGAGTTTTGGCGGCGCCGGCGGAGAAGGGAAAAAATTTATTTTTTCAGAATTAAAATTCTTACTAAAAAGATCTCCACTTTCAATTCCTTTAGCCTGTATAAATAATTTTTTTAAAATAGTAGGTTATAAGCTTGGGCAAAATTATAGCAGGTTACCTAAAGCTCTGGTGAAGAAATTCAGTATGCATAAGGGTTATTGGTCTAAGAATTAATATAAACTGGGGTGCAGTCATGCATACAATTAAAAATTCAATAAATAACAATATAATAAAGATTTTTTTAGCGCTATCGGATTTTTTGCTATTTAATTTATCACTGCTTATTACCTTAGGTTTAGTAAGCTTACTAAACTATAATGTTTCAGATTTTATTCCCGACTCAGAGCTTCCCGCGCGATTCACCTCGCATTTTATATTATCCTTGCTATGCATTGGCTGGTTTTGGGTGCGATTGCGCCATTATACCTATCGCAAACCGTTTTGGTTTGAGCTAAAAGAAGTTATTCGGACATTAGTAATATTTTCTGTTTTCGATCTGGCTCTTGTCGCTTTTTCAAAATGGCATTTTTCCCGTTATATCTGGGTAATCACATGGATGCTGGCGATTATTTTAGTCCCCCTGGGACGGGCGCTGGTGAAAAGGCTTTTAAATAAACTGGGCCTGTGGCAAAAGCAGACGATTATTATCGGCACCGGCAAAAATGCCCGCGATGCCTACGCTGCCTTGCAAAGTGAAGAAGTGCTGGGATTCGCCATCTGCGCTTTTTTCTCCAGCGGGAAACAGTGCGAGAAAGAACTGTTGGGAATACCGGTGATTTGCCAGGAGGAACAGCTCTGGCAACAGTGCGATCCTGAATCAACCCAGTTTATTGTGGCGTTAGAGTTTGATGAGCATGCCTTGCGTGATGAGTGGTTAAAGAAGCTGGCGAAGCACCATTGCCGTTCGGTGTCCGTGATCCCGACATTACGCGGCGTGCCGCTGTATGGTACGGATATGTCGTTTATTTTCAGCCATGAAGTTATGATTTTGCGCGTCAGTAATAATCTGGCGAAAAGAACTTCCCGCATTTTGAAAAGAACGTTTGATATTGTCGGTGCGGCGGGCATTGTTATTTGTCTTTCTCCGCTGTTGCTTGTTCTGGCATATCTGGTCTCTAAAGATGGCGGTAATGCCATTTATGGGCATGAGCGCGTTGGCCGTGACGGTAAAAAATTTAAATGCCTGAAGTTCCGCTCTATGGTTATCAATTCACAAGAGGTGCTGCAGCAATTATTGGCAAGCGACCCTGAAGCTCGCGCCGAATGGGATAAAGACTTTAAATTAAAAAATGATCCGCGTATTACCCGGGTAGGGCACTTTATCCGTAAAACCAGCCTGGATGAGTTGCCGCAGCTTTTTAATGTGCTGAAAGGGGAGATGAGTCTGGTAGGGCCGCGTCCGGTAATTGAAAAGGAGTTGGAGCGTTATGCCGGCGACGTTGATTATTATTTAATGGCCAAGCCGGGGATGACCGGACTATGGCAGGTGAGCGGCAGAAGTGATGTTGATTACGATACCCGCGTCTATTTTGATGCCTGGTATGTGAAAAATTGGTCTTTATGGAATGATATTGCAATTCTTTTTAAAACTATCAATGTGGTTATAAAAAGAGATGGTGCGTATTAAATATTATATTTAATAATAAGGTCATCTGATTTTTTAATATGTTTAAAGGTTATTCCATGAGTAAAATAAATTATAATGATATTATTTTTATATCTATGTATTTACCAGAGCCAAATATACCTGAAGCAGGGCAAAAGCTAGCTTATCATAGATTGAATCAAATGATATTAGCTGGAAACAGAGTGCATTTGGTGTCCTTTGCTAATGAGAAAGAGTTAAATTACTTAAATAATGAAAGATTTAAAAATTGTGCCTCTATTAACTTAATTAAAATAAATAATACTAGACGATTAAAAAATTTTATAAAAAATCCGTTGTTGCCTGTTGGAGTCGGAATCAGAACGGATTCTGTAATGAAAAATGTAATAAAAAATATACTTAATGAAATTCCTGATGCAAAAATTCATGTCGAATATGAACAAGGTATTCAAAATATACCTTCATATCTGTATGATAAAACAACTCTAGTTGTTCATGATGTTATTTCTCAATCTATTGAAAGAGGCTTCGAGAATGCAAAGGGGATTATTTCAAAAGCTTTTTACTATACGCAGTTTGTTCTAATAAAGAAATGGGAAAAAAAATTAAAAGGTCTTGGTAAAATAATAGTGCTAAATTCCAAAGACAAAGAGTTGCTAGATATAAATGTGAATGTTGATAGAGAAAAAATATTCATAGACTACCCCGTGGTTGATAAATCTTTTAGCGAAATAGATAGAGATAATATAGAAAAAGGATCTATGCTATTTTGGGGGGCTATGAATAGAAAAGAAAATGAAGATGCTGTTATATGGTTTGTTAACGAAATATTCCCTTTAATAAAAAAAGAAATTAACAATGCTAAATTATATGTGGTCGGAACTTCACCATCTGAAACTATAAAATCTTTAGCTTGTGAGTCTGTAGTTGTTACAGGATTTGTTGAATCTCCAAAATGTTTTTTCGAAAAAGCACAAGTGGCAATAGTACCATTGAGATATGGTGCTGGGATTAAAATAAAAGTAATTGAAGCACTAGCAGCTAAAATACCGGTAGTATCAACATCTGTTGGTGCTGAGGGTATTATTGATAGTGATAATCACTTATATGTGGTTGATGATGCGAGATTATTTTCTCAAGAAACAATAAAACTTCTAAAATAGAAAAATATGAAAATATTAATTTTTAACACGCTTTATTATCCTCAAAAGCTTGGTGGAGCAGAAGTATCAGTTCAATTACTGGCAGAGACCTTGGTGGAAATGGGACATGAAGTAAAAGTTGTTTCATTAGTAAATGATCCAAATATATCAAATAATAATGTTAATGGTGTTCACTGTCAATATTACCCAATACCTAATATTTATTGGCCATTCGGTAATATTAAAGTAAATTTAATAAAAAAATTAGCTTGGCATATTTTAGACTGTTTTAATATAAAGTCATATTTTATTGCTCTTAATGAAATTAAGACGTTTAACCCGGATGTAATACATACAAATAATCTTGCTGGCTGGTCTGTTTCTGTTTGGAGTGCATCGAAGCGATACAATAAAAAAGTAGTACATACGACTAGAGATTACTATTTAATACATCCTAATAGTACTTTATTTAAAAATGGGAAAATAGTAGATGATGGCTCTTTTTTAGTTAATCTTATTAATTTCCCAAAAAAACTAGCCAGTAAAAATGTAGATGTATTTGTTGGAATAAGTGATTTCATAAGAAATATTCATTTAAGAAATAATTTTTTTATAAAAGCTGAAAGCAAAACAATTTATAATTCTGTAATACCTGTAATAAAAAATAAGTTAGTGCATGAGAACGATGTATGTAAACGACGAATTGGTTTTATTGGTCGACTTACAAAAGAAAAAGGATTTGATGTTTTTTGTCATATGGCTAAGAGTTTAAAGGATAATGATAAATATAAATTCATAGCTGCTGGAGATTTTATGGGGGAGAATAGCGAAATATATATTAATGCAAAAAAAACAGGAGTTGATTTATTAGGCTATATTTCGCTGGAAAATTTTTTGGAAATGACGGATATTGTTATTCTTCCTATTAAGTGGAATGAACCATTTGGAAGAGTCGTTGTAGAATGTGTATTGTCTGGAAAAATAGTGATCTCAACTCCTGTTGGTGGGATAACCGAACTATCTAGAATATTACCAAATATATATCTTACAGCGAATATAGAAGAAGATTTTACAAAATTTTTGGATATAGGTGCTATGCCTGTGACAGAAATGGAAAAAGGAATTTTCGATGAAAAAAATATCGCTAATAAATATATAGATGCTTATTTTAGCTCGATGTAAAAATAATTTAATTTTACTTTAAAATTTATTTTTTATTAAAATAACATAGAACTATATATCTTAATCGACACATATTGAAATAATAGTGGTGTTACAACGTTCACAATTTAAAAACTGAATAGTCTTACAAATAAAAAATTTTTATAAAAACACAAAAATATCTTCATATTATATTAAATTAACAATGGTTTGTTACTATGAAAACTAACATTTTAGTGGTTTTATATTCAAAAGAATGTGATGATTCAACGACTTTAAATTCTCTTATTAACTTAGCTAATATCAGTACTACACTGACCATATTTAATAATGGTCCATCATCGATTAAGAAAGATAGTGTTTTTTTGAATAAATTAAAAAGTAATTTTAGCCATTTGGTTATTATAGAAGATCTTAATAATAGGCCTTTAAGCTATATTTATAATGATTTTCTGAAAAGTAATCTATACTCACGATATGTTATTTTTGATGATGATACTACTGTGCCTATAGATTATCTAAATTATGTTCATAATGATGATGTTGATATTAGAGTCCCCATAATAAAATCGATATCTGGTACAGTAATGTATCCCAAAAGAAGAGGGTGCTTATTAGATAAGGAAGGTATGTATGATGATAATGATTTTATTTACACTATTGGTTCAGGATTGATTATATATAGATCTCTAATTGATAAGTTCTGTCATTATAATATCGCCTTATTTGATGAGCGCTATGCTTTATATGGTGTAGACGTTAGCTTGTTCAGAAGAATAAAGTTAATTAAAAACAATGGGTGTCATATAAATATTCAAATAGCAAACATTATATCTCATAGTATGTCTAGTCTAGAAGAAAAACCTTCTGAATTCCGTCGGATAGAAAGACTTATTGATAATGTTATTACTTTACGGAGTTATCCGGAAAGTTTTCTATCTTCTTTTATATTTTTTATAAAAATGTTTTTTAAAAGAATTGTGTTATTTAGATATAAAGAAGTTTTTATAATGTTTAAGATATTAATGTCAGGAATGCATCCTAGATGTAATAATATAAAAATAGCTTCAGATAAATCATAAATTCACTCCTGTGATTATTTTATATTTTTTTTAAAATGTGTTTAACTTATATAAAGCGGCTTCTCATAACTATATTAATATTTTCTAATATATAAAATCCTTATTGAATTTTTAAATAGAATTTATTAAAACCAAGATTATTGCATTAATTATTAATATAAGAGAGATACTATGATCCTTCCTGTAATTATGGCTGGTGGTACTGGTAGCCGTTTATGGCCCATGTCAAGAGAGCTTTATCCTAAGCAATTCTTACGTCTACATGGTGAGCAGTCTATGCTTCAGGAAACTATTTCCCGTCTAATCGGCCTTGAAGTTAGTAGATCTCTAGTTATTTGTAATGAACAGCATCGTTTTTTGGTCGCTGAACAACTGAGGCAGATTGACCAATTATCAAATAATATAATTCTTGAACCAGTCGGACGTAATACAGCGCCAGCTATTGCGCTTGCCGCATTAAATGCTATAGCGAATGGGGAGGATCCCCTTCTACTCATATTGGCTGCGGACCATGTAATAGAAAATACTACCATATTTCATCAAGCTATTCAGAATGCTATTCCTTTTGCGGAACAGGGAAAATTAGTGACATTTGGAATTGTGGCAACAGGACCGGAAACAGGTTATGGCTATATTCAGCGTGGTGAGGAGATTGATGCTATAGATGTCTCTGCTTTTCGGGTTCAACGCTTTGTTGAGAAACCTAATTTAGCAACGGCACGATCGTATTTGGAACGTGGTGAGTACTACTGGAATAGCGGTATGTTTTTGTTTCGCGCCAGTCGTTTTCTTGATGAACTGTCAACTTTCCGTCCGGATATCCTTCGTTCTTGCCAGCAGGCTATTTCTGCTCAGCAACCTGATGCGTTAGAAAATTTTATTCGTGTTGATAAGGAAGCGTTTATTGCTTGTCCTGATGAGTCTGTGGATTATGCGGTTATGGAGAAGACCACAGAAGCCGTTGTGGTTCCTCTTAATGCGGGTTGGAATGATGTTGGGTCTTGGTCTGCTCTGTGGGATGTGAATGATAAAGATTTCAATGGTAATGTTCTAACCGGTGATGTGTTTACGTATAATTCATCAGATTGCTACATTAATACCGATGAAAAATTAGTAGCTGCGGTAGGGGTAAAAAATTTAGTAATCATCAATACTAAGGATGCAGTATTGGTGATTGATAAATCCCAGGTTCAAGATGTAAAAAAGGTTGTAGAGTATCTAAAAGAAAATGATCGTTGTGAATGTCGACTTCATCGCGAATCTTACCGCCCATGGGGGCGTAATGATAAGGTCGTTAAAACACCTCGTTACCATGTCAACCGGGTTACTGTAAAACCGGGTGGTAGATTCTCTTTGCAAATGCATCATCACCGTGCTGAACATTGGGTAGTCCTTGCTGGAACGGCACAGGTTACTTTAAATGATAAAACCTACTTGCTGACAGAAAATCAATCGACATTTATTCCAATAGGTTCCATTCACATGTTGGAGAACCCTGGAAAAATTCCGTTAGAGTTACTGGAAATTCAATCTGGTTCCTATTTAGGTGAAGACGATATTATTCGTATAAAAGACCATTATGGCAATTGTTAATTTAGGGATAATTAAGATGTCAGAAAAACTAACTTGCTTTAAAGCGTATGATATTCGTGGAAAATTAGGAGCAGAGTTGAATGAAGATATTGCTTACCGTATCGGAAGGGCTTACGGAGAGTATTTAAAGCCTAAAAATATTGTGTTGGGTGGAGACGTCCGTCTTACCAGTGATGCATTGAAATTATCGTTGGCAAATGGTCTTCAAGATGCTGGTACTGATGTGCTGGATATTGGTTTATCTGGTACTGAGGAGATCTATTTTGCTACTTCTTATTTAAATGCTGATGGCGGAATTGAAGTAACTGCTAGCCATAATCCAATAGATTATAATGGAATGAAGTTGGTTTGTGAGGAATCTAAACCAATTAGTGGTGACACTGGATTACGTGATATTCAACGCTTAGCAGAAGAAAATAATTTTACGGAAGTAGAAATAGGTAAGCGTGGGGCATATAAAAAAATCACTGTATTGGATGCTTATATCGACAAATTGCTTAGTTACATCAATTTCCAAAAATTTAATCGCCAGCTTAAATTAGTACTGAATTCAGGGAACGGCGCTGCGGGTCATGTGATAGATGCTATTGAGGCTCGTTTCAGATTGGCTGGCGTGCCTGTTGAATTTATTAAGCTACATCATCAACCGGACGGACATTTTCCCAATGGAATTCCTAACCCACTTCTACCAGAGTGTCGCCAGGATACTACAGATGCGGTTCTCAAGCATGGAGCTGATATGGGAATTGCATTCGACGGAGATTTTGATCGCTGCTTTTTGTTTGATGAAAAGGGTAATTTCATTGAAGGTTATTATATTGTCGGATTATTGGCTGAAGCTTTTTTGGAGAAATATCCAAACTCTTACATTATTCACGATCCTAGATTGAGTTGGAACACGATTGATATTGTGACTAAGGCTGGTGGTATTCCTATTATGTCTAAAACTGGTCACGCTTTTATCAAAGAACGTATGCGTAAAGAAGATGCAATATACGGTGGGGAAATGAGTGCTCACCACTATTTTCGTGATTTTGCATACTGTGATAGTGGTATGATCCCATGGTTATTGGTTGCTGAGTTGTTATGTATTAAGGGACAGACACTTGGACAGTTAGTTCATGATCGTATGCTAGCCTATCCAGCCTCCGGTGAAATCAATAGTTCCTTGAAAAAACCGAAAGAAGCGATAGCCCGTGTGTTGAATAAGTATGAATCTGGAGCACTAGCAGTTGATTATACTGATGGGATCAGTGTGGAATATACAGATTGGCGTTTTAATTTACGCAGTTCCAATACAGAGCCCGTGGTCCGTTTGAATGTTGAGTCGCGATTTGATGTTGTACTAATGAAAGAAAAGACTAATGAAATTCTGACATTATTACGCATGGAATAATAATTAATAATGAGATACCGATTTATTAATTATTATGAGATGTTTTTTATTTATAAAGGTGATTTTTTAAGGCGTTTTTTAAAGATGGCTTTGAATTTATTGTTTTGAATAATTGCTTGTTATATATGCTTTCCAATATTAGCCTTAGTTAAACTAAACTATGATTCTGATATATAACTAGTTGCTATCAGAGTAGTTTCTTTTTATCAGCCATTATTAAAAATGAGATAATAGAAAATGAAAATTATCGTTACCGGTGGTGCCGGGTTTATTGGGTCTGCGGTTGCCCGCCATATTATTAATGATACGACGGATGAAATTCTGATAGTCGATAGCCTGACCTATGCCGGCAATCTTGAATCATTAAAACCGATTGCAAATAACGCGCGTTTTAAATTTGAACAGGTAAATATTTGCGATCGTAAAGAGTTAGAGCGTATTTTTAATGCCTTTAAACCTGACGCGGTGATGCATCTGGCGGCGGAAAGCCATGTTGACCGTTCCATTGACGGCCCGGCCGCATTTATTGAAACCAATATCGTTGGCACCTATACGCTATTGGAGGCTACGCGTCAGTATTGGAATTCATTGGACGATAATGCCAAAAAAGCATTTCGCTTCCATCATATCTCCACCGATGAAGTGTATGGCGATCTTCATGGTACGGACGATCTCTTTACCGAAACTACCCCGTATTCCCCCAGCAGCCCTTATTCCGCGTCTAAGGCTTCCAGCGATCATCTGGTCCGCGCCTGGCTGCGCACCTATGGCTTGCCGACCATTGTGACCAATTGCTCGAACAACTATGGTCCTTATCACTTCCCGGAAAAATTGATCCCGTTAATTATTCTCAATGCGCTGGAAGGTAAACCGCTGCCGGTATATGGCGATGGTGCTCAGATTCGCGATTGGCTGTATGTGGAGGATCACGCCCGTGCTTTGTACAAAGTGGTCACTGAAGGCGTTGTTGGGGAAACCTACAATATCGGCGGGCATAATGAGCGCAAAAATATCGAAGTGGTGCAGACTATTTGCCGGCTGCTGGATGAAATGGTGCCAAACCGGCCCGCTGGCATTGGTAAATATGAGGATCTGATTACTTATGTTACCGATCGTCCCGGTCACGATATGCGTTATGCCATTGATGCGTCAAAAATATACCGCGAATTAGGCTGGAAACCGCAGGAGACGTTTGAAAGCGGCATTCGCAAAACGGTGGAATGGTATTTGGTGAACGAGCAATGGTGGCGCCGTGTTAAAGATGGTTCCTATGCCGGTGAACGTCTGGGGCTAACGCGTTAATTTAGGAGAGATAAAGAATATGAAAGGTATTGTATTGGCAGGTGGTTCCGGAACGCGTTTGCATCCTATTACCCGCGGCGTGTCTAAACAGTTGTTGCCGATTTATGATAAACCGATGGTGTATTATCCCATCTCCGTTCTGATGCTGGCCGGTATCAGAGATATTCTGATTATCTCCACGCCGGAAGATATGCCTTCATTTAAACGACTTTTGGGCGACGGCAGCCGGTTCGGCGTCAATTTCAGCTACGCTATTCAGCCCAGCCCGGACGGCCTGGCGCAGGCGTTCCTTATTGGCGAAGAGTTTATTAACGGCGAGCGCTGTGCCCTGGTGCTGGGGGATAATATCTATTTTGGTCAAAGCTTCGGTCAAAAACTGGAAGCCGCATCGGCGCGCACGGAAGGCGCTACGGTATTCGGCTATCAGGTGATAGATGCCGAGCGTTTTGGCGTGGTTGAATTCGATAAAAATAATCGGGCGATCTCTCTGGAAGAGAAACCGCTGAAGCCTAAATCCAACTGGGCGGTAACCGGCCTCTATTTCTACGACGATCGGATCGTCGATATGGCTAAACAGGTAAAACCTTCCGCGCGCGGCGAGCTTGAAATTACCACGCTGAACGAAATGTATCTGGAGAAAGGTTTGCTGAATGTCGAACAGTTAGGACGTGGTTTTGCCTGGCTGGATACCGGCACGCATGACAGCCTGATGGAAGCATCGCAGTTTGTTCACACTATCGAAAAACGCCAAGGGTTTAAAGTTGCCTGTCTGGAAGAGATCGCTTTCCGCAAGGGGTGGTTGAGCAAAGAACAAGTGGCTGAAGAGGCGAAAGCCTTGAGTAAAACGAATTATGGGCAATATTTGGCCCGTTTGATTGGGGAGAAATAAGATGCAGGTTAAGGATACCCGTATTGAGGGCGTGAAAATCGTTCAGCCGAAGGTTTTTGGCGATGCAAGAGGATTTTTCTTGGAAACGTTTGAAAAACGACGTTATCAGGAGATGCTGAATATCGATCTGGATTTTGTACAGGATAACCACTCCCGCTCATCTAAAGGCGTATTGCGCGGGCTGCATTTCCAGAGATCAAATCCGCAAGGAAAACTGGTGCGGGTCGTTCGCGGTGAAGTCTTTGATGTCGCTGTTGATATTCGTCCTGGCTCGCCAACTTACGGCGCCTGGGAAGGGGTGATCCTTTCAGAAGAGAATAAAACCCAATTCTGGATCCCGCCTGGCCTGGCGCACGGTTTTGTTGTGTTGTCTGACGTGGCTGATTTTGAATATAAATGCACAGATTATTACAACCCGGCAAATGAAGGCTGCCTGCTGTGGAACGATCCGGACGTCGGTATCGAATGGCCTGTAACCGAGCCTCTGCTTTCTGAAAAAGACAAGTTAGGTAAACGATTTAAGGAGCTGGCGGTATGAAAATTTTACTGACGGGCGCAAACGGCCAGCTTGGCCGCTGTTTCCAGGATAGACTGCCCGCCGGCTGGCAGGTATGGGCGACGGACACCGCCGATCTGAATATCACCGATTATAAGAAGGTATTGGCGGCAGTAACAGAGTTTCAACCGGATGCTATTGTCAATGCGGCTGCGTACACCGCGGTGGATAAAGCGGAAAGCGAACCGGAACTGGCGGCATTGGTGAATAAAACCGGCCCGGAAAATCTGGCGCGGGCTGCTAAGGAGGTTGGCGCGCGTCTGGTTCATGTATCGACGGATTATGTTTTTGACGGCAACGCTACGGTTCCTTATGTAGAAACCGACAAAACCAACCCGCTGGGTGTGTATGGCAAGACCAAACTGGACGGCGAGATTGCCGTTTCTCACGTTCTGCCTGACGCTATTATCATTCGTACGGCTTGGGTATTCAGCGAATATGGCAATAACTTTGTGAAAACCATGCTGCGTTTAGCAAAAGATCGAGATGAGTTAGGCATTGTTGCCGACCAGCGTGGTTGCCCGACTTACGCAGGGGATATTGCTCAGGCGATTATTGATTTATTGAAGCAGAATGCTGATGGCGGTGTTTATCACTTCTGTGGTGATAAGGAAGTTTCTTGGTGTGAATTTGCCGAAGCTATTTTTTATAATGCGGTAAGATTAGAAAAATTAGAGAAAGCCCCGGTAGTTAAGGCGATTACTACGGAACAGTATCCTACTCCTGCAGCCCGCCCACTCTATTCTGTGCTGAACTGCGGTAAAATATCAGCGTTAGAAGTTGTTCTGTCTGATTGGCGCCAGGCGCTAACTGTCATTGTGGCGAAGCTGGACTGATTTAATGTGCATCAGGGAAAACGCCTGATGCAGCATAATTCCATTTTATTTTTAATATCTGCGGTTTATTACTATGACAGACAACGATCTGATCAACATTGCTCTGGCAACCTATAATGGTGAGCGTTTTATACAACAACAGTTGGATTCTATCTCGGAACAAACACATAAGAATTTTATCATTCATTTATGTGATGACGGTTCGAAAGATGATACGTTAATGGTGGTTAAAGCTCACCCACTTTATCAACAGGGAAAAATAATTATCCATCCGGGAAAGGGAGGACTGGGAGCATTAAGAAACTTTGATCGAGCAATTTCTCTCTGTGACGCTCCTTATATAGCTTTATGCGATCAGGATGATTACTGGCATCCTGAAAAGCTGTCTGCTCTGTTAGTGCAGGTAAAAAAACAGGAATTGATTAGCCCTACAGAAGCCATATTAGCATTCTCTGATCTGGAGATCGTCAATGAAACTTTAGGGAGAATAGCTCCATCGTTTTATCGTTCATCAATTAAATCTAGTAAAGCCGTAAATCCCGAAGATTTTTTGGTTAGTAACCATATTCCAGGCTGTGTCATGTTGTTCAATCGTCAATTGAAGCAACTGTTTGAGCCTATCCCTAAACGTATTCGCATGCATGATTGGTGGATTGCTATGATTGCCGCTAGTTGTGGAGTAATCTGTTATATTGATCGACCATTGATTAAATATCGTCAACATGGAAATAATACTGTTGGGGTTCCCGGTATGGCTCGCAGGCGTATACTCCCCGATAGCTTACTATGTTTGCGTGGTTTCAGTGTTACCCGAAAAAGAACAGCGGTAATGCGTGAAGAACTGGCTGCATTTTATCATCGACACAAAGTAAAAACTGATTATTTCAGACCTGTGATCGATAATAATATGAGTTTTCTTAACAAGTTGAATCTAATGTATAGAGCTAGAAATGGTGAAAGGAAAACGCTAAGCTATTTAATCTGGTGGACATTATGATGGAAAAAGGAAGAATAAAGAAGGAAGTTTTTTATTTATATCTAATCCAAATATCCAATATGCTTCTACCATTGTTGACTTTCCCCTATCTTGCCAGAGTATTAGGTAGTGAGTTTTTTGGTAAATTAAGCTACGCTCAATCCATTAGTTTTATTGCTATTTTTATCGTTGATTTCGGTTTTAATTTTTCCGCTGCTCGAAAGATCGGTGTCAATATTGGTAATAATAAAGTTATTGATAAAGTATATTCCAATGTACAATGCGCTAAAACAATAATTTTCTTGTTGGTCATGATCGCAGGTTGTATTATGGATTTTTTTATTACTCAATCTAGAATTGATAGTATTCTATTTTTCTTCGGTTTAGCGTCATCACTAAGTTCAGTGTTAACTGCCAATTGGTTGTTTCAAGGAATTGGACGTAATTCTACTCTAGCAGTATTTAACCTAATTTGTCGAACAGGATCATTACTGTTTGTTTTTTTACTTGTATCTAGTGCTGATGATATTTATTGGGCTGCGGTAATTCAGTTATTTCCTCCTGTACTTGCTGGATTAATGATTCAATATTTGCTGAGAAAACGTAATCTGGTGAGGCTTAACATACGACTTGTAAGTATGAATAGGATGAAGGATGAGGTGAAAGAAAGCTTTCATAATTTTTCTGCTTCAGCATTTACATTAGGATTTACTTATTTAAATCCTATTGTTGTTAAATTTTTATTTGGTGATTCTGCATTAGGGCATTACGCTGTAGCTGATAGGCTAGCTGCGGTATTACGTCAACTCTACAACCCTATAGTACAGGGGAATTTTAGCCCTGTATGCTCTCTATTTAAAGTAGAAAAATTTGATGCTATTAGAAATCGATTGTTAAAAATATTTTTTATTTTTTTAGGAATAACATCGATAGCTTTTTTAGGTAATCTTATTGTCGGTAAGTTTATCATTACCCTAATTTTTGGTTATGGTTATGATATTACGGGTCTGTTGACAATTATGATTATCACTCAATTTATAATTTCTATGGCTATTATTCTAGTGAATCTTATTATCGTACCTGCAGGTTTGAGCTTTTATTTAAAGAAAGGCTATTTTATTGGGTTGGTATGCCATGTATCTTATTTGTTTTTTTTCACCAGTTTTTTTGGAGTTCATGGGGTCGCAATGGCTGTTTCCGTCACTGAGCTAATTATCACTGCGATTTTTGCCTGCATGATAATCAGAAAAAAAGTGTTAGTTAATATTCATTCTGTTTCTATTGAAAAATAAATTAAATAACAATTAATTTAAACTAAAAATACTGGCTAACACTGGAGTATAAGTACAGTTTCTTATTTTTCATTATTTTCTTTACATCAATTTATAAATGTTATTTATAGTGATTGATTCTTAATCATAGAGTTAACCATCCATTAATTTGAAAAGTATATTGAATGACTGTATGAATACACATGAGGAATATTTATAATTTGATATAATAAAAATCATTTTTCTATGATAATAATATTATTCTTTTTATAGGGGGTTTTTTCGGTTGTTAGTACAGTCTAGATGATTTTTAAAAATTTCGATAATATCTCTACCCCAAAAAATTGTAAACAGAGGCATTTGTTGATAGATATTCGGTATATATAGTGAAGTACGGCGCTAACTTTTGTTTCGTACTTGGTGTGTAATTTTTAATAAATGTGATTAAAATATGAAAATAGCAATCGCCGGTACAGGTTATGTTGGCCTGTCTAATGCCATGTTATTGGCGCAACATAATGAAGTCGTAGCAGTTGATATTATTCCTGAAAAAGTTGAACTGCTTAACAATAAAAAATCCCCAATTGCCGATAAGGAAATTGAAGATTTTTTGGTGAATAAAAATCTTTGCTTTCAGGCAACGTTGGACAAAAAATTAGCTTATGAAAATGCTGATTTTATTATTATCTCGACACCAACGGACTATGATCCCAAAACCAACTATTTTAATACAAAGTCTGTTGAGGCGGTTATTAAGGATGTGTTAGCGATTAACCCTGGTGCGGTGATGATTATTAAGTCTACCGTCCCGGTTGGATATACCAAACAGATCTGTAAAAAATATGGTACGGATAATATTTTATTCTCACCAGAGTTTTTGCGCGAGGGAAAGGCTCTTTACGATAATCTTTATCCGTCTCGGATTGTCGTTGGCGAGCGTTCCACGCGAGCTGAAAAGTTCGCTCAATTACTGTTGCAAGGTGCGATAAAAAAAGATGTCCCTGTGCTTCTTACCGATGCCACAGAAGCCGAAGCGATTAAATTGTTTGCCAATACTTATCTCGCCATGCGCGTGGCTTACTTTAATGAGCTGGATACCTATGCGCAAACAAACGGTCTGGATAGCAAGCAGATTATAGAGGGGGTCGGTTTAGATCCGCGTATTGGAGATCATTACAATAATCCATCCTTCGGTTATGGCGGTTACTGTTTACCGAAAGATACCAAGCAGCTGTTGGCTAATTATGAAAGCGTACCTAATAACCTTATTAACGCTATTGTTGAAGCCAACCGAACTCGTAAGGACTTTATTGCGGATTCAATTATTAACCAGAATCCAAGAATTGTCGGTGTATACCGTTTAGTTATGAAAAGCGGGTCTGATAATTTTCGCGCGTCGGCGATTCAAGGCGTAATGAAAAGGATTAAGGCTAAAGGAATCGAAGTCGTCGTCTATGAGCCTGAACTAAAGGAAGAGAGTTTCTTCCGTTCGCGCGTAATTCGCGATTTGGTGGAGTTTAAACAGATCTCAGATGTAATTCTTTCCAACCGTATGGCATCGGAACTCGCTGATGTGTCGGAAAAAATCTATACTCGCGATCTTTTCGGTTCAGATTAATTGAAAAATGTGGTTTACTTTACTGACTCTAATAATAGAGCAGCGCGTTAATTTTTATCATTCTAACGTAGTATTTTCCCATCCAATAAGCTAGTTTCATATTCATGGCCAACTATTGGTGAACTGTATTAAAATAATTGGCAGAATACTTTTGTACTAGACTTATTGTTGGATGTTAAAAATAACTTGAAATAAAAACACCTTGAGTATAGTGTGTTAGCCTGTATGCATGTTTTTGCATACAGGTATGCTTGAAAAATAAATTATTGTCAATGTCTTTTTAGATATGAAAAGATATTATTTTTTATGCTATTGGTTTTTAGCATTTAGCATATGGGAGTAAAGGATGGTTTTTTTTATAATATCTTTAACGTTGGCTATCGCATCTATAATAGAAAACCGACTTTTGTTTAACGCTCTTTTTATATCCATAGCAACATACTTTAGCTTTAATTTTTGTTATGGGTATGATTGGATGAACTACATGGAGGTTTATAATAATTCTTTGAGTGATGGTTATCAACCATTCTTCTTCACAGAGCCTGGTCTTTTTTGGATCATGAAGTTTTTTTCTTGGTTAGGTTTTTCATTTTTACAATTCCTTACAGTATCGTTTATTTTTATATACTCATCAATATATTACTTTTGCAACAGTTTAAAAAGTCCCACATTTGCTTTTTTTGCTATATTCTCATTCTTTAGTATATATATATTAAGTGAATGGTTTAGACAATGTCTTGCAATATGTATAGTTATGATTGGTTTAGTTTTTGAAAAAAGAGGGAAAGGTAAAGCGTTTCCTTTTTTGTGTATACTCGCGTCATTCTTTCATTTATTTGCGATAATGCTTTTACCCTACCATATAATAACAAGGAAGACGGGCGAAAATACATCAAGATTTATTGTTGTTGCGACTGTGGTAGCAACAGTAATTATATATTCAATTTATTATCCTACTACGCTTTCATTTCTTCCGTTCATCGGTGAGAAAATAACTCAATACGGTACGATTTTAGTTGATAAGCAAATGGGTATATTTGAATTTATAATGTCATCAAAAATTATATTCGTATATGCATTGATGTTTTTTACTTTATTTATACTAAAACGAAAATATGCGGATCTATCTTTATCGTTATGCGCAATTTACATGCTGTTTATAAGCAGGTTTTCTAGTGTTTTAATTAGAGTTGGGTTTTATTTTGTTCCATTTCTTGTTATCAACATGGATGGTTTTATTTCTGGAAAAGGAAGAGGGATGAGAATACAGCTAACAAAGATTATTTGTATATTTCTCATATCTTTAATATCGACATCATATTTATTCAATCCTGTTTTTAATGAAGGAGCGAGTTATAATCTTAATATATTCTCCACTAAAGGAGATATTGATTTTGTAATAGGTAAAAAATGCTCTATAATTAATAAATATTATGAAGTGCATACATTTAATCTACAATGTAGATAATTTACCTTTAATGAAAATAATCCGATATCAATATGTTCATCAGATAGATGACCTTTTCTATGACTTAATATAAGTTACTTAGTATGTTTTTCATGTGATGTAATTTCTATAGAGGTGTCTGAATGTCGGATTTTTCACGAAGAGGAATACTAAAAAAGCTACTTCCATTGTCTTTTTTTGGCCTAGTGTCTAAGGCTAACTCAGTAAACAATACTAGTATTGATCAAAATGACGATATGTCTTTAAAGGAACAAATCACAAGCGTTGGCGTTGGGCGTGGTGCTGAGCTGATACCTCTAAGACAACGGGGGACGGTACAAGACGCAATAGTATCTGTCTTTGTAGATGGTTTTGGGGCTGATCCAACAGGAAATCGGGACTCAACTTCTGCGGTCATGGCCGCGGTCACATCTATCAATGGAGCGCGTTCTTCCGCATATAATGATGCTACTACTTCATATGCAGAGGTTGTATTTGGAAATGGTACATATCTTATTGGGGATGTACCATTTTTTTCTGGTATAAAATATCGCGGACAGGGGAAGTTTGCTACTCGAATTATTCCAAAAAGTGATGCTAAATTTTGTTTCACAACAACAGATATGTCTGATAGTCGTTTGTTTCAGTCTGGTATTGAAAATATGACTATCGGGTGTGGATATCAAAATAAAAGTGCTCTTAATTATAGTCATCCGCCGATCGGAGTTGGTGGGATAAAAATAAAAGAGGCTAGTTATTTTACTCTGAATGACGTCGTTTGCCGTTATATGGATGGAGTTGGTCTTTGGCTCGGGAACGTTTGGGATAGTGATTTTACCAACTTGCGTATTATGGAGTGTGGCAATTTTCGTGATCTTCATAACCCTATTCCTGGCTTGCTTATAGGGCCAGGGGATAGCCCTGATGATGGTACAAATGCTGTCAGGTTTTACGGTTTTCATATTGAATCATGCCCTCAACTTATGCAGATACAGAAAAGAACCCGGCATGTTTTCTTTGTCTCCTCTAAGATAGAAAGCCATGATGCGGATTCCATTCCTTCAACGATACTTGGAACTCGAGGAGTAACATTTGACTGTCCTGAGTTAACGTGGGCAAGAAAAGATCTCTTTATGTTTCATATGATTAGAAGATCTTCTGATGACGATAACCAATTACTAGTTTTTAACTCACCTACGTTAATATCAAGTCTTGGTTCACGAGGTTGCTATTTTAAATATGATTCCAGAATGGGGCCTCTTGTTATAAACAATGCACAATTACGTGGTGTTTGGCAGTTGGTGTCAGGAAGAAATATTCAAATAACTGGAGGGACTTCATGGTTGTCTGGTCCCGCTTTAGTCTCTGGTAGTGATAGTGTTGTTGTCCAAAATGTATATTGGAAAGGAATAGTACAGCCAGAACATTCTAATCCTCCTATGATCTCTATTAATGGTTTGGGTTGTAGTATTATTGACAATCGATTCGATTTCTCGGGAGAAAAAGACGATGGATTTGTTGGTATATACGTTGGAAATAAGTGCTTAGATTCCCAAGTTACAAATAATCTATTCGAAGGAAAAAGAGAAGTAGCTATTTCAATAGATAGCTTTGCCGCGAAAACTGCAACCATTTATGGAAATCGTATAGTAAATTTAGGCGATTTTTCATCTGTTGTGCACGGCACAGAACAAGTATTTCCTCTTCTCTTTTCCGGTATGCCTAGTAATAAATATCCTGTTGAGTTTAACTCGTTTACAATACAGCCCAATAATAAGTTTAAGTTTGGACATTTAACATCGGGCAACTTTATTCTTATCTCAGCTACATGGAAGGATCGATTTTTTAGAACTAATGTTGATTCAGCTATGGTTTTAATGAATAATAACACTGATATAATAAAAATCACTTGTAATTTGATTGGTGTAATTAAAGACGGTTCTTCAGATATTAGTGAGTTAGGGTATATTTACCTGACTAAGTCAGGTAATAATTGTTTGGTCATAAACAAATTAGAGTCTGTGGTTGAAATTAATTTGTCATCATATAGTGTATGATTTTATATTTATTGTTTTTTATGTCTTTAAACTAAATCAATTATACTAATTGCGTTTTAAATAAGAATTTATTAACGATATTTTTGATTGAGATCTATTTTGATGGGAATTATTCAGCTAGGAAAATGTATACTTTCTCTTATTTGATATAGAAATAAGGTGTTGATAATAAACATGCTCGATCTGGCCCACTATATTACGCAATACGGCTACTGGGCGCTGTTTGTCGGTTGCCTGCTGGAAGGGGAAACCATCACCTTGCTGGGTGGGATTGCGGCGCATAACGGATTGCTGCATTGGCCGTGGGTGATTGCCATGGTTGCGGCCGGCGGTTCATTAGGCGATCAACTGCTCTATTTCGCCGGGCGCCGTTATGGCGAACGGGTTATTTCGCGTTTAAAGGGCCAACAAAAGCGGATTGCCTACGCCCAGAGTCTGATTGCCTGTCATCCGCTGCTGTTTGTTATCGGCGTGCGCTTTATGTATGGCTTTCGCATTATCGGTCCGGCGCTGATCGGCGCCGGACGGCTTCCTCCCGCGCGCTTCGTGCCGCTCAATATTCTTGGCGCCGTCCTCTGGGCTTCGGTATTTGTGATGCTCGGCTATTTCGGCGGTCAGGTAATTGAAAGTGTTATCGGCGACATCGATAAAAAGCTCTCCATCTTATTGTGGCTGGGCTTGGTTATCCTTGCCGTTCTGCTGCTGCGCTATTGGTGGAGCCGCCGCTCTGTATGATGTGGTGCGCCGGATTAATGAGCGCGGCTGACATAAGGGGATGTCTCAAACAGCGCCGAGTCGTCAGCGAAAGCAGATCCCCGCCTACTGATGCGGGGATGGCGGTGTGGTGGTTGGGGGCTCTTTAATCGGTTCTTTTGATTCTATCCGTCCTTGGGTCGGTGAAAGATATATAGTATGCAAGATAACCAAAGAAAAACTGGCAGACGTACTCTGAACGCCTTAACATAAGTTCGAATCGTTCGATTCATGCTGTTTTTAGGAGGGGAAATGTTCAGTTTTACCGCCAACCAGGCCAAAACCCAGTTTGGAGAACTACTCACGAAAGCGCAGCGCGAGCCAGTCAGTATCACCAAGAATGGTAAACCTTCCGTGGTAGTGATGTCCGTTGATGATTATCTGGCTTATGAGGAGATCAAGCTCCAGCAACTGCGAGACAAACTCGCGCATTCCGTCGCACAGGTCAATGCCGGTCAGGTGTACGATGGTGATGAGATGTTTGATGAGTTGATGAAGGATCTCTGATGCCCCGTTATAAGTTGACCGACGATGCGCGAAAGGATCTTCGCGCAATAAAAAACCATTCAGTAAAACAGTTCGGCTTGATAGTAACCCGCGAATACCTGCATGGCATGCGGATCTGTTTGCAGCGCCTGGCTGAAAACCGGCAAATGGGCAGTGATAATATTGCGGAGCTTGGTATTCCGGGATTGTGGTGTTTCTCATATATAAGCCACACCATTTATTATTTGTTCGCGCCTTATGGCATCACGGTGGTCGGCATACTTCACCAGAGTCGTTTGCCGAATATATTGCGCGGGCGATAGTATCCAGAGGTTCTCGCCCTTGTTAGTAAAGGTGGCTAGCGCTTTTTTACATGAAGACAAAGTGAACCACAGACTGTTGACAAACCCATCACCGCTTATCAAAATTTGTGTTAAAAATTAAATAATTACTTTCATGAGTCTGCGGAGGTAAAAATGACCACTCATCCGCGTTACGAGACGGATGTTGTGGCCTGGGCCAATGAGCAAGCAGCACTTTTACGCTCCGGTAAACTTTCAGAAATCGACTGCGAGAATATCGTAGAGGAGATTGCAGACGTGGGTAAGAGCGAACAAAGGGAGTTGGTAAGCCGCATGGTTATTTTGATTGCTCGCCTGCTGAAATGGAAATTTCAATCGTAACGTCGTGGTTCAAGTTGGGAGAAAATCATTAAAGCACAACGTAAAGATGTTGCGTACGCGCTAAAGGCGTCTCCCAGCCTGAAGACAAAGATTAATGATCCAGACTGGTATGGGGTTATTTGGTCTAAAGCCGTGGCTATTGCTGCGAATGAAACACAGCCTGAGCATCTTCCCGATGATTGTATCTGGACGGTAGAAGAAGTGCTTTTTTCCGGAATTTTGGTCAAACTGAACCTTCGTAGCAAAATAAAAACGCTGGCTAAAACCGGCGTTTTATGTTGTTGCAACAAGGGCGTCGCTGTGCTCTATCTGGCCCACTATATTACGTAATTCGGCTACTGGGCGCTGTTTGTCGGCTGCCTGCAGGAAGGGGGAAACATCACCTTGCTGGGTGGCATTGCGGCGTATAACGGATTGCTGTATTGGCCGTGGGTGATTGCCGGTTGCGCCGAGGAGCGGGCGAAAGCGGCTTCCGGCGAGCGACGCGGAGATGACGGTGCCGTTGGCGGCATCAGAACTGTCCGATGTTGCAGAAAAACGCATATCCGAGATCTCTTCGATTTCGATTAGGTGTAATCTTAAAGGCATATGTGGCCCATCGGCGTATGGTGCCACCAAGAGACAATAATCCAATAAGAGAATCAACTCATGACATCATTGAAGGCTGTTATCCCTGTAGCGGGTTTAGGGATGAATTTGTTACCGGTTACCAAAGCTATTCCTAAAGAGATGCTGCCATTGGTTGACCGTCCGGTAATTGAAAAAATCGTTAATGAGTGCGCCAATGCCGGCATTAAAGACATTATTTTGGTGACGCACGCATCCAAGAATGCGATTGAAAACCACTTCGATACCTCTTTCGAGCTTGAATCCCTATTGGAAGAGCGCGCCAAGCGTCAACTGCTGGCGGAAGTTCAGTCTATTTGTCCGAAAGGCGTCACCATCATGAACGTGCGTCAGGGCGAAACGCTGGGCTTGGGTCACGCGATTACCTGCGCCAAACCCATTATCGGCGATGCGCCTTTTGTCGTGGTGCTGCCGGATGTGGTGATGGATGAGGATACGGCGGATCAAACCAAAGAGAACCTGGCGTTGCTGATCTCGCGTTTTGAGAAGAGCGGCAATAGTCAGGTGCTGGTGAAGCATCGTCCTTATGAGGTGCTGCCCGAGTACTCTGTGGTGGAGTGTGAAACGCCGTTGGTGAAAGCCGGGGACGCCTCGGCCATTACTTCAATGGTTGAAAAACCAACGCTGGCTCCGTCCGAAGGCTCCGATCTCTCTGCGGTTGGGCGCTATGTGCTGACGGCGGACGCCTGGCCGATTCTGGATAAGATCCTGCCGGGGGCGTGGGGGCGCATTCAGTTGACGGATGCGATCGCCTCGCTGATTAAAACGCAGCAGGTGGATGCGGTACAAATGTCGGGCCGTAGCTTTAACTGCGGGCGTAAGCTGGGCTATGCGCAGGCCTTCATCTCCTATGGTTTGCGCAACCCGGAATTCGGCAAAGCGTTTAAAGAAAGCATCAAAGCGCTGCTGAAAGAGCAAGCCTGATAAAAGACGCCGTGCCGCAGCCGGTACGGCAGTGTTCGGGTTTTGTATAAATAATCGTTAGGCGCGTTTTCATGCGCCGAACAGCCGGCGAAGGCAACCCCCGACGGAAACATCGGGAGTTGCTTCGGCCGGCATCTCCAGGCAGCGGTTACTCGTCAAGCCACGGCCGGCATCGATCTCTTGTCCAGCGGAAGTAAAGCGCCAAGCTGCCGTTGACTTCATCGGCGTCGAATGCTGCGAAAATATCCGGCGCAACCTCAAGCAGTTCGGCGGGAATGCCCAGCCACTCCAGCGTTTCTTCATAATCTTCATGCGTCGGATCCTGCAGAATGCCGAGCAAATATTCATAACCCGGCGCGCCGCCGCAATCCTCCGGCGGGCACACGCGCTCGCCGTCCAGGCAAAGCAACGGGGCATCGAATTCGTCTGGTTTATAGTTGCTGTTTTCCAATAGAATTTCGTGTTGCCAATCGTCGCCGAAATCATAAAGGTAAATCAGCTTATCGCCTTTGCGCTTGAGTAGTGCGTTGAGGCGGAATAGACCTTCCTCTTCACCCTGCGAGGCGTCTTGCGGTTGTTCGGTAAACCGTTTTTTACCGCAGGCGAATTGGTGAAGATGACTATCTTCCCAGCCCATCACGATTTGCAGTACGTCATGTAAACGATCGAGAGTAATAGAAGAAGGTACGGTGAACTGTCGCCAGACGGCAGGTTTAATGCCGATAAGGCTGACCTTTAGCTGATAAAGTTTCGCACTCATGAAATTCTCCTTCTTACATTAGATGCAGAGGCCTCTGGGTCGAGGGAGAGATGGGTCTTTGAGGTGCATACTACGTAATGGGAGAAATCTCAGCAAGCGGCGGAAACAAACACGGCGTTTGGTTGGTTAGTCAGGGACTATTCCCGCTATCAAACCAATCACTATTCACCCGCCGTAAGCTGAGTTACCATGTTGGCCTGCTTTTGATTGCCGGCGGGGTATGATGCGTACCGCGGGCAGGTTATCCTTCAAACAGGAGTTGCTTTAATGTCCAAACAGCAAATTGGCGTTGTCGGTATGGCGGTGATGGGGCGCAATCTGGCGCTTAATATTGAAAGCCGCGGCTATACCGTTTCCATTTTTAACCGCTCTTCAGATAAAACTGACGAAGTGATCGCAGAAAATCCGGGTAAAAAACTGGCTCCTTACTACAGCGTTGAAGAGTTTGTTGCATCTCTGGAAAGACCGCGTCGTATACTGCTGATGGTTAAAGCCGGGGAAGCGACCGATAAAACCATTGAATCGCTGAAACCCTATCTGGAGAAGGGCGATATCCTGATCGACGGCGGCAATACCTTTTATAAAGATACCATTCGCCGCAATCGAGAGCTGTCCGCTGAAGGATTCAATTTCATCGGCACCGGTGTTTCCGGCGGCGAGGAGGGCGCGCTGAAAGGCCCTTCTATTATGCCCGGCGGTCAAAAAGCAGCCTATGAGCTGGTGGCGCCGATTCTGGAGAAAATCGCCGCGCGCGCCGATGGCGAGGCTTGCGTGGCCTATATCGGCGCGGATGGCGCGGGCCACTATGTGAAGATGGTGCATAACGGCATTGAGTATGGCGATATGCAGCTGATCGCCGAAGCCTATGCGCTGTTGAAGCAGGCGCTGAACCTGAGCAATGAAGAGCTGGCGTCCACCTTCTCCGCATGGAATAAAGGTGAGCTGAGCAGCTATTTGATTGAAATTACCGCCGATATCTTCACCAAGAAAGATGAAGACGGTAAGTATCTGGTGGATGTTATTCTGGATGAAGCCGCGAATAAGGGCACCGGTAAATGGACCAGCCAAAGCTCGCTGGATCTGGGCGAGCCGCTGTCGCTAATCACCGAGTCGGTGTTTGCCCGTTACCTCTCTTCTTTGAAGGATCAGCGCGTCGCGGCGTCAAAAGTGCTGAGCGGGCCGGTTGCTCAGCCGTTCAGCGGCGATAAGGCGGAGTTCGTGGAAAAAGTTCGCCGTGCGCTGTATCTGGGCAAGATCGTCTCTTATGCGCAGGGCTTCTCTCAGTTGAAAGCGGCATCGGCGGAAAACAACTGGGATCTTAACTATGGCGAGATCGCCAAGATTTTCCGCGCGGGCTGCATTATCCGGGCGCAATTCCTGCAAACCATCACCGATGCCTACCAGCAAAACGCCGATATCGCCAATTTGCTGTTGGCGCCGTACTTCAAAAAAGTGGCGGATGAATACCAACAGGCGCTGCGTGATGTGGTAGCCTATGCCGTGCAGCATGGTATCCCGACCCCGACGTTCTCCGCCGCCATCGCCTATTACGACAGCTACCGTTCCGCGGTGCTGCCCGCTAATCTTATCCAGGCGCAGCGCGATTACTTTGGCGCGCATACCTATAAACGTACGGATAAAGAAGGCGTATTCCATACCGAGTGGTTGGAGTAATATCATTCCGGGAAAGAAGGGCGTGATGTTCGCGCCTTCTTTCCGTCATTCCCGCGCAGACGGGATCTGTCGATGGCTGTTTGCGGTTGCGGATGACGATTTGTCGGTTAGGACTATGTTAGATAAGAGCGCCAGATTAGGAAATATCTGGCGCTCTTGTTTTTAAAGGGAAAATCCTCATATTGTTTTGATAAATAGGGTGTTTTGGTTTTCCCCCTTGTCAGTTTGGTTAAAGAAGTCTGTTTTTTTACTGGGATCTTCGTTGTCTAGTGTGTATGGATCTTGCTATTTTTAATAATGTTGCAAGAATTGGGCTTGGGGATGATGGTGTTTAGGATAGTTATTTAACCGCCATACACCTGTAACTCATGACTGGGAGGATCCCAGTATCGGTAGGTCAATGGTAAAACAGGATCTTTTTGCTATAGTCCCGACCGGAATGAAGGACGGGGTATGGTCGTAGTGACGATGCCTCACCCTGAAGTACTTCATGTTCAAAAAAGGAAATCGTAATGAAAAAAGCGTTAATTACACTGGCTGCTGTATTAGCCATGTCGTCAAATGCGTTTGCCGCTGAAGGCGGCGCCGCTGCAGGTTCCGCTGGCGCTGCCGGCGGCGCTGCGGCTGGTACGACTGGAATCGTTGCCGTCAGCGTTGCTGCGGCTGTCGCGGCCGGCGTTGCCGTTGCCGTTGCTAACGACGATGACAATGGCGGTGCGGGTACTGCTACTTCCACCTCTACCGTTACTAGCACGCGTTAATATAGTGTTAACCATAAGGCCACTTCGGTGGCCTTTCTTTTTCCTGACTATTACGCTGTTCAGCGAGAATTCATTCAGTGATAAAAATAAAATCCATGACGACAATAAAACGAATGGCAAAAATGAATATGCTGATCGCCATGCCTATTTTGTCCATTCTTATGACCGGTTGTTCCCAGAAAATGGAATCATTGGGGAAAACGGCGAAGCTGGCTTTTTTGGGGCAGGATGATACGCACGTTAGCGCGCAGCAGGTCGCCAATACCCCTTACGCTTCCGCTTATCTGAAAGTGGGTAAAGCTCCCCAGGCCTTTGTCGTGTTGGCATTTGCTGAACAACAGCAGTTGAAATGGATTGCCGCGGACAAAAATATGGTGGTCACCCAACATGGTCGACTCATCAAAACGCAGGGATTTGGCGAAGATATTACCTATGTCGATAATCTCGCTCAGGATCCGCTGGCGCTGGGGTTGCTGAAATCCACCACGCCGCTGCAATGGCGGACTCGCGTTGAGTGGGCCCAGGTTTTCCGCGGCGGGTACGATCTCACTTCCGTTTTCCTGGCGCGGGGCAGGGAAAAGGTTCAGATTTTAAATCAATCGCGCGAATTGATGCGTTTCGATGAGCGGGTAACCGTCCCTTCATTGAATGAGACCTATACCAATAGTTATTGGCTCGATCCGGCAAATGGCCAGGTTGTACAGAGTCACCAATATATGGGACCTGATATGGCGCTGGTGAAATTTACCGTTTTAAAACCATACGTACAATAAGGGGCTCAAATGTTGTCACTCACTCGTATGGCGACTTTATTGCTGCTGGTTTGCGGCTCGGCGAGCGCCGCACAGCTGACCGTGAAAGATCCGCAGCAAACTATTGCGGTGGTAAAACTCGACGATGGCACGCGTCTGGAAAAATTCTACCAGCAGACCGCTTTACCCGAAAATATCAACTGGCGCACGGCCTTGATATCCGATTTCGCCACCACGCAGAAAGTCTATGCGCAGGGCGACGCGCTCAGGGAAAAGCTGGCCGCGCTGGAAACGCGCTGGCGTAATTCCGGCGATGGCGATCTGGCGATATCCGCGTGGCTGCTGCGTAAAACGCTGGAGCCGATCGACGTTGCCGGCCGAATTCATACCGATCTCGATCCCGATCGCGTACGTGTTTATATTCGCGATAACCGGCCGCTGGTCGGCGAATATGCGCTTTATCTCGCGCCGTACTCCAATCATTTCTCGCTGATTGGCTTGATTAATACCTCTGCCGATGTGGGGGAGCTGGAAACGTCAGGCAGCGTTGCCTTGCGTTCCGGGTGGTCGGTTGAGGATTACATTTCCAGCCGTCGTCTGTTGGCCGGGGCGGATAAAAGCGTCGGTTATCTGATCGGCGGTAACGGGGTATGGCGCAAGGTTCCTCTGGCGCTGTGGAATCGGCAACATATTGAGCCTGCGGCAGGCGAAACGCTGTTTATCGGTTTTGACCCTTCAGTCTTGCCCAGCGATATGGCATCGCTAAACGATCAGCTTGCCGACTATCTTGCAAACCGGATCCCACACTAATGATAAAGAACAAAAACTTTAAACTGGGCTGCCTGTCGTTGGCGATCGGCGGCGTTTTAAGCGCCCAGACGATGGCGGCGGATACGGCGAAAGAAAATGCGGCGACCAACGCCAATACGCGCTTTCAGCCGGCTGGCGTGTCGCAGTCCGATTTCGGCGGCACCGGGCTGCTGCAAATGCCGACGGCCCGTATGGCCGAGACGGGGGAGTTCAGCCTCAACTACCGGGATAACGATGAATACCGCCGCTACTCGGTGTCGCTGCAGCTATTTGACTGGCTGGAAGCGACGGTGCGCTATACCGATATCCGAACGCGTCTTTATAGCAACGATCCCAGCTTCAGCGGCAATCAAAGCTATAAGGATAAGGCTTTCGATCTGAAAGCACGCTTATGGCAGGAGAGTTACTGGCTGCCGGACGTCTCCGTCGGCCTGCGCGATATCGCCGGTACCGGACTGTTCGATAGCGAATATCTGGCGGCCAGCAAGCGACTCGGGCCGTTCGACTTCACCCTGGGCGTCGGCTGGGGGAATATGGCGGAAAGCGGCAATATCAAAAACCCCGCCTGTTCTTTAAAAGATAGCTTCTGTACCCGTACGGCGAATACGGAGACCGGACAGTTCGAAGTTAAAAACTTTTTCCACGGCCCGGCGGCGATATTCGGCGGCGTTGAATATCAAACGCCGTGGGATCCGCTGCGCTTCAAGCTGGAATATGACGCCAATGATTACAGCAATGAAAGCGCCGGGAAAATAAGCCAGGATTCGCCGTTTAACCTCGGCATGGTGTACCGCGTCGGTGATATTCTCGATACCACGCTCTCCTGGCAGCGCGGCAACACCCTGATGTGGGGCTTTACCCTGCGCACCAACTTCGACCGCCTGAAACCGAATCGCATCGACGATGCGCCGCCGGTTTATGCGCCGGTCAGCGACGGGAAGGGCACCAATTGGCAGCAGGTGGCGAAAGAGCTGGATGATAAGGCCGGATATCGCGGAGCCGATATTTATGCCGATCGGCATCAGGTCACCGTGGTCGCCGATCAGACTAAATACCGGGATAACGACGAGGCTAACCAGCGGGCGGCCACGATACTGGCTAACCACGTGCCGGAGGATGTCGCCGAGTATCATATCGTGAAGCGCAATCAGCGGATGCCGATCGCCAGCACCGCGGTGGACGCTAAAGCGTTCCACCAGGTGCAGCAGGCGGCGACGCCGCTGGGTCAGCCGGAGCCGCAAACGCATCGCGCCGAACCGGTGGCGGATATGCGCGGACAGCAGGTGCTGCGCACCGAGCCGGACCGTTTCTCCTATTCGCTGGAGCCGGCGCTGACGCAATCCTTCGGCGGTCCTGAATCCTTCTATATGTATCAGGTGGCGCTGAAAGGCAATGTGGATTATCGCCTGAGCGACCACTGGACCCTCGGCGGCACGGCATCGCTGAATCTGCTGGATAACTACGACAGGTTCAACTATACGGCGCCTACGGATAAAACCACGCTGCCGCGGGTCAGAACCCGGATCCGGGAATATGTCACCTCTTCCGACGTGCTGCTCACCAATTTACAGCTGACGCGCATGGATAATCCGGCGCCGGACTGGTACACCCAGGTGTACGGCGGCTATTTGGAGATGATGTACGCCGGCGTCGGTTCGGAAGTGCTGTATCGGCCTTACGGACAAAGCTGGGCGCTGGGAATGGATGTTAACTACGTCAAGCAGCGCGACTGGGACAACATCATGAAAACGGCGGATTACGACGTGGTAACCGGCCACCTGACCGGGTACTGGGAACTGCCGTTCGTCGAAGGCGCGGTGGCGAAAGTCAGCGTCGGGCGCTACCTAGCGGGCGACAAAGGGGTGACGCTCGATCTCTCCCGCCGCTTTGACAGCGGCATCGTCGCCGGCGCCTTTGCCACGAAAACCGACGTCAGCTCCAGCGAATATGGTGAAGGCAGCTTTACCAAAGGCTTCTATATCTCCATACCGTTTGACCTGCTGCTCTCCGAGCCGACGGTGAAACGGGGCGCCGTCGGATGGGTGCCGTTAACGCGTGACGGCGGACAGATGTTGCAGCGTCGCACGTCTTTGTACGGCGTGACCTATAACTGATAGTCCATCCTTCGCTTCAGGGCATAACATGGCTGTTATGCCCTGAATTTTTCCGGCATCCCCTGTTTCTTTACCATCATTCTTGTTTCCTTGCCGTCATCCCCGCGCAGGCCGTCTCTTAGTCTCAACTCAGGAAGAGACTACGGGCAACAGGTTGTTTTCCCTTTGGCGTAAAGGGGCTGAGTCGGGGGAGACCTTTAAGAGGGCCGTCGCGGATTGCGAGCGCCGTCGGGTTTAAAACGACAGGTAAATAGCCCTCACTGGATACAGGCTAAGAGACGATCGCGGATGGATTCATGCGTTTCACCACCTCATACAGCGCCTGGGGGTCGATAGCTTTACATATCCCGACCGGCTTTTGCATCGGCGCATCTTCCGCGGCAAGCAGCGCGTTGATAACCGCTTCGTGCGTGCAATCGACCGCCGACTGATAGATCGCATCGAAACACTCATCATTCAGGTACTGAAAAGAGCGGTGCGCCGCCGCGATCTGCGGCAGCTCGCCGGCATTCGCAGTACTGAACGCCAGAAAAATGTCGCCGGAATTATTGCCCCCGGGACTCCCGGAGCGGGCGATCCCCAGCGCCGCCCGCCGGGCTAAACGCTGAAGCTGGTGCGGCATCAGCGGGGCGTCCGTCGCCAGTACCACGATGATTGACCCCCGTTCGCGCAGCAACGCCGACGGCGGCGGCGGCGCGATCAGCGTTCCGACCGGCACGCCGAATAGCTCAAGCCAATCCCGCTGGCCGTAATTGGCCTGCACCAGGCTCCCTAGCGAGTATTGGCGATCCTCAATGGCAAAGCGACGCGACGCGGTGCCGGTTCCGCCCTTGAAGCCATAACAGATCATACCGTTGCCGCCCCCCACGTTGCCTTCAGGCGGCGTGCCGGAGCGCGCCGAATTAAGCGCGCATAAGGCGTCCTCCCGGGTAACGTGCAGCCCGTTAATGTCGTTGATAACGCCATCATAGGTTTCGGCCACCACCGGCATAGCCCAGATATGATGCGCTTCCCAGGTAGCGCGGTACTGGGTCAGCATCCACTCCACGGCCGCCTGATGGACGGCGCCGACCGAATGGGTATTGGTCAGGCAAACCGGGCCGACAAAGTAGCCGCCGTCCTTTATCCAATGAACTCCCGTCATTTCGCCGTTGCCGTTTAGCGCATCGTAGCCCGCCCATACCGGCTGCGGCTTGGCCTGGTATCCCCGGGGCAAGATCGCGGTGACGCCGGTTTTTATCCGTTTGCCGTCCCGGCTGACGCCGTCGAGCGTGCGATAGCCGACCAGTACGCCGTCGACATCGGTGATGGCGTTATATTTTCCTGTGGCGCCGGGAAAGCGTAATCCCAATTGGCGGGCTCTGAGTTTGGCCATCATGACTTTCCTTATTTATTTTCATTTCTGTTTCTAAGATAGAGTCCCGCCGCGGCGATCAGCAGCGATATAATAATCAACAGCGTGGCGATCACGTTGATTTCCGGCTTTATTCCGCGCCGGATCATGCCGTATATCTGTACGGGAAGCGTGGTGGCGTCAACGCCGGAGATAAAATAGGTGATGACCAGATCGTCCATCGAGATAATAAACGCCAGCAGCGCGCCGCCGATAATGCTGGGCAATAACATCGGCAGCGTAACGCGCCGGAATGTGACCCAACCGTTGGCGCCCAAATCGTAAGAGGCCTCTTCCAGCCGGGTATCCATGCCCGCCAGCCGGGCGCTGACAATCAGAAAAACATAGCTGCACAAAAAGGTGCAGTGGCCGAGAATAATCGAGGTTCTTCCCAAGGGGACGCCGGCATTGACGAAAAAAATCAGCAGCGCGATGCCTAATAGGATATCCGGCATCATCATCGGCATATACAGCAGGAACCGATAGAAGCCTCGTAGATAAAAACGGTAGCGCATTAACGCCAGCGCGGTCATGGTGCCGATTATCGTCGAAATAGCGGTGGTGATCAGGGCGATGATCAGGCTGTTTTTTAATGCGTTAAGCACCTGTGCGGTGGAATCGATATATAGCGCATTGTCCGATAAATTATTGCTGACGCCGAACAGCGATAAATACCAGTCAATACTGAATCCCTGCCATACCATCATATTAATGGGGTTGGCGTTAAAGGAGTAAACCGCAATCAGAAAGATAGGAAGATAAAGAAAAATAAAGAACAGAATGCCATAACAGTTAAATAGCCATGTTATGAGCCGTGAAAAAATATTACGCTTCATTTTTCCTCCCGTTCGATACGCCGCCGGCGTGGGAATAGCGGCTGCTTAGACAGAGATAGATCAACAGTACGCATAGCACCATCGACATCAGCAACATGGCCAACGCCGCGCCAAACGGCCAGTTTCTGGCGGAGAGAAACTGCTGTTCGATTAAACTGCCGATCATCACCACCTTCGCCCCTCCCAGCAGCGACGGCACGATAAAATTTCCGAGGCTGGGAATAAACACCATAATGGAGCCGGAAATTACGCCGGGCAGCGTCAGCGGGAAAATAACCCGGCAAAAGGTTTTTACCCGGTTGGCGCCCAGATCGTAGGAGGCTTCGATCAGGCGCGAATCCAGCCGTTCGACGCTGGCGTAAACCGGAAGAAACATAAAGGGAATATAGATATAGGCCATGCCGATCAACACCGCCTGTTCGGTATAAATCAGATCCAGCGGCTGGGCGATCGCTCCTAGAGCCTGTAGCAGGGTATTAAGAAATCCGCTCGGACGCAGAATAAGCACCCAGGCATAGAGGCGTACAATCAGGCTGGCGAAAAACGGCAGCGTGATAAGGAAAAGTAAAAAGTTGCGTATCCTGGGCGATTGGCTCCTTACCCAGAATGCGATCGGGTAACAGATAAGCAGCGAAACGATAGCGCTCATCAGAGCAATGCGAAAAGAGGTCAGAATAATTTTTAAATAGAGAATATCGAACTCTTCCTGGGTGCCGTCCGCCCAGCCCAGTATGCGGCCATAGTTATCGGAGTAATAGCTCCACTCCACGCCGCCATACATGCCCGGCGCGAGTACGCTGAATACCGCCATGATCGCCAGTGGAATAAACAGACAGACTCCCAGCAACAGCGTGATCGGCGATAGCAGCCCGATAAGCGGAAATGATTTTTTCCATTGACTCATGGGTATCCTCAACGCGGCAATAGATGACAAGCGGCAGCGGCATACCACAGTGTGATGCGGCTGCCCGGCGCCAAATCATCGTGAGCGGAGTCGGTCAGGCGGATCAGCGCCTTGACGGTATCCCCCCGATCGGCGTGCACAATAACCTCGATATCGCTGCCCATAAAGATCGTCTGGCTGATAACGCCGCTCACTTCGCCATAGCGCGTCTGGCCGCTATCGGGCCTGACGCGATGGAAATGCTGAGGCCGCAGCAACAGCCATAGGCGCGTCCCCGTTTGGTACGGCTGACGCTCTTCGGCCAGCCAGGCGTCCCCGGTTTCACTGGTTAGCCGCAGCGTGCCGCAGTCCATTTTCTCTGCGATCTCCACGGCGATCATATTGCCTTCCCCGATAAAACCGGCGACAAAAGGGTTGGTCGGCGTATGGTAAACGGCCGTCGGCCTGTCGTTCTGCTGTATTTTCCCGCCGTTCAGCACGATGATCCTGTCGGACATGGTCAGCGCCTCATCCTGATCGTGGGTGACGAAAATAAATGAGATGCCGAGCTCGGCCTGCAGGCGCTTAAGCTCGAGCTGCATGCTTTTACGCAGGCTGCGATCCAGCGCGGACAAAGGTTCATCCAGCAGCAGGAGCGTCGGGCGATTAATAATGGCGCGCGCCAGCGCCACGCGCTGCTGCTGGCCGCCGGAGAGCTGGGCGGGGCGGCGCTTTTCCATATTCAGCAACCCCACCATTTCCAGCGTTTCGGCCACGCGGCTATTCCGCTCCTGACGCAGTACGCCGCGGATATCCAGACCATAGCCGACATTGTCCGCCACGCTCATATGGGGGAAGAGGGCATAGCTTTGAAACACGGTATTCACCGGCCGCAAATGCGGCGGTATATCATTCATTTTTTTCCCTAAAATCAACAGATCGCCGGCATCCAGCCGTTCGAACCCGCTAATAATCCTCAGCAGCGTGGTTTTGCCGCATCCGGAGGGGCCTAGCAGCGTAACGAACTCATTGTCCCTGACCGAGAAAGAGAGATCGTCCAGCGCCTTAACGCTATTGCCCTCGGGGGTTTGATAATATTTAACGGCTTTTTCAAGCGACACGACGGTGCGAAATTGGCGGTCATGACTCATTGTCTATTCCCAGTAGCGAGCGTCCCGGTGCGGGGCATTGACGTTGGCGTATGGCTAGCGCGCGATTTTACGGCGCGCATCGGGTCGGCCGGCGCGCGCCGGCGGAGCTAGTTGGCGCTGCGGAATTTCGTCCAGGTGCGGTCATACAGGCGCAGGCCTTTGCCCAAATCGTCGAATATCTGCAATTTCTGACGGATCTCTTCCGGCGGATTGGCGGCCGGATTATTTTTCAATGCATCGGGAAGCAGCGCCACGGCATCGCGGTTCGGCGTACCGTTCATCTGCTGCGCGGTATTCATCGCGGCGATTTCAGGCTTCAGGAAGAACGCCATAAATTTTTTCGCATTCTCTTTGTTGGGCGCGTTGGCCAGTACGCACATATTCTCCTGATACATGGTCGCGCCCTCATCCGGAATGACGTACGCCAGATTTTCCGGATCCTGCGACACATACATCAGCGCGCCGACGAAATAGTGGGCCGCCGCCACATCGCCGGATTGCACCAGCGGAATGCTTTCATAGGTCAATGCGGAGATTAACGGCTTACGCGCGGTTAGCCAGTCGGACGCCAGCTTGAGATCGTCAGGATTGGTGCTGTTGACGGATTTATGGTTAACGATTAAGCCGACGCCCAGCGTTTCGCGCATATCATCAAGCATGATCACCTTTTTCCCTTTCTCGGCTTCGCTGAAGAAGTCTTTCCAGGAAGTAATCGGCTTATCGACTTTTTTCTTATTGTAGAAAATACCGACGCTGCCCCAGGCGTAGGGCAGACAATATTCGCCGGCGGGATCGCTTTTGGCGCGTAAAAATACCGGGTCGATATGTTTAAAGTCGGGCGAGCGGTTAATATCCGTACGCGCCAGCAGCTTCAGCGCCGCCATGGCGTCCTGCATGTGCACCGAGGGGAATACGATATCGTAGCCGCTGGCTCCCGCCTGTATTTTGGCCAGCATCTCTTCATTGCTGCCGTAGGTGTCGAGTTTTACATTAATGCCGGTTTCCTGGGTAAAGCGCGTCAATACTTCCGGGTTAATGTAGTCCCCCCAGTTATATAGCCGCAGCTCGCCGGCGGCTTTCGCCGGTAAGCTGCTGAATGCGCAAGATAACGTTACCCCGAAAATGATGCTCTTCATCCAACTTGTTTGGTTAATGATGTACATTTTTCTTCTCCGGTGGGCTTGCTGTTTAGCAATGGGGACTAAACTGATAGAGTGTTTGACAGAATTCTGTCGTTTCCTGTTTTTTTGCAATTAATATGCCAGAAAAAGATCGGCGCACGGCTTGGTGGTATTTTTATGTCATCTTTTTTTATCTGGTATTTATATGTCTTTCTTTATTAAGGAGGTAACAAGATGCTTGATGCCAGACTGGAGAAGCTGGAAGGCAATCTGACGCCGTCGGAAAAGACGTTGTGGGCCTATATCAACGCCAATCTTGAGAATATCGCCTTCGAAAATGGTGCGACGCTTGCACAAAAAAGTGGCGTTAGCCCGAATACCGTCAGCCGCTTCTGTCGCCGCCTGGGCTACAAGGGGTTGAAAGGGCTGAAAGAGGATCTGCGCGATGAGGTGCGGGTAAAGTCATTGCTGAATACCACGTTGCTTGAGCGCGTCGAACAGCAAAACGATGACTTAACCGTTCATCTTAATAATGAGATAGCGGCGTTGGTTAAGTTTTGGGAGCAAATCGGCAGCGAACGCTGGCAAGAAATTGTTCAGCGCGTAAGCCAGGCGGAGCGCGTTTTCGTTTGCGGCTTCCAGACGATCCGCGGTCTGACGGAGGATTTCGCCAACCGATTGTCGCTGGTCAGATCCAATGTCGAGTTTCTTGATATTTATGGCGGCGTATTGGGCGGATGGATTGATAGCGATGACAAACGGTGCTGCGTCCTGCTCATCGATATCGCTCCGTATGCCGATGCGGGCATCGCCTTTGCTAATGAATGTATGCGGGAAAACGCCGATCTGGTGGTTTTCACCGATGAGTATGGCATCGCCAAATATATGAATACGCCGCATATCGTCACCATTACCACCAAAACCGGCTTGATACTGGAGTCCACCGCCGGGTTGGTGAATGCGCTGAACGTGCTGCTGCACTGCGTGGCGAGCCGCAACCGCGATAAGCTAAAACAGCGCCTGGCGCGCTTCGAAAGCCGCGTGAAACGTCTGAATCTCTATCGCACATGAGCCGCCGGCGCCGGCTGATGCATCGCCTGAAATCAGGAAGGCGTTTTGATTGATACAGAAATAAGTAGGCTGATGTAACATAATGTTTATAAGCATATTTTCAGGATGATTCCGCATTGTTTGCCGATGGTTGCCCTCCTATTATTCGCTGGTGATATCCCATCAACACTGAGGTGAACATGAGTCGTATTTTTAAAATCATTGGGGTGATTACATTAATCACGGCGCTGAGCGGTTGTCTGTTTCCGCCTCCGGGTGGCGGCGGCGGCGGCGGCGGTCATGGCGGCGGCCCCGGCGGTCCTGGTTTCCAGGATGCGCACGGCAGTCAGATGGGGCCGCGCTAAGTTTTTATCCTTTAGACCAGCAATCGATACTATTGGCAGGCAGGTTTTTCCTGCCTGTTTTTTTATGGCGGACGTTCTGCCCCTCACCCTGCGGGCCGCCGCGCTTTTCTTTAGCTCGCTGATAGCGATAATGATGCTAACGCTATGATAGCGATGCTATTATGCCCCTCTCTTTCATTGCGTTTAAGATAACGATTGTCTGAATACAGGAACGGAATAATGCAAAAATTACGTTATATACTCGGTCTGGTCGCGATACTTTTATTGGCGCAGATGGCGGGAATCAGCGCTGTTTATGCGGAAACGCCGCGGCCGCCGATCGCCAATATCGTGAAGGCCTATCAGGGAGCGGAAGGCGCGCAGATCTGGACATTGCGCATTGGCGAGCCCGCCGAATCGCAGGCGCTGGTGCAGATCACCGGCATCGATCATCACTGGAACGGCAAGATCCAGAAGATGAATGTCGAAAAACTCGCCAATAGCACCCGTTACTGGCTGAACGTAGACGGTAAGAAGTTTGTCGCGCTGATATTGAATCAAGGCTACGGCGAACTCTATCTGCCCGGCGAAGCGCAGCCCGTGCAAATCGGCTATAGCAAAAACCTGTCCGAGCAGGGGAATGCGGAAGCCTTTCTGACCGACTATCTACAGCAGCCGGCTGGCGATAAATAACCCCCTGCCTCGTCCCCGCAATCATTAGGCGGGGCGCCGCTTTTTCCGACGGCGCGCCGTTAGCGCACGCCGCCGGCGACCATCGACAGCAAATATTGCCGCGGGTAGTGCCGCGTAATTCCGCGCCGATGCAACTGGCGGCATACCTTCTCGACATCGTGGCGGCGGCGGTCGAGCAGCAGCCCGACCACGCTGCCGCTGTGCGCCACGTTCAGACCGTAAAGGCCGTTGGTTTCCACCGCATCCAGCAAATCGTTAAAGGCCGGTTTGATTAGCAGTCGCTGGCTGGCGATGGCGCTGAGGGTACAGGCGTCTCCCAGCCGGTGGCGATCTTGCGCCGCCGCGGCCGAGCGGAATAGCCGCCAGGCGCGCTCCAAGCGATCCGCCTGCAGCAATAGCGCCCGGCGGCGATCGCGGCGGTGATAATCGGCGGTGTTCAGGGTTTGCGGGCTTTCCAGCAGCAAAATATCGATATCCGGCTGCCAGTCGCAGGCGATCGCGGTCGCCGCCGTCTGGTGATCGAACAGCGTGAGCCGGCGGAATAGCGTGCTGTCGGTAGGCTCCAGGCGGACGCACAGCGCGGCGAGCGCCGTTTCATCCAGCGTGCCGCCGAGATGGCGGGCGGCGGCCAGCGCGGTCGCGGCGATATCTGCGGTACTGCTGGCCATCCCTTTCGCCACCGGAATGGTGGAGTTGAAGTCAATGCGCAGCCCGCGCGCCGCATCCGCCGGGAAGCCGAAGCGGAGCAGTACGCTTTCCAGCATTTGCCGCATGCGCGGGCGTTCGTTCAACCCCGGTTTGCCGTCGGTGATCGACACGCTGCAAAACCAGTCCACCGGGCAGGAGATCAGCTTCTCTCCGCCGAGTATCCAGCCCTGAATCAGCTCGCCGCAGGAGGCGGGGCAGCGCGCTTCAGCCACGGCCGAAAACTTGACGTAAGGCGGCGATCAGCCGCCGGTTATCGCCGTCGCTTTTAACGGCGACCCGATAGTGAGCGGCGCTCAGGCCGGGGTAGTTGGCGCAGGAGCGAATAAGAATCCGCCGTTCCAGCAGCGCGTGCTGGAGGTCGATTTCCGGCCGCAGGCAGCGCAGAAAAATATAGTTTGCCGCCGGCCGCCAGACCTGAAGTTCGGGGATGGCAGCCAGCTCCCGGTAAAGCCGGGGTTGCGCGTCGGCCAGCCAGCTGCGGGTCGCATCGATATAGGCGCGGTCGTCGAGAATCATTTCGCCCGCCAGCGCGGCGAACGCATTGATTGTCCAGGGCTCCCGCGCGCGCTTCATCGCGTCGACGCCCTGGCGATCGCCGCTGACCAGATAGCCGAGGCGCAGGCCGGGAATGGCGAAAAACTTGGTCAGCGAGCGTAAAATATAGAGCCGGGGGAAGGCGGATAGGTGTGGAATCAGCCCCGGCGCATCCGGCAGAAAATCGATAAAGGCTTCATCCACGATCAGCGCGGTATCGCGCCGGCGGCAGCGTTCGGCGACGGCCAGCACCAGCCGGGCGTCGGGCATCAGGCCGGTCGGATTATTGGGCGTGGCGAGAAACAGGCAGTCGTAATGCGCGTCGTCGAGCGCGGCCAGCAGGCGCGCGTCGGGCTGAAAGCCGTCCGCTTGCGTCATCGCATACTCGTCGATGACGCAGCCGACCCGCCGCAGGGCGCGGCGGTACTCGGCAAATCCCGGCGTCAGCAGCAGCGCCCGGCGCGGTTGAAGATAGTGCGTCACGGCATAAATCAGTTCGGTGGCGCCGTTGCCCGCGATAATATTCTCCACCTGGCAGCCGTGAGCGCGGGCGAGCGCGCCGTGCAGCTCGCGGTATTCCACGTCGGGATAGCGCTGCGCGCGCTCCAACTGGCCGACTATCGCGGCTTTTAGCGAAGCCGGCATGCCCAGCGGATTGATATTGGCGCTGAAGTCGATGATATCGTCGGTATTCGCGCCGATCCTCAATGCCATTTCCAGTATATTGCCGCCGTGTTCGCTCATGGTATCGCCATCTTTTTGCTGCCCATTTTGGGCATCAGGGTAGCATAAGCGAAGGAACGGCGGCCAATGCCGCCGGGTCAGAAACTCGCTTTCAGCGAAGCCATCTCAATGACGAAGCGATAGCGCACATCGCTTTTCAGCATACGTTCGTAGGCGGCGTTGATATCCTGCATCCTGATCATCTCGACATCGCAGCTGATGCCGTGTTCGGCGCAGAAATCCAGCATCTCCTGGGTTTCCTGAATGCCGCCGATCAACGAGCCGGCGATGGCTTTGCGGCCCATCACCAGCGACGCGCTGTGTACCGTCGGTTCAATCATCTCAATCAGGCCGACCAGAATCAGCGTGCCGTCGAGCGCCAGCGTGGCGAGATAGGGGTTGAGGTCGTGCTGCATCGGCACCGTATCAAGGATAATGTCGAAACGGCCGGCGGCCGCCTTCATCTGCGCGTCATCGGAAGAGATGACCACGTTATCCGCGCCCAGGCGGCGGGCCTCCTGCTCTTTCCCTTTGGAACGGGTGAACAGCGTAACCTCCGCGCCGAGAGCCTTGGCGAACTTCAGCCCCATATGTCCCAGACCGCCCAGACCGACGACGGCGACCTTATCGCCGGGGCCGACATTCCAGTGTCTTAAGGGCGAATAGGTGGTGATCCCGGCGCACAGCAAGGGCGCGGCGGATTGCATATCCAGCTTGTCGGACAGGCGAAGCACGAATTTATCGGCAACGATAATACGTTCGGAGTAGCCGCCGAAGGTCGGCTGGCCGTCGTGACGATCGACGGCGCCGTAGGTCAGAGTGGCCCCTTCATGGCAATACTGTTCCAGCCCCCCTTCGCAGGCGTCGCAGCGTTGACAGGAGTCCACCATACAGCCGACGCCGACCCAGTCGCCCTCTTTAAACCGCGTTACCGCTTTACCCACGCCGGCCACCTTGCCGATGATTTCATGCCCGGGAACGATGGGGTATACGCTGCTTTTCCATTCGTTGCGCGCCATATGGATATCGGAGTGACACACGCCGCAATAAATAATGTCGATGACCACATCATCTTCCCGCGGGTCTCGGCGGACGAATTGGTGCGGGACTAACGGGCTGGCGGCATCAAGCGCGGCAAAACCATGTATATTTTGCATTGCGATTTCCTCTCTATTTATTGCACGACATCAAGGGATACTCTCCGCGATCCAGTATGATGCATACTAGGTTGTCATGCGTTATGAATTTGTGAGGTATCCCGTCGATAACGGGATGATGAGTAGATAAACGGATGTAAATAAAAATGTATCGCCGTCAGGTAAGACGCCCTCCATCCGACGCGGATGGAGAGATCTTATCAGGGAAGGGGGTGTGAATCCCCCGCAGCCCCCGCTGCTGTGATGCCGACGAACCCGTATCCCCCTGGATGTCAATCATGAAAGGGGAGGCCACTGATCGAGACGATTGGGAAGGCGCGGGGGAGGATGACGCTAAGCCAGAAGACCGACCTGACAGCTATACCCGTAGGGTATATAACCTTATTCAACTCCTTCGGTGGGAAGCGGGTTGTCATGCGATGCGCACCGCGGCGATGCCGGCGGCGCGTGCGCTTTTGACACCGTATTCCCGGCCGAAACGTCGGGATTTTTTATGTCGGGCTTAAGTCAAATAAAACCGGTCGGGTCCGGTGCGCATAAAAAGGCGTTTGTTATCGCCGGCACCGGCAGCGGATGCGGTAAAACCACCGTGACGCTGGGAATTCTGCGGGCGCTGATGCGGCGTGGGGTCGCCGTTCAGCCGTTCAAAATCGGCCCGGATTATCTGGATAGCGGCTGGCACAGCGCGGTGTGCGGCGTGGCCTCCCGTAATCTGGACGCCTTTATGCTGCCGGCGTCCACCCTTAACGGCCTGTATAACCAGCATATGCGCCGCGCCGAGGTGGCGGTGATCGAAGGCGTCATGGGGCTGTACGACGGTTACGGCACGGATCCCGATTATTGCAGCACGGCGGCGATGGCCAAGCAGCTGGGGTGCCCGGTGATTTTACTGGTGGACGGCAAGGCGGCATCGACGTCGGTGGCGGCCACCGTGATGGGCTTTTGCCGTTTCGATCCCGCGCTGACCATCGCCGGCGCGATCGTTAATCGCGTCAATTCGGCGCAGCACTACGCGCTTATTCGTCACGCCATTGAGCACTACTGCGGCATCCCGGTGCTGGGGCGGCTGCCGGTGATGGATGACGTCGCTCTGCCTTCCCGCCACCTCGGCTTGATACCCGCGCAGGAGCGGGTTAATGACGATCTCCGCTGGCAGCGGCTGGCGCGGCAGGTTGAGGAAACCGTCGAACTGGATCGTCTGCTGGCGCTGTGCGGCGATGCGCCATCGCCCGCCGGAGAGGCGCCCGTTCTACCCGCCGCTGCGCTGGCCGACGGTCTGACGCTGGCGCTGGCCGATGACGAGGCCTTCAATTTCTACTACCCGGACAACCTGGATCTGCTGGAGCAGGCCGGGGTGCGTATCCAACGTTTCAGCCCGCTTCACGACCGCCGGCTCCCCGACTGCCAGATGATCTATATCGGCGGCGGCTACCCGGAAATTCACGCGCCGCGGCTGGCGGCCAATACCGCGATGCATCGCGCCCTGCAAGACGCGCATCGGCGCCGTATTCCGCTGTATGCCGAATGCGGCGGGCTGATGTATCTGGGCTCCGCTCTGACCGCGCCGGACGGGCGGCGTCACGCGATGGCCGGCATTCTGCCCGGCGAGAGCGTCATGGGAAAACGGCTGACCCGCTTCGGCTACTGCCAGGCGCGGGCGACGCGCGATACGCTGCTGGCGGCGGCGGGCGAAACTCTGCGTGGCCATGAATTTCATTATTCCGACTTTTCCAGCTCGCTGCCCCCGGTTTTAGCGTGCGCCAAATGGCGCGACGGCGCCGTCGTCCAGCAGTGGCAGGGCGGCTATCAGATCGAACAGACCTACGCCGGCTATCTGCATATTCATTTCGCCCAGCGGCCGGGGCTGCTCGATCGTTGGCTGAGCGCCGCCCGGAGGCAGCGATGAGCCCGACGCTCGCCGCCTGGTTCGCCGCTTTCCTGCTCGATTGCTGGTTGGGCGATCCGCCGCGCTGGCCGCACCCGGTGCGCTGGATCGGCGCGCTGATCGCCTGGCTGCAGCGTGGCATTCGCGCCCGCTGCCGCAGCGAACGGGCGCTTAAGGCCGGCGGCGCCGTACTGTGGCTGGCGGTGGTGAGCGCCGCCTGGGCGGTAAGCTGGGGCGTGTTGACGCTGCTGACGTCGCTGCATCCGTGGCTCGGCTGGCTGGCGGAAGTCTGGATGATTTACACCTGTCTGGCGGGGCGCTGCCTGAGCGACGCGGCGCTGGCGGTGCACCAGGCGCTGCGGCAGGGAACGCTGGCGGAGAGCCGTCGCCGGCTCTCGTGGATCGTCGGGCGCGATACCTCGCGTCTTGAACGGCCGCAAATTACCCGGGCGGTGGTGGAAACCGTGGCCGAGAACAGCATCGACGGGGTGATTGCGCCGCTGTTTTTCCTGCTGTTGGGCGGCGCGCCGCTGGCGATGGCCTACAAGGCGGTGAATACCCTGGATTCGATGGTGGGCTACAAAAACCCGAAATACCGGGCGATCGGCTATGTTTCCGCCCGCATGGACGATCTGGCGAACTATCTCCCCGCGCGGCTGGGGTGGCTGCTGCTGGCGGCGGCGGCCTGGCTGCTGAAAGAGGACTACCGGCAGGCGTGGCGCATCGGCTGGCGCGATCGCTACCGGCACGCCAGCCCCAACTGCGCCTGGTCGGAGGCGACGGTGGCCGGCGCGCTGGGCGTGCGGCTCGGCGGTCCGAATACCTATTTTGGCGAGCGGGTAGAAAAACCCTGGATCGGCGATGCGCGGCGGGAGATCGCGCTGAGCGATATCCCGCGCAGCGTCAACCTGATGAGAGTGGCTTCTTTACTGGCGTTACTGCTGTTTAGCGCCGCCTATTTTCTGCCGTCGGCGATATTGGCGGCATAAGGAACAGAGCGATGAACTATCTTCAACAACCGCAGGATATCGAACGGCAAAGTTTCGCCATCATCGGCGACATTATCGCCGATGAGCGTCCCGATTACCGTTTCGCCGATGCGGATCGGGAAGCGATCGTTAAGCGCGCGATCCACACCACGGCGGATTTCGACTGGCTGGACACCCTCTATTTTTCGCCGCATGTGGTGGAAGGCATCAAGGCGGGCCTGCGCGCCGGCTGCACGCTGTATACCGATACCACCATGGCGCTGTCGGGCATCAATAAAACGCTGCTGGCGCAATTCGGCTGCCAGTGCCGCTGTTTTATCAGCGATGCGCGCGTGGTTGAGCGGGCGAAAGCCGAAAATATCACGCGCTCGATGGCCGCCGTGGACGTGGCGCTGGAAGAGCCCGGCGACAAGCTGTTTGTCTTCGGCAATGCCCCCACCGCGCTGTTTCGGCTGCTGGAGCACGCGGCGGCGAAACCGGACTCGGCGCTGGCGGTTATCGGCGTGCCGGTGGGGTTTGTCGGCGCGGCGGAGTCGAAGGAGGCGCTGATAACCAGCTCGCTCTCCTGTATCGCCGCGCGCGGGCGCAAGGGCGGCAGCAATGTGGCCGCCGCCATCGTCAACGCCATTCTGTATCGTATGCGGGAGAGCCAGTGAACGCCGATGTGCAAAAACCGTCAATAGGGCTGGATAGCGTCTGGCACAACGGCAAGCAATACCGCAAGGGCTATACCACCGGCTCCTGCGCCACGGCGGCAGCGAAGGTGGCGGCGCTGATGGTGCTGCGCCAGCAGACGATCGATCAGGTCTCCATCGTGACGCCTTCGGGCGTGACGCTGTATCTCAATGTCGAACAGCCGTTGATTGAAGGAGGGCAGGCGACGGCGGCGATCCGCAAAGACGGCGGCGACGACGTGGACGCCACGCACGGCATGCTGATTTTTGCCCGCGTCACCCTGAACGACGGGGGAGATATCCATATCCGCGGCGGCGAGGGGGTGGGCACCGTCACGCGCAAGGGCATCGGCCTGCCGATCGGCAGTTCGGCGATTAACCGCACGCCGCTGCAAACCATTGAAGCCGCGGTGCGCGAGGCGATCGGCCCGACGCGCGGCGCGGAAATCGAAATTTTCGCCCCGGAGGGCGAGGAGCGGGCGAAGAAAACCTATAACGGACGCCTGGGGATCCTCGGCGGGATTTCGATTATCGGCACCACCGGAATAGTAACGCCGATGTCGGAAGAGAGCTGGAAACGCTCGCTGGCGCTGGAACTGGAGATGAAACGCGCCGCCGGGGAAGACAAAGTCATTCTGGTGCCCGGCAACCACGGCGAACGCTTCGTGCGCGAACAGCTTGGGCTGGACGGGCGCAGCGTGGTGACCATGAGCAACTTCGTCGGCTATATGCTGCAGGAAACCGTCAGGCTTAAATTCCGCCATGTGGCGCTGATCGGCCACCTCGGCAAGCTGATTAAAGTGGCGGCGGGCATTTTCCATACCCACAGCCATATCGCCGACGGGCGCATGGAGACGCTGATCGCCAATCTGGCGCTGATGGGCGCGCCCCATGAGGTCCTGCTGGCGGTGAATCAGTGCGATACCACTGAAGCGGCGATGGAGGTGATCGCCCGGCACGGCCTGGAGGCGGTGTATGAGCGTATCGCCCGGCGCATTCGTCAACGGGTAAACGATATGATGCGATTCTCCAATACGCCGCCGCATATCGACGTCGTCCTGTTCTCTTTCGATAACCAGGTGCTGGGCGCCAACCGGCCGCTGGCGGACATTGTGGAGGCATTGCGATGATCGTGGTGGTGGGCATCGGCCCCGGTTCCCTGGCGCATCTGACGCCGCAGGCGCAGCGGGCGATCGCCGCCGCGGAGATCCTGGTGGGCGGCGCGCGCCATCTGGCGCTATTCCCCGATTTTAACGGCGAGACCCGCAGGCTGGACGCCGATCTCGACGGGCTGATGACCTGGCTCGACGCGCGCAAGTCGCGCCGGGTGGCGGTGCTCGCCTCCGGCGACCCATTGCTGTACGGCATCGGTAAGCGCCTGTCCGCCCATTTCGCCGCGGATGAACTGCTTATCGTGCCCGGCATCAGCGCCGTGCAGTATCTGTGCGCCCGTATCGCGCTGGATATGAATGATATTTATCTCACCAGCAGCCACGGGCGGGCGCCCGATTTCGACTGGCTGCTGCGGCACGACAAGGTGGCGATGGTGACCGACAGGCATATCGGCCCGCGCGCCATCGCCGACGCCATCCTGCAACGAAACCTGACGCGCACGCTGATTATCGGCGAAAACCTCTCCCTGCCGGATGAACGTATCCATCGTCTGGCGCCGGAGCAGGTGGCGCAGCGCTATGACATGAACGTAGTGGTGATCCTCAATGAATGATGATGAATTTTTACGCGGCCAGCGGGTGCCGATGACCAAAGAGCCGGTGCGGCTGCTGGCGCTGGAGCGGCTGGAGCTGGGCGGCGCGCGCCATCTGATCGACGTCGGCGCCGGCACCGGCAGCGTGTCGCTGGAGGCGGCGCTGCGTTTCCCGCGGCTGCAGGTGACCGCCATTGAGCGCAATCCGGCGGCGCTAACGCTGATTGAAGAGAATCGCCGGCGCTTTGGCTGCGACAACGTGGAGATTATCGCCGGCGCCGCGCCGCTGCCGCTGGAATCTATGGCGGATGCGGTGTTTATCGGCGGCAGCGGCGGGCAGTTAACGGCGCTTATCGACTGGTCGCTGGCGCATTTACATCCCGGCGGCCGGCTGGTGCTGACCTTTATTCTGCTGGAGAATCTGCATACGGCGCTGACGCACCTGCAGGCGCTGGGCGTGGCGGCGCTGGCCTGCACGCAGCTTCAGGTCGCGTCGCTGACGCCGCTCGGCGGCGGCCACTATTTTAAACCGAACAATCCTACCTATCTTATTTCCTGCTGCAAGGAGGGAACTGATGTCTGAACATAGCGAGACACGGCGACAGGTGAATCAACGCCGGACGTTTGATGCCGGCAAAATCTGGTTTGTGGGCGCCGGGCCGGGCGACCGCGAACTGATTACGCTCAAAGGCTACCGCCTGCTGCAACAGGCCGATGTGGTGATCTACGCCGGTTCGCTGATCAACACCGAATTGCTCGAATACTGCCGGCCGCAGGCGGAGTGCCGCGACAGCGCCGGGATGACCCTTGAGCAGATCGTGTCGCTGATGGTGAATAGCGCGCGCGCCGGCAAGCTGGTGGTGCGGCTGCAAACCGGCGATCTGTCGCTGTACGGATCGATTCGCGAGCAGAGCGAAGCGCTGGCGCAGCAGGGCGTCGGCTTTGTCTCCGTTCCCGGCGTGAGCGCGTTTCTCGGCGCGGCGGCGCAGCTCGGCGTGGAGTATACCGTGCCGGAGGTGGCGCAGAGCCTGGTGATCACCCGTATCGAAGGACGTACGCCGATGCCGCCGCTGGAACAGCTGGAGGCGTTTGCCGCCCACCGGACGTCGATGGCGATCTTCCTGTCGGTACAGGATATCGACGGGGTGGTGGCGCGTTTGACCGCCGGCGGTTATCCGGCCGATACCCCGGTGGCGGTGGTCTACAAGGCCACTTGGCCGGAAAGCCGCACGGTACGCGGCACGCTGGCCGATATCGCGCAGCAGGTGCGGGCGGCCGCCATCCGCAAAACCGCGTTAATTCTGGTCGGCGCCTTTCTGGGGGAGGAGTACCACTACTCCAAACTCTATGACGCGGAATTCAGCCATGAATACCGTCAGGCCTGAATCCAGCGCCGTTTTCTGCCTGACGCCCGGCGGCGTGCGCCTGGCGCGGCGTTTGCGCGCGCATCTGCCGCAGCTGACCTGTTTTACCAGCGAGAAGCTGCTGGAGCCGGGCTTTACGGCGTTTAACGGCGGCTTCGGCGAGACGCTGCGCGACGCGTTCAGCCGTTATAGCGCGCTGATTGTGGTGGGCGCGACCGGAATAACGGTGCGGGTTATCGCGCCGCTGCTGCGCGATAAGCTGACCGACCCGGCCGTGGTGGTGATTGACGAGCGGGGAGAGCATGTGATCAGCCTGCTCTCCGGCCATGTCGGCGGCGGTAACGCGCTGACCCGCTATCTGGCGGACGTTTTGGGCGCCGATCCGGTGATCACCACCGCCACGGATGTCAATCAGATGGCGGCGCTGGATACGCTGGCGCAGCAGCTGGACGCGGAAATGCGCGATTTCCGCCGCGCGGTGAAAGCGGTGAATCATCTGCTGGTCAGCGACGGCCGCGTCGGCCTGTGGTGGGACGCATCCCTGCATGAAGAGCGGTCGCGCTGCGATACGCGCGGTTTTATCGCGCTGGAGAGTCTGGAGGCGCTGCCGCCGCTGGATGCGCTGGTGTGCGTGACGATGGCGGACGCGTTGCCTGACGTTTTATCGACGCAGTGCCCGCGGCCGACCTTCAAACTGGTGCCTAAGCGGGTAGTGGCGGGGATCGGCTGTCGCCGGGCGACGCCGCTGCCGACGCTTGAATCGCTATTGTCGCAGCAGCTGGCGGAAAACCATTTTGATGCGCTGGCGCTGCGCGCCATCGGCAGCATCGACATTAAGCGGGATGAACCGGCGTTGCTCCAGCTGGCGCAGCGCCGGCGCGTACCGTTCGAGCTATTCGGCGTTGATGAGCTGCGCCCGCATGCGCGGCGTTTTCCCGCTTCCGAATTCGTGCGCCGCACGGTGGGCGTCGGCAGCGTTTCACAACCGGTCGCCTGGCTGATGAGCGGCGGCAATCCGGTTGGCCATACCCTGCGTCGGCAGGGGGTCACTATTACCCTGGGAGTATCGCACTAATGTTAACCGTAATCGGCATCGGGCCGGGCAGTGAAGCCATGATGACGCAGGAGGCCGTCGCGTCCATCCGCGCAGCGGACATCGTGGTGGGCTACAAAACCTACACCCATCTGGTGAAGCCGTTAACCGGCGATAAACAGGTGATCAAAACCGGGATGTGCAAAGAGATCGAACGCTGCCAGACGGCGATCGATCTGGCGCAGGCCGGGCATAACGTGGCGCTGATCAGCAGCGGCGACGCCGGCATTTACGGCATGGCCGGGCTGGTGCTGGAGCTGGTCGGCCAGCAGCGGCTGGATCTGGAGGTCAGGCTGGTAGCCGGCATCACCGCCAGCATCGCGGCGGCGTCGCTGCTGGGGGCGCCGTTAATGCACGATTTTTGCCATATCAGCCTGAGCGATCTGCTGACGCCGTGGCCGGTGATTGAAAAGCGCATCGCCGCCGCCGCCCAGGCCGACTTTGTTATCTGTTTCTATAATCCGCGCAGCCGCGGCCGGGAAGGGCATCTGGCGCGCGCCTTCGAGCTGATGAAGCCCTGGACCGCGCCGCAAACGCCGGTCGGCGTGGTCAAAGCCGCCGGGCGTAAGAAAGAGGAGAAATGGATCACCACCTTCGGCGAAATGGATTTCACCCCGGTGGATATGACCAGTCTGGTGATTGTCGGCAATAAAACCACCTACTGCCGCGACGGGCTGATGATCACGCCTAGAGGCTACGTACTGTGAGCGATGCGCTCATCCACGTATTCGGCGGCACCAGCGACGCCCGGCTGATTTGCCAGGCGCTGGATGAGGCGGGCGAACCTTACCGCCTGTCCGTCGCCACCGAGACGGGAAAACAACTGGCGTGCGGCATCGCCGGCGAGGTGGTGGTCGGACGCATGGATGCGGATCAGATGGCGGCTTATCTCGCCGCCCGGGGCGTTCGCTGGGTGATCGACGCCTCCCACCCTTACGCCGATGCGCTGCACGCCAATGTGGCGGCCGCCTGCCGCCGGCTGCGGCTGCCGCTGACGCGCTATCGGCGCCCCAGCGAGATCGACGCCTTCGACCATCCGCTGCTGCATAAGGCGGCAAACCTTGAGGCGGCCTGCGCCGTCGCCCGCCGGCTTGGGCCGCGAGTGCTGCTGACCACCGGCAGTAAAGAACTGGCGCAGTACCGGCGAAACCTGCCGGATAAACAGCTGCTGGTTCGGGTATTGCCGACCGCGGCGGTGCTGGCGCAGTGCGAAGCGCTGGGGCTGGGCGTGGAACAGATTATCGCCCAGTGCGGGCCGTTCAGCGCGGCGTTTAATCAGGCGCTGTATCAGCACTGCCGGCCCGATGTGGTGATCACCAAAGAGTCCGGCGCGCCGGGCGGCTATCAACAAAAGGTCGCGCCCTGTCTGGCATTGAATATTCCCTGCATCGTGATATGTCGCCCCGCCGTGGCGGATGACGAGCCGTCGGATGGGATCGCCTCGCTGGATGAATTTACCCAGCGTTTATCCGTCTGGCGGACACACCGAGGATCGTAAAATGAAAAAAGCGTTATTGATTATCAGTTTCGGTACCAGCTACCCGCAAACGCGGGAGAAGAATATCGACGCCTGTGAACGGTTTCTGGCGGACTCTTACGGCGATCGCCGTCTTTTCCGGGCGTTTACCTCGGAGATGATTATCCGCAAGCTGCGGGAGCGCGACGGCCTGCAGATCGACAATCCCGCCCAGGCCTTGCGGCGGCTAGCGGAGGAGGGCTATCAGGATGTGGCGATCCAGTCGCTGCATGTGATTAATGGCGACGAGTACGAGAAGGTGGCGGCGGAAGCGCGCGCCTGGCTTCCGCATTTCCAACGGCTGGCGCTGGGTACGCCGCTGCTCAGCGGCTTTGACGACTATCAGCAATTGATGAGCGCGCTGGAAACGCAGATGCCGCCGCTGGCCGCCGACGAACGGGTGGTGTTTATGGGGCACGGCGCCAGCCATCACGCCTTTTCCGCCTATGCCTGTCTCGATCATCTGATGACGGCGCGCGACTTTCCGGCGCTGGTGGGGGCGGTGGAGAGCTATCCGGAGATCGGCCATATCATCCGGCGTCTGCGGCAGCAGGGGGTGCGCCGGGTGCATCTGATGCCGTTGATGCTGGTGGCGGGGGATCACGCCATCAACGATATGGCGTCGGATGAGGCGGATTCGTGGAAATCGCAGCTTGAAGCGGCGGGCATTGCAACCCGCTGCTGGCTGCAAGGGCTGGGCGAGAATGCGCACGTCCGGCGTATGTTCGCCCGGCATCTCGACGCCGCGCTGAACCCGAAACGACAGGAGGCGGCGTAATGAGCGGCAGGCTGTATGCATTAGGCGTCGGCCCCGGCGCCGGCGATTTGATCACCGTGCGCGCCGCGCGTCTGATCGGCAAGCTCGATATTCTCTATGCGCCGGCGGGACGTAAGGGCGGCGACAGCCTGGCGCTCTCCATCGTGCGCGAGTATTTGTCGCCGCAGACGGAGATCCGCACCACCCATTTTCCGATGAAGGCGGACGACGCGGAGAAAGAGGCGGTGTGGGACGCGATCGCCCGGCAGCTGACGGACGAGGTGGCCAACGGCAGGCAGGTCGGTTTTATCACGCTGGGCGACGCCATGCTATTCAGCACCTGGGTCTTTTTGCTGGCGCGCATCGGCCGCCAGCCGTGGCTGGAAATCGTGCCGGGCGTCACCTCGTTCGCGGCGATCGCCGCGCGTTCGGCGCTGCCGCTGGCGATGGAGCGGCAGTCTATGGCGGTGATGTCCTGCACCGCGCCGCAAGCGGAGTTGGAACGGGCGCTGCTGACGCACGACTGCGTGGTGCTGATGAAGGTCTACGGCCGCTTCGCCGCGGTGCGCGCGCTGCTGGCGCGTCTCGATCTGTTCGATCACGCCCTGCTGATGGCCGACGCCTCGCTGCCGGGCGAGCAGTGCTGGCGGCGGCTGGATCAGGTTGACGACGATCGGCCGCTGCCCTATTTCTCGACGATTTTGGTCAATAAACAGTGGCGCAGCGAATAACGGTCCAACCCACTTGCAGGGCATGACGGATTTTGCCGTTACATGGCGTGATTTCAGCCGCAAGTCCGGGTTCGTAGGGGGGCGTTTGAACCACCCTGCGTCGGGCGCGTGCTATGACGTAGCAGGTAAATGATGGCCTTGTCGCGCACGAAATATTCTCCGATGCGGCATATCCCATTTATGGGGAGCCTTCATGGGGAGAGAAGAAACAAGAAATGGGTATTTACGCAATAATTGACACGGTCTGAGAGGTACTCAGTGGAACAACAGCTAAAGAAACTCTCGCTATCGGGTTTGGCGATAGCGCTATTGCTGATGCTGACGCCGCAGGAGGCGTTCGCCATGCATATTATGGAAGGATTCCTGCCGCCGATATGGGCGCTGGCCTGGTGGGCGCTGTTTCTGCCCTGCCTATTCGCTGGGCTGGCGCGTCTGCGCAACATCATTAGCGAAGACGGCAATCAGAAAGTTCTGCTGGCGCTGTGCGGCGCGTTTATTTTCGTGCTCTCCGCCCTTAAGATCCCGTCGGTGACCGGCAGCTGTTCGCATCCGACCGGCGTCGGCCTGGCGGTGATTCTGTTCGGCCCGGTGGTGGTGGCGGTGCTGGGGGCGATCGTGCTGCTGTTTCAGGCGCTGCTGCTGGCGCACGGCGGCCTGACGACGCTCGGCGCCAACGGGATGTCGATGGCGGTTATCGGGCCGATCGTGGGTTATCTGGCGTGGAAACTGGCGTGTAAGGCCGGGATCCGCCGCGACGTCGGGGTTTTCCTGTGCGCCATGCTGGCGGATCTGGCGACCTATCTGGTGACCTCGCTCCAGTTGGGCGCGGCCTTTCCCGACCCGCAGCTGGGCGTCGGCGCGTCGATGATGAAATTTATGGGGGTCTTCTGTCTGACGCAGGTGCCGATCGCTATCGCCGAAGGGCTGCTTACCGTGATGATTTACGACCAGTTAACCAAGCGTCGGCTGATTCATGCCGGGAGTCGTTAAGATGAAAAAGAATTTAATTCTGCTGGCGCTCACCGTCGCGCTGGTGATCCTGCCGTTTTTTATCAACCACGGCGGCGAATATGGCGGTTCCGACGGCGAGGCCGAAGCCTTGATTACGCAAACCGCGCCGGACTATCGGCCCTGGTTCCAGCCGCTGTATGAGCCGGCCAGCGGCGAGATTGAAAGCCTGCTGTTTACCCTGCAGGGATCGCTGGGGACGGCGGTGATTTTCTACATTCTCGGCTATTACCGCGGCAAGCGCAGCGATGATGCTGGGAATTGACAAACTGAGCTATCAGAGCCGCTGGCGGCAGGTCGATCCGCTGCGCAAGCTGGCGCTCTATGGCCTATTCCTGCTGCTGGCGATGATCTGTCCGCCGCTGTACCAGGCGCTGTTGCTGGCGTTTATCGCCGCGCTGACCTGCTGGCTGCTGCGCGTCGGCCCGCTGCGCTACCTGAAGTGGCTGTCGCTGCCGTTGGGCTTTCTGCTGGCGGGGGTGGCGACGATCGTGCTATCGGTTTCACGCCAGCCGGAAACGCTGTGGTGGGGCGTCCGTCTGGGATCCTTCTGGCTGGGCGTCGATCCCGCCGGCGCACATACGGCCAATCAGACCTTCTGGCGCAGCCTGGCGTCGCTGTCGGCCACCTTCTGGTTCGTGCTGAATACGCCCTTTCCGCAGCTGATCCGTATCCTGCAGCGCTGCCGGGTGCCGACGCTACTGACGGAGCAGATCCTGCTTACCTGGCGCTTTATCTTTATTTTCCTCGATGAGGCGCAGGCTATCCGCCGCGCGCAGTCGCTGCGTTTTGGCTATTCGTCGCTGGGAAGCAGCTACCGTTCGCTCTCCATGCTGGTTGGCATGCTGTTTACCCGGGTGATGATACGCTATCAGCAGATGACGATCGCGCTGGAGATCAAACTGTACCGGGGAGAGTTCCCTCTGTGAGAAGAGAAACGCTATGCTGACGACCCGACAATTGAATTTTCGCTATCAGGATGAGCCGGCGCTGCGCGATCTGTCGCTGGATTTTACGCGTCACGCCGTCACCGGGGTGATCGGGGCGAACGGCTGCGGCAAATCGACGCTGTTTATGAACCTGACCGGCATTCTGCGTCCGCAGAGCGGCGCGGTGCTGTGGAACGATCGGCCGATCGATTACGGCAAAGCGGGGCTGCGCGCGCTGCGTCAGCGCATCGCCACGGTGTTTCAGGATCCGGAACAGCAGATCTTTTATACCGATATCGACAGCGATATCGCGTTCAGCCTGCGTAATCTCGGGGTCGATGAGGCGATCGTCGCCGAGCGGGTGGAGCGGGCGTTGACGCTGGTGGACGCGCAGGCGTTTCGCCATCGGCCGATTCAGTACCTGAGCCACGGCCAGAAAAAACGCGTCGCCGTCGCCGGGGCGCTGGTGATGGAGGCGCCTTATCTGCTGTTGGATGAGCCCACCGCCGGGCTCGACCCCGCCGGACGCGAGCAGATGATCGCCATCATCGAGCGGATTGCGGCGCAGGGAAAACGGGTGATTATCTCCAGCCACGATATCGATCTGATCTACGCGGTGTGCGGCTATGTGTACGTATTGGCGCACGGGCGTCTGGTTGGCGAAGGGGAGAGCGCCGACCTCTTTTTGCAACGGGAACGGCTGCGGGCGGCCGCGCTGACGCAGCCGTGGCTGGTCAAGCTGCATAGCGAGCTGGGGCTGCCGCTGTGTAAAACCGAACAACAGCTATTTGCGCTGCTGCGCGAGCGCGGCGCGGGAGGAAGCGCATGAGCCTGTCCATTATGCTGCAGGGAACGGCGTCCGATGTGGGAAAAAGCATGCTGGTCGCCGGCCTGTGCCGGATTTTCGCTCAGGACGGCTACCGCTGCGCGCCGTTTAAATCGCAAAATATGGCGCTGAATTCGGGGATTACGCCGCGCGGCGAAGAGATGGGGCGGGCGCAGATTTTCCAGGCCGAAGCGGCGGGCATTGAGGCCGACGTGCGGATGAATCCGGTGCTGCTTAAGCCGACCGGCGATCGCCAGTCGCAGGTGGTGCTGATGGGCAAAGCGCTCTGTAATATGGATGCGCTGACCTACCACCAATATAAGCCGCGGCTACGGCGGCGGATCGGCGAGGTATACCACAGCCTGGCCGCCGAGTATGACGTCATGGTGCTGGAAGGGGCGGGCAGCCCGGCGGAGATCAATCTGCGCGATCGGGATATCGTCAATATGGGCATGGCGGCGATGGCCGACTGCCCGGTATTGCTGGTGGCCGATATCGACCGCGGCGGGGTGTTCGCCGCCATCTACGGCACGCTGGCGCTGTTGCGCCCCGAAGAGAAAGCGCGGGTAAAAGGGGTGATCGTCAATAAATTCCGCGGCGACGTGGCGCTGCTCAAGCCGGGGTTGGCGCAGATTGAGGCCTTGACCGGCGTGCCGGTGATCGGCGTCATGCCCTGGCTGGAGGTGGATCTGGAGGATGAAGACGGCGTCGCGCTGCAGCGCGGGAAATACGCCGGCGCCGGGGAGAGGGCGCTGGAGATCGCGGTGGTGCGTCTGCCGCATATCGCCAACTTCACCGATTTTAACGCGCTGGCGGCGCAGCCGGATGTGCGTCTGCGCTATGTCGCCGACCCGTCGGCGCTGACCGGCGCCGACTTGATTATTCTGCCCGGCAGTAAAAATACCCTGGGCGATTTGCAATGGCTGCAGCGCAACGGGCTGGCGGCGGCGCTGCAGGAGCGGCATCGGGCCGGCGCGCCGATTATCGGGATCTGCGGCGGTTATCAGATGCTGGGACGGCGCATTATCGACGGCGTGGAGTCGGGCGTCGCCCGGATGGAGGGGCTGGGGCTGCTGGATATCGAAACCGCATTCGCGGCGGAAAAAATCACCACGCGGGTGAGCGGAAGCTGCCGGGCGGCGCTGCCGGGCATCGCGGCGGCCGGCGCGGAGATGCCGATCGCCGGTTATGAAATCCATATGGGCAGATCGCGCCTCGGCGGGCAGGCCGCGCCTTTTATCCGTCTGAGCCACTGCAACGGCCAAGCGATCGGGCGCGATGACGGGGCGGTTAACGCCGACGGCAGCGTGATGGGCAGCTATATCCACGGCCTGTTTGACAACGATCGCTTTACCCGCGCGCTGCTGGACCGGCTGCGTCGGCGCAAAGGGCTGGCCGCCTTCGACGGCGAGGTTTTTGACTATGCCCGCCACAAGCAGCGGCAGTTCGATATTCTGGCCGCGGCGATGCGCGAGCATATTGATATCGCGGCGATATATGGATTTATGGGGTCGGGGCGCCGCCTGCACGCTGAGGGCTCCCCATAAATTGGAATATGTCACATCGGAGAATATTTCGTGCGCGGTAAAGCCGCCATTTCTCTGCTGTGTCGTAGCACGCGCCCGACGCAGGGTGGTTCAAACGCCACCACCCTCCGGACCCGGGCTTGTGGCTGAAATCACGCCGCTGACGCGGTTCCTTCGGCGGCCGCCCCCTTTTCCGAACCGCCAGTGACGCGTTTCCGACGCGGCACTGGCTTGCGCCGCATCCTTGCGGCGCATTCGCGGGAGCATCCACCTCAGCGTGATTTCTTACGCCGAGGGGGGAACGGTTTAAACACTAAATCTATATTTAATATCAGTATGTTAAATATAAAAACACAAACAAGATATTATTATGGGTAACGCCTCAACGCCTGCGCGGGAATGACGTAAAGAGTGAATAAGCGGGACCTGCGGAGATGGCGAGAGTGGGTTGGAATGAAGCGAGTGCACGGGAACGGCTGCACGTCGCGCCGCACATACATAAACAGGAGTTTATCCGGTGATATTGATTACGGGCGGAGCCAGAAGCGGCAAAAGCGCGCTGGCGGAACGGCTGGCGGCGCGGCACGGCGATAACGTGCTGTATATCGCCACCTCGGTCGTTACCGACGACGAAATGGCTCAACGCGTGCGGCGGCACCGGGAGAGCCGTCCGGCGCAGTGGCGCACCTGGGAAGGCTATCGCGATCTAGGTGCGGTGATGACGCAACAAGCGGCGGCGGATCGGGCGGTGATTGTTGAGTGCGTCACCACCCTGATCGCTAACCTGTTGTTTGAGCAAGCCGGGGATACGCCAGCGGAACAGATGGATTTCCCGGCGATAGAGGCGGTGATCCAACGGCAGATCGACGCGCTGATCGATGCCTGCTTGCGCAGCGCGGCGCCGATCTATTTGGTGACCAACGAACTGGGCATGGGCATTGTGCCGGAGAACCGGCTGGCGCGGCATTTCCGCGATATCGCCGGGCGCGTCAATCAGCGCCTGGCCGCCGCCGCCGAGTCGGTCTATCTGGTGGTATCGGGCATTGAGGTCAAAATTAAATGAATCTGCGTCTGTTTTTCGCCACGCTACAGTTTATGACGCGCATTCCGCTGCCGGCGCGCTGGACGCGGGGGCTGGAGATGCGCCAGTATGTGCGCGGAATCGTCGGTTTCCCTTTTATCGGCCTGATCGTGGGCGCCATCGCCGGCGCCGTGTTCGTTACGCTGGCGCCCTGGAGCGGCGCGCCGCTGGCGGCGCTGGCCTATGTGCTGGCCCTGGCGCTGATTACCGGCGCGTTTCATCTCGACGGACTGGCGGACACCTGCGACGGCGTGTTTTCCGCGCGCGCGCGGGAAAGAATGCTGGAGATTATGCGCGATAGCCGCCTCGGCACCAACGGCGGGCTGGCGCTGATTTTTATCGTGGCGGCGAAAGTGCTGGTGGTGAGCGAGTTGGCGCTGCGCGGCGCATCGATGCTGGCCGTACTGACGGCGGCTTCGGTGGCGGGCCGCAGCGCGATTGTGCTGTTGATGTACCGGCAGCGCTACGCGCGCGAAGGGCAAGGGCTCGGCAATCTCTATATCGGCCAGGTTCGCGGCGCTGAGACGCTGATTACGCTGGCGGGCGGGGCGCTGCTGATCGGGCTGCTGGGGCAGTGGTCCGCGCTGCGGGCATTTGCCGTCACGCTGATTATCGTCTGGCTGATGGGGCGCTATCTGCGCCGCCGGCTGGGCGGTCAAACCGGCGATACGCTGGGGGCCGCCGAAGAGGTCGGCGAGCTGGTGTTTCTGCTGGCGATGCTGTGACGAGAAAATGCCGTGACGCAACGTTATGCCAAAAAACGAGGATAAACCATGCGCTTGTTTCTGGTCAGGCACGGTCAGACCGCGGCGAACCTTAGCGGCGTTTTCTGCGGTATGACGGATGTCGGGTTGACGGCGGCGGGCGTCGCCCAGGCTCGGCGGGTCGCCGGCTGGCTGGCCGACGTGACCTTTGGTTCGGCGGTCAGCAGCGCGCTGCTGCGGGCGCGCCATACGGCGGAAATCGTGCTGGAGACGCACCCAATCGCCGCCGCCGCGGACAAGGCGTTGAACGAAATGTCTTTCGGCGATTGGGAAATGCGCCATCATCGCGATTTACAGCATGAGGACGCCGACGCCTGGGCCGCCTGGATCGCGGACTGGCAGACGGCGCGTCCGACCGGCGGGGAGTCGTTCCCCGAGTTTTCACGCCGCGTGGAGCGAATCACGCAAACCCTGCGCGCCCGGCGCGGCGCGGACAATCAGCTGATCGTGGCGCATCAGGGCGTATTAAGCCTGCTGCTGGCGACCTTGCTGGCGATGCCGGCGAGCGGGATGTGGCACTTTCATTTTGAGCAAGGCGCCTACAGCGTATTGGACGTGCAGGACGGATTCGCCACGTTACGGGCATTAAATAATCGGGCGCCCTGGCAGCCCGAATAAATTGAGAATAACGAGATGCAAACAGATTCATCATCCGCGCTTTCATCCCTGGTTAAGGCGATTACGCCGTTGGATAAAGAGGCTATGCGGCGCACGGCCCTCAGGCTGGATAGCCTGTTGAAACCGCTGGGCAGCCTGGGACGGTTAGAGCAGTTGGCCATTCAGCTGGCCGGTATGCGCGGGATTTCCGCCCATCAGGCGGCGCGCAAACAGATTATCGTGATGGCCGCCGATCACGGCGTCTATGAGGAGGGGGTGGCGATCTCTCCGCGTGCGGTGACGGCCATTCAGGCGGCGAATATGGTCAAAGGCATTACCGGCGTCTGCGTGCTGGCGGCCAATGCCGGCGCCGAGGTGAAGGTGGTGGATGTCGGCATCGACAGCGATCCGCTGCCCGGCGTGCTGAATATGAAGGTGCGGCGCGGCAGCGGCAATATCGCCCGCGAGGCCGCGATGACCTATCGGCAGGCGCAGGATTTACTCCTGGCCTGCGCGCAACTGACCCAGCGGCAGGCCGCCGCGGGGGTGCGTGTTTTCGGCGTCGGCGAGCTGGGCATGGCGAACACCACGCCCGCCGCCGCCATCATCAGCGTGCTGACCGACAGCGATCCCCAACTGGTGGTCGGCGTCGGCGCTAATTTCCCCAGCGAACGCTTGGATCATAAAGTAGCGGTGGTGCGCCGGGCGATCGCCGTTAACCAACCCAATGCGCACGACGGCGTCGACGTGTTGAGCAAAGTCGGCGGCTTTGAACTGGTGGGGATGGCGGGCGTGATGCTGGGCGCTGCGGCGGCCGGACTGCCCGTGGTGCTGGACGGTTTTCTCTCCTACGCGTCGGCGCTGGCGGCTTGCTGTATTGCGCCCCAGGCGCGGGATTACCTGATTCCCTCCCACTTCTCGGCGGAAAAGGGCGCGGTGATTGCGCTGCGGCATCTGCAGATGGAGCCCTATTTGCAGCTGGGCATGCGGCTTGGCGAAGGCAGCGGGGCAGCGCTGGCGATGCATCTGATCGACGCCGCCTGTGCGATGCATAACGATATGGGGCGATTATCCGACAGCAATATCGTCCTGCCGTCATAATCTTAAGCGCCTATCCCGGCAGGAAACGCGCTATTTTTCTCTACCCGCGGCGCGGTGTGGGGGATGTCGATCTGCCGTCGCAGGCATTCCGCATCCCCGACCGTCCGCGCCGCCGCGCCGCCGCCTGGAAAGCGGGCCGCCGGGAAGCCGTCGCCTTAGCCGAAGCGCTTATTTCTCCCGGTTTTTTCACAAAATTTTATATCTGTTCTATCCTATTAGGTGCGTTATTGTATGAACAAGTCGGTAGATAATAATTGAATATATTATCTATTTCGTATGTCAATAAAGTAACGATTTTAATCCTGGTGAAATTATTAACATGCTATTTATATGCTTAAGGCGGTGAATTATTATTGCTTTCGATAATGTGTGTTTTAGTTAAATTTATCTGTATGATTTTTTTATATTTTATTGGTATCGCCCAAAAAAATTAATTTTATTGTTGCAAATACAACATGTTTGCATTTTACTGTAGTGACTGAGTCATTCGGGATGTTATATGAATTTTTCAGCTTTGGTCCGTGAACGCTTTTCTAAACTTACTCCAGCGCAACAGCTTATTGCTCGCTATATTGAAAGGAATAAGGAACGAGTCGCGTTTATGACGGCCAAGCAGTTAGCCGATGCGATAAATGTGAGCGATGCCGCGATTGTTCGGTTTTCCCGCGCATTAGGCTACCGCGGTTATACCCATTTACGTGAGAATCTGGGCGCAGAATTGATTGAAAACGTTGGATTAAGCGGCGTATATCAACAGATTCCGGCATCATCCAGCGAAGTCGAATTAAAGGAGCATGTTTTTGCCAACGGCAGTTTGCTGATGAATCAAACGTCGGCGTTGAATCAGCCCGAGACCATTGCCACTATCGCTGAGAAAATGGTTTCCGCCAGGCGCATATGGGTTACCGCGCACGGCACCACGCATTCAATGGCCGTTTATTTGGCAATGCAGCTCAATGTGCTGAAAAGCGCGGATTTAATTAATATTGGCGTAGGCGATGTTGCCGATCGCATCAGGCATATAAACGAAGAAGATGTTTTTATCGGCATCGGTTATGAACGCTATGTTCCTTATACCATTGAGCTTATGCATCTTGCGCGTCTGCGCGGAGCCTATGTGGTTGCGTTAACCGATCGCCCCTCTTCTCCCCTGGCGAAAGAAGCGGCGGAAGCGCTGTATATTGCCCGGAGCATGTCGAAGATTGGAAGATGGTCCCAGATCGGAACCATGATTATGGCTGACTGGTTGATGTCGCAAATGGTTGTAATAGATAAGGAAAACATAAATAAAAGATTGCAGGACTCAGATAAAATCTGGGAATTGCTCGGACATTGGAAAATGTCAACACCAGGGAAACACCGATAATAAAAAATATATATAATATATACTCTAAGTAATTCGGGGGGCAGGGCCAAACGTTATCGTGTGGCCTAACGCCAAGCGCCGACTCTATTGCGGACGAGGCTCATTGATGAGCCTCGTAGCGCAATCAGAGACGATCCCGTTCAGCGGATCCGGCCGGCGCGCCTGCAGCCTGAAAAATGAAGGAGATAATTTTTATGAAATCACTTAATAACATATTAGTTACTAACACCAGGACGGGCTGTGCTTGCAATTTATAAACTAAAGGATAGTAGCTATGAGTAATAAAAAGGAAAGCCTGCTTTCCACTACACCGGCGTTAACGGAGGGAGAGATAAACACCTCCCGACGGGATTTAATAAAAAAAGGTTCGATTCTTGGCGCTGGCGCGGCGTTAGGCGCTTTCTCGATATCGACCGCGTTTGCCAAAAGCGATAGGGAAGTGATTGTCAGAGGGTTGGGCGGCTCTTATCAGGATGCAATGGATATCGCCGTTCATAAGCCCTTTACCGAGGCGACCGGCATCAATGTTAAAGTCATCCCCTCAACGGGATCGCAAATATTGGCCATGGCCAAAACCGGAAGAATGAGTATCGATGTTTTGGATTTGAGCGATATCACTCAATTTAATCTGGATAAAGCCGGAATTTTGGCCCCGATTAATTACTCGGCGATGAAGTTGAGCAATCCGAACGATATTATTCCGGAGCTGCGTCATCCTAATATGGTCGGCAATCTTCTCTATGCCACCGTACTGGTTTATAACACCGAAGTATTCAGTGATAAAAACCATCCCCAAAATTGGCAAGAGTTCTGGGACGCGAAAAAATTCCCCGGTCCGCGCACGCTAGCGGATATGCGTACGAGTTCAACCGAATTAGAGCTTGCCTTACTGGCTGACGGCGTGGATAAAAGCCAGCTTTATCCGATTAATATTGAACGCGCTTTCGCCTCCCTGAGTAAAATCAGGCCCTATGTGGCAAAATGGTGGGACACCGGCGCGGTTTCCGCGCAGATGCTGGAGCGCAAAGAGGCGGTGCTCGGCGCGCTATGGAACGGCCGGGCTCAGACGCTGATCGATCAAGGCGCGCCGCTGGCGATCGAATGGAATTTGGCAAAGCAGCAGGTGCAGTATTGGAGCGTGGTTAAAGGCGCGCCTAACCCGGAACACGCCCAGCTGTTTATTGATTTTGCCCTACAGCCGGAAGTTCAGGCCAAGCTCACCCAGCATATCGCCTATGGCCCCACCAATAAAAAAGCCTTTGATTTTGTACGTCCGGAAGATTTGGTTAAGTTGCCGTCCAACCCCGCGTATTTTTCCAAAACGTTTGTGCGGGACGCGCGGTGGTGGTCGGAGCATCTGGAAGAGGTCGGTAAAGTCTGGCAGCAGTGGTTCCTGGGTCAGGCTTAATGGGCGTTGTCGATTCGTCGCGCCGTTCCCGGCGGTTAACCAAGGGAACGGAGCTGCGCCTTGAGGGGGTAACCCGGCGTTTTGGTCAGACGGCGGCGGTGGATGATCTGCATCTGACCGTCGAATCGGGAGAGTTCGTGACTCTGCTGGGAGCCAGCGGATCGGGAAAAACCACCACCCTGATGATGGTCGGCGGCTTTACCCCGCCGACCTCCGGCCGCGTCCTGATTGGCGGTAGGGACGTGACGGACCTTCCCCCGGCCAAACGCAATTTGGGCATGGTCTTTCAGAACTATTCGCTCTTTCCCCATCTCTCCGTTTTTCGCAACCTGGCGTTTCCCCTGGAGATGCGCGGCGCGCCGCAGAGCGTTATCAGGCAAAAGGTTGCGGATGCCCTGGAGATGGTGCAGCTGGCGGATAAAGGCCGGCGGCTGCCGCGTGAGCTATCCGGCGGACAGCAGCAGCGCATTGCCCTGGCGCGGGCGTTGATCTTCGAGCCTCAAGCGCTGTTGATGGACGAACCGCTGGGGGCGCTGGATAAAAAACTGCGTGAGCATATGCAGCTGGAGCTAAAACGCCTGCATATGTCGAATGGCTCGACGGTGCTGTTTGTTACCCACGATCAGGAGGAGGCGCTGACGCTTTCCGATCGTATTGCGGTGATGCGGGATGGGCGCATCGCGCAGATTGATTCGCCCCAATCCTTATACGAAAAACCGGCAAGCCGCTGGGTCGCTGAATTTATCGGACAATCCAATTTTATCGGCGGTCATATCGAGGCGATTCATCCGGATGGCTACGACGTCAGGTTGGATAGCGGCGAGCGGATCGGCGGGCGGGGCGTGGAGAATCTGGCGTGCGGACAGCGGGTTTTCGCGGTGCTGCGGCCGGAGAAGATTCGCCTGTCGGCGGCGGGGCGGCTGCCGGTCAGCGCGCAGATCGGCGAGGTGCTGTATTTGGGGCATACGGTGAAGGTCACCGTACGGCTTAACGACGGCACGGCGTTGCTGGTGCAGACTCAGAATAGCGATATGGAAAAGAGCATCGCGCCGGGCGCCGCCGTTTCTCTTGGCTGGCAGCCGGAAAGCCTGTGGTTTGTCGCCGGGGACGCGGCGCAATGAGCCTGTCGATACCCAAGCGGCGTGACTGGAAACCCTGGCTGCTGCTGGCGCCTTCGCTGCTGGCGCTGCTGGCGTTTTTTGTCTATCCGCTGATAAAAATGCTGGGCTTCAGCCTCTACAGCCCGGATTTCACCTGGAGCCACTACCTGCGCATCATCCATGAGCCCGTCTGGATTAACGTATTGTGGATCACTCTGCGAATCTCCTTCTGGGTCACCCTGAGCACATTGCTGCTGGGCTATCCGCTGGCCTGGGTATTGGCGAGGCTGAAACCGCGCACGGCGAATATCTTTCTGATTTTGGTGATTATCCCCTATTTTACCAGCGTGCTGGTGCGAACCTACGCCTGGATGGTGCTGTTAGGGACGGAAGGCGTGGTCAATCAGCTCTTGATCGCGGCCGGTTTGATTACCGAGCCGCTAAAGCTGATGTACACCTCGACAGGCGTCTTGATCGGCATGACCTATATCCTGCTGCCTTATATGATTCTGGCGCTCTACAGCGTGATGCGGGGCATCGACTTTAGCCTGTTGAATGCCGCGGAGAGTCTGGGGGCGTCGCGCTGCCGCGCTTTCTGGCGGATTATCGTGCCGCTCTCTTTGCCGGGGGTGGCGGCGGGCGGGCTGCTGGTGTTTATTCTTTCGCTCGGCTTTTTTATTACGCCTGCGCTGATGGGCGGCCCGCAGCAGACGATGCTCTCGATGGTGATTGAAAGCCAGATAGAGATCTATTTCGACTGGGGGTTCGGTTCGGCGTTAGCCACGGTGCTGCTGGTCTGTACGCTATTGTTATTCTGGCTTTATCAGCGTTTGGTGGGGCTGGAGCGCCTGTTTGAGGCCAAACTATGAATACCGTCAAGCCGGGGCTGTTTTCGCTGGTGATGGCGATACTGGTGCTGTTGTTTCTGGCCTTGCCCATTATCATTATTTTTCCGCTGGCATTGAGCCCAACCGCATATTTAACTTTTCCTCCCGAGGGGGTTTCTCTGCGTTGGATGGCAAAGGTGCTGACAAACCCGGAGTGGATGAGCTCGCTGTGGCTGAGTTTTCGTATCTCCGTCGTCTCAACGTTGCTGTCGATGGTATTCAGTCTGCTGATGGCGCTGGCGTTGGTTCGCTACCGTTTTAGCGGCAAACAGATTATTTACGTGCTGGTGCTGCTTCCCATGATTGTGCCGAATATTATATCGGCGCTCGCGCTATTCTTTTTCTTCTCTGCCGTCGACATCTTTAACAGCGTGAGTTCGATTATTATCGGTCACGCGGTGATCGCATTGCCGGTGGCGACGATTATTATTTCATCAACGCTGCAGGGCATCGACAGGCAGTTGGAGTATTCGGCGATGAGCCTCGGCGCCAGCGATTTCACCGTCTTTCGGCGTATTACCTTTCCTCTGGCGGCGCCAGGCATAATATCCGCCGCGATTTTCTCGTTCCTTAGCTCTTTTGATGAGTTATTGATTGCCTTATTTATGGCGGGCAACAGCGTCCAGACGCTATCCGTACGAATATGGAATAGCGTGCAGTTTGAGCTGGATCCGACGATTGCCGCCGTTAGCGTATTATTGATTTTTATTACTATTGTATTTTTACTGGCGGCTAATTTTTTAACACAACGGCGACAATAAAATTGTAACTGTGACGGGGAAATTATGGAAAATCATAAAAATCTTATTTTTACACTGGCGGAGTATCATCAGAGAATAGCCAAAACCCGCGCTTATATGCGGGAGAAGGATATCGGCCTGCTGGTGATCGATCAGACGGAGTTTCTGTTTTACCTGACTGGATTCACCGTCTCTGAAAATATGTACCGGGCGTGTTTATTACCGCTTGAAGGCGATCCGCTTATGATCTTCCGCGCCATGGACGAGCACACCTTTCATGAAAATAGCTGGGTAACGGATATCGTGACCTTTGCCGACTGGCAGGATCCAATCGAGGTGCTGGTCGGCACCATTATCGAACGCGGCTGGGAGCGGCTGAATATAGGCGTCGATTTTGATTCTTACTGTATGACGGTAAACCGTTTTAATCGCTTGCAAAGCTATTTCCCTTCCCGCCCCTTCCGCGACTTCTCCGGCGTGCTGGAGCAGTTGAGAGAGTGCAAAACGCCGCAGGAGATCGCCTATCTTTCCCGGGCGGCGAAAGTGGGCGACATCGCGCTGGCGGCCGCCGTCGCGGAGTTGGGCGTTGGGAAGAGCGGACGCGGCGCGGCGGCCGTTGTGCATCAGGTCTTTATGAGCAATGGTTTGGACTCGGCCCGCTATGGCATCATTACATCCGGCGTCGGGAACAGTTTTTTACACGGCAACCTGCATAATCATCCTCTGGAAGAGGGCGAGATTGTCCATATGGAGCTGGTAGCCATTCTGCACGGATACAGCGCTCGATTGATGCGTCCGGCGATTGTTGGCAAGGCGTCGCCGCGGCAGCAAGAGATCGCCGCTCGGCTGATTGCCATTCAGGACGCCCAGCTCGCCGCGATGCGGCCGGGCGCGGTGGCGAAAGATATCGACGCGCTGGCGCGTAATGCGGTGCTTGAAGCAGGATTGCGGGAGGACTACGCCGGCATCACCGGCTATACCCTGGGCTATTATTCGCGCTATACCCCCCATACCAGCGATTTCAGCCGCGTATTCTTACCGAACGCCGAGTGGATCCTGAAACCGGGAATGGTGTTCCATATGTATATTTATGCGCAAGGGCTCGCGTTTAGCGAGACCATCGTCATCACTGAGCAGGGACATGAGCGTCTGACCCAGACGCCGCGCCGGCTGTTTATTGCGTAATAACCGCGCCGCGCTTTTGCCCCCTTGAGCGGCTTTGGGAAACGCCGCCGGCGTTTCCCCGTGGTCTGGCCGACCGTTTTTTCCGTTTCTCCGCGTCTGTTTCCCTGCGTTATTTCCATCCTGAGCCGCGCCGGCTCTTCTCCCGGTGCGCGCCGCCGCGGGTTTTTCGATCGCGCGGGCGCTTCGCCGCTCCCGCGGCATGGCGGCGAGCCGATCTTGGGATCCCGCGCTCATATTACGTATAAATTGATAAACTTATCGGTGCCAGTGCCGATTATTGAGTTCCAGGGAGCGTTTTTTTCATGGCAGAGAGCTTGAAGCGATGAGATCGATTAGCAAAAAAGCAAAAGTCATCATGGCGTTCAATATAGTCTGCGGCGCCCTGTGTCTGTTGTTGGTCGGCCAGATGGTGATCGCCAGGATAGATCAAAATAAATTGAATAATTATGGTGCTGCGCTGATACGCCGCGCCAATGATGTGGCGATGCAGTCGGTGCGGGCGATGGACGACGCCGAATATGTTGCGCCGGCCCCCTGTTCCGACGACGATCTGTTTCAACTGCGTTTTCTGGTTTACAAATATCGCTATCTGCTGGATATCGCACGGCTGCGTGACGGCGAACTGATTTGCTCCGCCGGACGGGGCGTTCTTCCCCTCCCGGAACCCCTGCCAAAGCCGGATCTGGTGGAAAAAAACATCGGATTCTGGCGGGCGGCGAAAGGGCCGCTGGATCCCCGAATAGAGGTGGATATCGCCAGCCGCGGCGATATCGCCGTGTTTACCTCTCCCGACGCCTTCCACAGTTTTTCCCTCCCCGTTCCCGGCTATAGCGCATTAATGACGACGGCCGATGAGCGCCATATCTATCAGAACTTCGGCGCCGGGGGAGAGACATATTCGCGCCAGCGTAGCGCCTGGTACCATCAGTATCGCCTGGGGTATCAGTGCAGCAATATTTATAATATCTGCATCTATGCGCGCCTGAACGCATCGGGACTCCTCTCTCTGCCGTTCTATATCAACCTGATTCTTGCGCTGGTGGGCGGAGTGATGAGCGGGTCCTTGTCTCTGGCGGTTATTTTGCTTATTGAACGCAATAGATCGTTCAGCAAACAGGTTTATAGCGCCGTCTGCGGCAGAGAGCTGTATGTTAATTATCAGCCCCTGATTTGCCTGCGCAGCCGCGAGACGATTGGCGCTGAAGCGCTGGTGCGCTGGACGAATCACAAGGGAGAGAATATCCCGCCGGATATTTTTATACCGGTTGCGGAACGGCTGGGGATTATCGGGCAGATTACCCGCCAGGTCGCCTATACGGCGCTGGAAGAGCTGCACGATATTCTGATTCAAAACAAAAATTTTTATCTCAGTATCAATCTTGATATTAAAGATATCGTGGAGCCTGAATTTCAGCGCTATCTGGATGAGCTTGTCGAGCGGTTCGGTATCGCCAGAAAACAGATTATGCTGGAAATAACCGAACGTTCGACGGCGAATCATGCGGTGATGTCTGAACGGCTCGCCATATTGCATGACGCCGGCTATAAAATCGCGCTGGATGATTTCGGCACCGGCTACTCCAATTTATCCTATCTGGCGGTCATGCCTTTCGATGCGATTAAAATAGATAAAATTTTTACCGAGGCCATCGGCACGGATTCGATTAACGCCCAAATGGTCGAGCATCTCTTTAATATGATGGCGATGTTTAATGCCGCCGTGGTGGTCGAAGGGATCGAAACCTATGAGCAGGCCGTCTATGTCGGCGAGCGCTGCCCGGATTCGGTCGGGCAGGGGTGGTATTTCGGCAAACCGATGGGCGGGGAGTCTTTCAGGCAATACTACCGTGACGGGACCGGCGATAAAACCTAGCTTCCGGCGGCCGCTTTCTCCCCCCGTCCTTTGCGCATGCGCGACCGGCGCTATTCGCGGGCGGGGGTAGCCGCCGGATTCACCGTCAGGCGTTCGCTCAGCTTAAGGCGCTGAATTTTCCCTGAGGAGCCCCGCGGCAGGCTGTTAACCACATGAAAGCAGCGCGGGGTTTTGTATTTCCCCAACTTTTCCCGGCACCACTCCCGCAGCGCGTCTTCATCCCACGGATAGCCCTCTTTAAGGACGATGGCGGCGGCGATCTCCTGCCCGTAGTCGGCGTCGGGGATAGCGAACGCGGCGGCTTCCATAATCGCCGGGTGGCCGATCAAAATATCGTCGATCTCCCGGGGAGCGATATTCTCGCCGCCTTTGATAATGAGCTCCTTCAGCCTGCCGGTAATAAAATAAAACCCTTTATCATTGCGATAGCCCAAATCGCCGGTATGCAGCCACCCGGACCGGTCGATGGCCGACGCCGTCTGAGCGGCGTCCTTGTAGTAGCCGTTCATGACGCCGGCGCCGCGCAGAACAATCTCCCCGACGCGGTTATCCGCCAGGGGGTATCCCAGTTGGTCGACCACCGCCGCCTCGACGCCGCAGGGCAACCCGACGCTGCCGTACACCCGCCGCGCGGGGGGATTGCAAAAAACCAGCGAGCTGGATTCCGTCATCCCCATGCCTTCGAGCACCGGGATGCCGAAACGTTGCTCAAACTGTTCATGGTGCGTCTGCGGCAGCGGCGCGGACGCCGAACGGGCAAAGCGCACGCCTGGATAACGGCGCACGCCGTCCGAGCCGGCGTTTAATAAGAACGCAATCATGGTGGGCACCAGATTCAGCCAGGTGCAGCGACGCTCATCGACCGTTCGCCACCATGCGGAGACAGAGAAACGCCGCATCGCGACCAGACTGCCGCCGGAAAACAGCGGAACCAGTACGCCGATAACCCAGCCGTTGATATGGTAAATCGGCAGGGCGCTCAGCAATCGATCCTGCGGGCCAAGCCGGTGCCAGCGGCTGATTTCCCGCGCCGCGGCGAACAGATTGGCATGGCTGAGCAGCACGCCTTTGGGGTTGCCGGTGGTGCCGGAGGTGTACATCAGTAGCGCGGGGTGCGCGGGTGCCGGCTGATAAAGCGTCGGCGGCGGCGCGGATGACGGCTGCCCGGCGGCAGGCCAGCGCTCGTCGGCGATGATCCGCGGTCTCTCCTGCGCGGCAAGCCGTTGCAGTATGCCCTGCAGGCGGGGGGCGAACCGACGGGTGGTAAAAATAATCCGCGCGTCGCTATGGGGAATAGTCCATGCCAGCGCATCATCCGTCGCCAGCAGATTCAGCGGCACCGCCACATAGCCCGCCAGCATCAGCGAGAGCGCCAGCCTGACGGTATGGAAGCCGCCCTCCGACAGAAAGGCGATATGGTCGCCCGGCCGGTATCCCTGCCCGCGCAGCCACGCGGCGGCGGCGGCGGTGCTCTGTAGTAGCTGGGCGAAACTCAGAACGTCAGCCGATTCGCCGGCCACGACAAAATGCGCATCCGGGCGTCGCGCCGCCTGTTGCAATAGGATATCCAGCAGCGTAACCGGCGGCGTCATGGATAGCGCCCCTGCAGATAGTCGCCCAGCACCTCATTCAGCGCGGGAATACGTTCGGGTATCGGCGACGAAATTCTGACCAGATTGAAAAAATGGCGGTAATTGAGGTTGTCCGAAAAGTGGTTTTTACCCCAGGTGCCGCAGCCGAGCGTCAGCGTAAAGGGCAGGCCGTTATTGAAATTGCCGCCGGCGGCGAAACAGTGCCCCTGGTTGACGATCACCCGGCTGGCGGGCAGTGACAGACCGGCCTGCACCGCCTCCCTGCTATCCCGGGTATGCAGGCCGACCGAGTGTCCGGCGCCCTGCCAGCGATAGAGAGCCGTTACCGTCTCACAGGCATGGTGAAAATCGTTCACCTGGTAGAGGGTCAATACCGGGGCGAGCTTTTCGCCGGAAAAGGGAAACTGCGGGCCGATCCCCTGTTCCTCCACCATCAGAAAACGCGCCCGCTGGCACGCCGGCCGCGTCAATCCGGCGATTTCCGCCAGCCGGCCCGCCGGGCGCGCAATGCTGCCGCGGGCCAGTTTCCCTTGCGACCACAGCGCCTGTTGCAACTGCCGTTTTTCCTGCGGCGTTAATAATACGCCGCCCCGAGCGGTCAACGCGTCGATGGTTTGCCGATAGCGGGAGGCGGGAATGATCAGGCTATTTTCCGCGGAACAGCTGGTGGCGTGGTCAAAGGTTTTGGAGGCGGCGATATGGGCGGCGGCGGCCTCGATATCCGCTGTTTCACCGATGATGCCGGCGACGTTGCCGACGCCGACGCCGAAGAGCGGGGTGCCGCTTTGCGCGGCGTCGGCAATATTTTTGGGCGACCCGGTGGCGATGACCAGATCGGCCTGTCGCAGCAACGCCGCCGTTTGAGCGCGCGCCGCCGGCAGCGGCAGCATCTGCACCAGCTTGCGCGGCGCCTGAATGAAATCCAGTTCGTGATGGATATACGCCAGCATGCGGGCGCACACCTTCGCCCCGGCGGGAGAAGGGGCGAGAATAATGGCGTTGCGGCATTTGACGGCGTTGATAATGTTATTGATCACCGTGGCGACCGGGTTGGTGGACGGCGTAAGCGCCGCGACAACCCCTACCGGCCGTGCGATTTCAATAATGCCCCTGTCTGGTATTTCATTAATAATCCCGACGCTGCGTTTTCCCTGAAGATCGCGCAGCAGACCGAGAGTTTTGCGGTAGTTCTTCGCTATTTTGTCTTCAATATCGCCCATACCGGTGTCGAGAACGGCCTGCGTCGCCAACGCCCGGTTATTCTCCGGATGAATAACCGCCCAGGCCAGCGCGTCGACGACCCGATCGATCTGCTGCTGCGAGTAATGTTCGATAGCCTGCTGCGCTCGACGGGCCTGTTTGACTAATTCGCGGATTGCCGAATCGTGCGCCGCGGGCGCGCTTTGATCGCGATCGCCGCCGGCGGTCATTTGTCCTGACCCGCCACCGGACGCCAGATCGCGACGTCCTGGGCGTTGATGCGCCTGGGCAGCAGGCCCTCATTGAAAAAGGCGTCGGCGATCTGCTGTTGTTCGCTCAGGCTTTGCGGCGTGACCGGCCGGACCTGATAGGTCCGGTTGGCATTGGCCAGTTTGACCGTAGCGCTGTCGAGGTTGCCCCATAGCGGCGCCAGCAACGCCGCCGCTTCATCGGGATTGGCTTTCACCCAGCGGCCGGTTTTTTCCAACTGCCGATAGATGAGGGTTAAAATTTCAGGGTGCCGGCCGGCGTAATCCGTGGCGGCAAGGTAATAGCGCTGGTAGCTTGCCAGCCCCTTGCCATCGGCAAGCACCCGGGCTTTTTGCTGAACGATGGCGCTGGAGACAAAGGGCTCCCAGGTTACCCAGGCGTCGATATTGCCGTTTTCCAGCGCCGCCCGCCCGTCGGCCGGCGTCAGGTAGGCCGGCGTAATGTCGTTGAACGCGAGATTGGCTTTGGCGAGCGCGGCGATCAGTAAGTAGTGGCTGCCCGCCGCCTTAGTGACGGCAATGCGCTTGCCTTTTAACTCAGCCAGGCCGTGGAGCGGAGAGTGCTGCGGAACCAGAATCGCCTGCGCCTCGGGAGAGGGGGTCTCCAGCGCGAAATAGGTGAGCCTGGCGCCGGCCGCCTGGGCGAACACCGGTACCGTATCCGCCACGTCGGCGGAGATATCCACATTGCCCAGATTCAGCGCCTCCAGTAAGGGCAAGCCGCTGGAGAACTCATGCCAGGTAACCCGCACCCCGCGCTGATTTAGGCTTTTTTCCAGCTCCCCTTGCGACTTGAGGATAGTGAACAGCGTGGACGATTTTTGGTAGCCGATGCGCAATGTCGATTCGGCCAGGGCGGGGTAGGCGGCGAATAGCGATAAGGCGAAAAGGGATAACAACAGCGGCAAGGCGGCCAATCGACGATAAATATAAGAGCGTAATAGCGGCATGTTAAAGGCGTCCCGTTGGGTATATGAGATATATTCGTCAAACTTCAAGCTGCGGATGCGTCGATTTTTTCACACTGTTCAAAACGATGACGTTTGTTCCGCGACTCGGATTATTTAGGAGATAAAGCGGTATGTTTTATAAAAATAATCAACGCTGTCAAAGATGATATTTTTCTTTTTATTGTTGTTTTTTCACTATCTCACTTTCTTAATGCTGTTTTTGGTATAGAAAATATAAAAATTGTCGCCGGGTGAAATAAATGAAAATAATAAGTTATGGTAAGTTGTTTTTTTAGGTCTATACTCAAAAAGATTCGCGTTGCGGGGAAAAAACGACAAAACATTTTTGTCCGACGCGGCACTGGCTTTCGCGGCGGCTCTGCCGCTCGCCCGGTGGTCTCGCCCGCCTCAGCGCGATTCTTTATGCGAAGAAAAAACAACATACTCGGACGGTTGACAAACCTATCGTTCATTTTCGCCATTCACCGGGCTTTGTCAGCAAACTCATACTGTTATTTATGACAATTTATTAAATTACGTTTAATGACTTCTGGGGATTCGTCAGCCAAAAAGGGGGGACGCCACGGATGGATCAAGCAACAAAACCGACACCTATATAAATCAAAGGATAACGAGTATATATAAATAATCGATATCTTTATTTATAACTGATGTTTTATTCCCTAGCCCGATAAAGATTAGGATGCATTATTATTATTTCTGATTCAGCGGTGCGTTTATGCTCGGTTTTCCCCGTTATGCCTTTATTTTCATGGTCTCCATGGCGTTCTCTGTTGCGGCCTATTCTGCGGAGGTACTGCGAATCGGCTATCAAAAATCGGCGACAACGCTGGTGCTGTTAAAAGGGGCGGGGGAGCAGCCTCAGTAATCAATTACCTATCTATTTCTGTCGACAGAGGGAGTGAATGCGATGAACACCGTGGTTAAACAGACGCTGACGCGGCTGATCCCCTGGCTGATTCCGCTGCTGTTGATTATCTCCTGGCAGGCGGCGGTGATGGCGGGCTGGCTTTCCACCCGCATACTGCCGGCGCCGGGCGCCGTGCTCAAGGCCGGCTGGGCGCTGGCCTACAGCGGCGAATTATGGCAACACCTGGCGATCAGCAGCTGGCGGGCGGCGGTTGGCTTCGGCATCGGCGGCGCCATCGGCCTACTGCTGGGGTTGATTACCGGGCTGTCGCGCTTCGGCGCGTTGCTGATCGACAGTACGGTTCAGATGGTGCGCAACGTGCCGCATCTGGCGCTGATACCGCTGGTTATTCTCTGGTTCGGGATTGATGAATCGGCCAAGATTTTTCTGGTGGCGCTGGGCACCTTCTTTCCTATTTACCTGAATACCTACCACGGAGTGCGGCATGTGGACGCCGGGCTGGTGGAGATGGCGCGCAATTACGGACTCTCCGGATTTTCGCTGTTTCGTCAGGTTATTCTTCCCGGCGCGCTGCCCTCCATTCTGGTCGGGGTGCGTTTTGCGCTCGGCCTGATGTGGCTGACGCTGATTGTGGCGGAGACCATTTCCGCCAGCGCCGGGATCGGCTATCTGGCGATGAACGCCCGTGAGTTCCTGCAAACCGATGTCGTGGTGATGGCCATTATCCTGTACGCCGTGCTGGGCAAACTGGCGGACGTCGCCGCCCGTCTATTGGAACGCAGCTGGCTGCGTTGGCATCCATCCTATCAATCCGCCGGAGGTGAGGCATGAGCGCCCGCATCTATTCCGTCAATCAGGGTATTGCGCTGGCGACGCGGCGCCTTGGCAAGCATTTCAACCGGCGCGCGGTGCTGGATAATCTGGATTTGCAGATCCCCGCCGGGCAGTTTGTCGCGGTGGTCGGGCGCAGCGGCTGCGGCAAAAGCACCCTGCTGCGTCTGTTCGCCGGGCTGGAAAAACCCAACGCAGGCGAACTGCTGTCGGGAAATCAGCCGTTGCAGCAATTTCAGCAGGATATCCGTCTGATGTTTCAGGATGCCAGACTGCTTCCCTGGAAAAAAGTGATTGAAAACGTCGGCATCGGTCTGACGGGCGACTGGAAGCCCAAGGCGCGGGACGCGCTGGAGGCCGTGGGCCTCGCCGGCCGGGAGAACGACTGGCCGGCGGCGTTGTCCGGCGGGCAAAAACAGCGTGTGGCGCTGGCGCGGGCGCTGATTCACCGCCCGCGACTGCTACTGCTTGATGAGCCGCTTGGGGCGCTGGACGCGCTGACGCGCATTGAAATGCAGCAGCTTATCGAACGCTTATGGCTGGAACAGGGGTTCACCGTTTTGCTGGTGACGCATGACGTCAGCGAAGCGGTCGGCATCGCCGATCGGGTGATCCTCATCGAACAGGGGGGCATCGGTCTGGATTTGACCATCGATCTGCCCCGACCGCGTCACCGGGGAACGCCCCGTCTGGCGGCGCTGGAACAGGAAGTGCTGGAGCATATTTTTAACCGGCATGAGGCGAGTGCCGAGAATGGCGCGGATAGCGGCCGTCAGTATAGCGAGGCGCGCCAATGAGTCAGGACACGCCGGTATTAAGCCCGCAGGAGTCGCGCCTTCTGCAGTCCGCCGAGGTTGCGCAGGCCGGGCGGTCGCGCAGAACGGATAAGATCTTGGCTGAAATCCAGCAGGGCAAACCCGGCATCGACGTCGAGCGCGCCCGCTATTTCACCGAGTCGATGCGCGCGACGGAAGGGCAGCCGCTGCTCCTGCGCTGGGCCAAGGCGATGTATCACATCGCGCAGAAGATCACGGTTTATATCGACGATGAACAGCTTATCGTCGGCCGCGCCGGCAAGCCGGGGCGCTATGGCATTTTGTATCCCGAACTGGACGGCGATTTTCTTGACGCGGCCATCGGCCAGCTTCCCTCCCGGCAGGCGTCGCCGTTTACCATAGACGAGCGGGAGCGCGCGGTGATCCGCGAGGAGATCTCCCCGTACTGGCGGGGTAAAACCTATCATGAGAGTCTATCGCAGGCGCTGCCGGAAGAGACCCTGCGCCTGACGTACGACCCCACAGACCGGCAGACTTCGCGCTTTATCGTTAATGAAACCTCCTCTTTTCGCTCATCCATTCAATGGGTGCATGATTACGAAAAGGTGCTGCGGCGGGGATTTAAAGGCATCCGCCAGGACGCCGAGCGGCGTTTGGCGCTGTTGGATCCGTTGAATCCGGTTGAGAGTGTGGAGAAAGCGCCGTTCCTGCAGGCGGTCGTTATCGCCGCCGACGCCATCGTGCTGTGGGCGAAGCGTCATGCGCGGCTGGCCGCCGAGCTGGCCGAGAAAGAGAGCGACCCGCGGCGGCGCCGGGAGCTGCTGGAGATTGCCGACCGCTGCGAGCGGGTGCCGGAGCAGCCGGCGCGGGATTTCCGCGATGCGCTGCAGGCGCAGTGGTTTACCCAGCTCTTTTCCCGCCTGGAGCAGAAAACCGGCACCATTATTTCCAATGGCCGGATGGATCAGTATCTTTACCCTTATTATCAGCGGGATATCGAGCGGGGAGTGCTGAATGATGAGCAGGCGCTGGAGTGGCTCTCCTGCGTATGGGTCGCTATGGCGCAGTTCGTCGATCTCTATATCTCGCCGACCGGCGGCGCCTTCAACGAGGGCTACGCGCACTGGGAGGCGGTGACGATCGGCGGGCAGACGCCGGAGGGAATGGACGCCACCAACGCCCTGTCGCACCTGTTTTTACGCTCCAAACGGGAGTTTCCCCTGCACTATCCCGATCTGGCCGCTCGCATTCACAACCGCACGCCGGCGCGCTTTCTGCACGATATTGCGCTGACGATTAAGGAGGGCACCGGCTTTCCTAAGTTAATCAATGATGAAGAGGTGGTTCCCTTACTGCTCTCCAAAGGGGCGGAGTTTTCCCAGGCCTATGACTACGCGGTTTCCGGCTGCGCCGAATGCCGCATGCCTAACCGCGATACCTATACCAGCCCCTGCGCCTATATCAACTTTCCCGCCGCGCTGGAAATGACGCTCTATAACGGACGGATGAAGCGCTACGGCATGGAACGGCTCGGGCTGGAAACCGGCGATCCGCTGAGTTTTTCCTCATGGGAGGATTTTTGGCAGGCTTATCTGCGCCAGCATATCAATTTTCTGCGCCACGCCTTTATCCAGCAAAAGATCATTATTGATTTGCGGGCCAAACATTTTGCCTGGCCGTTAGGGACGGCGCTGCATGATTTAGCCATGGAGGCCTGCAAAGATATTCATCAGCCGGTGATTGAGGGCGGCATCGACTTAGGCTACTTCGAGTTTATGGGCTACGGGACGGTGATTGATTCGCTGGCGGCGATTAAAAAACTGGTCTACGAAGAGCGGCGTATCTCAATGACCGAGCTGCTGGCGGCGCTGGAAAATAATTTTGAGCGGCAGCCGGTGCTGCGCGCGCTGCTGATGAATGCGCCTAAATACGGCAATAACGATCCCTATGCCGACGACATCGGCAAAGCGCTGGATAAGGCCTGCCTGGAGTTCACGCGTAAATATTCGCAAACGCTTGGCGTACATCTCGATCTTCGGCTGGTGCCGTTCACCTCCCATGTGCCGTTCGGCAAGGTGGTTCACGCCACGCCGAACGGCCGTAAGGCGTGGATGCCGCTGTCGGACGGCTCCTCGGCATCCCAGGGATGCGACGCCCGCGGGCCGACGGCGGTGCTGCTGTCAAATTATCAGAGCAAAAACTATCAATTCCGCGAGCGGGCGGCGCGATTGCTGAATATTAAGTTCACGCCGTCCATTGTCGCCGGGGAGACGGGAACCCGTAAGCTGTGCGATTTAATCAGGGCCTGGTGCGATCTGAAATTGTGGCACGTACAGTTCAACGTGATTAACCGGGAAACCCTGCTGGCGGCGAAGGCCGATCCGGAACGTTACCGCGGGCTGATCGTGCGCATTGCGGGCTACAGCGCCTATTTCACCGATTTGTCGCCGGATTTACAGGATGACCTGATTGCCAGAACCGGGCATGAAATCTTCTAGACGGAGACGCGCAGCATCATGCGCGAGGCCGTCGGGCCGTGGTGAATAAACCGATGCCGCTTCGCGCCGAAGCGCTTGCCGGCTGGGTGTTCAATACCCAGCGTTACTCCCTGCACGACGGGGAGGGGATCCGTACGGTGGTGTTTTTAAAAGGCTGCCCGCTGCGCTGCGCGTGGTGCAGCAATCCTGAATCGCAAGACGGCCGGCCGGAAATCGCCGTCGATGCGCGAAAATGCCTGGGGCGAACGGACTGCGGCCTGTGCGAGCGCCAGTGCCGGGCGGCGGCGCTCGACTATGCGCCCGGGGGCGCGGTGCGTATCGACCGCGGGCGCTGCTCCCACTGCCTGCAATGTGCTCCCCACTGTCCGACGCGGGCTTTACACCATTTCGGCGAACGCATGACGGTTGATCGGGTGCTGGATATCGTGGAGTCCGACGCGATTTTTTATCAGCGCTCCGGCGGCGGATTAACGCTGAGCGGCGGCGAACCCCTGATGCAGGGGGCGTTCGCGCTGGCGCTATTGCAGGAGGCGAAGAGACGCAATATCGATACGCTGCTGGAAACCTGCGGCGACGGCAGCTGGCGGATTCTGCGCCAGATCGCCGACTGTGTCGACGCCGTTTACTTCGATGTTAAAAGCCTGAACGACAGCCTGCACCGCCGGTTTACCCGGCGCGGCAACCGCCGCATTCTGAATAACTTATTGCGTTTGCGCCGTGAGTTTCCCGGTCTGCCGATCCATGTCCGCACGCCGCTTATTCCCGGGTTTAACGCCTCGTGGGCCGAAATTAATCCGATTATCGATTTCATTCTTTCACTGCCGCAGGTCAGCTACGAAATTTTGCCCTACCACCGTTTAGGCAGCGACAAATACCGCCTGCTGGGCCGGGAGTATTTCCCGGCGGAGCAGCGGCTGGCGCCCGCGCTGGCAGGCGATATCATTCGCCGGGCGCAGGCGCGGTGCGGCGAGCGTTATGGGGTGTCCGTGGCGTAGCGATTGGGGCGAGGAGGGGAGAGCCCCGCCTTAGCGGCGGGGCGTTACGCGGCGCTTTAAAATGTTTCCCAGTTATTGTCGTCGCCGGAGGATTTGGCCGAGGCGGAATGGGCGCCGGCTTTATCCCTATGCGTCAGTAGCGCCGTATTTTCCGTTGGGCGTCTTTCCGCGGCCGGACGCGCGGCGGGCTGCTGCCTGTCGGTCAGACGAAACGCCGAGACGGCCCGGTTCAATGTACGCACCTGCTCTTCCAGCGCCATGGCGGCGGCGGCCGACTGCTCCACCAGCGCGGCGTTCTGCTGGGTGACGCTGTCCATCTCGCTGACCGCCACGCCCACCTGGGCGATGCCTTTACTCTGTTCGTCGGACGCGGAGGCGATTTCGCCCATAATATCGGTTACGCGCGTGACGCCGGAGACGATCTCCGTCATGGTTTCCCCGGCGTTTTCCACCAGCGAGGAGCCTTCACCTACGCGGCTGACGGAGTCGTCGATCAGGGACTTGATCTCTTTGGCCGCCTGCGCGCTGCGCTGCGCCAGATTGCGCACTTCGCCCGCCACCACGGCGAATCCCCGGCCCTGTTCCCCCGCGCGGGCGGCTTCCACCGCCGCGTTCAGCGCCAGGATGTTGGTCTGAAAGGCGATGCTGTCTATCACCGTGATAATATCGGCGATTTTCTGCGAACTGCCGGCGATATCGCGCATGGTCAACACCACGTTGCTCACCACCTCGCCGCCTTTCTGCGCGCTTTCCGATGCGCTCAGCGCCAGCTGGCTGGCCTGGCGCGCGTTTTCCGCGTTCTGCTTCACCGTGGCGGTCAACTGTTCCATGCTGGCGGCGGTTTCTTCCAGCGACGACGCCTGTTGTTCGGTACGGGAAGAGAGGTCGTTGTTGCCTTCGCTGATCTCCGTGGCGCCGGTCAGGATGGATTCCGCGCTATCGCGCACTTCGCTCACCAGCTTGATCAGTTCATGCTGCATATGGCGCAGGTTATCCGCCAGCGCGCCCATCTCATTTCTGCCGTGGACGTTCAGCGTATAGGCCAGATTGCCGGTGGCGATCTGGCGGATATAGTCAACCACGCTGTTCAACGGGCGGATCAGCAAACTTTTGCTGCCGAACCACGCCAGCAGCGACAGCAGCGCGATAAGCGTTATCGCCACGCCCAGCGTCCACAGCGAGAGCCGATAGTTGCTGTCGTTTTGGTCGTTGATATGCTGATAGAGCTGCGCGATATCGCTTTGATAGGCGCGGTAGGCCTTTTCAAGGTTGTTCTGAAAACCCTGGGTCGGCTGATCGAGAAATTTCTGGATGTCGTTGGCGGAGAGAAATTGAATCAGTTCGGCGAGCGCGGCGCGATAGGCAAGATAGTGTTTTTTTACCTCGCTGACGAGCGCCGGATCCTGGCCGGCGCCGCCGGCCGTTTTTTCATAGCGGAGAAAGCGGTCGTTGGCTTCATCCAGCGTGGTTTTGGCCGAGGCGAGCAGGCCGCTGGAGTCCGCCCTGGCGCCCGAACCGTTGACTTCCAGCACCGCCCGCGTGCCCGCCCGGTTCAGGGTGATTCGGGTTTGCAGCAGTAATGACCAGGCCGCATCCAGTTCCGCTTTTTGCTGATTAATCCGCTGCGAAGCGCTAAACGACGCCTTACTGTTGGTTAGCGCGTTAAAGAACAACCCGCCTGACGCTAATTGCAATGTGAAGAATAGCGATAGCACTACAATCAATCCGGTAACGACTTTTATACGATTAAACATTTCATTCCCTTTAAAAAATAACCATATGAGGTGTTGCCGGATAGTTATCGTCGTTTTTTTCTATAACTTTATGCCATGTAAACATGAACATCGATATGTGATTTTTATAAGGCCGGCGCCGAGGGTCCGCCGGGCCGTCAGGAACAATGGGATTCCGCGCTCAACGATAGGAGCGTACGGGTTATATCTTTTCATCGATTTATATTCGCGGCGGGCCGGGTCATAAATTATAAAAACAGCCTTTCACCCAAATATGATGTTAATCAATTTATCGTTGGCGGTGTGTTTTTTTAATATCGCCGGCGATCAAGTTTATTGTAAACGGCCGGCGTTTGATTTTTTCGCATATTAAAATCAAAAATTATTTTTCTCATTACGTCATGAAAGATTGTTATTTATGTTTTTGGCAAAGTATCTGCATAGTTATTGAGGTTTGCGGGAAATAATAAGTGCGACGCAATCCGGCATGGATGATTTATACCCGTGATACTTTAAGCTGCAGGCGCGTTGGCCGCATTTAATCCTGTTTCTCACCAGAGGCCGCCTCCTGCAGCTCGAATTATTTTGGGTATATTGAATAAATATTATTGATATATAACCGAGGTGTAATTTTATGGCAGAAGCTATTCATTTTGACGAGCTTTCATTGGATCAGGCGGTTGCAAGCGCCGAAACGCGCGGAATCATTATTCTTCCGGTGGCGACGACCGAGGCGCACGGCACTCACTTACCGCTGGGAACGGATACTTTTACCGCCGAATGGATCGCGGCGGAATTAAGCCGCAAAACCGGGCTGCCGGCATTGCTGCCGACGCCGATAAGAGCCGGCGCTTCGCCGACGTTCCATTACGATGTCAATGGCGATCCGATTCCCGGTACGCTGGCCATCGGCCACGCCACCATGCATGCGCTGATTAAGGATATCGTCCGCGGGCTGTGGGCCACCGGTTTTCGCAAAATTATTCTCGTTCAGGCGCACGGTCAGGAGCCGAATTTTCAGGTTATTGCCCATGAAGTGGCCACCGAGCTACGCAGAGAAGGCAAACCGATCTTTATCGGCGGCGCCACCTATTGGGAACTGGCGGCGCAAACGCTGCGCGAGGAGTTGACTACGCCGTTCTATCACGCCGGCGAAGAGGAGACCAGCAACGTGCTGTTCGTCCGGCCCGACCTGGTGAAACTGGATACCGTTCAGGGGCATGAGTTGAAGCCGCTGCTCGATCGTAATTTGCTCAAGCGCTCCGTCACCCAGGATGAGACGGAGACGTTCGGCGTGATGGATATCGCCACCTGGATTCCGATTCCCGCCGCGGGCCATAAAAGCCTCGGCGGGCTGGGAAGAACCGAAGATATTCTGACCGCCAGCGCCGAAAAGGGGCGCAAAATACTGAGCAAGGCGGCGGATCGGTATCTGGCGCTGATTCGCGATTTGGAGACCCATTACGCCCCGGCGGAAGTGCCCGGCGTGGATGTCAAAATCCGTCCCGAGGCGCCGCGCTTCCGCGTCGATTATTAATCGGGAATCAACGACCTCAATTTACGCTATTTAATAACGCATTAGCATTTTTATTGCTGATGATTCCCGTCAGTCGGAAATAGTCGGCGTGGGATGAACCATTTAAATTAACTTTATTGGCGTTCTCTGTAATTGAAAATATGATGCCGATCAATTTATAAAGCGCGTAACAATATTCATTCTCAAATGAAAAAGAAAACAGAAAATGATAGCGACGGGTAACCTTTTATTCGCTATAGGGTTTTATCATCTGATAATCAAACTGGCAGAGGAGGTTTAATAAAATGATAAAAACGGATGTTTTTTAACAAAGGAGAAACAAAAGTATTTAATTCTGTTTTTCATATAATGATAGTTGATTATTTAATTTATTTTCAATCTTCATTATTGGTAGCGTTTTACACTCTAAATAATTCGAACTGCAGGACAAAAACGCTAAAGAGTTTTTGCACAGCGCTTGCGCCGAAGGGGCGAGGCCATTAGGCCGAATAACCCGGCCAACGCCCCTGCAGCCTGAAGTATGACGAGTATATTGACTGTTTATTGATGCCTGATGACCGGGAATTAATTTAGCATGGGATTTAATAAGATGATTTCAGGAAAGTACCGCAGATATTTATATTTTGTTTTGTCCTTATTAATCGGCGCTATCTGGGCGCAGCCTTATTCGGCGCAGGCGCAGACGATTGTATTCGGCGTGGCGCCCGGGCCTTATAGCGACATGATTAAATACGCAGTTAAGCCCGAGCTTGAGCGGAAAGGCTATCAGGTGAAGATCACGGAATTCAGCGATTATGTGCAGCCGAATCTGGCGCTGGCCAACGGCAGCATCGACGCCAATTTGTTTCAGCATCTTCCCTATCTGCGGAAATTCTCCGCCGATAAGGGGCTGAAACTGTCGCCGCTGATTAATGTTCCCACCGCCGGACTGGGGATCTATTCCAGGAAAATTAAAAGCCTGGATGAGCTTAAGCGCGGCGATGTCGTGACGCTGTCGAACGATCCGACCAATCTGGCGCGCGGGCTGCGTTTTCTCGCCAGCCTGGGGCTCATCACCCTGAAAGGAGATATCGACGCGACGAAAGCCACGGAAAGGGATATCGGCGGCAACCCGAAGGGGCTGGCGCTCAAACCGCTGGAAGCGGCGCAGTTGCCCAGAACGCTGGAGAGTTCCGCCGCCTCGCTGGTGAACGGCAACTTCGCCATTGCCTCCGGCCTCAAGCTCTCGGACGCCATTGCGCTTGAAAAGCTCGATGAAGATCTAAAGAACCTGGTGGCGGTTCGCACCGACGATTTGAACAAACCCTTCGTCGCCGATATTAAAGCGGCCATTGAGTCGCCGGAATTCGCCGCGGCGATTCAGGACCCTAAATATATCTTCCGCGACTTCCAGAAACCGCTTTGGCTACAAAAGAAACTGGCGCAGCAATAAGGGCATGTCATGACGAGCACAACAACAGGCTATCGGCGTTATTGGGATGAGGCGGAAATACTGCCGCGTCAGGCGCTTGAAGCGCTGCAACTGCAACGGTTAAAAACCACGCTAACCCATGCTTATCAGCACTCTCCTTACTATCGGGAAGCGTTCGAGCGGGCGGGCGTACATCCTGAAGAGTTACATCGGCTCGACGATCTGCGCCGTTATCCGTTTATCAATAAACAGATTGAACGGGAACGGCAGGACGCCGCCCCCCTGCTGGGGGATATGCTGGCGATCCCCGAAGAACAGGTGGTGTTTGTCTCCGCCTCGTCGGGCAGCACCGGCGTACCGACGCTGAGTCCGTTCAGCGCCGACGATTTCGAACGCTATCAGGATATTCAGGCCCGGCTTTTTTGGGCGGTAGGCATGCGTCCGGACGACCGCTATGTACATGCGCTCAACTTCACGCTGTTCGTCGGCGGGCCGGACGTGATTGGCGCGCAGAAGCTGGGGGCGCTCTGTTTCTGGGCCGGCACCATTCCATCCGATCGCCTGCTGTACATTATGAAAACCTTCCGCCCCACCATCACCTGGACCACGCCTTCCTATGCTTGGCATTTGGGCGAAACGGCGGTTGCCCAGGGGCTCGATCCGCAGCGCGATCTGGCGCTGAAGCGCATTATCGTCTGCGGCGAGCCCGGCGGCTCTATTCCGGAGACCCGGCAGGCCATCGAAGCGCGCTGGGGCGTTCAGGTTTATGATTTTTACGGCATCTCCGATATTTACGGCGCCTGCGCCGGCTCCTGCGAAGAGAAGAACGGCCTGCATCTGGCCGAGGACGATATTCTGCTGGAAGTGCTGGATCCGGTTACCGACGAGCCGGTCGCGGACGGCCAGCCGGGAGAGATGGTGCTGACCACGCTGACCAAGCAGGCGCGCCCGATGATCCGCTTTCGCACCGGCGATATTATCATCGCCGACCATTCGCCCTGCGCCTGCGGCCGCACCCATGTGCGCATCACCGTCACCGGGCGCAAAGACGATATGTTTATCGTCTCCGGGGTGAATGTTTTCCCCGGCGATCTGGAAGCGATCGTACGCGCCGCGCCGGAGCTGAATGGCGAATACCGCATCACGCTGTATGAAGAGGGGCACCTGACGCGCTTTGATCTTGAGGTCGAGCGCAATACTCATAGCGACGAAGGCGACAGCCTGCTGGAGGCGCGTCTGCACCAGGAGATTAAAACCCGGCTGGGCGTACGCCCCAAGCGGGTTCTGCTGCTGGCGCCGGAAACCCTGCCGCGTCACACCCATAAGGCCAAACGCGTTATCGATACGCGCAGCGCCTGCGCGCTTTAGTTTTCACTTACGAAACGCCGCATGAGGCGTAGGTATAAATATGCTTGATATTCTTTGGCTGGGCCGGGGAGGCCAGGGGGCTTTCACCGCGGCCCGGTTGCTGGGGCTGGGCGCGGTGCGCTTCGCCGATCTTGAGGCGATGGCCTTTCCCTCTTTCGGCCCCGAACGCCGGGGCGCGCCGGTTTTCGCCTATACGCGGCTATCGCGCCGGCCTATCCGCGATCGCAGCCCGGTGCGTCAGGCCCAGGTGGCGGTGGTGATGGACGACACCCTGCTGCCGCAGCTGCGCGCCGATCGGCTTTGCGCCGGGGCGCTCATCCTGGTTGATGGCAAGCGTCGGCAGGGTATTCAACCGCTGGCCCAGGGGCTGGAGTGGCGCGCCCCGGCGGGCGAGCTGGCTGAACGGCACTTGGGCGGCCGGCATACCAATACCGTTTTTCTTGGCATACTCAATGGGCTGCTCTCTTTGCTCCCGCCCGACGCGCTGGAGAACGCCATTATTTCCGAGTTCGCCCCGCTCTGGCGCCATCCGGCGCCGTTGCCGGAACGGGCGCGCCGCAATCTGGCGGCGTTCGCCGCCGCCGCCCGATTCGCCCAAACGGAAAAAAACATCGCCGGCCCGCTGGCGGAGTGGCTGGCGGCCCATCATCGCTCGGCGGCGATTCAGGAGGCGACGCATGCGTGATGCCGACGGACGTCAGGATGCAAAAAACGCCGCCGGCGCGGCGTCGGCGGACGAACTCGCCTGCGAACGTCCCCGGCGCGCGCGCCGGGGCGGGCGCAGCCAGGATCCGCTGCCGGTCGTCTTGCAGGGGCCCTGTCGGCGGCGGCCTCATCAGCAGCCCGCTTTACGGCAGTGGCCCGCCGCGCCCCAGCTCACCTCCGGCTATCTGGTGACGGAAAACAGCGGCTGGCGCACCTCGCGGCCGACGATTGAAGATAGCGCCTGTATTTGCTGCAACCTGTGCGTGCTGCTTTGCCCGGACGGGGCGCTGGCGAATACCCGCGATAACTATCCGCGTCTGCTGGCTGAATGGTGCAAGGGCTGCGGCATCTGCGCGCGCGAATGTCCCAAGGACGCCATCAGGATGGTGAGCGAATTCGAACCGTTGTCTGAGGAGATACGGCATCATGATTAATTTTTCACACCCTGCCGCCGCGGGAGAAGCGATATGAAGCCATCTTTAGCCCGCGGCCAGCATTTGCCGGCGGACGGCGGTGAACGCCTGTTTCTGTCGGGCAACGAGGCCGTCGCCCACGGCGTGCGTTTATGCCGGCCCGCGGTGATCGCCGCCTATCCCATCACGCCGCAAACCGTGGTGGTGGAACGTCTGGCGGAAATGGTGGAAACGGAGGAGCTCGACGCCGAATTCGTCCATGTGGAGTCGGAACACTCGGCGCTTTCGCTGGTGATGGGCAGCGCCGCGATGGGGGCGCGCACCTTTACCGCTACCTCTTCCCAGGGGCTGCTGTATATGGCCGAGTGCCTGCCCTACAGCGCCGGAGGGCGTTTCCCGCTGGTGATGATGAACGCCAACCGGGCGCTGGCGCTGCCGTGGAATATCTATGGCGATCAAAGCGACTCTCTTTCCCAGCTCTCCAGCGGCTGGATCCAGGTTTACGCCGAAACGGCGCAGGAGAGTCTGGACCTGATCGTTCAGGCCTACGCGCTGGCCGAACACCCTGCGGTGCGCACGCCGGTGCTGATCAATCTGGACGGCTTTGTGCTGACCCATACCTATGAGGCGGTGCGCCTGCCGGACCAGGCGCGGGTGGATGCGTTTCTCGGGCCGCGCTTTTTTGCCGAGGGCACGCCGGGAACCTTCAGCCTTGCGCATCCGCAGAGTCTGGCGATTACCGCCGGGCCGGGGGAGTATACCGAGTTCAAATATCTGCAGCATCAGGCGATGCGCGGCGCGCTGGGCGAAATCGCCGCCGTCAGCCGGCGTTTTCAGTCTCATTTCGGCCGCGGCGAAGAGGGGCTGACGGACGGCGTCGTCGAAAGCTACCGCCTGGATGACGCCGAACGGGTGGTGATTACGCTCGGCAGCGTGGCCGGCACGGTGCGCGCCGCCGTCGATGCGCTGCGCGCGCGCGGCGAGGCGGTGGGGATGCTGCGCATACGCTATTTGCGTCCTTTTCCGCAGGCGGCGCTGCTCAATGCGCTGTTCGGCGCTCATCGCGCCCGGGCGGCGCGGGCCGTCGCGGTGCTGGAAAAAGATATCTCCTTCGGGCAGCAGGGAGCGGTGGCGCTGGAGGTCAAGGCCGCGCTGTTCGATCACGCCAGCGTCACCGGCGCCCGCCTGCCTTATCTGATCAACCAGATCGCCGGACTCGGCGGGCAGGAGATCGGGCTGGAGGATGTGGCGCGGCTATACGGCGCGTTGTCAGACTCGCCGGCCCGCGGCGCCGCGGCGCCGGATCTGCGTTTTCTCGGCATTAACCCGTCGTCATCAGATCCGACGTCGTCCACGATTCCTGCTAACCGGGAGGATAGCCGTGTCCATATCGATTAAAAATCTGCCGTCGGAAGAGTATTTCATCGGTCATAAAGCCTGCGCGGGCTGCGGCGGCAGCCTGGTGGTGCGCCTGGCGCTGAAAGTGTTCGGGCCGAAAACGCATGTGGTTATCCCGGCGGGCTGCATGTCGGCGGTCGGCTTTATCTATCCGCAAATGGCGGTGGGCGTGAACGCCATGATCGCGCCGTTCGCGGCGACGGGCGCCGTCCTCTCGGGGCTGGCGGCGGCGTTGCGCGCCAAAGGCGTTAGCGATATCCCGGTGGTGGGGTTCGCCGGCGACGGCGCGACGGCGGATATCGGTCTGCAATCCCTCTCCGGGGCGTTCGATCGCCAGGAGCGTATTATCTATATTTGCTACGACAACGAAGCCTATATGAATACCGGCATCCAGAAAAGCGGCGCCACCCCCTGGGGAGCCAAGACCACCACGTCGCCGACCGGTTTCAAACCTTATCGCCTCAACGTCAAAAAAGATCTGCTGCAAATCGCCGCCGCTCACCATGTTCCCTATGCCGCCACCGCTAGCGTGGGGCAACCGTCCGATCTGTTGAAAAAGCTGGAGAAGGCGGCGTGCGTCGACGGCCCGGCGTTTCTGCATGTGTTCGCCCCTTGTCCCACCGGCTGGGGATGCGCCAGCGACAGCACCATCGCGCTGGGGAAAAGCGTGGTGGATACCGGGCTGTGGCCGCTGCTGGAATATCAGCAGGGGAGACTGACCATTAACCGCAATCCCAGCCGTTTCGCGCCGTTGGAAAGCTACTTCGCCGGGCAGGGCCGATTTAAGTCGCTGGATCCCGACCTGCTGAGCGCGCTGGCCGCCGCCCGCGATGAGCGCTGGCGTGAACTCAGAGCCTGGGCGGCTTCCTCGTCGCAGGCGGCGTAATCGCGCCTATGCGATGGCGCGCGCGGAGCGCGTAAAGCCGTAATCCGCCGCGCGCCGCGCCTATCGCCGCGGATGCGGCGAATTCAGCGTTGCCTGAGCGCCAGCGCCGCGGCGCCGAACGCGGCGCTATTTTGCGCCGGGATGGCGGAAATTTTCAGCGGCGGCAGTATTAACGACGCCTCGCTGTTGTGCTGCGGCCATACGAGCTCCAGCGCGCTTTTCAACCGGCTCATAAACGGCAGCGGCAGGGTGCCGCCGAGATAGACGCACGGCGGGTCGAGCAGGGCGGTTACCGTGTGAATCAGGTCGAACAGTTCGCCCGCCGCGCGCGCGATCCAATCGCCGCCTGCCGGCATGTTCGTCAAATTTTCCCAGCGCGCGTCGTCCGGCGATGGCGGGATCGCGACGCCGGCCGCCCGCAGGCAATCCTGCAAATCGTCAAACGAAGGGCGGGACAGGGGGCGCGGGCGTAGCGCGCCGATCTCCCCGGCATTGCCGTGTCGGCCGCCGTACAATTCGCCGTTGAGCACCAGCGCGCCGCCGATCCCTTTGCCGATGTACAGATAAAAAAAGTTGTCGTGCCGCTCCGCTTCGCCGAAATTCGACTCGCCGACGGCGGCGCAGTTGGCGTCGTTCTCCACCTGCACCGAGCAGCCCAGCCGCGCGCTCAGCCGGCTGGCGATATCCACGCCTCGCCAGGCGATCAGCCCGGGGGCCATCCACACCGGCAGCGCGCCGCCGTCAAAACGGGCGGGCAGCGCCAGATTGACGGCCAGCATTTTTTCCCGCGGGATACGCTGTTGCGCCATCAGCGCGGCGACGGCTTCGCAAAGGGTTTCCACCACCGTCGATACGCAACGAAAATCGCCGCGCAGCGTCTTTTCCGCTGCGCAGCGTCCGGCGTAGTCCATCAGCAGCAGGCAGATCAGATCGTATTCCGCATAGATTCCCAGCACGTAGCCGGTTCCGGCGACCACCCGCAGATTGATCTGCGGCGGTCCGCGCCGGCCCTGCTCTCTGTCGCTCTCTTCCAGAATTCCTAAATTGAGCATGTCCCGCGTCATCATGCTGACGGCGGCGGTGGTCAGCCCGCTGGCGGCGGCGAGCGAGAGGCGGGAGAGGCCGCCCGACCGGCGTAATAGCGCCAGCAGCTTACGGTGAGTCGCGGTGAGTTCGCGTTTATCCATGGTCGATCGATTTCTCCTGATATCCCGGCGGCGTCATCTGTCTGCAATATAATTAAGCTACTTAATTAATTCGTCAACCCTAACCTAATAAGTAACAGGATCGTAGCTATGCGTAAACTTTCATTGTTGTCTCTATCCGCGGCTATCGCGCTAAGTATGGCGGCTCATAGCGCGCTGGCCGAAACGATCAAACTGAAACTCTGGACCCTGAATGACCGCAATGCCCCGATGCGCACCGCGAATCTGGAGGATGCGGCGGAAGTGATGAACCGGCAGTTCGCCGCGGCGGGGGTAGACAAGAAAATTGTCGTCGATGCCCATGCCAGCGCGGTACAGGGCTGGGACGATCTGGCGCTCGATACCATGAAAGCCTTTGCGGTGAATCAGGGGCCGGACATTGTGCTGCTGCCCCACGAGTGGATCGGCGAGTTCGCCCGTAATGGCTACGCCATGCAGATGGACGCACAGATTAAGGCCAATCCGTGGGTGTATGGCGATATCCTGCCCGCGCTGTGGGACGCCGCCAAATATCAGGGCAAGGTTTACGGCATCCCGCAGGATGCCGAAATTCGCATGTTTTTCTACAACAAAGATATGCTGCGCAAGATCGGCAAGGACGACGCCTTTATCGAAAGCCTGCCGGCGCGGGTGGAGAGCGGCGATTTTACCCTGAACGATCTGACCGCGCTGTCAAAAGAGGTGGTAAACGGCGGCGCCGCGCAGATCGGCATGCTGCACCGGCCGAACGTCGGCATTGATTATCTGATGGTCTTCTCATCGTTCGGCGCGAAGTTTATGGACGAGAAAAGCGGCAAGCTGCTGCTGGCGAAAAAAGAGATTGAAAACGCGCTGAACTGGTATGCCCGCAACGTCAGCGAAGGGGTAACGCCAACCGATAATACCTCGATGAGCTGGGATACCATCCAGGCCAGTTTCAAACAGGAAAGGGCCTTTATCTTCCATCAGGGAATCTGGGCGCTGGCCTGGCAGGTTAATGATAATTTCGCGCCCGCCTGGCCTGCCGATAAGGCGGGCTATAGCCATAAAATCGGCTGGCTTCCGGCGCCGGCGGCGGTTAAAGGCGGTAAACCGGCCAACCTTTCCCACCCCATCGTGCACGTTATCAGCAACAAGAGCAAAAATCGCGAGCTGGCGGCGCAGCTGGTGGCGATCGCCAGCCTGCCTTATTACAACAACCGCCACGATGTGACCTCCTATCATACCGCCATCAGCCACGCGCAGACCGCCATGCCGCAATATACGGATAACTGGTCGCTGGCCGAAGCCGGCAAGATGATGAAGAACCTGACCTTTGTGCCTAATCACGCGCGGTTCGGCGATTACAACCGGGTGCTGTTCAAAGGATTGCAGGCGGTGGAAACCAAACGGATGACGCCGGCGCAGGCGGTCGAATTTATCGCCGATGAGCTGGATATGCAGTTGGGCAAGGATGTGGAAATCGTCGATAGTCTTCATTGATAGCATACCGGGAAGCGCTGATTTCCCGGTTATACCACAGGGTTATGTTATGTCCGTTATTTCTCCCAAGCCGTCAGCCGGCGCGCAGCCTTTGCGCTATATGGCGCCGGCCATCTCGGTGCTGGCGGTGTTTTTCATCGCGCCGATTCTGCTTAACCTGGTGATTGCCTTCAGCGATATGGGCAGCAACCTGGAGATAGCCCGCTTTAGCGCCGACAATCTGGTGCGGCTGCTGGTGTCCGACAAACGGGTGCCGACCATTCTGATGACCACGCTGGTGTATGTCTGCTCGACGCTGCTGCTATTCAACCTGGGATTGGGGATAGCGCTGGCGATCGCCACCACCGCGATTCCCGCGCGTTTGGGCGCGCTGTTTCGCGGCATCTGGTTTCTGCCGCGCATTTCGCCCTCGGTGCTGTATGCGCTGCTGTGGATATGGGTGGTGGATCCGTCGACGCACGGCCTGCTTAACCAGGTCGTGGTCAACCTGATGGGGCTGCCGCCGCTGAATATCCGCAACGATCGCCCGATGATGCTGATTGTGCTCGCCAACGGTCTGGTGGGCGCCTCTTTCGCCATGGTGATCCTGACGTCGACCATTCGCGCCATTCCCGAACATCTCTGGCACGCCGCGCGCGTGGACGGCGCCGGAGAGTGGTCGGTCATCCGCCACGTGGTGCTGCCGGCCATCGTCGGTCCGGCGCGCTTTATCGCCATGTATCAGGCGCTGTCGCTGATGGTGACCTACGAATATATCCTGCTGCTCACCGGCGGCGGGCCGGTATACGACACCACCACCTACGCGCTGTATATCTATCGGCGCGCCTTTGAGTCCGGGGCGTACGGGTACGGCGCCATGCTGGCGCTGGGGCTGATGCTGTTCGGCGTGCTGCTGACGCTGCTGCAATGGCGAATGATGAACATGCGGGATCAGTTTGCCCCGCCGCGTATTGAGGTGTTGCGATGACCGATGTTGTCGGCGTTGACTGGGCGCGCCGGGCCGCGCGCTCCCGCAGGAACCGGATCGGTTTTACGACCGGCGTGATCGCCTGTCTGACGCTGGTTTCCATTCCGATCATCGTGCCGTATCTGTGGCTGCTGGTGATTTCGCTCACCGACCGCGCGGGCGGCGCCGAGTTCCACGTACTGTGGCGGGTGCTGGGCATCGCGGGGGTAGCGTTCGCGCTGCTGATCGCCATTGCCTGCCGGGTGCGCAATGAGACCCACGGCGTGCGTTTGCGCTGGATGGTGGGGCTGATGGCGCTGCTGCTGCTGTCGCTGCTGGTAGCGCCGCAGCTCACCCTGCACAACTACCGCTTTTTATGGAACCCGGACGTACAGGCCGCCGGGGCGAGAAGCGATACGCTGCCGTCGATCTGGGCCGCGCTGGGCAACTCCTTTCTGTTCGCCGCCGGGCATACACTGCTGGTGACGCTGCTGGCGGTGCCGGCGGCTTACGCCTTGTCCCGTCTAGGGTTTCGGCGCCGCGAGGGCGTGCTGAAAACGCTGCTGCTGCTGCATGCCTTCCCGGTGATGGCGCTGACGGTGGCCATTTTCATCCAGATTTACTGGATGGGGATGCTCAACAGCCTGCTCGGCGTGATGCTGGTGATGTGCGCGCTGGAACTGCCGTTCGCCATCTTTGTGATGAAAGGATTTTTCGACGGCGTCTCCTGGAATATCGAAATGAGCGCCATTACCGACGGCGCCAGCCGCTTTCAGGCGTTTCGTCTGGTGGTGCTGCCGCAGGTTACCGGCGGCGTGATTGCCATCGCCACCTTCGCCTTTCTGCGCGGATGGGAGGAGTACATCTTCGTGCGCACCCTGCTGATCGACAGCAACAGAATGACGATGAGCCTGTATCTGTTCTGGACATCGCAGGACAGCATGGGCGCGGATTCCAGCCTGATCGCCGCCGTTGGCGTTATCTACATCCTTCCGGTGATCGTGCTGTATCTGTTTACGCAAAAATATCTGACGCAAATGAGCGTCGGTGGAATCAAGGGTTAAATCATGGCGGAAATTGTTCTTGAACGCGTGGCGAAAGCCTGGGGCGACGCGCAGGTGCTGCACCCGGTCGATCTGACTATCGCCGACGGCGAATTTGTGGCGATCCTCGGCCCGTCGGGCTGCGGCAAATCCACCACGCTGTTTCTGCTGGCTGGGCTATACGCGCCGACGCAGGGACGCATTCTGTTCGACGGCCAGTCGGTCAACGGCGTCGATGCCCGCGATCGTAACGTCGGCGTGGTCTTCCAGTCCTACGCGCTTTACCCGCACCTTAACGTCTACGACAACATCGCTTTCCCGCTGCGCTTTAAATCCGTCGAACGCCGGCAGGCCGATCGGCAAATCCGCGAGGCGGCGGCGCTGGTGCGGGTGGATGAATTGCTGGATCGCAAACCGGCGCAGCTATCCGGCGGGCAGCAGCAGCGGGTGGCGCTGGCGCGGGCGTTGGTGAAGCGGCCGTCGCTGCTGCTGCTGGATGAGCCGCTCTCCAATCTGGACGCCACGCTGCGGATGGCCATGCGGGCGGAGCTGAAAGCGATTCACGCCCGCAGCGGCGCCACCACGCTGATGGTGACGCACGACCAAATCGAAGCCATGACCATGGCCAGCCGTATTATCTGCATGAACCAGGGCCGGGTAGAGCAGATCGGCGCGCCGGACGCGCTGTATCGCCAGCCGGCCAACACCTTCGTCGCCGGCTTTATCGGTTCGCCGCCGATTACGCTGCTGCCGGGCGCGGCGCACGGCGACGCGGCGCAGGTGGGCGAGTGCCGCCTCCGGCTGTCGCAGCCTTACCGCGGCGCGCTGACGCTCGGCGTCCGGCCGGAGGATACTACGCTGACTCCGACGGGCGGCGGCGTTCTGGACGGGGTTATCGAACAGGTGGAGCCGATGGGGCGAGAAATTCTCTATCGCCTGCGTACGCCGCTGGGATCGCTGCAGGCGCTGGTCGCCGGGGCGGTGGCGCAATACGGCGCCGGCGCGTCGGTCGGCGTATCGCTGCCCCTGGAGACGCTGCTGCTTTTCGACGCCGGCGGTAATCGCCTGTCCGGCGTGAGCGTTTCTTTTCTCTCTTCTCTCTCTTCCGAACAATCTCCTGCCCGATGGCAGGCCAATGCTCTTTAGCTACGGATGATCCATTATGCTTATTGTCAGTTATAACATTCAGTACGGGCTCGGCCGCGACGGCCGTTACGATTTGGCGCGCATCGCCGATGAGGTGCGGGACGCGGATATTATCTGCATGCAGGAGGTCGAGCGCTTCTGGCAGCGCTCCGGCGCCCGGGACGAAGCCGCCGAGCTGGCGGCGTTGCTGAAAAACTATTACTGGGTATACGGCGCCAATCTGGATATGGACGCCAGCGCCGTGGAGGCCGACGGACGGGTGCATAATCGCCGCCGCCAGTTCGGTACGCTGACGCTCTCCCGCCGGCCGATTATCTCCAGCCGCAATTTCCCGCTGCCGAAGTTCGGCGCTTTGACCCAGCACTCTATTCAGCAAGGGGTGCTGGAAGCGGTGATCGATACCGGCGCGTCGGCGTTGCGCGTGTACAATACCCACCTGAGCCACCTGTGCGCGCAAACGCGTCTGCCGCAGGTGGAGGCGCTGCTGGCGATTTTCGCGCAGGCGCCGGACGAGGGCGGCGCCTGGTGCGGCGGCCATCCCGATCCGCGCGCCGGCTGGACGGAAGGGGACATGCCGCCGATGCCGGCGGAGATGATCCTGATGGGCGATCTGAATTTTCTGCCGGGCAGCCGGGAGTATGACCGCCTGATCGGGCCGCTATCGCCGGAACACGGCCGCCTGATCCGCCATAACGGCCTGATGGACGCCTGGGTCGCCGCCGGGCAGCCGGAAGAGAGCGGGGTGACGCACCCGAACGTCGGAGGGCGCATCGATCACTGCCTGCTGACGCCGACGCTGGGCCGACGGGTGCGCCGCTGCTGGGCGGATACCGACGCTCAGGGATCCGATCACTATCCGCTGTGGGTGGAGATTCAGTAAGCGGATTGTGTGAAGGTTTTTCGCCTGATGATAAACGGTCGCCACGCCAACCCTTCACAGAAGCTGTCTCTTAGTCACATTCTTATGCAGACTCAGAGACAGTTTCGTGCGCGATAAAGCCGCCATTTCCCTGCTACGTCGTAGCACGCGCCCGACGCAGGGTGGTTCAAACGCCACCCCCCTACGAACCCAGGCTTCCGGCTAAATTATGCCGCTACGCGGTGCCTTCGGAAGTGGAACGCTCTTACCGAACCGCCAGTGACGCGTTCCCGACGCGGCACTGGCTTGAACCGCATCCTTGCGGTTCATTCGGGAGCCTTTCACTTCCTCAGCATAATTTTTTACGCCGGGTAACGGCCAACCCCCGTCAGAGTCCCTAGATTTGTGTATCAGAGACAGCACAGAAGAGGGAGGAAAGCCGGCGTTTAATACTCCTCCCCCTGGCAAAGGGGAGGCCGGGAGGGGGATGAATGGCAACGGATTTACCGCTGCCGGCCATACTGCGTTGCCTTTATTTAACCGGGCGTATCCAACAGGCGATGGTATCGCGCATGGCGGCCAGCCGCTTATCCAGCGCCTGCGCCTCGGTAAGATCCTGCTGGTAGACGATGGAGAGCGTGGAGCAGTTTATCAGATAGAAAAAACCGAGCGCGGAAATCGAGATGTTCAACTGCATGGCGTCCAGCCCCGCTTTCACGGTTCCTTCGCGCTCCCCGCGTTCGATCAGCGACTTTGAGATCCCCTGCCAACTGATATTGATATCGTCGATATTGCGCGACGCCTTCAAATGACGGGCCTTTTGCTGATTTTCGCTACTCAGCAGCCGAATAAACTCAGGGTGTTCCAGATAGTAGTGCCAGGTGAAATCCACCAGTTGCAAAATCGCCTGATCCGCCGGTAAGTGATCCAGCCGCAATGCCGCCTCTTCCTTGCGGATCCCCCGGTAGGCGTCTTCCAACACCCGGGTGAACAGCTCGTCTTTATTATTAAAGTAATGATAGATAAGCTGTTTATTGATATCCGCCAGACTGGCGATTTGCTCAACGCGGGCGCCGTCAAATCCTTTTTCCGCAAACTCCTTGCTTGCGGCGGCAAGGATCCTCGCCTGGGTCAGCGCCGGGTCACGTTTACGTTTAGATTGTGTTTCTTTTGCCACTCCGCCACCTCAACGTCTTGATCAAAGGTATTTTTCGCCGCCGAAAACCGCCGGCGACGCGCCTCATCCTACCATAGCGCCCGTCTGTAATAACAATGGGCGGCGTTAAGTTTGGCGGCACGCCCGCCGCGTCCTCAGCCTAAAACCCCGGGATCCGCGCCATGAACGTTATCGTGACTCTGTTCAAAAAATTATCAACCATACGGTTGATTATGCGAGTTGGATCATTTTTTTGTCCCCGAACTGGCTCTAGAATTATAAGTAACCAAACGGTTGGTTTATTGTAATATATTGAATAATATAAAAATGGAGATCATATGACGACAACAACTCGTCCCGTGGCGCTGATCACCGGCTCAACGCGGGGCATTGGCAGACAGTGCGCCATTGAACTGGCTAAACAGGGATTCAATGTTGCGATTAACGGACGGGATACCCCTGACGGCCTGTCGCGCCAGCAGGAGTTGGTCGATCTGCTCGGCGAGTATGGCGCGCAAGCGATCGCCTGCCCCGGCAACGTGGCGGATCTCGAACAACACCAACCGATGCTGGACTCTATTCTCGCGCGCTGGGGACGTTTGGACTGTCTGGTCAATAACGCCGGCACCGCCGCTAAACAGCGCGGCGATCTGCTGGACGTCAGCGCCGAAAACTACCAGCACTGTCTGGATATCAACGCGCAGGCGATGTTTTTTCTCAGCCAGCGCGCCGCGCGCATCATGTTGCGCCAGGGCGAACTGAACGGTTATCGGCGCAGCATTATCAATATCACCTCGTGCAGCGCTTCGATCCTCTCCATCAGCCGCGCCGAATACTGTATCTCCAAGGCGGCGGCCAGTATGGTCACCCAGCTTTTCGCTCTGCGCCTGGCCGAAGAGGGGATCGGCGTTTATGAGGTGCGTCCCGGCATTATCAATACCGATATGACCCGCGTGGTGAAGCCTAAATACGATCGGCTGATCGCCGATGGACTGGTGCCGATGAAGCGCTGGGGAGAAACGCAGGATGTCGCCGAGGTGGTGCAAACCCTGGCGGCGGGGCGGCTGCCCTTTACCGTCGGGCAAATCATCCATGTCGACGGCGGGCTGAATATTCCTCATTTTTAATAAAAACGACAGGTAACGAGTGCCAAAGCGGCACCGGGGGAAATCATCAATGGCAACACACTCGATTGGCATCATTATGCATGGCGTGACCGGCCGCATGGGCAAAAATCAGCATCTGATTCGTTCCATCGTCGCCATCCGCCGTCAGGGCGGCGTGGCGTTGGCGAACGGCGATCGGCTGATGCCCGATCCTATTTTGGTGGGACGCAATGAAGAGAAAATCGCCGCGCTGGCCCGCGAGTATCAGATCGAACGCTGGAGCACCGATCTGGCGCAGGCACTCGGCAATCCGCAGGACAGCATCTTTTTTGACGCAGCCACCACGCAGGCGCGCCCGGCGCTATTAAAACAGGCGATCGCCGCCGGGAAGCATATCTACAGCGAGAAACCCGTGGCGGTCAGCCTGGAAGAAGCGCTCGATCTTTATCGTTGCGCGGAAGCGCGCGGGGTGAAACACGGCGTCGTTCAGGACAAGCTCTGGCTGCCCGGCCTGCAGAAACTGCAAATGCTCAATCAATCCGGCTTTTTCGGCAAGGTGCTGTCCGTGCGCGGCGAATTCGGCTACTGGGTGTTTGAAGGCGAGCTGCAGCCGGCGCAACGTCCTTCCTGGAATTACCGCCGGCAGGATGGCGGCGGCATCATTCTGGATATGATTTGCCACTGGCGTTACGTCATCGACAATCTTTTCGGCGAAATAAAAAGCCTGAGCTGCTTCGGCGCGACGCATATTCCGCAACGCTGGGATGAAAACGGCCAGCCCTATGCGGCAACGGCCGATGACGCCGCCTATGCCACCTTTGAACTGCACAATGGCGCCGTGGTGCAAATCAACAGCTCATGGTGCGTGCGCGTGCGGCGTGACGATCTGGTGACTTTTCAGGTCGATGGCGTTAACGGTTCCGCCGTCGCCGGTCTGACCGATTGCCTCACCCAAGCCCGCGTCAATACGCCCAAACCGGTGTGGAATCCGGACGTGCGCCAAACTCACGACTTCTATCGGGACTGGACGCCGATGCCTGAAAATCAGGCCTACGACAACGCCTTTAAAGTGCAATGGGAGCTGTTCCTGCGGCACGTATGGGGCGAGGGCGACTTCAAATGGAATTTGCTGGAGGGGGCGAAGGGCGTGCAGTTGGTCGAGCTTGCGCTGCAAAGCTGGCGCGAACGCCGCTGGATCGACATTCCCGCGTTGCGCCGTTAACGATCGCGTTGAATAAGGAATCATACCGATGTCTGAACATCACAACCAACGGCCCGACGCCAACCTGCTTTCGCTCAATACGGCCACGGTGCGCCAGCAATGGACGCTCGATAAAATTATTGATGGCTGCGCCCGCCACGATATCCGCGGCATCTCCCCGTGGCGCGATCAAACGCATGCGCTCGGGGTGAAAGAGGCCGCGCGCCGGATCCGCAGCCACCAGTTAACGGTTACCGGCTATTGCCGCGGCGGCATGTTCCCCGGCGCGACGGCGGAACAGCGCCGTCATAACGATGACGACAACCGCCGCGCGGTGGATGAAGCGCTGGAGCTGAACGCGCAATGTCTGGTGCTGGTGGTCGGCGGCCTGCCGGAAGGCGGCAAGGATCTCGCTCAGGCGCGCGAACAAGTGCGGGACGGGCTGGCGACGATACTGGAATATTCGCGCGCGCGCTCAATGCCGCTCGCTATCGAACCGCTGCACCCGATGTATGCCGCCGACCGCGCCTGCGTCAATACCCTCGAACACGCCAACGATCTGTGCGATGAACTGGGCGACGACGGTCTGGGCATCGCCGTCGATCTCTATCATACCTGGTGGGACCCCAAATTTACCCAACAGGTTGAACGTGCTGGGAAATCGCGGCTGCTCGCTTTTCATATCTGCGACTGGCTGGCATCCACGCAGGATCTGCTGCTCGATCGCGGCATGATGGGCGATGGCGTTATCGATATCCGCGCCGCCCGCCGGACGGTGGAGGCGCAAGGATACCGCGGTTTTCATGAGGTGGAGATCTTCTCCGCCAAAAATTGGTGGCTGCGCGATCCCGATGACGTTCTGGCTACCTGCAAGGAGCGCCATTTGGCGTGTTGTTAAGCCGCGGAAAACGCGTATCCCAGTTGTTGCCGTTTCTCTGACATAGAAAGAATATCGGCGGTCATTATTTGGCTGCCGAGGTGAAATTCCATTCTCGTTGTGACTATTATCAGCCGGGGAAATTATGAATACAGAGACAAAAAAAATGATATTGGTGTCCGTCCTTTGCGGTCTCGGGTACATGATGTATTCAGTGGACCGCATGACCGTATCCTCAGCCATTGGTTTGATTTCTCACGATTTTGGTTTAGGTAAAGGCAGCTCCGGTATTCTGCTCAGCTCCTTCTTTTACGGTTTTATCCTGTTTTTATTCGTCTCGGGGATTATTTCCGACAAGCTCAGCGGTAAGCCGGTATTAATTCTGGGTTTAACGCTATTTTCGCTGGCCACCATATTTACCGGATTAGCGGGCAGCCTCAGCGCGTTAATTTTTTATCGCGTGATGACGGGGATCGGCGAGGGCATTTTCTGGCCCGCGGCGTCGCTGGAGGTGGCTAACGTCACCACGGAAAAACAGCGTACCACCGTGATGTCGCTGTACTGGATGGGCTACCCCATCGGCGGTTTCTTTGGCACCTGGCTGGGGGCGGTGCTGGGGCCGGTTTACGGCTGGCGCATGGTGTTTTATGTCGCCGGCGGTTTGGGCATTGTGGTGGCGATCCTTTATGCGATTCTGGTGAAGAGCGCGCCTAAATCCGCCGCCCGCGCCAAATCCACTGTGGTTAAAGAAAAGGTGCCTTTGTCTTTGCTGTTCAGCACGCCGTCCGTGGTGATGATGGCGCTCTACTATTTTCTGCTGCTGTGCGGCTGGTGGATCGTGCTGCTCTGGGCGCCCACTTTCCTGATGAACGCCAAACAGATGCCGATGAGTATGGCCGGCACCATCGCCAGTCTGCTTGGGTTGACCGGTGCGCTGGGCGGTTTCCTGCTGGGGCGTTACTGCGATAAAGGCAACTTCTCCCGCAAAAGATGGATTCTGATCGGGATCACCGCGGTCAGCGGATTGCTGATGGCTTCGCTGGTTATCCCATTGCCAATCTCCGCGGTGGTGGTGCTGGTGATGCTGCTTGGTTTTATCGGTTATCCCATTACCCCGCTGGTGATCTCTTTTACCTCGGAACTGGTGCCGGTTTCCATTCGCGGCGCGGCCATTGGCTTCGTGATGAATATCGGCATGATCGCCGGCGGCATTTCTCCGGTGCTGGCGGGCTACCTGTCCGACCGCTACGACATGCCGTCGGTGTGGTTTTTCGCCGCCTGTCTGATGGCGCTGAGCAGCTTGCTGCTGCTGAGGGTGAATAAAATAGAGGCGGGTTCCGCAAACGCCGCCAAACAGAAAACGGCGGGCGCCGGCGCGGTTTCCGACAGCGAACGTCTCGTCTGACGGTCGTCGAACCATGGCATAACAGATCTCAATGGGTGAACCGAATATGGCAATGAAGATTTCGCAGGATACGCTGGACCAGTTAACCGATGTCGAAATGCCTAAACATACGGCCGAACGCCGGCCGGATGAGGCGCTGGCGTTGCCGCAGGGCATCGTTATCCCCGTCTACCGCTGCGAGGCGCTGGTGGTCGGCAGCGGCGCCGCCGGATTGCGCGCGGCGGTGGAGCTTAAACGCCGGCAGGTGGACGTGCTGGTCGCCACGCAGACGCTGTTTTGGGGCACTTCCGCCTGCTCCGGATCGGATAAACAGACCCTGCACACCGCCGCCACCAGCAATCGGGGGGATAACTTTATTCAGTTGGCGCATGCGCTGAGCGCCGGCGGGGCGATGGACGCCGACACGGCCTATGTTGAGGCCGTCGGTTCGATTGAAGCCTTTGCGGGTTTGCAATATATCGGCCTGCCGTTGCCGGAAGATCGCTACGGCGCCACGCTGCGCTATCAGACCGACCATGACGAGGCGGGGCGCGCCACCAGCTGCGGTCCGCGCACCTCGCGTCTGATGGTGAAAGTGCTGGCGGAAGAGGCGAACCGGCTCGCGGTGCCCTTCGTCGATCATTCAACGGTGATTCGCTTGCTCATTGATGAGGGTGATGATAAGCGGCGGATCGCCGGGGCGCTGGCGATTAATACCGGCGCGCGCCGCGCGGATAATCCCGCCGGTTTGGCGCTCTATCTTTGCCCGGCGCTGGTGCTGGCCGCCGGCGGTCCGGGGGAGCTATTTCGCGACAGCGTCTATCCCAACCGTTGTTTCGGATCGCTGGGGCTGGGGCTGGAGGCGGGGATCCAGGCGGTCAACCTTACCGAAAACCAATTCGGCATCGGCACTCGGCGCGATGAGTTCCCGTGGAATCTGTCGGGAACCTATGTGCAGTGCATGCCTTATATCTACTCGGTGGATGAACAAGGGGAAGAGCATAATTTTCTGGCCGACTACTACCGCAGTACGCAGGAGTTGGCGTCTAATGTTTTTAGAAAGGGTTATCAATGGCCGATCCATGCGACGCGGATGCTGAATTTCGGCTCCAGCCTGGTCGATCTGGCGATCTTTTCCGAGTCGCAGCAGGGGCGCGCGATCTATATGGATTTCAACCGCAACCCGCAGCCGGCGCCCGGCTGGCGGCCATTCAGCCTCAATGAGCTGGATGAGGACGCGGCGCAGTATTTGACGAACAATGAAGCGTTGCTGACGACGCCGATCGAGCGCCTGCGGCGCATGAATCCGCTGGCGATCGAGCTTTACAAACATCACGGCCACGACATCAGCGCCGCGCCGCTGCCGTTTAACGTCAACCATCAGCATATGAACGGCGGACTGGCGGTGGATATGTGGGGACAAACTTCGCTGGCCGGCTGTTTTGCGGTGGGCGAAGCGGCCGGAACCCATGGCGTCACCCGGCCGGGCGGGGCGGCGCTGAACGCCGGACAGGTCTTCGGCATGCGCTGCGCCCGGCAGATCGCCAGCCGGGGGAAAAGAGCGCCGATTCCAGCGGCAAGCGTGCTTGATCAGATTACCGACTGCGCGCAGGCGATCCGTGCGGGAATGGAGAGTGAAAACGGCCTGGATATCCTCGACGTCAAGCGGGAGATTCAGCAACGGATGAGCGATAAGGCCGGATTTATCTGCTACGCCGATGAGGTGGAAGGCGCGCTGCTGGCCGCCCGACGGCTGAATGAACGGATACGCGAACGCGGTATCGCCATGCCGTTCGCCAACAAGGTGGCGGTCAGCTTCCAATGGCGTCATATGGCGTTGGCATCGGAAGCGGTGCTCAGCGCGCTGGATTTTTATATCCGTCAGGGGGGCGGCAGCCGGGGCGCCAGAGCGATTTGCTCTCCGCGGGGGGAGGAGATGCCGATAACGCGCGCCGGCGCGCTGGAGCGGTACCGCTTGCTGACGGAAAAGCTGGAGCATAAACGGCAGCAGCTATTCGTGAGCTATCAGCCGCCGGGATTTACCGTGACGCCGCAAGCGTTACGGCCGCTCGGCGATCTGGATGCTCTCTTTTTCGAGAAAAACTGGCCTGACTTTCTCACCGGGGAAATTTACCGTTAACGACGCGGCGAACGCCTGCCCGAGATGCGCTTGGGCGGGCGGTCCAGCTTCCGTTTATCCCGCAATATTATGCTAATCTGTTCAATCTTTTCATAAAAACGGGACCATTAGCATGATAGTTCGTACCTGGCACGGCTGTGTGCCGCTGGAGCACGCCGAAGGTTTTGATAAACATCTTCAGCATACCGGCGTTCAGCACTCAAAAGGCATCGACGGCAATCTTGGCGCTTTCGTCAGACGTGAAACCCAGGGGGAATGGGAACATTTCTTTCTGGCGACGTATTGGCGGGATATGGCGGCGGTAACGGCCTTCGCCGGCGAACATTACGCCGTGGCGGTGACATATCCGGATGACGAACGATTCAAGCTGTTGTCCGATCCCTACGTGTTCCACCATCATGTCGATGCGGTGACGGCGCTGTAATTGCCGAAGGGGTGAGGCGGGGACGCCGCCGATCTTGTCTCCCTGTGCGCGGACATGGTAGATTTTCAGCCGGGTGTCGGCTGTATAGGGCAGTTAGGCAGGTTATTATCATGCGTCGGTCGGGCCGCCGCGCGGAGTTTTCACGTTATGAAGCGCGACCTTGCACAGCGCAGAATCCCGCGCGTTCGTTTTGCCGCCGAACGCGCCTTCGCCGCATTAGAACGTTTCGCCCATATTGAATCCGTTAGCGGCGTCATATTGCTTCTCGCCGCGGCCATCGCCTTAATCTGGGCCAATTCCCCCTTTGCCGCCGGCTACCATCAGCTGTGGCATACGCCGATATCTTTCGCCGTCGGGTCGTTCTCATTTTCCCATCCCCTCCATTTCTGGATTAATGACGGGCTAATGGCGATCTTCTTTTTAGTGGTCGGCATGGAGATCCGCTATGAAATTCACGCCGGCGCGCTAAGCCATATCAAGCAGGCGACGCTGCCGATCGCCGCCGCTTTCGGCGGCGTCGCGCTTCCCGCGCTAATCTATCTGTCGCTTAACGGCGATCCGGCGCGTCACCACGGATGGGCGGTGCCCACCGCCACCGATATCGCTTTTGCCGTGGGCGTCCTGGCGCTGCTGGGGCGTTCTATTCCCGGCAATGTGCGGGTGTTTTTGCTCACGCTGGCGATTATCGACGACATTATCGCCATTATTATGATCGCGCTCTTTTACTCCTCCGGGCTCGACTATAGCGGGCTGGCGATCGCCGGAGCGGGCGTTTTACTGGTATTCGGTTTGCAATTAATCGGCGTCGGCGCGGCGCTGGTCTATGTCGTTCCCGGCGTCGTCGTCTGGTCCGGTTTTTTGATTATGGGGGTGCACCCGACTATTGCCGGGGTGGTGCTTGGGCTAATCACCCCGGTAGTGCCGGCGCGCGCGCGCGAGTCCGCTCTGGACAAAATCCTCCGTATCGCCGATGAACTGACGGCGAACCCCGCCGCGCAGGAGAAAGACGCAAGCCGGTTATCCCAGCCCTTTAAACAGCTGCGGCTGGCCCGACGCGAGCTGCTTCCCCCGGTGATGCGGGTGCAGATATTTCTTCATCCGTGGGTGGCTTTTCTCATCATGCCCTTATTTGCGCTGGCCAATGCCGGCGTTGCTATTGATGGCGTCAATCTGTCCGCAGACGGCGCTTACTGGGTGATGGCGGGCGTGATGGCGGGACTGGTGCTAGGCAAGCCGCTGGGCATTATCGGCGTGAGCTGGCTGATGGTGAGGAGCGGCTTGTGTCAGCGTCCGCCCGGCGTCTCCTGGGCCGGTATCGCCCTGATCGGGCTGCTGGGAGGCATTGGCTTCACCATGTCGATTTTCATCGCCATGCTGGCGTTTTCGAGCGAAAACCAGCTGGGCGCCGCCAAGCTGGGCGTGTTATTAGGATCGCTGACGGCGGCGATTGTGGGGATCGCCTGGGGAAAAATCTACGCCCGGCGGCTTAGCGCGCCGTAACACCATTACGATTAGGCGCCCGGCTGGCGATTCATAGTAAACGACTGGCAAGGCGTTTATTCGAGATGCAGGTGAGAGGCGCGCAAATAATTCGCGTCGCCGGCGCGCCGGCTTTTGCACTCGGCCCGTCCGCGGGTCTCGCCCTTCGGGCCGCGCCTATATTTTGCGAATATTCTTAATATCTATTCCAGTCGGTATATGGCGGGGTTTTACCTGAATTAGGCGATTAAATCGGCGATGCCCAAGGTTGTAACGCGAAGCGTGGAAAGACTATCATCTCGCTACCGTTTCTGTGGTGAAATAAAGTGAATATATACATGAATAATGCAAAAAAATTTACGTTGACGACGCTGTTCTCCGCGCTTTTGCTGTGCGGCCTGGCGGGGTGCGACGGGCAAAGTCAGAAGCCTACTGCTGTCGCCGCCAGCAGCCAGTCCGAGGATCAAAAAGAGACCCAGGCTATCAGTTATTACGTGGAAATAAGCAACCAGCTGAATAATATCAGCGGACTGGAATTCGCGGCGAACCGTTATAAACGGCAGAATATCGATAAAGGCGACGGCAAAGGCACCTATTCGCTGACGCTGACGCCGAGTAATTATAATTACATCATGGAACAGTATACCAAGGCGGAGGCGTTAAATTATCAGGGGAGCCCTGAATTAACCCAGGCCGCCGCGGATTTAAAGAAAAATCTTGAGACGCTGCATAATGAAGAGCAGCAATTAAAACAGTATTATGACACGGCCGAATATAAAACGGATAATCTGGCTAAAGGGAAAAGCGCGGACGCCCGCATTAAGGATGAGCTGAATCAGGCGTTGCAGAGCTACGCCGCTTTTCAGTCGAAGCTGAACGTGGTCTATCATCAGAATCAGGATAAGCAATTAGAGGCGGTGAAAAAGGGCGGTAACATGTATGCCTATCATCAGTTGAAGAGCTTAAACCTGGCCGAACAGTTAGCCTCGCTGATCCAGTCGCCGGAAGATGTGCAGGATAAGGACAAAGTCGCCAAAGCGGACGCCATCGCCAAAGAGATTCAGGATAATCTTGCCAGTCTGCAAAAACTCATCGACCAGAACCCGGATTCTAAAAAAGCCGGCGTGCCGAAAAATACGGTGATCGATTATCTTTATAGCGAGCTGAAATATTATCGCGAGTTTAAAGAGTCGAAAAATCCGAGCGATCTGCAGTTTATGATCGACGGCTACAACGACGCGGTTACCTCTTACAATAGAGGATAAGCGTGTCGTACAGCGCGCGGCGAACGCCGGTTTGCCGCGCGCTATTTTCCCCCCGGCGCTTTCAGCGAGCCCCATCCGGTCCTCTCCAATTCAACCGCTATCGCCTAGCCTAATGCCGTTCACTTAAGCCGGTTTTTAGGGGAAACACCGGGGAAGGTTCCCGTAGGGACGCCTCACCCCGGTGGTCGCCCGGTGTATCTCGATGCTTAAACGATCGGCATTATATCGCCTAGCCGGCGTTTTCAGCGTATCGGGGCGATCATCGCCCAAAATCAAAAATAGCCGCATGTGATCTGCCCTGGAGGGATGATGGCGGCCGCTCAGCGAGATACCCTTTACCCGGCGTTCGGGTCGCTTAACCGATCGACCAGCTTCTGGCTCTGCTTGATAAAGCGGCGGCTCTTTTCGCTGTTTTGCTGCAGCAGGCAGACGAACAGCAGGTCGGTGATGGTGTTTTGCGCCGTTCTGGCGGAGATGGAAGAGCTGCGCCAGCGCGTTTCATCCGCCAGGGTATCCAGCGCGCAGTCCGCCAGCGCGCGCAGCGGATTGCGTTGCAGAGAGGTAATGGCGATCAGCGTCGCGCCGCTTTTTTTAGCGGCTTCGGCGGCAATCAGCAACTCCCGGCGTTTGCCGGAAAACGAAATGATGATCTGCACGTCGGCGGCGCTGAGAGACTGGGCGACGGTGATCTGCACATGGCTGTCCAATTCGTGCATCACCGGATAGCCGATTTTCATCAGCTTGTAGGCCAAATCTTTGGCGACTAACGATGAGCCGCCTATGCCGATAATTTGAATGCGCTTGGCGGACCGGATATGTAAAACCGCCTGCTGCAGCTGAGAAAAATCCAGGCTGTCGGTGGTATCGCGCAGCGCTTTTTGCTTTTCGACGAATAGCTTCTCGGCGATATCCGGCAGGCTGTCTTGGCTGCTGATGGCGTTGTGAATATGCGAGTTTTGCTGTTTTTGCTGCGACGCCTGCTGCCCCCACTCTTCGATTAACGCCAGCTTAAAGTTGGTAAAGCCTTTCAGGCCCAGCTTCTGGGCGAATTTGATAATGCTCGACTGGCTAACGCCGAGCACCGCCGCCAGCCCCTGGGAAGAGAGCTGTTTTAACTTATCGGGGTGTTGCAGCACATAGTCCGCGATCTTGCGTTCGCCAGGCGTGAACGTCTTTTGGTTATGGATAATTTTTTGCGTATATCTCATCAGCGGCATCCACATGGTCGGCGGAACGGGCGGTCGGCCGAGTTATCTTACGTCGCTCGCGGGGTAAAAACAAAAGGGTTATGGCCGACATCGAAGAGTAATAAAATATTATTTGATTTGGCTGTTATTAAGTATAAATTATTCCTTACTGTACAAATATGACGCAATTATCCGATGAAAATAGATTTGTCTACCCTGGTTACCGAGAGCCGAAATAAGGCGAGTGAAAATATCGATACGCTGCCGACGCTGGAGATGCTTAAGGTTATTAACGCCGAAGATCAAAAGGTCGCCTTCGCCGTCGAGCGGGTGTTGCCGCAGGTGGCGCAGGCGGTGGATGCGATTAGCGCGGCTTTTCCCCGCGGCGGACGCCTGATTTACTGCGGCGCGGGCACCTCGGGGCGTCTGGGGATTCTCGACGCCAGCGAATGTCCGCCGACCTACGGCACGCCGCGCGGGCAGGTCGTCGGCCTGATCGCCGGCGGGCATCCGGCGATTTTACAGGCGGTGGAGAATGCCGAGGATAACGGCGCGCAGGGCGAACAGGATCTGCGCGATCTGGGTTTTAACTCCCGCGATGTTCTGGTGGGCATCGCCGCCAGCGGGCGCACTCCTTACGTCCTGGGGGCGATGGGCTACGCCCGTACTTTGGGCGCCGCGGTGGTCGCGCTGACCTGTAATCCGCACAGCGAGATGAGCCGTTTGGCCGACATCGCCATTGAGCCGCTGGTCGGCGCCGAGGTGGTGACCGGCTCGTCGCGGATGAAAGCGGCGACGGCGCAGAAGCTGGTACTGAATATGCTGACCACCGGATCGATGATCCGCAGCGGAAAAGTGTATGGCAACCTGATGGTGGATGTCGAAGCCACCAACGCCAAATTGGTTCAGCGCCAGATTAACATCGTGATGCAGGCGACGGAGTGCGACCGGCAGCGCGCAACCGACGCGCTGAGCCAGTGCGGCAACCACTGCAAAACGGCGATCGTCATGGTATTGGCCAATCTTTCCGCCGCCGACGCCGGCGCGATTCTGCAGCGCAACAACGGTTTTATCCGTTCGGCATTACACGACACAGGACACCATAGCGATGGCTAAAATAACTGAAGCGACGATCGAGCAGATCCTCGGTCATGTGGGGGGCGGCGGTAATATCACGCTTTGCGGCAACTGCATGACGCGGCTGCGTTTAACGCTGGAAAACCGGGATCTGGTCGAACAGGATGCGCTAAAGCGCATCGCCGGCGTGCTGGGCGTGATTGAGGGCGACGATCAGCTGCAGATTGTTCTCGGCCCCGGTAAGGCGCAAACCGCCGCGGAAATGATGAATGCGCTGCTGAGCCGCGCCGCGGCGGAAAATCCCGGCGCCGGCAGAGATCTCAAGGCGATCGCCGCGGAGAATAAGCAGCAGATCAAAGCGAAACAGAGCGGCGCCATTCATCACTTTTTCGCCAAATTCGCCACCATTTTTACCCCGCTTATCCCCGGTTTTATTGCCGCCGGCCTGCTGTTGGGCATCGCGACGCTGCTGGAGCAAAGCATGGTGCTGGGCGTTGAGTCTCCTAGCCCTTGGCTGGTCGGCGCCATTGGTTATATGAAGGTATTCAGCAAGGGGCTGTTCGCTTTTTTGAGTATTCTGATCGGCCATAATGCGCAGAAGGCCTTTGGCGGCACGGGCGTGAACGGCGCCATCATCGCCTCGCTTTTCGTGCTGGGCTATGTGCCGGAGGCCAAAGTCGGCTACTACGCGGGAATCGATAATTTCTTCGGTCTGCCCATCGATCCCCGGGGCAGTATTATCGGCGTGCTGATCGCTACGATTATGGGCGCCTGGGTCGAGCGCAAGGTGCGTAAATGGATGCCCGACAACCTGGATATGATCCTGACCTCGCTCGTTACCCTGCTGATTATGGGGGCGGTGACGTTTGTGGTGATTATGCCGGTCGGCGGCGAACTGTTTAAGGGGATGTCATGGCTGTTTCTGCACCTGAACGGCAACCCGATCGGCAGCGCGGTGCTGGCCGGGCTGTTCCTGATCGCGGTCATGTTCGGTATCCATCAGGGCTTTGTTCCGGTCTATTTCGCCCTGATGGATTCTCAGGGTTTTAACTCGCTGTTTCCGATTCTCGCCATGGCCGGCGGGGGGCAGGTCGGCGCGTCCATGGCGCTGTTCGTCAGAGCGAAAGCCGGCTCGGTGCTGCGCACCCAGATTAAGGGCGCGATTATTCCCGGCATTCTCGGGATCGGCGAACCGCTGATTTACGGGGTGACGCTGCCCAGGTTGAAACCTTTCGTCACCGCTTGTCTGGGCGGCGCGGCCGGAGGTTTTTTCATCGGTCTGGTGGCCTATCTGGGCCTGCCTATCGGCCTGAATACCGTTTTTGGCCCTTCCGGCGTGGTGTCTATTCCGCTGATGACCTCCGGGCAGGGCATTTATGCCGGTATTCTGGTGTATATCGCCGGGCTGCTGGTCGCTTACGCCGCCGGTTTTATTTTTACCTGGTTCTTCGCCAGCCGAAATGTGGATTTAAGCTGAAACGGCGTTCGGACGACGACAGGGCAAATTATTCGCGCTGCGGGACAAAAGCGGCGGACGCGTTTTCGAACCGCGCCTGCGCCGGCCCGCAGGACGAGCCCCGCTAGCGGGGCGGGTAATATCTGAGTTTGTCAACGGTCTGATCGCGCGTAATCCCGCGCTCTATCGCCGACTTCTCTCCCTCCACGGCGCGTCAGCGCCTTTCCCCCGCCGCAGAGCGCCGCGGCGCGTCTCTTTTGAACATTTATTTAACATGGGGTTTCATTTGCCAATAGGAGTTTTCTCGGCTCGTTATGCCGCCATCGCGTGAATGGCCAATTTTTTAGCATATGAATTTTTGTTTTATTTATTTTTTAGACTAGAATTCTAAAGGATGCGGACTTTGTTTTAATGTTTGGCTATTTATCCTTTAGGAGGCGTTTTTTTTCGATGGCGGAACAAAGTAAGTTATATGTCTAAGCTTATACTCTAAATAATTCGAGTTGTAGGACAAAACGCCAAAGCGTTTTTGCACAGCGCCTGCGCTGCCCCCAAGGGGTGAGGCCAGCAGGCCGAATAACGCGGCGACTTAAGCTGCGGATTGTCGTCTTTCTCGCACGAGATGTATTCAGGAATATGCTAAATGGATTTTTTTATCCTTTATTGGCAACGTTTCCCGTGCCTGAAATTTGACGATATATACCCAAAATAATTCGAGTTGCAGGACAAAAACGCCAAAGCGTTTTTGAACAGCGCTGCGGCGGCCCCAAGGATGGATGAGTAACAAAGCCAACGCACCTGCAGCTGAAGTATGACGGGTATAAAAGGTATGCGCGCGCCATACTAATAAAAATACTGACTAAAAAAGGGTGGAATTTATCATGCCCTGAGCAATGACCTTTTGGTTTTTTTATTGTTTTTAGATTAAAGGTGATTAGAATGATTGATCTAGAAAATTCCATAAATCGTCTGACAAAGACGCTTTCTCCACACACGCGTTTGGCCACGCCAACTGAAATAGTGAAGGGAAAACGACGCTACCATATGCGTTCCGGCGGCGAACAGCTTATCTATTTTCTTGATGAAGGTGAGTTTCTAATGAAACGAACCCGCGATAATAAAGTTATCTCGGTTATTGTATCTCCGTCGATTGTGGGGTGGTCTTTAGCGGCATTAGGCGGTAATGATATCTATATCGAAAGGGTTGATTACGGGAAAATAAGATGTTTGCCGTTAGATATTGCATTAAGGGTGGTTACCGCTTATCAACGATTTGATGATGTTTTGTATATTGTCAATTTTTGGTTCCACTACCTGGTTAATTTTTGTGTCGATAACGACGGAGATTCGATATCCGTCGTCGAGAAATGCCTGGTTTCCTTAAGCAACCTGCCGCCGGAAGTCAGACGGCGTTTTAGCGTGTTAACCTTTATTTCCGAAAGAACATCATTATCAAAAAGCACCATATTCAGAATATTGAAGAAACTACAGCAGGAACAGGTTATTGAAATGGAAAATGGTCGCTTAAAAAACATCTCATTTCTCGTGAGGACCTGACTCTTGCCCGGCCGGATGCTTAACTCTTGAGGATCCGGTAACCTGAGCGCTTTTCACCCTCTCTCTTTATCCTCATCTCCCCCGGTTTTACCCATTGTCGCATAGCGCTCCTCTCTCTCATCTCTTCTCTCTTCTATGGCGGTGGTATTTAGATAATTATCTGTGGAGATTATCCCTTACCGGAATAGGTGTTTTATAAAATCACCCGGTTTACCGTAACGAAGGGAAATTAATAGCCCTCTATTTTAATGATTCAGGATGCGATGAAGATTATTTTATTTTCATGACGTTTTTTATTTTGTTGACTGATTGTTTATTGATTTTTTTATGTTTAGCGGAGGGTTAATATCGATTAACAATTAAAAAACATTTATCATCATATGCACGTTATTTATTTTTTTTGCAATTTTGATAAAGCATGCTTTATTACGGCGCCTATGGTTTTTTATTTCTTATTGTTTAATTTTTGTGGTTTTTTGTTCTGTTGTATTCGGTTTGTAACGATGTTTTTGATTTTTTTATCTATATTTATCGATTTTTTATCGCTTTCCGCACAAAATGTTTTTTATTTCAAATAATAGGAAGGCGGAAGGGATACTGCGTAAGCGGTAATTTCTCTATGTCGCTGTTTATGGCTCTATATCCTAAATAATTCGAGGCGCAGGAAAAATACGCCAAAAGCGTTTTTGAACAGCGCTTGCGCTGTCCCCGGAGGGGTGAGGCCATCACGCCGAATCACGCGCCAACGCACATGCGGTTTGAATTATGACGGATATATAAAAGCATTTATTTAAGTATGCCTTTATGCCGGCGTCAGGATGGATCGTGGCAGAGGAGAAATAACCATGTGCCCAAAGCACGACACTCATTTATTTGTCACTAACGTGGCCTTTTATTGGTAATTAAGGAATCGTCACTTATGCGTAAATTACTACTCGGCGCCCTGATCGGCGCATCTGTGCTGTCATCTGGTCTGGCTGCTGCGGCTACGACAACCGTTTCTGGCGGTACCGTTCATTTTAAAGGCGAAATCGTTAATGCCGCCTGCGCGGTAAGCACGAATTCCGCCGATCAGACCGTAAACCTGGGTCAGTACCGTACGGCCAACTTCACCGCAGCGGGTTCTTATTCCAGCAAAGTTCCATTCACCATCAAACTTGAAGACTGTGATACCACAGTTTCCACTACTGCGGCTGTTGCTTTTAACGGTTCCGCCGATGCCACCGACAGCACTGTGCTGACCACCAGTAACAATACTAGCGGCGGCGCCGGCGCGGCTAGCGGCGTAGGTATCGAAATTTCCGACAGCAAAGGCACCGTGCTGACGCCAAACGGTTCGACTTTCTCCGCTGCGCAGACTCTGGTGAATGGTAATGGCAATACGCTTAACTTTACCGCGCGTTATAAATCAACTCAGGCCACGGTTACTCCTGGTCAGGCTGATGCGGACGCCACCTTTACTATGCAGTATGAATAAGTTGCAACACGAATAAGGATATGGGCAGAGGCCAAGGATGGCTGATTCAGTTGGAAAGGGCCATGCAAGGCAAGAACACCTATTCGCCGTCGCGCGCTGGCGTTCCGTCGCATCTATCTCGCCTGTCGTCCGATCACATGCAGCCGCTGCCGCCGTTAAGAAAAGCTGATTGCTCAGCCTCCATTTATGTATCAACGAGGTCTAACGTGTTTAATACCCCATCATCATATGCAACGCCATTACGCGGGTTAGCGCGAGCCGGCATTGTACTTTTTTCTTTGTTGACTGTTTCCCACGCCGTGCTGGCGGGAGGGATCGGTCTTGGCGCCACGCGCGTTATCTATCCCGCCGGCGCGACCCAGACGTCATTGACCGTCAACAACAGCGACGATAAGTCGCGCTTTCTGATTCAATCCTGGGTGGAAGACAGTAGCGGCAATAAAACCAGCGACTTCATCGTGACGCCGCCGCTGTTCGTCGCCAATCCCAAGGGCGAAAATACGCTGCGTATCATGTATACCGGCAAACCGCTGCCGACCGACCGGGAGTCTATCTTCTGGATGAACGTCAAGGCGATTCCATCGGTGAATAAAAACGAACTGCAGGATAAAAATGTTCTGCAACTGGCGGTGTTGTCGCGCATCAAACTGTTCGTGCGTCCGGCCAATCTGGCTATTTCGTCTACCGACGCGCCGGGCCAACTGCATTTCAGCCGGGTGAACGAAACGGCCCGCATCGATAATCCCACGCCCTATTACATTACGTTAGTCAACATCAATAGAAGCGGAAAAAAACTGCCCAACGTCATGGTGCCGCCTATGGGATACATTTCGATACCGCTCCCGGCCGGGACCAGCGGCGATCTGACCTATCAGACCATTAACGATTACGGCGGCAATACGCCCAAAGCGAGCGGCGTACTGAAGTGATTTCACCGCGCCGCCGCTGGCACTAAACCTGAAACAAATAAAAGCGCCATGGCTTAACTTTTCCCTCGCGGCGCGTTTTCGTTATCACAACGAGGATTTTCGCATGCAGTCGCTAATCCCTATACATTATCGCCTGAGCCCGCTATGCCAGGCGATTATACTGAGCATCGCGCTCCCATTTGGCGGCGCATCTGCCGAAGAGTATTTTAATCCGTCGTTTCTATCGAACGATCCGTCCGCAGTCGCCGATCTATCGCGTTTCGAACGCGGCGAAGGACAGCCGCCGGGTCTTTACCGCGTGGATATTTATATCAACGACGAGTTCGCCACCTCCCGCGACGTCTCCTTTCGCGCCAGACCCGCCGCGGAGAAAAACGCCGCGCCGGCGCCGGACAATACCGGGCTGGATGCCTGCCTGACGCGGCCGATGCTGGCGCAGCTTAATGTGAACGTCGGCGCAATATCCGCCATCGCGCAGACGCCCGACGATAAATGCATCTCGTTGGCGGAGGCTATTCCCGATGCCGGCAGTATCTTTAATTTCGAACAGCAGCGCCTTTATCTCAGCGTGCCGCAGGCCGCGTTGACGCACAGCGGGCGCGGCTATATTCCGCCGGATCAGTGGGATGACGGCATCACCTCCGCGTTGCTCAATTACCATTTCGCCGGCAGCAACACCTCCGGCGACGAAACTGACAGCAAGAACTATTTTCTGAATTTAGACAGCGGGATTAACTGGAAAGGCTGGCGTCTGCGCGACTTCTCCACCTGGAACTATAACCGGCAGCATGGCGTCAGCAACAGCGAATGGCAGCATGTCAGCACTTATTTGCAGCACGCCATTACGCCCTGGCGCAGCCAGATGACGGTCGGCGACAGCACGACGCCCGGCGAAGTGTTCGACAGCCTCGGCTTCCGCGGCGTGCAATTGGCGTCCGACGACACCATGCTGCCGGACAGCCTGCGCGGTTTCGCGCCCACGGTTCGCGGCATCGCCAAGAGCAACGCCCGCGTCACCATTCGACAAAACGGCTACGTCATTTATCAGGCCTACGTCGCGCCGGGCGCGTTCGTTATCAACGATCTCTACCCCACGTCATCCAGCGGGGACTTGCAGGTAACCGTTACCGAAAGCGACAATAGCGTCAACAGCTTTACCATACCTTATTCGGCCGTGCCGCTGCTGCAGCGGGAAGGCCACTTCAAATATGCCGTTACGCTGGCGGAGTACCGCAGCAACTTAAGCCAGCAGGATAAACCGAAATTCGCGCAGGGCACGTTGATATGGGGGCTGCCGGGCGGCACGACGCTGTACGGCGGCAGCCAGTTGTCGGAAGACTATGAGTCCCTGGCGTTCGGCGCCGGGCAGAATTTGGGCTATTGGGGCGCGCTGTCTCTGGACGTCACGCAGGCCCATACCAAACTGGCGGACGGCAGCGAGCATGATGGCCAGTCGGCGCGCTTCTTGTACGCGAAATCGCTTAACGATCTCGGCACCAACTTCCAGCTACTCGGCTACCGCTATTCCACCAAAGGCTTCTTTACGCTGGATGAATCCAGCTACAGGAATATGCAGGGGTATACGATAGATGATACGGTGACCGATCGCATCGTCTACCGCGACTACTACGACCTGCGCCATGCCAAGAAAAGCCAAATGCAAATCAACATTTCTCAGCAGTTGGCCGAAGGGTTGGGGTCGATATTCTTTTCCGCCAACCGTCAGACCTATTGGCAAAGCGATCGCAGCAACGAGCTGTGGCAGGTGGGCTACAGCGGTAACTATAACAACATCAGCTATAACCTGACGTACAGCTACAACAAAAGCCAGGGGCTTGACGATAGCGATAGGATGATCTCGTTTAACCTCTCGCTGCCGCTGGGCCAATGGCTCAGTCCCACGCAAAATAAAAGCATTTTCAGTAACGCCAGCAATAGCGCCTACGCAACCTATAACGCCACCTCCGACAACCGCCACCGCACCATTCATCAGGCCGGCGTCAGCGGCACGTTGCTGGAGGACAATAACCTCAACTACAGCGTTCGCCAGGGCTATGGCAATAAAAATATCGGCTACAGCGGCGGCGTCGATCTCAATTATCAGGGCGCTTACGGCAATAGCAACGTCGGTTACAACTACTACAAAAATTACCGTCAGGTGAACTATGGCCTGAACGGCGGCATCGTCGCCCATGAAAACGGCATCACATTCAGCCAGCCGCTGGGCGATACCAATGTGTTGATCAAAGCGCCCGGCGCCGATGACGTGAAACTGATCAATACCACCGGCGTGCGCACCGACTGGCGCGGCTATGCGGTGATCCCTTACGCCAGCGTATACCGCGCCAACCGCATTGCGCTGGACGTCGACACGCTCAGGACCAATACCGAAATCGATAACGCGGTGATGAACGTGGTGCCGACGCGCGGCGCGCTGGTGCGGGCGGACTTCCGCGCCCGCGTCGGGGGACGCGCGCTGATCACCCTGCAACAGCGGAATGGCAAACCGGTGCCGTTCGGGGCGCAGGTGACGCGCACCGACAGCGATTACACCGGTATCGTTGGCGATAACGGCCAGGTGTTCCTGTCCGGCCTGCCGAACAAAGGGGTGTTGAAAGCGGAATGGGGCAGCGGCGCGCAGCAGCAGTGCCTGATCGGCTACACGCTGCCCGAAGGCAGTGAAAACCAACCGATAACCTACACCAAGGCGGGATGCCAATGAAACGGAGCGTCAAAAATGTAGCGAGGGCGCGACGACGCGCCGCTGCCGCCGAGCGGCGGTGGAAATCAACCAACGATATTTTCATTAAAAGTGAAATGCTAATGAAACAGCTTGTGAAAAAAATATTCGTCGCCGCGCGCGGCAATGCGCTTTGGATAACGCTGGCGGCCGGCGCGCTGGGGCTGCCGCAGGTGGGCTGGGCCGTCCAGTGCAGCACGGTCAGCGGTTCGCCGACCACTTACAACTTTACCTATTCCATCGCCTCGAGCCAGAACTATACCGGTTACGCCACCGGGTGGAAGGATGAAACCGCGTCGGGCTCGTCGTCGATCGGCGGCGCCTGCAAAGGCGGCCCCGATACCTATTTCACCGCCAAGGTCGGTCCCTCGCTGACCTTTGCGGTGAGCGAGGGCGATACCCAGTGGTACGACATTGCCGGCAATGACTATCTGCAGGTGGCTTCGCAGATCGCCATCAATAATGTAAACCTGGGACAGCTTCAGTACCATAATGTCCCTTTCACCGACGTCAATAATTACTGCAACGGCCGCTGCGGCGCCACGCTAGCCAGCGGTAGCCGCGTGCGGGTCAACTTCCGCATCAAGCGTCCTTTCGTCGGCATCACCAACATTGCCTCTATTCCGATTTTCTATCTGTACGCCAATCAGGGCGGAACCGGGCAGGGCACCGGCAGCCCTCTGGCCCAGGGCTATTTAAGCGGTTCGGTCACCGTGCCGCAAAGCTGTGAGCTGAACGCCGGGCAGATCATCTCCATCGATTTCGGCAGCGTTTCCACCGGCGCGTTTAAAACCGCCGGTCAAAAAGCGGAGGGCGTAACGCCCGTCAGCCGCAGTATCGGCATTCAGTGCAAGGGCATTGAGGCGCAGGCCAGCCTGTCGCTGCGCGTGCAGGCCGATACGGTAAAAGACAATATGATCGTGTCCGACAACGCCGACGTCGGATTTGTCATCGCCGACAGCGACAACAACCCGCTGACGCCTAACTCCCTGTCGAGCGTTATCCCGTTCGTGCTTGACGACGCCGCCAGCGCGAATGTCAGCATCTACGCTTATCCGGTCAGCGTGACCGGCCAGACGCCGAAAGTCGGCCTGGCGACCGGCAAGGGCTATCTGCGCGTCGACTTTTACTAGCAGGAGAGAATCAGGTGAAAGATTTTTTATCTACCCGTATTGTTGCTCGCGGCCGGGCGCGCCCCTCCCGCGTAACCGGCCGCCGGGGCCTGAAATTCGGCGGCGCGCTGTTGCTCGCCGCGCTGGCGCCGGCGGCGCAGGCGGATTTGGGGCTGAGCAATATCCAGTTAACTGTCACGCTGCTGGCCAACAGCTGCATTGTGAGCCAGGACAGCGCCAATCAAACCGTGGATCTGGGCAGTTGGGCCAGCAAACAATTCATCGGCGAGTCGCAAAGCCCGCAGCCGACCCGTTTTATCATCACCCTGCAGGACTGCGGCGCGGCGGCATCCGGCGTACAGGTGACCTTTACCGGCACGCAGGACGCCCAGGATAGCTCGCTGCTGGCTCTGAGCAGCGATAGCACCGCCACTAATGTCGCGGTGGCGATTTTGGATAAAGATCGCAACCGCATTCCGCTTGGCCAGGCCAGCGAGGTGTATACGCTGAGCGCCAACAGCAATAGCGAACAGCTGGCGTTCTACGGACAGTATGTGCGAACCGGCGCCGCGGTGACGCCCGGATCCGCCAATGCCGACGCCACTTTTACATTGAACTATCAATGAATCGCAGCGACGCGCAATCCATGATGCGCGGCGTAGGAAACGCGCGCGCATAAGTCGATGAACCATGTTAAGGCGGGGAGGGATTATGATCGGTAAAATAATGGGGTTAATCGAGACGCTGAGGGGAAAAATGCTGTGGTTATGTCTGGCGTCGCTGCCGTTTTTTTGTCCCCAGACGGCGTTCGCGACGCAGTGTAATACCGCCACCGGCTCGCCCGTGACCTATGATTTTTTGATTCAGTTCGCATCGCAGCAAAACTATATCGGTTACACCACCGGATGGAATTCAAAAACGGACAGCGGCTCTTATACAATCAGCGGCGGATGCAATAATAGAGATACGGTTTACTATACCGCGCAGCCGGGCGCCTCCCTCAGCCTTGCCTCTACGGAAAGCGGCGTGAATTGGTACGACGTCGCCGGTAACGACTACCTGCAGATCGCCTCGCAAATCTATGTGTATAACGCGTCCGGCACCAGCGTTTACCATAATGTTCCGTTTACCGATTTATCGAATAACTGCAACGGTAAATGCGGCGGAACGGCGACGACCGGCAGCCGGGTACAGGTGAATTTTCGCATTAAACGTAAGTTTGTCGGCGTTACCACCATCCCAAATATCCCGATCTTCTATCTATACGGTAATCAGGGAGGAACCGGACAGGGAACGGGATCGCCGCTGGTGGTGGGGTATCTGAACGGAACGATGACGGTGCCGCAAAGCTGCACGTTGAACTCGGGACAAATCATCTCTATCGATTTCGGCACGGTTTCGACGGGCGCATTTAAGACGGCGGGAGCCAAAGCGGATGGCGTAAACCCGGTTAAACGGACGATAACCGTCTCCTGCAACGGGCTGGAGGCGCAATCCAATCTGACGCTGCGCGTTCAGGCGGACACGGTCTCCGGCAACGCGATTGTCTCCAATAACGCGGATGTCGGTTTCGTCATCACCAACGACGCCAATAGCCCCCTGACGCCGAACGATCTCTCCAGCATATTGCCTTTTTCCCTTGATGATAATTACAGCGCCAACGTGACGATCACGGCCTATCCGGTCAGCGTTACCGGGAATAAGCCGGCGGAAGGCGTCGTAAGCGCGTTGGCGTATCTGCGCGTCGACTTCGCCTGAGGCGCCGTGGACGAGAGCCGAGACATCGCGACCTAATGGGGTTGCCGCCGCCCGCCGCTATGTCAGCCTTTAGCGAAATAGCTTCCGGGCGTGACCCCGAATCGGCGGCGAAATACGGCAATATAGGCGCTGACGTTCTCATAGCCGCAGGCCGCGGCGACGTTGCCGACGGCGTCGCCGTTCGCCAGTAGCGCCAGCGAGCGCAGCAGGCGGGCTTGCTGGCGCCAGTGGGCAAAACCGATCCCCGTTTGGGCGAGAAAAAGCCGGCTTAGCGTCCGCGCGCTCAGGCCGCCCCAGCCGGCCCATTGCGCCTGGGTGCGGGGATCGTCCGGATTTTCCAGTATTTCGCGCGCGATGTTCAGCGCCCGGCCGTCCTGCGGCAGCGGCAGGTGCGATGCTATCGTCGGCGCGGATGACAGTTCGTCGATAAGAACCTGAATAAGGCGCAGATGTTTCGCCGTCAATGCGCAGGCGTTCAGGCTGGCGATGCGCTCCGCCAACGCCTGTAGCAGCGCGTTGGCGCTGAAAATTTGCGGCGCGCCGGGAAGATCCCGGCAATACTCCGCCGCCAGATGGAGACTCAATCCCGTCATATTGCCGAAAGCGCATGCCCGATGGGCGAGATGCGGCGGAAACCAGCCGATACAGCCCGCCGTCAGCGCCCATTGTCGATCCGGCGTTTCAAGCGCGATCATGCCGCGGGTTAACCAGTAAAGCTGGCCGTCGGCATGCCGGTGCCAGGGCGTCAGGTGTTTTTTCCCATGTTCCAGTTTTTCGCTGCGGATAATGTCCATGATGGCGGAAAATCATTATTAAATGTCGGAATGTGGTTATTATGACACCCTTTGCCCGGGTTATGCTCTCTGCGTTCACGCAATCAGGGAGACGAAAATGTTTTTTTGCGCACGGCAACAGGTTATCAATGCGTTACATCAGGTGGTCACCTCCCCAGATCATCGCCCGGCGTCGATCGCCGTGTTTTTCGACGCGGAATATGAGCAATGGGTGGATGGCAATCGGCTATGTTATAACGATTTTTTGCATCATATGGCGTTGCTGAAGCAGGTCACGCGCAGCATGTCGCTAACGATCCTGGCCGCGGCGGCGCAGGGAGACGACGTGCTGACGCATCATCGCGTCGACGTGGAAAAGCGCGATGGCGCGCGCAGCACGATAGAGGTTTTCGCGCACTTTACCTTGAGGAACCAGCGCATCTATCGATGCAGCGAGCTGACCCGCCTGGTTGACGGCGCCGGTGATGATGCGGATTTAGGATCGCGCGTGTCCGCGTAGCGTGGCGTTATCGAGGAAGCGCCTCACCGTTCGCGCCCACACGTCAGGATTTTCGATCTGAACGGCATGGCTGCTTTCGATCTCGGCATATTCGCTGTTTCGAATAAGCGAATGGACTTTCTCGACCCGATAGCGCGGGATAAGGGTGTCCTGCGTCAGGGCGACGACCAGGGTGGGAACGTTTATCGCGGCCAGATGGGCGCGGATATCAAGGCGTAGCCCCAGTTCGATTCTGCGCGCCGCATCTTTTTCTGATGGCCTGGCGCATAACGCCGCCAATTTTTCGCTTCCCAGACCGGTAAGAAACGCCGGGCTGAGGACGTGGGAGAGGCCGAACGCGGTTGCATCCCGAGGGCGGTTTTGCTCCAGGTGGAGCCAGGTGTCGAACATCAGCGCGTGGCGTGGATCGCGCCCATCGGCCCACGGCGCGGTCAACACCAGTTTTTCGACGAGAGCGGGATGACGGGCGGCCAGCGCGGCGGCGACAACCGCGCCGAGCGACGTTCCCACCACCGCGACGGGCGCATCCGCGGCGTCGGCGACGACCGCGGCGGCCTGATCGGCAAGCCGCTCGACGCTAATTTCACCGTCGGGCAGCGTCGACTGTCCGCATCCCGCGTAGTCGGGAACGATGGCCTGATACCGATCTCTGAATGCCTTCACCACATGGCCAAAGCTGCTCTTTCCCGCGCTATTGGTGCCGTGCAGAAAAAGCACGCCGCGACCGGCTCCCTCGGTAAAGTAGGCTGCGCTTGCGCCATGAGTTTCGATAATTTTCATCGCTTGCTCCTGTAAATATGATTCCCGGGTTTGCCGCGCCCGCTATTTATTATGACTGTAGCGGCAAAATGGTATATTTATAAGAGCCATTTATAGGGGATTTTATTGGACCATTATGGGCAGAGGCAAAGCGGCGATAGCGCTGGATATTCCGCGACCGATTGCGTTGGAAGAGGGTAGCGCCGATAAACAGACGGCGGTCTATGAGGCGTTGCGCGAAGCGATCCTGAAGGGGCTGCTGAAGGCCGGCGAGCATCTGCCGGCCACGCGCGCGCTGGCCGAGCGCTGGCGGATATCGCGCGGCACCGTAGAGATCGTGTTCGACCGCCTCCGGCTGGAGGGCTACATCGAAAGAAAACGCGGCTCAGGTTCCGCGGTGCGCGCCGCGGTGCCCGACGTCCTGCTGAAGGCCGCTGCGCCGTCGCTCGCTGCGGATGCTTCGGCGCATTCCTCCTCGCGCGGCGCCGCATCGCCGGAATCCCTTACCGCGGCGTCTCTGGCCTATGACGTTCCTTTTATCGCGCGCATGCCCGACCCGTCGCTGTTGGACGCCAAGGCGTGGCGCGCCGGCCTGGCGAACGCCCTAGGCCAACTGACGCCCGGCGAATTGGCGACGGGGCGGACTTTTGGGACGCCGGACCTGCGGCGGCGGGTCGCGCAGTATCTGCGCGCCTACCGCGGCATATCCTGCCATGCCGAGGATGTCATTATCACCACCGGGATCCGCAGCGCCGCCGAAATGGCGGCGCGTATTCTGCTGCGGCGCGGAGAGGCCGTCGCGGTGGAGGATCCCGGCTATCTGTGGGCGCGAAGAATACTGGAAGAGGCGGGCGCCAGGCTTGATTTCGTTCCGCTGGATGCGGCCGGGATCGATGTCGCCTATCTGCGCGCGTATAGCAAGGCGAAGCTGGCGTATGTGACGCCCGCCCATCAGGCTCCGCTGGGCATAACGATGACGGCCGAACGACGCCTGGCGCTGTTGGACTGGGCGGTCAAAACGAACGCCTATATCATCGAAGATGACTACGATAGCGATTTCAACTACCACGCCTCTCCCTTACCGGCGATCAAGGCCATCGATCGGATAGAGCGGGTCATTTACTGCGGCAGTTTCAACAAAACGCTGTTTGCGGATCTGAGAGTGGCCTATTGCGTTATTCCCCGCCGTTTGCGCGAACGCCTGAGCGCGCGATGGGAGTTTTCCGGGCGCGCCGCCGGGATTATCGAGCAGGCCGCGGTGGCGCATTTCATAGCGCAGGGGCATTTCGCCAGACACCTGCGCCTCGCCCGGCAGACCTATCAGCGCAGACGGGATCTATTGATGTTCAGCCTGACCCAGGCGGCGGGATACGCCCCGCAGATCGGCGGAGAGCAGGCTGGATTTCATCTTATCTTATGGCTGCCGGCCGGAACGTCGGAAGCGGATTTTTGCGACGCGGCGGCGCGGCGGGGAATATCTTTACAGCCATTGGGCATGTTCTGCCACGCGGCGGTTTATCCGCCCGCCGTGCTGGTGGGTTACGCGGCGTTGACCGAAGCCAAAATCAGCTACGCGGGCAAAACGCTTGGCGCGCTGCTCGGGCGGTTTTATGGCGCGCGTTAGGCGGCGCCGGCCGCAATCGAACGGCAGGCCCGATGCAGCCCGTCGATAAGCCCCCCGTTTCGGCCGCGCAGATGGATCATGCCGAAGGTCGGACTCCAGTAGTCCGATACCAGCGGAATGCGCACCACCGCTTCGGACGACGGTCCGTCCTCGGTCGGCAGCGGATAGAGATTGAAAACCGAATAGCCAAGTCCGGCGGCGACCATATTGTATGCCGTTTCGCGCGAGCTCACCGTATAACCGACCCGCGGTTTGACCCGGTGATGATCGAAAAGGCCGGCGTAGTAGCGTCGCGCGCCGTCGAAATCGAGCAGAATGTAGGTCTCTTCCGCCAGCTCGGATAAATGGATTTCACTTTTTCCCACCAGGGGATGGTCCGGGTGCAGGGCGACGTGGAGCGGCGGCTTGAAGAGCTCGACGAATTCCAGCGAAGGGTGCAGGTCGTCGTTGAAGGTGAAGGCCGCCGCAAGTTTATCGGCGCGCACCGCTTCCGACAGCGCTTTTGAACTGTGCTCATAGATCTGAATGTGCGCGTTTGAAACGGCGCGCGAAAACCGGGCGACCAGCGCCGGCATAATGAGCGGTCCGGCGCTGGTCAGCACGCCCAGCGAGATATCGCGTTCCCAATCCTGGGGGATGTGCGCTGCCGCCTGTTCAAACCCCATATAGGTGGCGAGAAACTCTTCGGCAAGCAGGGCGAAGCGTTCTCCGTCGCGGGTTAGCCTCATTCCTTTCGCCGGCTCGCTGAGAAACAGGCTTATGCGCAGTTTCTCTTCAATAAGGCGAATGGCTTCGCGGATGGACGAGACCGAAACAGACATGGTTTCGGAAGCCCGGGCGAGCGAACCGGTCTGCTTTACCGCGACGACATAACGCAGGTGTTTGATTGAATAGGACACGCTTTCGTCGGAGCCTTTATGGTGACGGTTTTATTAAAGCATACATTTTATGGATGTATTGCTCAATATTAATGCATTTTTTCAGCTTAGCAATTTTCGCTAGTCTGGCCTTGAAAGATAAAAACTAAACGTATGCCCGAAATAATTCGAGTTGCGGGACAACAGCTTATCGTTTTGAGCGCCGCTTGCGGCGGCCGCCCGGCGGGCGAGGCGATAGATGGCCGAGTGATCCGGTCGGCGCGTCCTGCGGCTTGAAGAGTAAAGGGAATAGTCAGGGGGAGTGGAATGGAAAGAAGCATGGCGGCAGTTTCCGCCGAGGGCGAAGCGGAAGCTCACGCGCCCGGCAAGACGACGAGCATCGGCGCGATCACCTTAGGGAACGCGCTCGAATTTTATGATTTTACTATTTACAGCATTTTCGCCGCGGTGATCGCCCGGCAGTTTTTTCCGGCGGAGACGCCGCTTGGCAGTCTGCTGCTTTCGGTGGCGGTTTTTGGCGTCGGTTTTCTGACGCGTCCGCTGGGAGGGATCCTGATTGGCGCCTATGCCGATCGGAAGGGACGGAAAGCGGCGATGACCCTGACTATCTCGCTGATGGCGTTGAGTTCGGCCCTGCTCGCCGTTATTCCGCCCTATGCGTCGATCGGCATCGCCGCTCCTTGTCTGGTGGTGCTGGCCCGTCTTATTCAGGGCTTTTCCGCCGGCGGCGAAATGGGGCCGGCCACCACCTACCTGCTGGAGCGCGCGCCCGCCGGCAAACGCGGGCTGTATACCAGCTGGCAGTCGGCCAGCCAGGGGCTGGCTTTCCTGATTGCCGGCCTTATGGGTTTTCTTATGACGCAGATCTTGCCTAAAGAGAGCCTGGAATCATGGGGATGGCGGCTGCCGTTTCTGCTCGGGGTGCTGATTGCGCCGGTCGGCATCTATATCCGTAATCGTCTGCCCGAGACGTTGAACCATGCGCGGACGCACCGTTCGACCGGGGCCGTGCTTGCCGATTTGTTCGCCGGTCACGGCCGCACCGTGGTGCTTGCCGGCCTCGCCATCGCCGGCGGCGCCGTCACCATGTATATATCGAGCTACATGACGACCTACGCCATGACGACGCTTAAGCTGCCGATGGGCGTTGCGATGCTGGCGACCTTTGTCACCGGCGCGACCATGGCGGTGATGAGTCTGGTCGGCGGCTGGCTGTCCGACCGCTTCGGCCGCAAGGTGGTGATGATCGTTCCGCGCGTGCTGCTGGTTCTGTCGGCGTACCCGGCTTTTCTGCTGATCACCCATCACCAAACGGGAACCATGCTGCTGCTGATGGTCGCGCTGCTGGTGACGCTGCACTCCATCAACGCCGGCGTGATGCTGGGCATGATCCCCGAATCCTTCCCGAGCCACGTGCGCAGTATCGGCCTGTCGTTTTCCTATGCCGTGGCCGTCACCCTTTTCGGCGGGACGGCGCAGTTCGTCGTCACTTGGCTGATCGGCATTACCGGCAATCCGATGACGCCGGCCTGGTATCTGGTCATCGCCAACGCGGTCGCCGTCGTCGCTATGCTGATGATGCGTGAAACGCGGCACGTCGCGCTAAATGATTAACCGAGAGTTATGGATACGGTAACTAATGAACAACACGCTATTTGATGAAATCCGCGGATATCTTCCTGAACTGATCGCCATTCGACAGGATATTCACCAGCACCCCGAGGCGGCGTTCGAGGAGGAGCGAACGTCCGAGATCGTCGCCAGAACGCTTGAAAGCTGGGGAATTGAGGTCGCGCGCGGGCTAGCCGGCACCGGCCTGGTCGGCACCATCGTCGGCAACCGGCCGGGAACGCGCCGTATCGGGCTGCGGGCGGATATGGACGCGCTTAATATGGAAGAGACCACCGGCCTGCCTTACTCCTCCGCGTACCCGGGAAAAATGCACGCCTGCGGCCACGACGGCCACACGGCGATGCTGCTGGGCGCAGCGCGCTATCTTGCCGCCAACCCCGACTTCGCCGGCACGGTGCACCTTATCTTCCAACCGGCGGAAGAAGAGGGCGGCGGCGGGCGCGTGATGATCGAAGAGGGGCTGTTCGACCGTTTCCCTTGCGATGCCGTCTACGGCTTACATAACGAACCGGGGCTGCCGGCCGGGCGGTTCGGCATCCGTCCCGGGGCGATGCTGGCCAGCGTCGATACCTGGACCGTCAGCTTTAAGGGCACCGGCGGACACGGCGCGGTGCCTCATCGCGCCGTGGATCCCAGCATGCCGCTGGCGCACTTCCTGCTGGGGCTGCAAACCATTATCGGCCGCAACGTTCCGGCGCGCGAAACCGCGGTGATCAGCGCCGGTTATATCTCGGCGGGGCATGCGCGTTCCGCGAATGTCATTCCCAGCGAGATCGTGGTGCGCGGCACCGCGCGTACCTACGAGGCGTCGGTTCGGGATACGCTGGAACGGCGGCTTTCCGAACTGGCGCTCAGCCTGGCCGCCGCCCATCAATGCCGCGCGGAGGTGTGCTATCAACGGGGATACCCCGCCCTGGTCAACGCCAAACGGCAAACGGAGATTGCCGCCGCCGCCGCGGCCCATACGGCGGGCGCGGAGAACGTGGATGCGGATTACCCGCCGATTACCGCCGGCGAGGATTTCGCCTATATGCTGAAGGCCAAACCGGGCGCCTTTATGCTGATTGGCAACGGCGTCGGGCCGGACGGCTCCTACCATCACGTCCACACGCCGCTGTTTGATTTCAATGACGAGATTCTGCCGTTCGGCATCGGCTATTGGATCAATATCGTAAGGCTGGAGCTGGGAGCGGAATAAGCGGGGTTCCGTATCTTCCCTTGCGGAGACTGTCTTTTCGTTGCGTTTTCAGGCGGACTCGGAGACAGTTTTGCTCGCTGTGATGCCGCCGTTTTCACGCCGCCTTGCAGCACGCGCCCGACGCCGGGCGCTCAAGTTTGCTAAGGGGAGGCGCGGACCCTTAGCCGCCGACTTTTACCAGCGTCCGCCCCTGTATTTTATTGCGCAGAAAATCCGCGGCGTTGCCGGGCGCTTCTTCGAGTTCGATTTCCGTGGCGGCCTGCCGGTAGAAGCTCTGCGGCAGAATTTCCGTGAGGCGCTTCCATACCTCGGTCCGGCGCGGGGTAGGGACGGAGACGGAATCCACGCCCTGCAGCCGGACGTTGCGCAGGATGAAAGGCATGACCGTGGTCGGCAGATTGAAGCCGCCCGCCAGGCCGCAGGCGGCGACGCAGCCGCCGTAGTTGGTCTGCGCCAGCGCTTTCGCCAGCACGGCATCGCCCACCGTATCCACCGCTCCCGCCCAAAGCTGTTTTTCCAGCGGCCGGGATTGCGCGAAATCGGCGCGGGGCAGAATTTCGTCGGCGCCGAGTCGACGCAGATAGTCATGCGTCTCTTCGCGGCCGGTTACCGCCGCCACGCTATAGCCCAGCGCGTGCAGCAGGGCGACGGCCGTGCTGCCCACGCCGCCGCTGGCGCCGGTGACCAGGATCTTGCCGCTTTGCGGCGTTATGCCCGCTTCCTCCAGCGCCATGACGCATAGCATGGCGGTAAAACCGGCGGTGCCGACGATCATGGCTTTACGGCTATCCAGCCCTTCGGGCAAGGCCACCAGCCAGTCGCCCTTCACGCACGCCTGTTGCGCCAATCCGCCCCAGTGGGTTTCCCCCACGCCCCATCCGGTCAAAATCACCGACTGGCCGGCAACGAAGCGAGGATCGTTGCTACGGTTGACCCGGCCGGAAAAATCAATGCCCGGAACCATCGGGAACTGGCGAACAATTTTCCCTTTGCCGGCGATCGCCAATGCATCCTTGTAATTAAGGCTGGACCAAGCGACGTCTACGAGCACGTCGCCATCCGCCATCGAAGGCAGCGTGATATCTTTCACTTCAGCCAGGGTGTTGCCGTCTTGCTGTTCGAGTACCAGAGCTTTCATTAATAGCGCCTTTATGGGTTGAAGCGTTCTCTCCCGGCTTGATATGCCGCTTTCCGGCAGGGAAGGAGAACGGTTTAATGGATTAAACACCGCGTACTGACAGGCGTACCGGTGGGGATTTTTTAGCTACTGTCGCCTATTGGAAAATGCGCTTTTCATTTTCCCGATCGCAGGTGTTTTTGTTATCAATGCTTTGCAGAAAGAAAAACCAGAACTGATCCAGCGGTTCCGCCGAGCGGAATAGCTTCGCGCGCATGACGGCGCCCTCCCAGCCGGACCAGAAGATCCGGGCGAGAAACCGCGGGGAGGCCGCCGCGGCGATCTGCCCGGCCCGCTGCGCTTCTTCCAGACATTGCGCCACGCGCTTTTCCCAATCTTCCAGAATCGCTTTGAGCATGTCGGGGAAATCTTCGGGAAGCAGCGGAGATTCCTGCAGCAGATTGCCGACCAGGCAGCCGCGCGTGAAATCATACTTCGCCATGGCCAAGCCGGAGTGGGTGACGAATTCCTGCATACGCTGCAAGGGCGACGACTGGGTATTCAGCAGGAACTTATCCAGCCGATGGGCGAAAAATGAGCCGTAGGCCGTTATCACCGCGCCGCCGAACTCTTTTTTGCTTTTGAAATAATGGTAAAAAGAGCCTTTCGGCACCGAAATATTTTTGATTATCGCTTCGATGCCGGCGGACAGATAGCCGGTCTCGGTAATCACTTCCAGACCGGAGCGAATCAGCTCTTCGCGCGTATCGGTAAAGTCGCGGTCCGCTTTAGGCGGCCGTCCCCGGCGCGGTTTAGCCGTGGAGTAAGATTCAGTATCCATAATTTAGACCGATTGGTTTTTAATCGCAAGGATACTACGCCAAATCGCCGGCGCAGGCAAGCGCGCGGCATCGAACGTTCAGGGAGGGGCGGGTCCCCGCCAGCCGATCGCGGGGACGACGGATTTAGGGGGGGACCGCAGAGACTGCGTTAATCAGGCTCTGGCGAGGCCACGTGTGGCTCGCCCGATCATAGATCCGGCGAAGCCAAATCCATCAGGGGTTGGCGCGCGCGGCGGAGGCCGGCTCCGTTTCCGTTGTCGGAGTCGCTTCGCTTACCGGCGCCGGCTGAGCGTCCTGGGTCGCCGTTTGCTGGCCGGTATCTTTATTTACGTTGTCTTTATTTATGCTGTCTTTGATCGCCTGGGTCTGTTTTTGCGCTTCGGCGGAGAGATTTTGCGCGCCGCTGATGGCGCTATCCTTGATATCTTTCGCCTGCTCGACAATCTGGTCGCTCTGCTGCTTGGCCTGCTCTTTAATGTCGCCGGCCTTGGCTTTCGCCTCTTCGGTAATCTCCTTGGCGCGCCGGTCGGCATCGTTTTTAATCGCCGCGGATTCCGATTTCAGCTGTTCGATTTGCGTAGACGCTTGTTTTTTCAACTCATCGGCTTTCTGCCTGGCGGCGTCGGTGAGCTGTTCGGCCTTGCCGTCGGCCGCCTCTTTGATCTGCTGCGCGTTATCCTTCGCTTTATCCAGTTGCGCATCCACTTTGGAAGAGTCGTCGCAGCCGGCGAGCGCTAATCCGATCAGCGAAGCCAGCAAAACTTTATTCCATACTTTCATAATTCATGTTCCTGATGATGGGTGAGATGTTAGAAATATGTAATGTAATCATTACATTATACAGAAAAATGATAGTACAGATTTCAATATTTGCCACCGCGGGCATGATAAACGCCGCCCAACCGCGTTTCGTCGCGCGCCTCAGATACGACACGGCGCACTGACTAACGCGGGGCGGCGGATTATATGCTGAACCGCGGGCGTCAGGGGCGGATGCGGTAGACGACGCCGCTTCCCCAGGCTCCGACCAGCAGTTCGTTGTCGAGCCCCCGGCCGAGAGCCACCGCGCTTCCGGCGAGGTCGTCGGCGATGACGGCGGATGTGCCGTCAAAGGCGACGCGCCGTTATCAACGGCAAAAACCGCGTCGGGGCCGTCGGCAAGGATCCCGACGCCCGGCCGATTAAAGCTGTCGCCTATTTCCTGCTTTTCGCCATTGCGCAGAATGCGCGTGATGCGTCCGCCGTATTGAGAAACGACGATACTGCCGTCATCCATTTCCGCTACGCCGACGGGCAGCGCCCCCTGGATATGAACGCCGAGCTGCGCCGTTGTATTGCTCTGCGCGGTTAACGCGGCGATAACGGTCGTCAGAGCGGCCGGCCCAGTTTCTGCTCATGCTCAAGCAGCCATTTTTTTCGCGCAATGCCGCCGCCGTATCCGGTCAAAGAGCCGTCTTTACCGATAATGCGGTGGCAGGGAACGACTATCGCGACCCGGTTGGCGCCATTGGCTCCGGCCACGGCGCGTACCGCGCTCGGTTTGCCGATACGCTCGGCGATAGCCTGATAATGCGCCGTACGGCCGTACGCAACGGCTTGCAGCTCATGCCAGACGCGGCGTTGAAAATCGCTGCCCGGCGTGTCCAGCGCGATGGCGAAGTCGCGGCGCCGACCCGCGAAATACTCGCCGATTTCCGTTTCAGCCTGGCGCGTATGCCGATTTTCACCCGCGATGATCCGGGCTTTTAATAACCGCTGCAGATCCCTGAACTCAGTTTCAAGCATGCGGCGATCGACAAACTCCAGCAGGCATACTCCCGTTTCCGTCGCGCATACGAACATCGGCCCCAGCGGCGTAGTAAATCGGTGTATCAGGATCACGCGCGACATTTCGCTTGGCGCGTTGCCCGTCAATTTCTTACAGATGTAGCCGAAACCGCTAAGTGAGTCGTAGCCGCTGTCAAACGCGACATCGATCGTCCGCCGTCCGCCCTTGAGCTCCTGTAAAGCGGTATTCACTCTCAACATGCGCTGAAAGGCCTGAAAAGTCATGCCGTAGTGGTTGGAAAACCAGCGGCGCAGCTGTTCGGGACTGATATTTTTTTCCCTTAGCTGCCAGTCCGCCAGCCGCGTTTTGGGATTCTGCCGCACCAGGCTCATCGCCAGTTCAACGAACTCCGGCGCCGTACAGGCATTCTCCGTGGGACTGCATATTTTACAGGGGCGAAACCCCGCATCCATCGCGGATTTAAAATCCGTATGGAATTCAACGTTTTCTCGTTTGGGTTTACGCGCCCGGCAGGTTGAGATGCAAAACACGCCGGTTGTCTTTACGCCGGCAAAGAAAACGCCGACGTGTTCAGACGATCTCGCTAACAACGCGCGATAAAACCCGTCGCATTTGGCGCTATCCGTTATTCTCATGGGGAAAATGTCACCTTAAATGATGGTTCGCCGAGTAGGGAGTGTAGAAACTCAGTCTTGAAAGAGACAACCGAAAATCAGACGAGTATTTTTTTACGCGCATCGAGGGCGCGTCATGACGATAAAAACCTATTACGGCGTGATCGTTCGTTCCGGCCGGCAACGGCGGCGCGGAGCCGGGTCGACGCTATTCTCCCAGTATGAAATTTGCACCGACGGCGTCTTAGCGCTATAGCTGAAATTCATCCGTCCATTTGATGGCGTCGCCCATGGTTTTGATAACGAATTTTTCCGAGACGCCCAGATGGGCGATAACCTTGTTGGCCTCTTCCCAGCGCTGCTGTTCGTATTGCTGCGCAAGATTTAAGTACGGATAGAGCGCGCCTTCATGGCGCAGCAGTGTCTCTATTACGGTTTCGGATATCGTGACCTGCTTAAACAGCTCCTCCAGAGGAATATCGAGAATAACGTCAAGCAAAGAGAAGAGTCCGCAAAGAAAGGCGTCCTGAGAATGCAGGTTAAAGTTAAAGTGTTCGGCGATCAGTTCGCAGAATCGTCCCCTGACCAAGCTGGTATGATACAGCTCCGGCGTTTTTATCTTATCCTTGCTCGCCAGGCAGGCAACGGAAACAAAGCGGCGCAGTTCGTTCTTGCCGAGGTAGATGGCGATCTCTTTGAGGGATATCCGATTCACGTTGTGATATCCGCCCGCTTTATATAAAAAGTTTTTCGCATAGCGCATGATTTTGTAAGAAAGAGACAGGTCCCGCTTAATTATCGTCTCTATTTTATCAAAATCGGGCTCTTCCAAACTCGCTTCAAGTATCAACTGAAAGGCGGAAAATTCATTTGGCGAGAGTCGGCGGTTTTTTATGAGTTCTGGCTTGCTGTAAAAATATCCCTGAAAAAGCTCGAATCCCCGCCTTTTATATTTTTCAAATTCAACGTAGGTTTCAATCTTCTCTGCAAGAAAGGTCACGTGCTGGAGTCTTTGTTTGCGGGAATTAATATAGTCGTCTATTTCGCTAAACGCGCTCATTCTGACGTCGAACTTTATCAGATTAATATAGGGAATAAATCTGTCCCACCTGGCGCTTAAAGAAAAATCATCAAGCGCAATGCGGAATCCGTCATAATGCAATCGCTGTATGGAGGTTAGCAAACGATCGTCAGGTTCGGCATTTTCCAGTATTTCAATCACGACATCCTCTCGGGGAAGCGCATCCGCCAGCCCCTGGATTATCATTTGGTAAGGGAAGTTAATGAATGAAGCGTAGCCGCCAACGAGCCGGGTGTGCGGGGTACAGAGAAATTGGTCGGAAATCATCTGCGTTGTGGCGTATTCATCTGAAACGCAGGGAAAGGTATTGTTAAGTCCGTTTCTGAAGAGCAATTCATACGCGACGGTATTTAAATTTCGGTCAAAAATAGGCTGTCGCGCGACGAATGAATATATCATAAAAAATCCTTGAAATAATCTATACCCTCATACTGCATACTGCAGGTGCGTTGGCTTTGTTACCGGTTCTCATTCTTTCGGCGCCGGCGCTGTGCAAAAACGCTTTCGACGTTTTTATCCCGCCGCTCGGGTTGCTTAGGAGATAATCATGCGGGCCAGATACGCCCCTCTTGATATCGATAATCTCTCTGTGACTGTTATCGACCGCGACCATAAATCTCTTTACGCCATTCGGCCGCGAATTTTTCGATCTTCACGTCGGCGGCATCGGCGCGGGTTTTCGCCGCGTCCAGAACGGCGGCCGCGCCAACGGGGCGAGTAATATCTGACTTTGTCAACAGTCTGAAATACCGTTATTTTTCTCTGGGCCAAAGTTGAGAAGTATGGATCAGGGTTAAAACCCAAACCTCGTTTAACTGAATTTCATAAACCATCCGATAGTGTTCATGAGGAAAAACTTCACGTGTCTCAGCAACTAAGCCTTCTCGTCCCCTATAGGGAAAATCAGCAAGGCGTTCGACTGTGGCTTCAAATAACTGATCCATTTTCACCGCGGCATCAGGATTCTGCTTGACAAGATATTCCCATATCTGTGCGGCGATAACCGCATGATTCGACAATGGTTAGTGCGCACGAAACCTTCGCCGCACTGACAGAAATTCTTCCCCCAATTTGTGGGGGATCTATTCTTATCATCGTTCAATAAGGGTGATAGGTTTGTCGACCCTCTTTTTAAAACTGGCGTCGCGCCGCCCGCGACAAGGTTTGCAAAAAATCCAGGTTCTCAATGTGCAGACGGTTGCCGACGCCGGAAATCACCTGTTCTTCGCGCCAGCGGGATAACAGCCGGCTCAGCGTTTCGCTGCGAATTCCCAGCGTGGCGGCCAGCTGCGACCGGCTGATCGGCAGCAGCAGTTGGAGCCGCTCGCCGTTGTCGCTGAGGTCGATCAGCCACGCCGCCAAACGCTCCGCCGCCGAACTGGAGGTGATCCAATCCACCTGATTGATGGTGCCGTAGAGCTGGTTGCAGAAATGGCTGAGAAAGCGCAGCGTCAGCTCAGGATGACGCAGGCATAGTTCATGGAGCAGCGTGCGCGGAATGCTTAGCGCGCTGCCGTCGCTATGGGCGCGCGCGTTCATCGGGAAGCGGCCGTGATCCATAAACACCGCCGCCAGCGCCACCAGTTGACCGGTGCCCAGCACGTTAAACACTTTCTCCTCGCCCTGCCAGGTATTGCGGTAGATCTCCAGGCTGCCCTGTTCCAGCAGAAAACAGTGGCTCATCGCATCCCCTTCGTGAAACAGCATCTCTCCCTGACGAAAAACGGTCCGCTGGCAAAGTTCGGCGATCTGCCGCTGCGCGGGTTCGTCCAGTTGGCTGAGCCAGCGCTGCTGGCGGATCGTATCAATCACGGCCGTTTTGACATTTGTCATTTGCTCCGCCCTCGCGGTGTTCTAATGTGGTGACGACAGGAAATAACAATCATTCTCATCTATTGGCGGCAAGATTAAAAGGCGTTCATCCCGCGCCGCCGGCACGATATGTATAACCTATTAATGGAGATAGCCATTATGACCAAATCCTTGCTTCCGGCCGCGACCGCTCTGCCTATTCACAATCTTATCACGCCGACCGAACAAGGGATCGCCAGCCGCGTGCTGGCGAAAACCCAGGGCGGCAACGTCACGCTATTCGCCTTCGATTGCGATCAGGAATTGAGCGAACATTCGGCGCCGTTCGACGCGCTGGTATGGGTGTTGGAAGGGCGCATCGGTTTCACCGTCGGCGGAGAGCCGGTGGAGGGCGGCCCCGAGACGCTGGTGCGCCTGCCGGCCAACGTGCCGCACGCGCTGAAGGCGCTGGAATCCTCGCGCATGCTGCTGGTGATGCTGCTCGAACCGGACGCGCGGTAAACGGAGGGGTCGCCATGACAGGAAAAGAAGCCGGCCATAAATTTCTGGCGCGTTTGGGAAAAACCCGACTGCGCCCCGGAGGCCGCCGGGCGACCGAGTGGCTGTTGGATCACGCCGCGCTCGGCGCCGACAGCGAGGTGCTGGAAGTCGCGTGCAATATGGGCACCACCGCCATCGCGGTGGCGCAGCGCTACGGCTGTCATATCACCGGCGTGGACATGGACGCCGAGGCGCTGGCGCGCGCGCGGCAAAACGTGGCGGCGCGCGGTTTGCAGTCGCGGGTGACGATCGCCCAGGCGGACGCGCTGCATTTGCCCTATCCGGACGCCAGCTTCGACGTGGTGATCAACGAAGCGATGCTGACCATGTACGCCGATAAGGCGAAGTCGCGGCTGGTGGCGGAGTATTTCCGCGTGCTTAAGCCCGGCGGGCGGCTTTTAACCCACGACATCATGTTCCCGCGCGCGCAGGGCGTCGAGGAGGTGCTGGCGCAGATGCGCAGGGCGATCAACGTCAATGCGCAGCCGATGACGTTGGCGGGCTGGCGCGCGCTGATGGAGGACGGCGGCTTCGCGCGGGTGGAGACGCTCAACGGCGCGATGACGCTGCTGTCGCCGCGCGGCCTGCTGTACGACGAAGGCGTCGGCGGCACGCTGAAAATCCTGAGCCGGGCGCTGCGGGCGGAAAACCGTTCCATGTTCTGGAGGATGTTCCGCACTTTCCGGCGCAATAGCGATCGACTAAACTTTATTGCCATCTGTAGCGAAAAATAAAACGGCAAAGGCATGCTTAACTGCAAACGGGTGTATGAAGCGGCACAGGCTGAGGACGGCTACCGCGTGCTGGTGGATCGGCTTTGGCCGCGCGGGATGGCGAAGGCGTCGCTGGCGATGGATGAGTGGAATAAAACGCTGGCGCCCAGCGCGGAATTGCGCCGGCGGTTTCATCACGGCGAGCTCGATTTCGCGGCGTTCTCCGCGCGCTATCGAGAGGAGCTGGCCGCCCAGCCTGAAGCGTGGCGGCCGCTGCTGGCGCGAGCGCGCCGGCAGCGGATCACTCTGCTGTACGCCGCGCGCGACGTACAGCACAACCATGCGCAGGTATTGGCGGCGTTTTTGCGGGGGCAGGCGGCGTAGCGCGCATTACCGGCGCCGTCCCCGCGCGGTCGGCGCGCTCATTCGCGCCAGACAGCCATCTCTAAAGCGTTTTAATCCGGCTTCGCGGAAGCCATTTAGCTGAAATTTTGGCGTTCGCTTTCCCTGTCGCTGATTTCCCGCAGCACTCTGCAGGGATTGCCGACGGCGATAACGTTGGCGGGAATATCTTTTGTAACGACACTTCCCGCGCCAATCATCGCGCCATCCCCGATGGAGACGCCGGGCAGAATAACCGCGCTTGCGCCGATCCATACGTTATTTCCGATGACGATCGGAAGCGCGTATTCCAGACCTTGATTTCTGCGCCCGACGTCGAGCGGGTGTCCTGCCGTATGTATGCCGACGTTCGGCGCGATGAAGACATTATTTCCTATAGTGACGCGCGCCCCGTCCAGAATGACGAGGTTGTGATTTGCATAGAAATGATCGCCAATAAACGTATTAGTGCCGTAGTCGCAATAAAAAGGGGGCTCAACGGCGATGCTGCGTCCACATTTGCCGAGGAGTTCCCCGAGTAGGGAAAACCGTTCGCCTTCACTCTCCGGCATCGTCTGGTTGTATTTGAAACATAAACTCTTTGCCTTTCTTCTTAGGTGAATCAGGGCGTCGTCATTGTTGGCGTCATATAAAAAACCATCGATTACGCCGGTCAACTCGTTCATTTCCCGCATTTTTACTCCATTAACGCTGATTAGCGCGGATTCGGTTCGCGCCATGTTTTTGAAACGGCATGTCGTCTTAAAACCGTACATAGGTACGGTTTTAAGCGTAAGGGCAGCTTAGCGGCGCGTCAATGAATTAATATTTTTGTACGGTTTCGACGGCTGTGGTATCGTCGCAGGGATTTTAAAGGGGGAGACGCATGACAAACGAGCGCCGCAGGACCTGGCAGCAGGATCCGCACCGTAAACGGCATATCCTTCAGGCTACGTTGGATTCTATTGCGCTAAACGGCGTCAGCGGCACAACCTACAGAAAAATAGCTGAAATTTCGGGTATTCCTCTGGGGTCGCTGACTTACCACTTCGCCAATATGCAGGAACTATTGCTGGAGGCGTTCAGAAGCCTGGCGCAGGACGTCTCGGCAAACTTTACGGAAACCATTCGCAAGGCGGATACCAAGGAAGAGGCGTGTCGCGCCATCGTGGAAATCGTGTTCGCAACGACGACCTCCGGCGACAGAACCAGCCAGCTGAGTTACGAGCTTTACAGTTTCGCATGTCGAACGCCGGTGATGAAATCGGTTATGGAAGGATGGATGAGAAGCAGCCGAAGAGCCCTTGAGCCGCACTTTTCTCCGCTGGCCGCCGTGGCCCTGGATGCCCTGATTGAAGGCGTGATTCTTCATCGCTCGGTCATCCCGGTATCGCGCGAGGATGTTCATAAGATGGTTGTGCAACTGGCGAATTTATAAATCTCACGCGCCGGGGCGTGAATAAAAAAGCCGCGGCGAAGCGGCTTCTCCATTCCCATACGGACTGGAGGACTATCGCCGTCTTTACATAAGCCCGCGAAGCCGAGGGCCTTATCTGCGCCGCCGCCGAATTTTGTTAAAAAAATCTATCGCTTATTCATATTTAGCGAAAAAGAGATCGATAACCTCATTGATCATCGCGATAAGCATCTCCTTATCGCTCGTTTCATCGTGTGATTTGATGGCGGTATGGTGCGACAAGCCGCTAAAGATAGAGGCGATGATATTCATACTCGTGCGTATCTGACGGATCTCCTTTTCACCGCTTTTCCCGGTTTTTTTGAGCACTTGTTCATGCATAAGCGCGCTAATGGTGTTATGGGATGACTGAAGCACTTTAGATACATTCGGGTTGCGCAGCGCTTCGGCCGCAATTTCCAGCCATAGCCCGATAAACTTCGGCGACGTATGAAGCTCAACCATGCGTGCGGTTTGCCTTTTTAGCGTCACGGCGAGTTTTTCATCCGCCGGGGATGCCGCCAAATCGTTGATGAGTTCAAACATGGTGCTTTCCTGTTGCGCTACCAGGGCTTCCACGATGGCCTCTTTGTTGGCGAAATGATAATAGATATGTCCGGGGCTCATGCCGGCTTCTTTCGATATTTTGGCGATGCTGCATCCGTGAAATCCCATATCACGAAAGCACTTAGCTGCTGCATCAAGCACTTGTTTTCTTCGCTCTTTGCTTTTCGCTCCGACTTCTTCGTTTTGCATCTCGCTCATTTGCTACCTCTTCAATATCCCTTGCAAGTTCTATTTTAGTATGAATATACTAGAATGAACATTCAATCTAAGAGAGAACGCTCACAATGTTTGTGCTTTTTCGTCCCGCATACCCCGCGCTGTCAATCTTGTTGACGCTTGCGCTTACCGGATGCGACCAGCCGCAACGCCCGGTTCAAAATTCGATTCCTGAAGTCGGGGTCGTGACGTTAACCGAATCAAACGTCGCGCTGACAACCGAACTCCCCGGACGTACCGCCTCATTCAGAACCGCGGAAATACGCCCTCAGGTCGGCGGCATACTCCAAAAACGCTTATTTGATGAAGGAACGCTAGTTGAAGCCGGACAGGTATTATATCAGATAGACCCGGCGCCTTACCGGGCGACGCTGGCAAAAGCGCAAGCGAGCCTGGAATCGTCGAAACTTTTAGCCCAGCGTTATGAAAGATTATTGAAAACAAGGGCCATAAGCCAACAGGACCGCGATGACGCACGCTCTTCCTGGCTGCAGGCGCAGGCTGACGTGGATTCGGCGCGAATCGATTTGGGCTATACCAGCATCACCGCTCCCATTTCCGGCCGTATTGGCCGCTCTTCCGTGACTCAGGGCGCGCTTCTTACCGCCAATCAGACGGATGCGCTGGCAACCATTCAACAGCTCGACCCCATTTATGTGGATATCCCGCAGTCTTCGACGGCGCTGCTGAAATTGCAGGATGAATTCGCCGCGGGCCGCCTGAAACAGAATGGCGAACAACAGGCCGAAGTCAAACTCATGCTGGACAACGGCGCGGAGTATCCCTATCCGGGACGCATCAAACTTTCGGAGGTTACGGTAGATGAAAGCACCGATTCTGTAATTATCCGCGCCGAGTTCCCCAATCCGGACGGCCGTTTACTGCCGGGCATGTTCGTGCGCGCCAAATTACAGGAAGGCGTGCGCGAGAATGCCCTGCTTGTCCCGCAACGAGGCATTACCCGCGATCCTATCGGACAGGCGTCAGCCCTTGTCGTCGATAAAGATAACAAGGTGATACGCAAATCGGTGGTGACCGATCGGGTGGTGGGTAATCAATGGTTAATACGCGACGGCCTGCAAAGCGGGGATCGCTTGATTGTTGATGGAACGCAAAAAGCCCAGCCCGGCAGCGAGGTGAAAATTGCGCAAACGGCGACGTCCTCATCTTCAGAATCTTCTCAGTCCCGGTAAGGAGTCGTCATGTCTCGTTTTTTTATTGACCGCCCCGTACTCGCATGGGTTGTGGCCATCATTATCATGCTGGCTGGCGCGCTCTCCATCATGAATCTTCCCATTAACCAGTACCCGAATATCGCCGCTCCCGCTATTGCCGTGTCGGGCTCCTATCCCGGCGCCTCGGCCGATACGGTACAGGATACCGTCGTGCAGGTTATCGAGCAGCAGTTGAACGGCCTTGATAACCTGCGCTACCTGAAGTCAGAGAGTAATTCTGATGGTTCATTCACCATCACCGTCACCTTTGATCAAGGCACGGACCCTGATATCGCCCAGGTTCAGGTGCAGAATAAGTTGTCTCTGGCTACCCCGCTGATACCGGATGAGGTTCAGAACCAGGGGATCCGAGTAGCGAAATATCAGATAAACTTTTTGCTGCTTGCCGGGCTGGTCTCCACCGACGGCCGTATGAGTAGCTTCGACCTTGGCGATTATCTGGTTTCCAACATACAGGATCCGCTAACCCGTATCACTGGCGTCGGCGACTTCACCATGATGGGGGCACAGTATGCGATGCGCATCTGGATGGACCCTAACAAGCTGAATGGGTACAAACTCACCCCGCTGGATGTCAGCTCGGCCATTCAGGCGCAAAACGTTCAGGTGTCCGCCGGCCAGCTGGGCGGCCTGCCCACCAAGGATAATATTGAGCTTAGCGCGACGGTAATCGGCAAAACGCGGTTCACAAAGCCTGAGCAGTTTGAAAATATACTCCTTAAGGTTCAGCCGGACGGGTCCCGCGTTTTACTCAAAGATGTGGCAAGGGTGAGCCTGGGGTCTGAAAGTTTCTCAATACAGTCTAAATACGGAAAAAACCTTCCCAGTACGGCGATCGCGTTACGTCTGGCGACAGGCGCTAATGCCCTGGATACCATCGAAGCGGTTAAGGCGAAACTGGACGAGCTTAAACCCGGTTTGCCTGACGGGGTTGAGATTATCTATCCCTATGATACATCACCGGTTATAAGCGCCTCGATTGAGGGGGTGGTGCATACGCTGATTGAAGCCATCGTCCTGGTTTTTGTGGTGATGCTGGTATTTTTGCAAAACTGGAGGGCGACGCTTATCCCCACGCTGGCCATTCCGGTCGTTTTGCTGGGCACCTTCGGCGTGATGGCCGCGTTCGGTTTTACCATCAATATACTGACGATGTTTGGCCTGGTTCTGGCGATAGGTCTTCTTGTCGACGATGCGATAGTGGTGGTCGAGAACGTCGAACGTCTGATGGAAGAAGAAAAGCTCTCTCCGCTTGAGGCTACCCGTAAGTCGATGGAACAGATCTCCGGCGCCCTGGTGGGGATTGGTCTGGTGCTGTCGGCCGTGTTCCTTCCAATGGCGTTTTTCGGCGGATCCACCGGGGTGATTTACCGCCAGTTTTCCATCACCATTGTTTCTGCGATGGCGCTGTCGGTCATTGTCGCCCTGGTTTTTACCCCGTCACTGTGCGCGACTATTCTGAGGCCGTCTCACCACGGAGCGGACGGCAAAAAAGGTTTTTTCGCCTGGTTCAACCGTAAATTTGAAAGCGGCACCGCGCTTTATCACAATGGCGTGAAGCGTACGTTGGGCGCCAGAAAAAGAGCGATGCTTTTCTTTCTGGCGATCGTCGCCCTGCTTGCCGCGCTATTCCCCCAGATACCGACCTCATTCCTGCCTGATGAAGATCAGGGAAATCTCTTCGTGCAGGTGCAGATGCCGCCGAACAGCAGCGCGGAGCAGACGCAGAAAGTCTTGACCAAGATTTCGCAATATTTCCTGGAGCAGGAAAAAGATATGGTCGCCACCACGATGCTCGTCAACGGATTCAACTTCGCCGGGCGCGGTCAGGGTTCGGCCATGGTATTCGTCGGACTTAAGCCGTGGAATGAAAGGAAAGGCTCCGTATTTGAACTGGCCGGCAGATCGATGGGGTATTTCAGCACGATAAAAGAAGGAACCGTGATTGCCTTCGCGCCGCCGGCGGTGATGGAGCTAGGGAACGCCACTGGCTTTAATCTGTTTATTCAGGATACGACCGGGGGCGGGCATGAAAAATTAATGCAGGCGCGCAATATGTTTCTGGGAATGGCCGCGAAAAATCCCGCCCTGCAGATGGTGCGTCCCAACGGCATGAACGATGAGCCGCAGTATCAGATTCTGATCGATGACGAGAAAGTTCAGGCCCTGAAACTGAGTCTGTCCGATGTCAATAGCACCATGTCCGCTGCCTGGGGTTCGTCGTATGTCAATGACTTCAACGACCGCGGACGGGTTAAAAAAGTTTATATTCAAGGAGATGCCGGCTCACGTATTTCGCCGGAGGATTTCGATAAGTGGTATGTGCGCAATAGCGACGGAAAGATGGTGTCATTCTCGTCATTCGCCAGCGGAAAATGGATCTATGGTTCTCCGAAGCTGGAGCGCTATAACGGCCTGCCGGCGGTAGAACTTCTCGGCGAACCGGCGCCGGGCTACAGCTCCGGCGATGCGATGAAGGCGGTGGAGGAGATCGCGGCGAAATTGCCGCAGGGCTTCAATGTCGCCTGGACGGGGCTTTCCTTTGAAGAGCGGCTTTCCGGCTCGCAGGCGCCGGCCCTTTACGCGCTGTCGCTTGTGATCGTCTTCCTCTGCCTGGCGGGTCTCTATGAAAGCTGGAGTATCCCTTTCTCCGTACTACTGGTGATCCCGCTGGGGGTTCTCGGCGCGGTGGGCGCAACGCTTTTACGCGGGCTGGGCAACGACGTCTTTTTCCAGGTCGGGCTATTGACGACAATAGGGCTGTCGGCAAAGAACGCCATATTAATCGTCGAGTTCGCGCGCGAACTTCACGAAAAGCAGGGCATGTCGATCTCGGAGGCGGCAATTGAGGCGGCGCGCGTACGGTTAAGACCCATCATCATGACCTCTCTGGCGTTTATTGTCGGCGTCATCCCCCTGGCCATTGCTTCAGGCGCAAGTTCGGGAAGCAAACACGCCATCGGGACCGGGGTCGTGGGCGGCATGATAACCGCCACCGTACTGGCCATTTTCTATATTCCTCTGTTTTATGTTGTTGTCGCGGGCTTTTTCAGCAAAAGGTCATCCAAAAATAAATTAGCGACCGCTGAGGGGAAAAAAGAGTGATGTAAAAAAGGGGGCGGCGTTCCATATAGCGCCGCCCCACAGCGCCAATGCAGTTTAGAACCTATTTATCACAAACATGGATTTTACCTGGGAGGCTGCGAATGGTAAGACGAACCAGGCAAGATGCTGAAGAAACACGGGAACATATATTAGACGCGGCGGAACAATGTTTTCGCGATACCGGCGTTTCTCGTACCACTTTACAGATGATAGCCGCAAAAGCCGGATGTACGAGGGGAGCCATATATTGGCACTTCCGTGAAAAAAATGATCTTCTTAAACAGGTTATTGAACGTACTCCGCTTTTTCTTTTCGCGGAAATTGAAGCAATAAAGCGCTGTACCGAACCTGTCGCGTCATTGCGTCACTGTTTAATCAGAGGTCTTATGGACTTAAAGGGAAACAGGCGTCTGCGGAATGTTATTGAGATGATTGTTTTCCGTCATGAATATCCTGACGCAATGAGTGATGAAGATATTTCGGGAAAAAAGAGCGCGGAAAAGCTGATGTCGCTGATAGGCTCCATTTTGTTAGATGCGAAAATACAGGGCAAGATAAGAGCGGATATTCCTGTTGAGATACTTAGCGCATTAATTTTTCATGTTTTTATCGGCGCCCTAAAAGCCATTATTTTAATGCCGTCAGATGGTTTGCTGTTCCGTAATAATTTATCCGCATTAAATCTTATTTTTGATATTGCCGCCGGAAAGCAGGGGGTATGTAATGCAACGTGACATTATTTATGACCTTGTCGAATGGATAGAATCTCGGCTTGCGACAAAACTCTCCCTGGATACGGTTGCCGCTAAATCAGGATATTCCAAATGGCATCTGCAGCGTTTATACCATGAGCTTACGGGCGTGACGCTGAACAGGTATATTCGGTTACGGAAATTATCCGCGGCGGCGGTGGAATTGCAGATAACCAGAACGCAAATCCTGGATATTGCATTGAAGTATGGTTTCACCTCGCAACAGGCGTTTACCCGCTCTTTTAAAGAGTATTTTCATCAAACGCCGGCGAGATACCGGAAAAAGAGCGAATGGGACTGTTCGCAGCTCTATCCGCCGTTCCAGAGAACAACTTATCCGGTTTCAACGCCGGATATTATTTCACTGCCCCAGCAAATTTTTACCGGCGTGCCGCATAATTTTTCGTGCGTTTTTGAAAATATCAACCAGTTTGATATGGAAGTCAGAATGAATTTTTTCAGAAGGCATTTCAGGGACTATCCGGTACTGCCTTCTTACGCCTACGGCATCCGTAGTTTCGTGCCGGCGGGGCCGAAGGCTCCCGGATTAATAGTGGAATATATTACGGCATCGGACTATGTCCGTAAATATATAGAGCGGCATAGATTGCGCTCGGTTGTTATTCCCGAGGGAAGCTATGCCCAGTTTAACTATACGGGGACGAAAGAGGGTTTTCAGCAATTTATCATGGATGTAAATCGCTACCATTTACCCGGTTTAGATATTACAAGACGAAAAGGACAGGATATCGAACGTTACTATTTTGCTGACAGAAATAAACAGTCTTTGCAGTCGAACTTTATCCAGTGCAGCTATTTTGTGCCGTGTTCCGATTCATTGCTTAAGCAGACTGCCGGTAGGCTTATGTAATATTGCAATGGTCATGTCAATGATTGATGGAATAGGGGATTTTTAGCCATAAATCCATATTTTTCAACCTGAATTATGAGGCGCGCAGATGAAATATATTATCACCGGAGTGGACGGAAAGTTGGGCGGGCGGGTCGCAAACAATATGATCGCCAATGTGGACCCGGAAGAGTTGATCTTTACATGCCCGGCGCCCGAAAAAATAGCCAGCGAAGTCCGTAACGGTTGGGAATCGTCAGGCATAGAGCTCAGACGAGCTAATTATGACGATCCTGTCGAGATGGTGAAATCCTTTACGGGCGGAGAACGCCTTTTTATGGTTTCGGGGGTTTTAATCGGAGAAAAACGGGTCCGACAGCATAAAGATGTCATTGATGCCGCAATAAAAGCCGGGGTGGAACACATTACATACACCTCTTTTCTGGGCGCCACAAACCCGGCCTACGCACATGTATATGTGACGCCGGATCATACGGCGACGGAGCTTTACCTGCGCGATTGCGCAATAGATTTTAACGTTATGCGTAATAATCTTTACCTTGAGAACTACCTGACAACGTCCGTAATGCTATCGCTCATGTCCGGTAATAAGTGGTATACGACCGCCGGCGAGGGGAAAGCGACCTTTATCGCCAAGGATGACAGCGCGCTTGCAGGCGCCGCATTATTATTAGGGGCCGGAGTAAGCAGGAAGGCATATGATATTACCGGCTCCCAATCTATCTCTCAACGCGAACTCTGCGATCTTGTAAGCAATGCCTCGGGTATTGATATCGAATATTGTCCGGTCAACAGCGAGGAGTTTTTTACTTATCTGGATTCAATGAATATACCGCGCGATACCGATCAGGATTTTTCTCACTCCCCCGTACCATGGTGTGGTAACGATATGGTGACGAATGAAGCCAGTATAGCCGAGGGGTTGCTTGATGTTAAATCCGGCGATTTTAATTTTCTGACGTGCCGGAAACAGCTTACCGCGCGTGATTTAATCAATAACTATCGCTACATATGGGAGCAGAAAGTGACTCACTGGCGGGATATTAAATAGCGCTATCGATGAAGGGGGAGTGAAAATGCAACCTTATCCTGACGATGCGCTTTGCTCGCCCTCCATTTCTACCCGTCATATTTCAAGCTGCATGCGCGTTGGCGCTTTTGTCCCGCAGCTTGAATTAGTTAGGGTATATGTCTCCGTGGGGAAATAGGATTTTACCGCCGTATAAAACAGCTTATCAGTGATGAAATATGATTTATCAGACTGAGAGTAATCGACTCCGGGCCGCAGTAAACCGCGCCGAAAAGGATGGGAAATGCGTAAACGTCTTTTTATTTTAATACCCGTGCTGTTCAATTTGACAGCGTGCAACCTACAGCCGCGTTATGAACGTCCTGCAATGCCTGTTTCCGGCGCATGGAATCATGATGCGCAGCGGGGTAAAGGCGCTGAAGCGGCGGATATTGCGTGGCAAACCTTTTTTGCTGATGCAACGTTGAAGCAGCTTGTGGCGCTGTCGCTAAAAAACAATCGCGACCTTAAGGTCGCCGTCTTGAATATCGAATCCGCGCGGGCGCAGTACAGGATCGAGAGAGCCGCTTTGCTGCCGACGATAGAGGCCAGCGGTAGCCAGACTTCGGCGCATCTGCCCGGCAATCTGTATTCAACCCAGTCCTCGGGGCCGGTAACTTATCAGCAGTATGAAGCCAATCTCGGCGTAACCTCCTGGGAGCTCGACTTTTTCGGCAGGCTCCGGAGTCTGAAGGCTCAGGCGCTTGAAAATTATCTCTCCACGGAAGCTACCGCGCAAGCGACGCAGATCAGCCTGATCTCCGAGGTGGTATCCAGCTATTTGACCCTGTGCGCCGACAAGGACTTACTGCAGTTGGCAAACGACACGGCAAAAAGTCAGCGTGAAACATATGACCTGACGAAACAGCGCTATGAGATGGATATCAGCAACGAACAGGATCTCGCCCAGGCGGAAACGGGATTAAGAAGCGCAGAAGCCGAAGTGTATCAATACACCCGCCAGGTGCAGCAGGATGCAAACGCGCTCCGGTTGTTGCTGGGCACCGAGCTGCCGGCGAACCTTGTAGAAAACGCAACGCTAAACAAAGCGTGGCGCTTTCCCGCGCTCCCCGGCGGCATATCATCGGAAGTGTTGACGAAACGGCCTGATATTATCGCCGCCGAACATACGCTAAAGGCAGCGAATGCCAATATTGGCGCGGCAAGGGCCGCCTTTTTCCCTACCATCAGTCTGACGGCTTCCGGGGGATCGGCTTCAGAGAGCCTTGGGCATTTGCTTGAGGGGGGAACGGCCGCCTGGTCGTTTGTTCCGAGCGTTAGCGTGCCTATTTTCGATGGCGGCAAGAATCAGGCGAATCTGGACGTGGCGCAGGTATCGAAGCGCATTGAAATAGCAAACTATGAAAAAGCCATTCAGCAGGCATTTCAGGAAGTTTCCGATGCTTTAGCCGGGCAATCGACGTATCAGCACGAACTGGCCGCCCGGCAGCAGGACACCGCGGCAAACCAGCGATACTACGATCTTGCCAATAACCGCTACCGGGAAGGCGTGGACGGCTACCTCAACGTGCTTGTGGCCCAGCGCTCGCTATTCCAGGCCAAAAAAACGGAGATATCGACCCGCCTTAGCGAGATTACGCAGCATGTTACTCTCTATAAGGTGCTTGGCGGCGGCTGGAAGGCGTAGCCGTCCCCCATATCATCGCCGTTCTCGCGCGTTGGCGGAAGGCTTTGCCGCCGACGCGATATTAAGAGACGTGAGCCGGTCGGGATCGACCTATCGCAGCGTTTAGGGGCTTGTTCAGGGGGAAAACTTCCTTAAGAAAGCTGGTGGCGCTCCGGCGGATGTCGCGGTGGCAATTTCCCGTTTTGGCGGCAGCGCAAAGCTGGCGGCGCAGGTAGGGAATGATTCTTTTGGTGATTTTCTGATCGAGACTCTGGCCCAGGAATCGCTGGATACCTCCTTGATTATACGTGATACCCACGCACCGACGACGCTGGCGTTTGTGGGCATTCAGTATGGCGGTGAACGTGACTTTGTTTTCTGCCGGGGAGCTGATGGTCATTTATCACGGTAAAGTCTGCCTGCGGATTTTCTGAAAGACTGCGGCATTGTTCATCTTGGCGCTGCTACGGCTTTACTGGATGGCGAGCTGCATCATACATACGCCGCAGTGGCGAAAGCCGCGAAGGCGGAAGGTCGGATGCTTTCCTTTGACCCGAATTTCCGTAGCGGTCTGTGGGGGGCAACGAGGTAGAATTTATTCGCTGCTGTGGGCCGTTCCTCGAGATGGCCGATGTGATAAAAATGAGTGAAGAAGAGCTTGTGCTGATAACCGGCCAAACTGGATTGACCAAGGGCTGCCATTATCTCCACGAGAAGGGCGCGGGAGATGCCTTCGCCTGGGCCAATAAAGTTGGTGCGTTAACCTGTACGCGTTGCGGTGCAATCGATGCTATTCCACGCCCAGCGGAGCTGGTTTTGTAAGCATACCGGTTTTAGTTTCACACCTATTTTGAGCTTTCCGGGTTTCGCTTTGCGGATATAGGCCGCCCGCGCGCTGTTGCGCGGGGGGAATATTCTGCGCCGGCGCAACATTGGGATAAGCGCCTAAACCGAGGCGGGACTCTTTGCCGCCGATATAATCGAGGCAACGTTGTATTGGACAGTTGCTGTTGTACCGTTTTAACCGATGGCGTAAAAGGGATACCTTTCGCTATCCCTTTTAAAATAATCAAAAGAAATCAATTCGCGTATTGATACCGACGGTGCGCCCCATATTGACCTGCGCGACGGCGCTGCTGCCGTTCATGTAGCCATAGGTACGGTAACGACGGTCGAACAGGTTATCGATATAGACGGAAATGTTCATCCGTTCAGTCGCCTGCCAGCCCAGGCTGCTGTCCAGGGTGGCATAGGTGCCTTGCCGCAACTGGTTGTCGCCATCGAAATAATGCGGCCCGACCAGATTAACCGCCAGTCGGGGCATCAGTGCGCCATAGCGCGTATCAATCACGCCGTTCACACTACTTCCCGCTCCATAACGGGGTATGAACGGCACCCGGTTGCCGTGATACAACTCACTGTCATTGGTGAATTCGGAGCGGATCATATTGCCATTGATATGCCATGTCCACCCTGGCGCAAACTGCCATTTCGCTTCAAGTTCTACCCCGGTGGCGTTGGCTTTACCCGCATTGTTTAATGTTTGCATTCCGAGAGGCCCGGAGTAGAGCTGCATATCTTTGGTGTGGGTATAAAACGTCGCGGCTTGCAGCGTGACATCGGCGGTTTCGTAGCGGGTGCCAAGTTCATAGTTGATGGATTTCTCTGCGACAAACGGTTTGGCATCCAGACCCGCGGTAGGCACGATGTTGTATCCTGACGGTTTATATCCCTGGGCTACACGGGTATACACTCTCCAGTCATCGGTCAGCATATAGCCTGCGGATAGCTGCCCAAGCACCTGATCGTCATTGCTTTTACCGCTGTCGCCAAATAAGTTACCGAGCACGCTGCCGTGGTATTGCGTACTGGCCTTATCGTGTGAGAAGCGAACGCCGCCGCCGACGTCAAAACGGTCGGTCAAATGCCAGGTCAGGTCACTGTATGCGGCTAATGTTTCAGCGCTGGTATAGCTGGAATTTCTTAAATAGGGCCCTGTCGGCATATCGTAGGCTGAATTTAACGTCTCGCGGGTGTTCTGCCGGTACAGTCCAAACACCATATCAACGGTACGCGCATCGCCCAGGGTTGCGGCGCGTAACTCTTGCACATCCTGATTCCAGCGCTCTGGCATACTGGCAATCAACGAGCCGGAAGGGAATGTGCGCGAATAATGCTGCTGCTGCCAGGCGCTGATCAGGTTGAAAACCCAGTCATCGGTGGTGTATTTCCCACTCAGGGTCTGGCTGTCAGTGCAGCGCCGCATGTACGGGTCTGGTGAACCATCGCTAATCGACAGCTTACGGCCCTTAATATCATTCCATGCCACATAGGTGTCCTGAGTGGCGCGGGTACACTCGCGTGAGGCGGAAAAGCCCATTTCCCATGGCTGGTCGTCCGGCGCCAGACGCAGTTTCACATTCCCTATGCTGGCGCGGGTGCCGCCTAAGTCATCGCTTCCCGTCGCGGGGTTAATCATCTCGCCGTCGTCAACCTGGCGTAACAGGGTGACGCTGCCGTACAGCAGGCCATCCTGAATGGGGCCGCTCAGGTTGAACTTACTTCGATAACTGTCGCGGCTGCTGACGCCGCCTTCAATATAGCCGCGCGGCGTGCTGTCCGGCTGCTGCGTGACGATGTTGATGATCCCGCCCTGAGCGCTTTTGCCATATAACGTTCCCTGTGGGCCACGCAGCAACTCCACGCTTTGCACATCGGTAAGCGCCTGGATGGTGTTGGTGGAAAGCTGAGGGACGCCATCGACATACAGGGTGACGGCGGGGTTATAGAAATCCTGCGCCGAAGAGACGCCGCGTAGCGAGATCGTCGAAAAAAGCATGTTGCCGCTGTTTTCAATATTGATTCCGGGCAAGACTCTGGGGAGTTTGCCGCTGGCGGTGACGCCGGCATCGCTTAACGCCGGCGCGCGGACAGCGGTAGAGGAGACATTGTTGGCTGATGCCGAGCGGGAAGATTGTTTACTGGCGGTAACCACCAGCGTGCTTTCGTCTTGCTGTGAAGTCTGGGCATTAGCAATGGCGGGAAGCAATAATCCCCCCAAGGCCAGAGGATAAAGCCGTATCATTTTCATTGTTGTGCGTTCCTTTAAAACGGCGAAAAGTCAAAAATACCGACAATGATGAATTGAAAATGATAAGCATTTCGAATGCTAACGCTACCCGAAACGGGTTTATTTCAACCTGTTTCGGGTCGATTCGCGTTTATTAAACGGTATCGGGATGACGGTCGACGGCGAGTGTCGTCAGGCGTTTTTTGTTTATCTTGCCGACGGCGGTGAGCGGCCAGTGGTCCAGGAACTCGATTTGGTCAGGAATTTTCCACGCGCGGAAAAAACAGAGGCCGGGATGGGGTATCCGGGCCGCTGTCAGGGAGGAATTTAGGGAGGCGCGACCCCGGTTCCGGTTACATTTCGCGTTTAAATGTCGAAGGGGTTACGCCAAACTGTTTCTGGAAAGCGGCAGAGAAATGGCTGGCGTTGGCATAGCCCAGATCGGCTGCCACCGTCATGACGGAGGTATTGCCGTTGGCCAGGCGTCTTCTGGCTTCCTGCATTCGCTCAGCCTGAAACAGGCCATAGACGCTGTTGTTGAACAGAACGCGGAAACCCCGCTTAATTTTGAGTACGCTCAGGCCGGACTCTCTGGCCAGCTCCGCGACGCCCGGCGCTTGCGTCAGATCGGCCAGCAGCAGATCCTTCGCCCGCAGCAGTTTCTGACGTTCCATGGGGTTGAAGTGGCAGGAGGGGCAACTGGCGTCTTCGCGATGTTCATCCAGCACCAGACTGAGCATGACCAGACTTTGCCCCTGCAACCATAGCGTCGACGGCTTTTGTTCATGACTGAAGCCGCCGTGCATGCGCATCAGCGCGTGACGCAAGGCCTGAGCCGTTAAGTGGGTTTCAGCATTACAACGCTGCTGCTGGCAACAGCAGTGGGAATCGATCTTATTCTTAATGACCGCGCTAATATCCGGCACCCACAGCGCGAGGGTTTCAGGGCTGAAGGAGAGGGTAATGCTCTCGAATCGGCCACAATAGGAGGCGCTACCGCGGCAGTCTGGCGTATGGGTAATGTAATGGCGATTGCACGCAAGCTCCCAGTCGGTGTGGCGCCTGAGTCCCCGGATCGCAAAGCGCGATGTGCCTTCCAGGATGCACGAGAAGTTAATCCTGCCCAGATCGTCGTGTAGCTGCAATGTCTCAGGCCGCGAAAAATGGCCCCTCCAGAGCAAAATATCCATACCTTCCTGCAACGAACAGCGCAGCAGTTCACACTGGGCAGGAATATTGCCATCGTTTGCGGGTTTCCCGACCACCAACTGGTGAATAGAGATTTCAGATTGCGTTTGTGGTGACTCCGTCATGACCTGGTTATCTCCCTGTGGCTTAGACCAATGCGGGCATATACCCGTCATATTTCAAGTTGCATGTGCGTTGGCTACGCTCACTCACCCCAGTCACTTACTTCTGTAAGCTTCTGGGGCTTCCCTCGCTTGCCGCCTTCCTGCAACTCGAACTATTTAGGGTATAAATAGAACCGAATGGGGTAGATGAGTTCTTGATAATGGTTATTATTCACATTAATTCTCGGAACGCCACCCTGAATTGTCGTTTTTGGCGTCCGTAAAAATTCATCAGGAAATTCAGTCAATCCCATGTCATCCCAATTATCCAATACTGAATCGCCGTCCCGATTTCCTCTCTGGCAGGTGATTACACCGGTTCGCCGGAAGGTTATTTTAGCTATGGCGCTGGCGGGACTGGCGGCATTAACCAGCCTGGGGGCGCTCCTTTTTCTGGCGTGGAGCCTGCGCGACATTCGGGCGACGCCTGACGCTATTCCTGCCTGGCCGCTGGGCGGCGTGATCGGCTGCGTGGTCTTAACTTTTGTCCTGCGCCTGCAGGCGTTCAACACCTCTCATTATGCGGCTTTTCATCTGGAGAACATTCTGCGCAGCGGATTAGCCCGTAAAGCATTGCAGCTTCCGCCTGACGCGTTACAGCAAATGGGCAGCGGGTCAGTGGCGAAAGTGATGCTGGATGACGTGAAGTCACTGCATATTTTTGTGGCCGACAGCACGCCGCTCTATGCCCGCGCGATCATCATGCCGCTGGCGACCCTCGCTATCTTGTTCTGGCTGGACTGGCGGCTGGCCATCGCGACGCTGGGGGTACTGGCGTTTGGCTCGGTTGTTCTCGTGCTCGCCCGCCAGCGTTCGGAAGATATGGCTCAGCGTTATCATAAGGCGCGCGAGCAAGTTAGCGCGGCGGTTATTGAGTTCGTGCAGGCCATGCCCGTGGTGAGAACGTTTGATAGCGGCAGCACCAGTTTTTTGCGCTATCAACGCGCCCTTGAAGAGTGGGGCGATGTGCTCAAAACCTGGTATCGCAAAGCCGGTTTTTCAGCGCGTTTTTCATTCTCGATTCTGAATCCTCTCCCGACCCTATTTGTTCTGATCTGGTCGGGGTACGGCCTGCTGCACTACGGCAGTCTCGATTTTATCGCGTGGGTGGCCGTTTTACTGCTGGGCAGCGGGATGGCCGAAGCCGTGATGCCAATGATGATGCTCAATAACTTGGTCGCGCAAACGCGTTTAAGCATTCAGCGTATTTATCAGGTTCTCGCGATGCCGGAGTTATCGCTGCCGCTATCTGACCAGCAGCCGAAAGAGGCGAGCATTACCTTTGAGCAGGTGAGTTTTCATTATCCGCAAGCGCGTACTGGCGCCGCGTTGCAGGAGGTGAGCTTTCATGTGCCTGCCGGGCAAATTGTGGCGCTGGTCGGGCCAAGCGGCGCCGGAAAAAGCACCGTGGCGCGCTTGCTGCTGCGTTACGCCGATCCGGACAAAGGCCATATCCGTATTGGCGGCGTGGATCTGCGCGATATGCAGACGGACACTCTGATGAAGCAACTCTCGTTTGTGTTTCAGGACAACTTCCTTTTTGCCGACACCATAGCCAATAACATCCGTCTGGGCGCGCCGGATACGCCGCTGGAGGCGGTAATAGCGGCGGCCAGGGTGGCGCAGTCCCATGATTTTATTAGCGCGTTGCCAGAAGGTTACAACACGCGAGTCGGGGAACTCGGGGTATTTCTCTCCGGCGGTCAGCGGCAGCGCATCACCATCGCCCGGGCGCTTTTGCAGGATCGCCCCATTCTGGTGCTCGATGAGGCGACGGCGTTTGCTGACCCGGAAAACGAAGCTGCGCTTATTAAAGCGCTCGCGGCGGCCATGCGCGGCCGGACGGTCATCATGATCGCGCATCGTCTCTCAATGGTGACTCAGGCCGATGTGATATTGCTGTTTTCCGACGGGCGGCTCAGGGAAATGGGGAACCATACGCAACTGTTGGCGCAGGGCGGCCTGTATCAACGGCTCTGGCAACACTATCAGCAGGCGCAGCATTGGGTGCCGGGGGGAGAACAGGAAGAGGTGGCGGAAAATGAAAGACAATAATCCTGCGGATAACCTGGCCTGGCGCGTCATCTGGCGCCAGCTTATCTCCAGCGTTGGCAGTCAGGCCAGGATGCTGCGGCGCAGTATGCTGGCGCTGTTGCTGGCGGCATTCATGCAGGGGATCGCCTTTGCCTGTCTTTATCCGATCATTGATGCGCTGTTACGGGGAGATGCGCCGCAACTTCTCAACTGGGCGGTGGCCTTCAGCGTTGCCGCGATTGTGACGCTGGCGCTACGCTGGTATGGCCTAGGCTTTGAATACCGTGGTCATCTGGCGCAGGCCACCCATGAGCTGCGCCTGCGACTTGGCGAGCAGTTACGCCGCGTGCCGCTGGAGAAGCTCCAGCGCGGCAGAGCGGGTGAAATGAACGCCTTGCTGCTGGGCAGCGTGGATGAAAACCTCAATTATGTTATTGCGATAGCCAATATTTTGCTGCTCACCATTGTCACACCGCTGACGGCGTCGCTGGCGACATTGTGGATAGACTGGCGGCTGGGGCTGGTGATGTTGCTGATCTTCCCTCTGCTGGTGCCGTTTTATTACTGGCGCCGCCCGGCGATGCGGCGACAAATGCAGACGCTGGGGGAAGCGCACCAGCGGCTGAGCGGCGATATCGTTGAATTTGCTCAGGGGATGATGGTATTGCGTACCTGCGGCAGCGATGCCGATAAAAGCCGGGCGCTGCTGGCGCATTTCAATGCGCTGGAAAACTTACAGACCCGCACTCACCGTCAGGGCGCCGGCGCGACGATGCTGATCGCCAGCGTCGTGGAGTTGGGCCTGCAGGTGGTGGTGTTATCCGGAATCGTCTGGGTGGCGACGGGCACCCTGAACCTCGCCTTTCTGATTGCCGCCGTCGCGATGATTATGCGCTTCGCAGAACCGATGGCGATGTTTATCAGCTACACCTCGGTTGTGGAGCTGATCGCCGGCGCCCTGCAACGTATTGAGCAGTTTATGGCGGTAGCTCCGCTTCCCGTCGCAGAGAAAAGCGAGATGCCGGAACGTTACGATATCCGCTTTAACAACGTCAGCTATCGCTACGAAGAAGGCGATGGCTACGTGCTTAATAATGTTTCTTTGACGTTCCCGGCAGCCAGTATGAGCGCGCTGGTGGGCGCCTCCGGCGCAGGTAAAACCACGGTCACCAAACTGTTAATGCGCTATGCCGATCCGCAGCAAGGGCAGATTTCTATTGGCGACGTCGATATTCGCCGCCTGACGCCGGAACAGCTCAATAGCCTGATTTCTGTTGTTTTCCAGGATGTCTGGCTGTTTGATGACACGCTGCTGGCGAATATTCGTATCGCGCGCCCACAGGCGACGCGGCAGGAGGTGGAAGAGGCCGCCCGAGCGGCGCAGTGCCTTGAGTTTATTTCCCGTCTTCCGCAAGGCTGGCTGACGCCAATGGGGGAGATGGGCGGCCAGCTATCGGGCGGCGAGCGTCAGCGGATTTCTATTGCCAGAGCGTTATTGAAAAACGCGCCGGTCGTCATTCTCGATGAACCGACCGCCGCGCTGGATATTGAAAGCGAGCTGGCGGTGCAAAAAGCGATCGATAATCTGGTTCACAATCGGACGGTGATTATCATCGCCCACCGTTTATCCACCATCGCCGGGGCCGGAAACATCCTGGTGATGGAGGATGGACAGGTGATTGAGCAGGGCACTCATGCGCAATTGCTCTCCCGTTATGGACGTTATCAGGCGCTGTGGCAGGCGCAAATGGCCGCGCGCGCGTGGCGCGACGAAGGGGTTTCTGCGTCTGAGGAGTGGGTACATGAGTGATGTTCAGTCGAATGTGAAACCGCTGACGTTGACGACCGGGCGGGTGATTTTTGCCATTGCCGGCGTCTATGTGACGCAGAGCCTGGTATCGGCGTTGTCTATGCAGTCCTTACCCGCGCTGGTGCGCGCTGCTGGCGGATCGCTGGCGCTTGCCGGTGCGACAACTCTGTTCATGCTGCCCTGGGCGCTGAAGTTTATTTGGGCGCCGTGGATCGAGCGCTGGCGGCTTCCGCCCGGTAGCCCGGAGCGCCGTTCCCGCATGTTAATCCTGCGTGGTCAGGTCGCGTTAGCGGCGATCCTGACGATTGTCGCCGCGATTGGCTGGTTCGGGCGAGAAGGGGGATTTCCCGATACGCAAATCGTCGCGTTATTTGTTCTGTTCATGGTGGCGGGCACGGTCGCCTCCACCATTGATATCGCCAGCGACAGCTTTTGCGTCGATCAACTGACCCGTGCGGGCTACGGCTGGGGAAACAGCGTGCAGGTCGGCGGCAGCTATCTGGGAATGATGTGCGGCGGCGGGGTGTTCCTGATGCTGTCGGCAGCATCCGGCTGGCCTGTCGCCATGCTGATGATGGCGATGCTGATTATGGCGCTGTCATTCCCGCTGTGGCGCATTACGGAGCCGACGCGAACAGCGACTATCCCGCATATTCCGGCGTTAGGTTATGCGCTAAGGAGGAAACAGGCGCGCCTGGGCTTACTGCTGGTATTGATGCTGAATTCAGGCATGCGGTTTGTGCTGCCTCTTCTGGCGCCGCTGTTGTTGGATCATGGGTTAAGCATGTCAGCGCTGGGCGCGCTGTTCAGCGGCGGCAATATTGCGGCGGGCATAACAGGAACGCTGGCCGGCGGATTGCTGATGAAATACACCTCACCCGGCAGAGCGCTGTTGACGGCTTATGGCGCCCAGGGGATCGCGCTGCTGGCGGTAGTGGTAACGCTGATGATGGCGCCGGGTCATCTGCTGCTGCCGATTCTCCAGTGTCTGGTCATTGTCCAGTCCATTTCGCTGGCCTGCGCGCTGGTCTGTCTTTATGCCACGCTGATGTCGCTTTCATCGCCTTTGCAGGCCGGTGTCGACTTCACCCTCTTTCAGTGTACTGACGCGGCAATCGCCATTCTGGCAGGTGTTGTCGGCGGCGTTGTTGCCCAACATTTTGGCTATGCGGCCTGCTTCCTGTTTGCCGGGGTATTCACGTTGCTGGCGGCGTGGGTTGCTTATATTCGGCTGCATTCGGCAAGAGAACTGATGACAAGCGCAATTGATTGATCCGGGAATAACACAGAGAGGTAAGGGATGAAAATCAGTGAATTTTTACACCAGGCGTTACCAGAGGAACAATGGCTGCCGGCGATTTCTGGCGTCTTACGCCAGTTCGCAGAAGAAGAGTGTTATGTCTATGAGCGTCAACCCTGTTGGTATTTAGCAAAGGATGCCAGGTACGGTTGCACATTAATGCCGACGGAGCGCAGGCGACATTCATTGATGAGGCCGGGGAGCAAAAATGGGCGGTGAATTCCATTGCCGACTGCGCGCGTCGTTTTATGGCGCATCCGCAGGTGAAAGGACGTCGGGTACATGGGCAAGGTTGGGTTCAACTTTGCGGCACACATGCGGGGGATTGCCTTTAACGCTGGGGAGTGGCCGCTGCTGACGGGCGGTGTCGTCATGCCGTCAAGGTTTGCCGTCGGGTTGCTGTTCAGCGCCAGCATCTTGCGGATACCTTCTCGTTGTTGACGGGGCGTCAGACAGGGAGATGGCAGGATAGGCACGCAGTGCAATGCGGGATTCTTTACCGTTAATACGGTACTTGAGATAGCAGTGGCGGGAGCCGCCCGGTTTGACCAAAAGACACAGGCCGTGGGAATCGGAGATTTTAAAGGGTTTATCAGAAGGCTTGAGACTACGGATTTTCGCGTGGTAAGAGGCATTTGGGGGTCACTCCATTATCGAACCAACCTGACCCCAAATCTGACCACCATTTTTTCCCGATGCGGAGGGAAAACTAGAAACGCATCAGGAAGGTTTTTCATGCTAACTTGTTGAATCAATGTACAAATAGGGATTCGCAAGGATGCATGAAAACAAGTAAATGGCTCCTCTGACTGGGATCGCCTTTGCCAGTAACTGGCTAATTAGTAAGCTAAACCTGAATTCCATTTCTGTCAAGACCACCAAAATGACCACCATATTTGATCCATGATAGCTATAATTTTGGGCTCTTTATCGACCACCTTGTCAATGAGGGGCAGGGAGCAGTAGGACTTCAAGATATTCTAAAGCCGAAGAATCTCTCTGCTTAAAGTATTCAGGGGCTTTTGTGGTAGCCATACTTCGTGAAAATGTCGACGGAAATCACCATAGAGTTCTACTGGATAGAGTTTCGCATCTACTACGCGTCCATCCATGTACTCGTGTTTGTAGGTATCAAAGGTATTTGGCTCGATACCTCGGTGCTTTCTTAGCCAAGCGCAGAACATTCTCCCCTCTGATATATCGGGAATCATGTTATCTGGAAGAGTGTAGCCCGCAATTTCGAGAGGGGCGATCAAACTCAGGGTGATCTCGTTTAGCATCGAAAAATGAGTGTGAGGAATTTTATGTCTGTTACGAGTGTATCGTTGAAGGTGTGAGGGAGTGGCAAATTTAACTTGCCCCTGAGACCATTCATAAACCCATTGGGCTACTTTTACTGCGAATTTCGGTGAAAGCCATTGAGCTAAATTAATAGCTAACTGGGGGTGTACCCAAGTGCCCTGTAGCTTCGGGTTACCTCCTACTATAGAGTGAATTAACTGTGCTTCAGATAGCCCAGTTTGCTTCGTCATTTCAGCAATAAAGTCAGAGGCTAGTTTGCTTGATTTGTAGCCTGAGAACGTCTTACCGACAGATTGGCATAGGGCTGTTGCGTTAATGTAGCCATCGCTCATGCGTTGAGGAATAATCGACCCTTCTTCAACCCGAGGAATTAATTCAAATTGTTCAGCCATTTTATTCTCATTTTCAATCAGGGCAGATACCCGTCTTTTCTATGTGGACTAATAGACTTATTTTCAATGCCAAGAGATGACAATTTAAAGCATAGATTTGATCCCTGTCACGATCTTGCCAACTTACAAAGCTGGTTCCTAGGAAGTTGTGCTGTCGGGTTCTGTTATAGAAGACTTCATGGCTATCGAAAATAACTAACCAACTCATATCCCAAGTTTTTTGCTCATCTTTTGCCAGTCTCGTCATGGCTGCTCTCGTTTCTATCGGCATGTTGCACGCGGTTATGTTATAAGCATTAATGTGCAAACTGTCTTATGTTTCACACATTACGCAGTTCATATCTTAAATTTAGATTTAACTTTTAATTCTATGATTTTTATAAAAATTTCTAAAGGTTTATGGTGAGTCGAATGTGTTTTCATAATTGTCATAAGCAAAGTAAACGCGAGTTGTAAAGGAAATGTAGTATTCAGGTTTTAGTTACTATCGGTCAGAGAGGTTTTGATATGAGTAAGTCTCATTTGAGATTTCAGGTTGATTCTCGTATTGCCACTTTATTAAGTCAGGAATATCCGTCCTCTGAACGTGCATTGAAGGAGCTTGTAGACAATGCATGGGATGCAGATGCAGAAGGTGTCACTATCCTGCTCCCTAAGCCACTCAGTGGTGACCCCATTGTCATTAAAGACAATGGCACTGGCATGACTGAAGAGGAATTGAGGCGACATTATTTATTCATTGCAACTGACCGACGTTCACATCGCGGCGAACGAACCGCCTTAAAAAATCGATTGGTTAAAGGGCGAAAGGGTATAGGTAAGTTTGCTGGTTTGATGGCTGCATCAGTCATGACTCTTGAAACCCGAGCTCGTGGACGTGTGTGCCGCTTTATATTGCGTTTGGACGAGCTTTCGCAGGTAGATGATATTGAGAGGCTAAATATCGACTTGCACAGTGATTCATGTGATGTAAACCAGCATGGAACAACGATTACCCTGAGTGAACTGCATCAGGGCCTAAGTTTTCCTGATGCTAATAAACTACGTCAAATCCTCCTACAGGATTACGGACGTCAAGACGATTTTTCCATCAATGTTAATGAAAAATGCCTAGATGTTGATGATGTATCGGGTAATTACGCAGAATTTGAGACTGAACTCGCAAATGTTGGTAGTGTTAGACTGCGTTTTACTATCAGTGATGCTAAAGCTGGATTACGTCAGCCGGGTGTGACACTACGTGTCGATGGAAAGTCTGTTGGACGACCAAGATTCTTTGGTCTGGATCAGTCAGAGGATTTCCCATCGAAACTACTGCGCAAACTTTATGGTGAAATTGAAGCTGATGGGCTACGTGATCATATCACTGCAGGGTGGGATGCAACGGTTGAAAATAGTGAGCTTTTACAAGCGGTCGAAAGCTATGTTCAACCAATTTTGCGAATGGCCTATGAGCAGCAGTATCGCCGTGAAATACAATTAGCACAAGCACGTTTAAAAAGATCACTACTTACCAGATTATCTTCTCTTCCCGAATATAAGCGTGCCTTTGCAGATCGGGCAATCAAAAAGATTCTTGACAAATATTATGGAGAACCGGAAAGCAAAGTTGAGTTAGTTGTAAATGTGTTGCTTGAATCAATGGAGAGTTCTGACTATCGCATATTGTTGGAGCATATTGGAGAAGCTATGCCCTCGGATGTTGCGGGTATAGCTGAGCGTTTAAACGATTTTGGTCTTGCTGACATGGCCTTTCTTGTTCAACAAGCAGAAGGTCGTAGAATTTTTCTTGATCAGTTAGATTCGATTGTACGCGATAAATCAACTACTGAATCAATAATGCATAAAGCTCTAGAGAAGAATCTTTGGATATTTGGTGCTGAATATTCTCTTTTTAGCTCGAATGTTACTTTGCGCCGTCAAATAGAGGATCTAGTAGGCAAATCATATATTGGAGATAAAGCCAACAATCGTCCAGATTTGCTCTTGAATGAAAATTTGAGTGGTCAATACTTGCTTATTGAATTCAAGCGCCCAGATCATGCACTTAACCACGGAGACTATATTCAAGCTATAGCCTATAGACATGAACTGTTAAAATATGTGGATTTACCTGTGAAGGTTTTGCTTGTTGGTGGGAGTCGTTCTCCTGACTTTCCTGTTAATAATCGAGAACCTGAGGTGAGCGTTATGTTATTCAATCAAATTATTTCAACCGCTCGAAAGCAAATCGAATGGCAACTGCGAGTTTAACAACACGAGAAATATTATGAAATTAATCAATGTGGCATATGAATTCTTCACTTTATTGCTGTTGTTATAAACGGTGTAACATAACTAAAATACTCAGATTGAGCGGTCCTGTGAACATCCCAACGTTTGGCGTTAGCAGGACGTTGTCGCTCGTCTGCATGCGTTAATATCAATCGTCTTTTCGCACGTGAAACACCAACGAAAAATGCACATCGATTCTCATCTTGGTCACCAAAGAAAATCTCGTTTTCAACTGCCATTATAATTACAGAATCGAACTCTAGTCCTTTGCTTTTGTGAATGGTCAGAATCCGAACTGCTTGGTCATCCGTAAATCGCCCGAGCGCTTGCGGCAAATCTGATTCAATTTTAAGCAACTCTTCAATCCGTGCTTTGGTATCACGAAAAACTTGCTGTAGACGTTTGTGGGATTCGTAATCAGGTGATAAGGCTACGATCGTATCAGAGCCAATATGCTTTAAAAACGCCTTCACAAACTTCCACCAACAAGAAAAAGGTGAATCAAGCTGTTCAGCACTAGCTGCTTCTTTGCGCTGTTTTTTTAACAAACGATCAAGGTCCTTTCGCGCACTGGACTGTACTTCTTCATCGGCAAAAGGAATCAACTGATTCATCAAACGGATCCAAGCCTTAGGTTCACGCTTTCCATAGAGGCATGAAAGATAATCTACGATTAATCGTGCAGCGGGCTCGACAGTAATATCCTGCATTTGCTGTTCATTTCGATATGGGATACCACGTAATTCCAGCTCCATCATTAAATGGTCAGCATATAGATCTAATTGTTTAGAAACTAAGACAGCAATCTCGGCTGGTGGTAATTGTTCTTTATTGATCCAGTTATTAATAATATTCGCTAAATAAATGGCTTCTTCTTGGCTGCTTTCGAAACTCTCGGCATGAATCTCACCTTCGTCACCATTCAGTTGTTCATCTGGCATGGCAGAGGTCGGATCAAGCTCCCGAATTATTTCGTTCTGAACTTTTAGTAATTGCGGTTTTGATCGGAAATTACGGTACATGTTTAGTGGTACTGCATTAAAATCATTAGTAAATGTTTGAAAAATCCCATCCATCGCTCCCGCCCAACCCATGATTTTTTGCTTAGTATCGCCTACAGCGGTGAGGCGGATTTTAGTCCCTAGAAAAGCAAGCTTAACTAATTCATACTGCAAATTTGTACAATCCTGAAACTCATCAAGAAAAATATCGCTGTAAGCCTGACGAATTGCATTACGGGCAATACTTGAGTTTTGCAATATCTTGATAGCCAATGGAACAAGATCACTAAACTCTATTTGGGTGCTAGATGTACCGATTTTCTTTTCAACGATCGTATAGCCGGAATCCAATGCATCTCTTCCTTTAAGGACTGGTCTAAAACGATCGATTATTCGCTTGGCAAATGCATGGAAAGTATAGCTGTCGAAACGGGAGGCAAGATCTGCACCACAGCGCCGTTCGACGCGATCTTTTAAATTTCTACTTGCATCAACCTTGAAGGAGATAGCGAGAATCCGCTTCGGATACCGACATGTACCTGTCCGTAATAGGAAATCTGCCCGCTGTGCTAGCATTTCAGTTTTACCAGCGCCAGGACCCGCGGTAAGAGCTAAACAACGGTTACGGGCTTTTGCTGCTCGTTTTGCATTCGGTTCCAGTGTTAATCCATCGGCGGGTTGCCATGCTTCAATAGGAATCATTCAGGTAATTCTCCAAGTTTGGCAATAACGGCATCAACTAATCTATTCAGCGATTCTGGAATATTCGCAATTAATTCTCTGTCGCTTAGTTTCGCTAAAGCATCAATGTGTGCGGCTGGCTTACTACCTAATTTAAAACGTTGATGGTAAGTAGCGAACAAGCTCTGTTCATCTGCACTATATTGAGAAACATTGTTATAGTTTTTGCCTAGGACTGCTTTTATTGTTGACTCGTCCGGCTCATCTTCTTCAACTCCATAAGCTTCGGGATAAGCTAGCAACATGGAAAAGTCCAAATCCATGGGAAAGGAAAAAAACACAGATCTGTTTTCAAGTTCTTCAAAAATGTCTTGTGTGCCTTTATTAAAAAAATGGTGAGTTCTTACTGGTGTAGCTTCATCATTCCATCTTGAAATTTTCCATTCTGAAGGGAGTATTTTCTCCGGCTCAAATGCAGCAAGCTGATCGTTAACGTATTTAATTCGCCCCCATCCTGCACCGTACCGAGCTACATCCAGATCAAGCAAAGTCAGATAAGGAATCTGCAGTGCGGAAAGCAACCGCCAGAAATGATTTACGTGCCTACCACCTAATGGTGCTACTGTAATAGCTGATTCATCAACAGGAGTACCTTTAACCTGGAGCAAACGCGGCAGTACTATTTCTTCACTATCTCCTTCGCCAAGAACAACCAAGCGTGAGAAATAAATCTCAGGGAATGCTTGTACAGCCTCTCTCACAAATTTATGTGCTTCATCTGCTTTAGGTGGCAATTTGATACACGCAACTCGTGTTTTTCTTTCCTCAGTAAGTCTTAGGTAACGTATAAACTTAGGATCAACTCTTCGCAACATTGATGGTGCATGAGTAGCAATTAAGGCTTGCGCATCAATATTCTTTGCCATGGTATTCAAGGCACTGACAATACGTCCCAAGTAATGGGGGGAAAGGCTATTCTCCGGTTCTTCTACTGCGACCAGCGTAAAAATCGGAGGGCGTAACTTGTCGGGATCAAATGTAACATCTTCCTCTGCGAGCACAGCTCTACCGATCGCTTGAGATGACAGAACAAGAGAAAGGTAAAGCATCGATTTTTGACCATCGCTCAACCGAGAAAAATCGACAAGCGAGCCATCATGGCCGGGAGTAAATGAGACCGATAAATGTCGTAGTAATGCTTCAATTTCCGAAGCCACAAATGTAATTTTAGGATCAGAGAAAAATTTGCCTTTGTGTAGTGTTGCCCAGGTTAATTTCAAACTTTCACTGAAAGCATTGATGGAGGGGTTAGCTGCTAGGCTCTCGCTTATCTGCTTGGTTAATTCCTTAATCGCTGTACGCTCATCATCCCAACGTACTGCACGAAGTAAACGTCCGAGTAATGCGTTAGCACCGTAAGCAATATGGTCTGCAGGATCTCGTCTGGCTGGCAAATAGTGAATTTGGATATTATTACGCTCTGCCCTTGTTACTTGAGCTGTGGTTTGAGGTGAACTATCAGGATTGACATCCAAAACATATACTAAGTTTTCCTCAATATCCCCATCCATTCCCATAGTTGCAGTGAGGCGAAAACGCACACGTG